>CAYZTB010000014.1:0-61145 GCA_964481195.1 uncultured Bacteroidia bacterium | reverse complement strand
CAGCGGGGGTTCGAATCCCTCTCTCTCCGCAGATAAATCAAATCAGACCCCGCAATAGCGGGGTTTTTGTTTTTGGAATGAACAAACCAAGCTTGCTTGAGTTTGTGAATGTAAAAAACAAAAGACCTGAAAGGTCTGATTTGATTATGACAATGGGAGTAGTAGGGATCACGCCCGATAGCTATCAAGATAATCCCTCTTTTTCCGCATAAAGATCCAGCCCTTGAAAGTGTTTCACTTTCAAGGGCTTTTCATTTGAATGAAATTCGAAATAAATTGCTCAAAATCTGCTTCTCACACAATAACGTTATTTCAACCATTTACAAGTTCGAATCCTCTTTAAAAATTATTAATAATAATTAAAAGGATATTGTTGTTGGGTGTTTTCAATCCTTCCTTAAACAACAAACTGATATTGCTTTTTCTTTTAGAGTTCATAGTCAACGAGAAAAGTGTGGCTCATGTAACCTATTTTCGAAACAGTGTAACGGATTGCCTGAAAAGAAACTTCCTCTTTGTTCCCTGGTATAGATTATAATTCCCCTTTTGACTGTTAAAAACAAGCACTCAACGAATACTATCCGTACAACAATGATCAGTAACTACATTCGGGCAGATTATTTCCAACTTATAATCAACTAACATATTGGGTGACAGCAAAACTGAAAAATGGGCAACTGCATTACTGAAGAAATTTAAAATAGTTAATTATGAAAACAAAAAGAATGATTTCCACCACTTTAGCTTCATTGCTAATACTCGTATTAAGTTTTACAGTAAGCAACTCTTACGCCCAAGCTAAAACGGATTCTACAAAGATGCAGGATTGTTGCATGATGAAGGACGGGCAAATGATGTATATGAAAGATGGGAAAACCACGCCAATGGAACACAACATGACCATGCAGGATGGAACTAAATGTATGACCAGCGGAGAGTGCATTATGAAAGACGGAACAAAGATGCAGATGAAAGACGGACAGTGTATGGATATGAGTGGCAAAATGGATAATTGCTCAATGATGCATAAAGACATGAAAAGCTCAACAGATAAAAAAAACGATAACAAGGAAGTGGCAATGAGCTACACCTGCCCAATGCACCCCGAAGTTACTAGCGAGAAAGCAGGTAAGTGTCCGAAGTGCGGAATAGACTTAATTAAGAAAAAATGAAAAAGGTAATTCTTGCGTTTACTCTCACAGCAACCGTATTCGTGCAAAGCACCTTTGCGCAAGCAGACAGCAATCAATCTCTCAATAATGTATTGACTGCATATCTTAAGGTAAAAAATGCTTTAACCACCGACAGCGGTGATAGTGTTCGCACAGCGGCAAAAGAATTGTTTAAGGCCATTGACAAAGTTCCGATGGAAAAACTTTCTGCCGAGCAACACAAAATATGGATGCAGTATGCGAAGGATTTAAGTTTCCATTCCGAACACATGAAAGACACTGGTAAATTAGAACATCAGCGGGAACATTTCATGACTTTGACTACCGTTATGTATAAGGCAATGAAAGCGCTTAACATAAACACAACGGATATTTACTATCAGTTTTGCCCTATGGCAAACGAGGGAAAAGGTGCTTACTGGTTAAGCGAACAATCAAAAATTTCAAATCCTTATTTCGGTAAACAAATGCCAACTTGCGGAAGCACAAAAGAGATTATCAAAGTAAAATAATAATCAATTCATAATCTAAAGTTAAAAAAAATGAAAAAACAATTCTCGCTTCCAATCTTCATTGCAGCAGCAATGACTTTACTTTTTGCCTGTAATTCAAAACAAACTGCTGACCAATCTCTCAAAGACGACAATCAACGAAAAAATATTATGGTCGGTATCGTTCATCATCAACCCTATATGACAGAAATGATGCAAGAAATGATGAATAGCGACAGTTGCAGACAAATGATGGCAGAAAGTATGATGAACAATACTGACATGATGAATAGGATGATGGAGAACATGATGAGCATGTGCAGTAAAGATTCATCCATGTGCAATATGATGATGGGAAACACAATGGAAATGTGTGATGCTGACCCTGCAAAATGTAAAATGATGATGGGCTCAATGCAATCGCATCCAGCTGTTATGAAATCCATAAAAGGAATGTGTGGCATGGACAATATGAAAAAATAACTTCAACCTAAAAACAAAATAATCAATAATCGTAATTAAAAAACTAAAAGTATGTATATGTATGACGGTTATCACTTTTGGGGAATGCACTTAATTTGGTGGTTCGTTTGGCTTGTATTTATATTCTGGGTTTTCGCAATACCTTACTACATACCGGCTCAGCGGAAAAAGAAAGATTCACCACTTGACGTTTTGCAAAAGCGTTTTGCTTTAGGGCAAATCACAAAAGAAATTTATCAGGAACATAAAGTACTTTTTGAAAAAGATTTAGTCAAATAGAATGATTAATAAAAAAAATAAATTGAACCAATGAAAAAAAAACAATAAAATTATAATGGCAGATACACTTTCAATAGTTGATTAATTCGACTTTAATCTGTTCAAATTATTTCACTATAAAACAAAGAAAAATGAAAAAAACTAAAAATGATCAAAACAGAAAGAAACCTCGAACCATGTTAGGCCAAGAGGTAGGCAGTATGTTAGACAAAAAGACAAATCAGGATTTCAACAACGAACATCCTAATCATGATGAAAACGGTTTAATAAAAGGCAATTCAGACGTAGAGGAGAAAAAGTTTAAAACAAAAAATATGAAAAAACCAATCACACATACATATCATGTTAATGGTATGAGTTGCGGAGGATGCGCAACAACTGTTAAAAATAAATTGTCTGCTGCTCCCAGTGTAACATCCGTGCAAGTTGACTTGGCAAAAAAGGAAGCAGATATCACCTCTTCACAAGCAATTGAGATTGATAAGTTGCAAGAGGCATTGAGTAATACGGGTTATTCCATATCTGAACTTAGAGATCCAATATCTTTATAATATGTTATTCTGATTTTTACTTGAATCACAAAAGATAAATATAATGATGCATGATAATTTCTGGGGTATGGGTTGGAGCATGTGGATTATTCCGCTTGCTGTTATACTAATCATTGTCTTTTTATTCAAAGGGAAACGCAAGAAATAATAAAATCAAAATATGTTTATTTGGAAAATTGAAGCACTTTTTTTTGTTTTGTTTATTGCTTTAATATTCAGTGGATATTTCTCATACAATCAGCAAATGCCAAAAATCAATAACGATTCTTCATCAGCCAAGAACAAAAAAATAAAGAGTATGGAAAACCCAATGAGCGATAAGAAAGAGGAAGTGGCACATCCGTTCTTTCTCACATGGTCATATCTTCGTGTGTTAGCATCATTTTGCCATCTTTCTTTTGGATCCTCTTGCCATCTTTCATCATGCAACAATCCTTAGTAGTTTTTTCTTTTCTGAGGAAAAGAAGCAGTTGCTCCGACTATAAAACAGCAGAACAATCGTTGTAATTGATTCTAATGTTTAGTTTTTGAATTAATTAATTTCTTTCTTTAGTTTCGCTGTTGCCTGTTCTTTAGTTTTACTGTTGCTCAATTCGTTTTACTTTTTAGTTTGTGATTTTTCAATTGGTTTAATAGGATATTGTTTCAAAATATTATCTACTGCGGGATGAATTTCACCTTTTAAATGTTGAGGGTCATAGATATCGCCTTCGGCAGATCCTGTCCAAACCAACTTGTTTGAAGCCCTGTCAATCACATTAATGATGATGGTACTTTCCGTGTATTTCCTAGTAGTAGTAGTAGTAGTAGCGTTGTAGTCTGGGTAATAGGAATAAGGAAAACTATAATTATAATTGGGATAGTAATTGTAATACGGATTGTCATAATATAAATTATCATTGTAAATGGGATTGTAGGGATAATTGTAATATGTATAATTAGAATAGTTGTAAGGATTACTGGTCTGAACTACTTCTTTTTTCTTTTCGCTTTTTAATACGAGCTCCAGCAAAACATCGGGCTTAACAGTATCAACTGTATATCCTCTGTCCTTAAATTCATGATCCACAAAACTTTTAGCGTTATTCTCAATCACATCATTATAATACGGAGTTGATTTCTGTGAATTTAACCATGCATAAGTTTTATATTTAGTAAAATCTACACTCTTGTCATAGTCAGAATAAAAATTATTGTACAACCGGCATCCTGATAATGCGATGACTGTTATTAGGCAAAGTTTGGAGAAGATTATTTTAGATTTCATTGTTTTTGTTTTTATGTTTAGTAATTAAATTTTAAAATAATGCCACAAAGATGAGCAGCATTGCTGAGCAATCTATTACACAATTCTTGAAAAAAATTACATCATTCAGGCACCTTATTACTTTATTTGAATTATTTACAAATGCTGTGGATGCATACGTATAGCTGTACTTTTTGTTCTTTATATTCTTCAGGCATTGGCTGGTCAATTTTTTTTGGACTGATTTTTTTATGTTTATTTTTCCTGTCTACAGAACTGGATAAACTTATTTTTTAAAAAATTTTCCTGAAGGCGTTGAAATTATGTAACTTTTTAAAATAATTATGTAACGCTTTTTAAACGAGTGAATATAACTTTGCATTGTAAAATATGAGAAAAAATAAAAATGTTTGATTTATGGGTAAAGGCACAAATTTTTCTAATCATAATAAAAATTAATTAATGCTCTAAACTAACTAACAAAAGTATAATCAATTAAAATTCAAATTAATTATTCAAACAATTAAAAACAATATAATATGAAACGCAGCATAAACAGTTTATTAGGCTACACCATTAAAGCAACGGATGGTGAAATTGGAAAAGTAGAAGAGTTTTACTTTGATGACCGCACCTCAACCATTCGTTACATGGTTGTAAAAACGGGAGGATGGTTTTCCGGAAAAAAAGTTTTGATTTCGCCCGAAGCATTTCAAAAACCTGAATGGGAATCAAAAACATTTTCTGTAAATCTTACTAAAGAAAAAATAAAAAACAGTCCTGATATTGACACCGATAAACCCGTTTCGCGTCAGCAGGAAGAGTTGATGCGTGGATACTACTCCTGGCCCGGCTATTACGGATACGGGACAAATGCATACCGAGGACTGGGCATGTGGGGCTATCCTATACTTGAAGTAAGCGCCTTAGAAAAGGAAATAAAACAAATAAAAGCGGCAGAGCATGCTAATGACGATCCGCATCTGAGAAGCACAGATGAAGTTACAGGTTATGACATTCATGCAACGGACGGTGACATAGGCAAAGTGGAAGATTTTATAATTGATGATGTAACCTGGAAAATTCATTTTCTTGTTGTGGAAACCGGCAACTGGTTTTCGGGAAAAAAAGTGCTCATTTCTCCACAGTGGATTAAAGATGTAAAATGGCAGGAACAGAACGTTATTATCAATCACTCAAAGGACGAAGTGAAAAATAGTCCCGAATATGATTCTTCACAACCGATAAATGATTTGTATGAGCATTCCCTCAATGATTATTACGAAAAAGAAATTTATCATTAAAATTAAAGTAGGGGACAAAGATAAGTTTTAATACTCGGCTTTGCATGGATGGCGCACATGAATAACCCCGAAGCGGAGCTTCGGGGTATCGTGTCGCTCGGAAGCTATACCATAAAACTGAAACTGTATAACTAATATCCTGAAATAAATAAATTAGACATTAAAATTCCTTTCTTTTCTGAAAACTGAAATTCAAAACACAAACTAGCTTATTACCTTATTTCATTCAATAAAAATAAATTCAAAGAAGGTAATAGGCTTGTGAAAGTGGCTTGGTTTTTCTATTATTTTTTTAGAAAACAGTTAAGATATTAATTTCAAAAAAAAATGAATGAACTTCCAGTTTATATAAAGTCAACAATTTATTTGCTACTGATTTTAGTGATAATAATTTTTTTGTCAATAGGCAGTACGTTTTTTATCCCTTTTTGCATAGCATTGCTGCTAACCTTTTTGCTTTATCCTGTCTCAGCGAAGCTCGAAAAATCGGGACTCTGGCGTGCGCCTGCAATCGTTCTCAGCATACTGCTCGCCATCATTGTTTTTGGTGGGGTTATATTTTTTATCTCCAATCAGATAATAAGTTTTACGAAAGATGCACCAGCGCTTAAACAAAGTATTTTTGAAAAACTGAACGGTATACAGGCGTATGTCAGTTCAGAATTTCATATTGATGAGCAAAGGCAAATCGCCTGGATGAAACAACGGATGCAGGGTATTATGGAATCGGCCGGAGCAATTTTATCAGGTGTTTTCACCCTTACCGGAACTATTATCGCAGGAACGGGAATCATACCCATCTATATTTTTTTCCTCACTTATTACAGGGATAAATTTGAAAATTTTATTTTCAAAATAAGTAAAGAAGAACATCACACACATATTTTAAACATCGTTGAACGCACGTCCAAAGTTTCAGCAAAATACATTCTGGGATTATTAATTGACATCGCAATTTTATCTGTTCTTAATTCAACCGGATTTTTATTGTTAGGATTAAAACATGCAGTGCTCTTCGGGATAATTGCATCTATTCTTAATATCATTCCTTACATTGGGGTATTGATTGGCAGTATTTTTCCGGTGCTTATTGCACTCTTAACAAAAGATTCCCTCTGGTATGCTGCGGGCGCTGCCGGTGTTTGCATTTTTGTCCAGCTTCTCGATAATAATTTTATTACTCCTAAAGTGGTTGGTTCCAGTGTGAGCATCAACCCGCTTGCAACTTTGATTGCTTTAATTATAGGAGGACTTATTTGGGGCGTTGCAGGCATGATGCTGTTTATTCCTTTTCTCGGTATGCTTAAAGTTATTTTTGATAACATACAATCACTCCAACCTTACGGCTATCTTATCGGTGAAGAAATAAAAATGAAGGGCGCTGTAAAATTCACACGGCTGAAAAAATTGGTATCAACTCTTAAAACCAAAAAATAAAAATTTGCTATCAAATGCATTTGCTATGGTAGCTTTCAAAGGTTCTTTCATTTCTTCGGTTCCTGATATATTATTGCCGGTTTCTATTAAGATTTTCATATGTACTATTTTTTAGTTGTTTGAAGTTTCAATTGCTTGCTTTAATTTTAATAACGAAACACACAGGCGATACCTGTGCTAGTAGGCATTTTTTCACGTGGAATAACCATTACTTTGCCGCCTATCTTTGTTACAAGTTCGCCTAAGTCATCTAGCAAATCATCCATTTCAGGGTTTTCTAAATCGCCTTTTTCAATACGGCCTGTGCTGTTTATTATTTTGCCCGGAATTTGGCGGTCGGCTTCTATCATTAGCGTATCTACTCTGCCGGCTGCTGCTGCCACAGCTACATCACTTATACTATCACTGCCTGTACCTTTTGATTTTGCCTGCTGGTATTCATCATAAGCTTTGTCGATGATACCATTACAATATGGTTCCATAACTTTCCAGGCATGTTTCGCCAGTTCACTCGTTTCTACGGACTTTGGATTCACATCAATACCTTCGGGAAGCAATGAAAGAATGTTGCTTACTTTATGAAAAAGTTGGTGGTGCTCAGGCAATGCAGCCAGTATAAGCGGCAAACCTGAGAGTTTGGAATAATGATCGTTAATCGTTTTTGCTACAAAGCGAAAAAATCTTTCGGCATCAATATCCACTTCATCTGCTTTGCCACCATGTCCATGGTGCATGTTGCTGCTTCCGCTGCCTACACCGCCATAGGAGGCAACGGTAGAATGCTTTTCGGTTAATTCGTCACCTAATGCTTCTTTTATGTTTTTTGGAATGCCCGGAGCAAGCACTAATTCTGTCAGCGAATGCCTGTTGCCTTCATAAATATGGTAATCGTGAAGGCTTAAACCCAACACATTGTAACGCTCTACCGACTGTAAATATTTCCGAAGCGGTTTTGTATGAAAGCTGTCAGCAACCACGGTTAATTCTTCTGTGGATACGGGTAAGAATATATTCTTGAACATGTCAGCTGTGCTAAGTACAGCCAGTCCATCTAAGGTGTGATTCCAAAACTCTTTATTATTTGAAAGCTCTACAAATGGCTTCAGCAGTATTGTAGCTTCTGAGGCTGAATATTGTTGCAGCAGGGATTGTTCCAGTTTTTTTACCAGGTTTTTAAAAAGGATAGGATCCTGAAGATTGTCAGGGTGAGTACGGTGCGTGGGCATATACAGCGATATGCATGTTCCGGCATTGATGCTTAACAATTCTGGCATCATTTCATTAGTAAGTAAATTCATGTAAGTTTGATTTATTAGTGATTATATAATTATTAGCATTGTTTTCTTGAGTTGTCATACACTGTTCCTGTTATTGTTATTGCAATCTTCGGGTACTTCTTTTTTAATTCTTCTTAATACGGTATCGCTTTCACTCTTTATAACAGCATTAACCGGAAAGCTCTTTGAAGCTTCGTAAAACTTTAGTTCAGTAATATCAGCTGGCAGATTAAATCCATTTGCCTCTAATTTTACTTTAATTTGTTGTATCAGCAATCCTTTTGTTTGCAAGGCACCTCTTCTAAAATCCTCTGTGGTTATCCAAAAATATACTTTAAGGTTTACCGTACTTGGCGTCAATTCATCTTCTGCAACAAAGTTAACATGAAGCACATCCTTAACGACTCTTTCATTTTCTTCAAAACATGTTGCAATAATTTCTTTTGCCTTTTCTATATTATTTTCATAAGCAATTCCAACAATAAAATCGGACCGATAATAACCATCTTCCGTGTAATTAAACACCGGTTTTTTTAAAATATCAGAATTGGGAATGTAAACATTCCTGCCATCAAACGTAGTGATCTTGGTATACCGGAACTCCATAGATTTTATTTTTCCAAACACATCTTCTATCTGCACGGTATCATTCGTATGAAAAGGACGATTAAAAGCAAGTATGATTCCTGCCAAAAAATTTTCAGCGATATCTTTAAACGCAAAGCCCAGCAATACAGCCGAAGCTCCTGCCATAGTTATTAAAGCACCTGCGATACTGCTTAAGCCAGCTGCGTGAAGCGCAAGAAAGAAAATACAAATAATTAGAACTAATTTTATAGCCTTCGCCAAAAAGGAAGTCATAAGTGGGTCATAGGATTTTCCCTTTATGCTCTTTTTGAAAATAGATGTAAGCCAACCAGCTATAAGAATACCAATAATTAAGATTAAAACGGCCAGAGCAATACGGGGTATAGCGTTTAGAAAACCATAATAATAAACCTCTAATCTCTTTATAATTTCATTCATATTTTTCAAAATTGATCGAGTATTTTAATTTTATTCTTTCACCTGAAAAACCAGAGGCTGAATAGCGTATTTTATTAGCAAGGTTCCTAAGCGATTATTAAAGCCCATAATCGGAGAAGTCATTATTAAAATAGTATCGTTAACATTTTCTACAGTTGTATTGTTGTCGGTTAAACCAGTTTCTCTGCCAATAGTAGAAAAAGCCTGTCCCTCGTGCTTTTTATTTGTTGATGATACAATTATGCCCTTATCGTTGGCTACAGCGATAAGTTGAAATTTATTTTCTTTAATCATATCATTGGCAAAAAGGTTAAGCTGGTTAATATTGCCTCTCATCATTTCGCTTCGTACAGCCCATACATAAGGTTTAGCTAATAGTTTTAAATGAGCTTCATGTGATTGGATTATTTGGCTGGCGGCTTGCTTTTTTATAAGGAGTTGAACGCTTTCGGCTTTTGCTTTAATATTATTTATTTCAATAGATTTCCAAATCCAGATAGTAATAATTAATAGTAATGCAACTCCAATAGTTATAAAGATTTTTTTATTGGCTTTTGCCCACTTACTTAATCCCGATTCGGATCTTACTTCATTTTTAGACTCTTTGCTTAAGTTGTCCATATTTTTGTGTTTATTAAATGTTAGAAATCATTATTAGCCATTTTAGTAGCGTGAACTGACCTAAGAAGTGTGTTAATAACCGGATGATCTTTCTGCATCTTCATCTGCGTTAAAACATGACTCATCTCTCGTTGCACTGAATCATCGTTTTTTCCATAATTCCAAATAGGAATAATTAAATCCGAAAACATTTTTTCAAAACTTCTTTCCTTGGTAATAATTCGCAAGCTTCCACTTTTGTCTCTGAAATTTGTTTCGGAAAAATTTTTCAGTCCATACACAAGTAAATCTGCAAGTGTTCGCAAACTTATAATAGCTGTGCCAGGGTCATTTATTCCTGGACTTAGCGCCTTTATTGCGATTTCCATTAATTGATTGAATCCATAATAATAATTGGTTTCGATTTCCTGTCCCCGATGTATATTGATGACAGTTTTCAACTTGCTTTCAAAATCTTCTGATAAAGGACTCTTATTAGCCACTATTAATACAGGATTATTTTTGAACAAAAATGTGCCAACAGGATAAAGAAAGTAAATTATTATATTTTCCTTTTCGCAAAGTTTCAATAATTGCACGCTGTCAAAACCCTGGTACAATCCTGATTTATAAGCGTTTATTTTAATGCCTTCTGCTTCAGGAACGATGATTTCCGGCTGCTCTTTGAGGAGACAACTTATCTTCAAGGAGTCTATTGTGTCATCAAATATCCTATGAATAATTGTTTCGTATTTTACAGATTGAGTAATGTAATGAAGAAAATATATAAAGAGAAAAATATCCGTAATGGTTAATGCAATAAGCAAATAAACGCTAATAGAAGGAACATAAATACCAGAATCTATATCACGAATGGTACTCAATAAAAATAAAGCGTAAACAATAGTACCTATGTAAAAGCCGAGAATAAATTCCTGAAACTGGTTGCCAATTAATTTATCCAGAACTCTGTTACTCATTTGCGATGCTGTCTGGTTAAGAAGTATCATTACCATGCTAAAACTAAATACAGTAAGAGATATAATTCCGTTTACAATGGCAGAAATTATACTTCTTGCCGTACTGGCATCTTTCAAACTAATCCAGCCTAAGTTTAATTTTATAGCTTTCCCCGTTTCCGAAAAATCAAGCAGAATCATTAAAAATGACAAAAGCAAAAACGACAGCGCAATAATTGCAGGTAGAAAAGCAATGCTTGCAATGGTTCTCTTATAAAGTACCTTTATCCATTTTAACCCTGTCTTAATCATAGCCTATAGTTACGTGGTTTTATCATTTTAGTATTTTTTAACTAAATCCTTTCCGCAATTAGGACATTTTCCTGGTTTGTTTTCAATCACTTCAGGGTGATTGGTGCATGTATAAGTTATAAATCCTGTATTTACAGGTTGTTTTAATTTTTCGTTGTACATTAAAAAATTATTCTTGCTATGTTTCATTATTTATTTAAGTATTGGTTTTTATTGGAAAATTATTTTTCTCTTTTTACTTGCTTTAGGATGTTTTTTTCATGTGCAGCTTCATATGTTATTAGCTAATTTATCAGTGATTTATAATATTCATTCAAGATTTAAATATTGATTTCCGGTTTACTCTTATCAGAAATAGTAAAAGCATTTCATTTAAATACTTTATTAATTCAAGCTAGCATTCTTATTTAAGCGTGGTAATTGATACAATTTTTTCATTAAGCTATTTTAATGTTATTATTATTTTTATTAAGGTTCGGTCATGTGTAAGGTTGGGAGGAATGAGTTTTAAAAGTTGTCTGTTGATAAAATCACTTGTCCGCTTGGATCCTGAATGCCAGCATCATCCTCGGCAGTTATAAATATTTTTAGGGGCTTAAATGAGCTTACAGTTGCCAAAGTGGCGGATAAGGAACGCTTGGAGCTATTGATTTGTCCTATATTTTTTGTGTTATTCTTGCCCGTCTGCATCCAAACTATATAAGTGTTTTTGGGAGGTTGTAGTCTATCAGACCCTGCAAGATCTGATAAGGATATTTTTAGTACATAATTATTGTTTTTATCTTTTTTAACTTTTACCGTACCCTTGGCAGCCGGAACAACTGTGGATATTTGAAAGGAGACAGATTTTTGTGAGCAGGAATTAAAACAAAATGACATCGTTATTATAGCCATAGTGTAACAGATATTTTTTAGTGATAGGGTGTTTATGTTTTTCATAATTATTTTTATTAAGATGTAATTATAATTTTCTCTTTAGCTATATCTTGGGGATAAATGGGAGAACCTAAAGAATTCGTCAAAGTATTTTTCATGATTTTTCTGGAATTGCTTAACTATTTCTGTTAGATTACTTCTTTTGTTATTAAATTTTCAGCCACCTTCAAGCTCGCTAACTGTTTGAGTACTGCCTCTATCATAGGCGGTGGTCCGCATACATAAAATTGCTGATTGAAATCTGCAATGTTTGTTTTAAGAAAATTCTCACTAATCATTCCATGAGAATATCCCTTTACATTTTCCTTTGATAAAATATTGATGAAATTATCGCCTAACATATCCTTTAATTCTTTTTCAAGTATAATATCGCCCTTGGTTTTATTAGCAAACACAATCTTATTGTTGCCAATCTTATTTTTTGATTGAAGAAGTCTGAAAATGGAAATGAAAGGCGTAACGCCTGCGCCTCCTGCGATGAACACTCCTTCCCCTTGGTAAGAAATTGCACCAAATACTTCATGCAAAATTAGCTCATTGTCTTTTTTTAGTTTCAACAACTCATTGGTTACTCCTTTTCGTGCTGGATATGTTTTAATAACAAATTCTAAGCTGTCATCCTCAGGCAAACAGGTGAAAGTGAATGGTCTGCTTTCTTCCTGCCAGCCGATTTTGTTGATAGCAATTTCAGTTGCTTGTCCGGGAGTGAATTTATAGCCAATAGGTTTTTCGGTAACAATTCTTAGCACGTCATGAGTGATCTTATCAATTGATTTTATTTTTACGAGATATTTTTCCATCGCTTTAATTTTTTTAAATAAGTTAGGCGGCAGAGAAAGTATTTATGGATTATCCGCTGTTACATCCTGCGCCATTCTCACATTGCCGGCAGTCTTTTCCAAATCTTTATCTAGTATATACAACGTATCGCTTGCTGTTTTTTCGCCTCCTGCAATTTTAATTTTATCTAATAAACTGATGGCCAGATTTTCCTCCTCTGTTTGCTCTTTTACAAACCACTGCATAAAATTCCATGTTGCCCAATCTTCTTCTTCAAAACTCATTTTTACTATTTTGTAAATTGCCTTTGTATTATCCACCTCCTGTTCAAATACTTTTTCGAAACAATTATTTACACTCACTGGATTTGCGTCCGGAGCAGGAATGGCAACTACTTTTGCTTTTGAACCTCTTTTTAAAATATATTCCAATATCTTCATCATATGATTGCGTTCTTCCTGTGCGTGTCTGAAAAGAAAATTTGCTATTCCTTCATATCCCTCATTAGCCGCCCATGCTGCATAGGATAAATAAATTTGAGAAGCATATGCTTCGTTAGACATTTGCTCATTCAATGCTGATGAGAGTTTTTCTGAAATCCGATTTGTTTTCATAATGATTGTTTTAAAAAACTGATTTTATTTTTTTTATGGCTAGTGAATACTTAGCTATTCGCATTTATTTGATTTTAATTTACAACTGTATTGTTACGCCACAAAGGTGAATATCTTAATCCTGTATAGTATTACATATTTTTAGTAATAAGTTACACGATTCGCAGTAAAGGAAGAAAGCTGAACTAGTAGAAAACTCTTTATTGTACAAAACTGTATTAACATAGGTAATTAAATTGTATTATTTTAGTGTTCAGTTTTGACGATCTTTAAAACATAATAAAAACTCAAGCAGAGTACAAGCAAAAGCTCTGTAGGATTTCAATTGAAAAGACACTAAATAAATTTTATGAGAAAAAACATAAAATATGTTTAGAAATTTATGAGGCTATTGAACACCATATCTTCTGCTAAACAACCTTGAAAAAAAGTAATTGAATGTTGTAAGAGATACGTTTGACGATTTCTGGTCAGTAAAAATTGTACATTTGAATACAAGGAGAATAAATTCACAAGAAATAAATAAAATATATTCTGAGAAAGTTACAGCATGTTTAATAAAAGAAAAATCATTATAGTAGGTGGCGGATTTGCAGGAGTCCAGCTAGTTAGAATGTTAGATGAAGAACTATTTGAGGTTCTTCTTATAGATAAAATAAATCACCATCAGTTCCAGCCATTATTTTATCAGGTTGCTACCTCTCAGATTGAACCATCCAACATTTCGTTTCCTCTGAGAAATATTTTCAAAAATAAAAAGAATGTTCAAATTCGCCTTGCAGAAGTGATAAGCGTTGATAAGAGTAGCAATAAAGTAATCACCAGCATCGGTACATTTGAATATGATTATTTAGTTATTGCAATTGGTTGTAAAACCAATTTTTTTGGCAATAAGAACATCAGTAAAAATTCTCTGACATTAAAATCTACTTATGATGCAATTACTATTCGCAATCACATCTTGCTAACATTTGAAAATATTATTTCAGCTAATGATGAAGAAAAACAAAGTCTTTATAATCTCGTAATTGTTGGTGCAGGACCTACAGGAGTTGAATTGGCGGGAGCATTTGCTGAAATAAAAAGAGATATTTTGCCAAAAGATTATCCCAGAATAGATTTTTCAAAGTTCAATGTTATATTAATCGAAGGGAGCAAGAATACGTTGAATAGCATGAGCGATAATGCAAAATTAGTCTCCAAGAAATATTTACAACAGATGGGGGTTAAAATATATACCGAAATTTTTGTTAAAGATTATGATGACAATAAATTAGTCCTGAATAATGGAGAAGTAATAAAAACGAAAACAGTAATTTGGGCAGCAGGAGTAATTGGAAATAAAATAGAAGGTTTTTCGGGAAATAATATTGCTCAGGGAAACCGACTAAGAGTAAACAGAATTAATAAAATAGTAGAAACTAATAATATTTTTGCTATAGGTGATATTGCATATATGGAAACACCTATATACCCTACAGGCCATCCCCAACTTGCAAACGTTGCTATTAATCAGGGCAAACTCCTTGCAAAAAATTTAGGAAGAACAGTGCAAAACAAGCCAACTGTTGAATATGAATATAAAGATTTAGGTTCTATGGCAACGATAGGTAGGAATAAGGCCGTGGCGGATTTTCCATTCATTCAATTAAAGGGATACTTTGCCTGGCTTATCTGGATGTTTTTACATCTAATGCTTATATTAAGCGTGAAAAATAAACTTATTATTTTTATTAATTGGACTTGGGCATACGTAACAAAAGATACATCACTCCGATTAATACTGAGGTAGAATAAAAAATAACCTCGTTATTGTTCTAGCCCATCAATAGACAGTACGCATAGTGACAAAGTTCTTTCATTTAATTTAAGTTCATTGTGTTAGTACCCTATGTGATGTGATTAAAAAGTAGTTGCTTTATTACCACTTACCCAAATTTCCTGCCCACTTACTAATTTTAGTTGATTTAAGTGCTTTTTTGGTCTTACCTTTAAGTTCTATTATTGTTTATTAATTAATACTTTAGCAGCAGAAATTTATAACCATGAAAAAAATATTTTCTATCTTTTTTGCAACAGTTTTGTTTGTGCAAGTAAACGCACAAATAACCGCATACTTTTCACGATGTACGTTTAGTACCCCACAGCATGAGCCATATATAGAAACATATATATCCATTTTTGGTAATTCTATTTTGTATAAGAAAAATGCTGCTGGTAAATACCAGGGTGTAGTGGAGGTAGGAGTTTTATTTTCTCAGAATGGAAAAATAAAAGCATCTAAAAAGTATAATTTGATGAGTCCGGAGCAGAAGGATACGTTAGATCGTCCACCATTTATTGATCAGCAACGTTTTAAATTAGATACGGGCACCTACGATATGGAGGTGATGGTGACAGACAAAAATTTAAATGGTAAAACGTTATCTATAAAAGATAAAGTGAAAGTAGCTTTTTCGTCTGATAAAGTAAATATTTCGGATGTTGCATTGCTTACTTCATTTGAAAAAGCAGAAAAGCCCGGACCGCTCACTAAAAATGGTTTGAATTTAATTCCTTATGTAGCAGACTTTTTTCCTGATAACATAACAGAAATTTCTTTTTATGCCGAAATTTATAATACAGACACTGTTTTAGGCAGAAATGAAAAATATATAATTAGTTATTTCGTAGAGTCGTACGAAAGTAAAACTGCGCTTTCAAAGTTTGCAGCTTTTAAGAAAGAAACTACAGCCCCTGTAAGCGTACTTCTTACAAAGTTAAATATTGCTGAACTAACAAGCGGCAATTACAATTTAGTGGTTGAGGTCAGAAATAAAACAAACGAATTAGTGCAGCAGAAAAAAGTTTTTTTTCAACGTAAAAATACTTCTTTTCATCCTGCCTTAGATATTAATGATCTGTCAAACATATCGGTCGATAATACATTTGCTTCTAAGATAACGGGCAAGGATACTTTAGCGGGTTTTATTCGTTGCTTAACTCCTATATCTTCTGAAGCAGAAAAAGGATTTATTGATAATCAACTCAAGTTAGCAGATGAAAGATTGATGCAGCAGTTCTTTTATAATTTTTGGCAATCTCGCTATCTGCAAGAACCTGAAGCTGCCTGGTATAGATATTATCAGGATGTAGTTGCGGTGAACAAAAATTTTGGTGCGTTTAATTACCAGGGCTTTGAAACAGACAGAGGTAGGGTGTACCTACAGTATGGCCCTCCGGATAAGCGACAAGAATATCCAAGTGAGCCCAATGCATACCCGTATGAAATTTGGTTGTACTATCGATTGGTGGACAAGAGTAATTTGCAGCCTATCCAAACGAACAAGCAGTTTATATTTTTTAACAGAGATTTGGTTTCTAATAATTACCGTATTCTACATTCCGATGCTAGGGGAGAAACAAAAGATGCGCGTTGGCAAATGAAGCTACATAGCCGTACGGTTCAGTCGCATGATTTTGAGGACAAGACTGCTCCAGATCATTTTGGTGGGAACTCAAGTGAAGAATTTAGTAACCCAAAGTAATAGAAGCGTGAAGGTTATGTAAGCTCGATAATATTGAATCATTATTATCGTTTAACTTTGTACGTATGCGCATAGCGGTTGTAATCCTTAACTGGAATGGGAAAGAGCTTCTTGAAAAATTTCTCCCTTCTGTAATTCAGCACTCAAAAGAGGTCGCTGATATATATGTAATTGACAATAACTCATCGGATAATTCTGTTGCATTTATTACTTCAAATTTTACTTCAGTTAAAATAGTTCAAAATATTGATAATTACGGCTTTGCAAAAGGATATAATGAAGGTCTTAAGCAAATAAATGCAGACTATTTTGTCCTGCTGAACTCTGATGTTGAGGTTACTGAAAATTGGATAATGCCAGTAATTGATTTAATGCAATCAAGCGTTGAGATTGCAGCATGCCAACCTAAGCTTTTAAATTATAATGTTCGGGATGAGTTTGAATATGCAGGAGGAGGAGGAGGGTATATAGATAAGTGGGGATATCCTTTTTGCAGAGGCAGGCTGTTTAGCACTTTTGAAAAAGATAATGGGCAATACAATGATGCTCGTGAAATTTTTTGGGCTAGTGGTGCTTGTATGTTTATTAAGTCCAAGAATTTTATTGAAGCAGGTGGGTTTGATGAAGATTTTTTTGCTCATCAGGAAGAGATAGATATTTGCTGGCGAATTCGCAACCTAGGCTTTAAGATTATGTATTCATCTGCTTCCACAGTTTATCACGTTGGTGCAGGAACTTTGTCGTTTATGGATCCCCGTAAAACATACTTTAATTTCAGAAATAACTTATTGCTATTGTTTAAAAACCATGCTCCTCAATATTTTGTATTAAAATTATTTTGTAGAGGATTATTGGATGGTATAGCAGGGATGAAATTTCTGTTAAATGGGCAAGCGGGTCATTTTATAGCTGTTGTTCGGGCTCATTTTGGATTTTATGCCCTGCTCCCTAAAATGCTAGGGAAGCGAAAACATATACAGAAAAATATTAAACAGTATGCCACTTCTTCTGTTTATCATGGTAGTATTGTTTGGCAATATTTTGTAAAGCAGAAAAGGAAGTTTCCAGAATTAGACCAAGATCGCTTTTAAGAGAATAACAGTTTCGGCTATTTATTCAAAAAACTTTCAACAGCAAGCCTATAGGAATCCAATCCAAACCCGGAAATACTTCCATTACATTTTCCTGCAATTAGTGAATGGTGTCTGAATTCTTCCCGCGCAAATATATTGGAGATGTGAACCTCCAGAACGGGCGTTTTAATAGCAGAGATTGCATCGGCTATTGCTACAGAGGTGTGGGTGTAACCCCCGGCATTTAATATGATGCCATCGATCATAAATCCTATTTCGTGTAGCTTGTTTATTATTTCTCCTTCCACATTGCTTTGAAAATAGTCGATTTCAATGGAAGGGAACTTTTTTTTAAGATCCTCTAAATAATCAATAAAGGACTGATTGCCATAAACGGATGGTTCACGTACTCCTAGAAGGTTAAGGTTGGGGCCATTTATGATTATTAGTTTCATATCGTTGAGATAGAGGTAATGCGAATGTACGAATTAGCATATAAACTCTATCTGAATTATTAGAAGCACTCTTCATTCGTAAATCGCATTTATTGTCTGTTTTTCCTAAGGTTCAAATAGTGACGAGGTTTGATAGGGGCAGGATGAATAACAAATAGGTAACATTTTATGCCAAATCATGCCTGAATAGTTATAGGGGAAGTTTTGGTTTTTTTTAAAGTGCTATATTTTTCTATCCTCTAAATTATCCTGCAACATTTTCAAGAAACATACTACAGAAACTTGAGAAATATCCCTAATTGATTTTTTGCTGTGACGGTCTTGAATAAGCTCCAATAAGTTGACACAATTATATAGGTGCAATATGTGAATGATGTAACATTTTTAGATAAAAATACAACTACCATAAAGTTTAATCTTTTCACTTTTGCAGAATAATTATTAATCAGATATCTAAAAAAATCATCTAAAAAAATGGAAAACAAAAACTTCAAACAAGCAGAAGAAACACTCAGAAAGAGCATGGAAGATTCGAAGAAATGGTTCTCGGAATCTTCGAAAACAATTACTGAAACCTACAACAAACAAATGGACCTTTCGGCAGGCATCTATAAAAAAATTATAGGCAGCTCTTTCCTGAGCGGGGGTGAAGAAAATAATTTCAACAACATGTTCGAAATATTTCAAGAGAAAATAGAATTCTTTAAAAACAATATTGAAAACAGTTCAAGCTTGTTTAAGGATATGGCAAAAACAATATTTAACCCTTTGAGTAAAGGCGAAAGCGGAAAATGGCCATTAGAAAATACGGAAGCCATAACGGAAACCTTTCGCAAGCAGATGGAGCTGTTGGCAAACGCCAATAAAAACTATTTTGATTCTATTAACAAACCGGTAAAAATGGAGAACGTGAACATTGATTTTAAACTGTTGTCGGATAAGTTTCAAAAAAATGCGATTGACAACATGGAGGCTTCTCAAAAATCAATAAAAGCCATTTTGGAGTCATTCAGCAAACATAAAGGTTCGTCTTCGGATGCAAATAAAAACTTGCTAGGTGAAATCAATAACCTTATTGATGTTAGTACTAACCGTACACTGTCCTTCTGGACGGAGATGTTGGAAACAATCAATATTTCCAAAAAAGAAGAAGGAAGAGTGAAACAAAATGGACAAGTTAAAAAAACAACTAAAAAAAAGTTGCTTAAAAAATAAATCAATTTAATACAAAAATCATGAAAAGGGAATTAAAAGAAAAGGCCGAAAAAATTAAAAAAAATATTAGCGGAATTGCAGAAAAATCAAAAGAAACAATAAGAGAGATTATTGCTTCAAACTCCAAATACGCGAGTGAGGCATTGGACTCAAATGCGCAGGTATTTGATACTATCAAAAAAAACCTCAAGCAGCAGAAAATGGAGGATACAGTTACCGACACACTAAAAGATACGCTTTTGAAGTCGGTTGAATTGGCGGAAGATACGCTTGATGCCATTATTAATTCTTATACGCGTCAGATGGAACTCGCAGTGGATTTTAATACAAGGTTGGTGGATGCAGTTAGCGAAGCTAATCCGGATAATGCGGAGAAGTTTCTTGAATTGATTCATGAAAATTTTGAAACTTCTCATCAATTAACTGTAAAAAACACCAAGGAAATTCTGGATTTCTATAACAAGCATACCAACCTTGCACTCAACTTTAATAAAAAATTTGCTAACAACGTAAATTCTCAAATAGATACACTGTTCGAAATTCAAAGTAAGAACTTGGATAAGTTCACTAACTGGGCATCTGAATGGTGGAAGCAGAAAGAAACTATTTAATAGTCTCGAGTTTCTTGTGCTATTACAAATCGTTTAAGATAAATACCTAAATTTTTGTGAATTCAATTTCATAAAATGGGGCTATAAAATATCATCATTATCTATTTTTAAAAATTATTTATGAAAAATTCAGAACCAACAGAAATACACGCTTTAGCGGATCAGGTTTCGAAGGCAAGCCATAAAATTATTCAAAATTATTTGGAAAATAAAACCGGTTATCATCATGATAGCCGAGACATAGCTAACGCCTACGCAGTATTTGGTACAAAATTGATGGCCAATCCTGATGAGGTAAAAAAAATACAAGAATTATTTGTAAGCTTTTTAAGTGACCAGCAGGAATTATCGAAACGTATTGTTGAAAGTCAATTTGACCCAAACAAAGAACATAAACCTGTTATTTCCCCTTCTCAACAAGACAAACGCTTTAAGGCTCCCGAATGGAATGAAGCGCCTTATTATTTTGATTTCATTAAACAAAGCTATCTCTTGTCCTCAAAGCTAATGAATGCAATAATTGACACGGTTGATGTAGGTGATAAATCAAAGAAGAAACTTGCTTTTTACACGAACCAATACATTGATGCATTTTCTCCTTCCAATTTTGCATCTACCAATCCTGAAGCGCTAAAATTAGCGAAAGAAACTAATGGACAAAGTTTAATAGATGGCTTCAAAAATCTTTTATCAGATATTGAAAAGGGCGGAATTTCTCAAACAGATATGTCCGCCTTTGAACCAGGCAGAAATATTGCCATTACTCCGGGTGCCGTCATTTATGAAAATGAATTAATGCAGCTTATTCAATACAGGCCTTCGACTAAACGAGTGTATGAAACACCTTTATTAATGGTGCCGCCATGGATTAATAAATATTACATCCTTGACCTGCGGCCAGAAAATTCTCTTGTCCGGTTTTTGGTGGATAGCGGGATTACAGTTTATATGATTTCTTGGAAGAATCCAACCCCCGACATGAGAAACATCACTTTTGATAAATATGTGGAAGAAGGCACCTTGAAAGCCATTGAAGTGGTTCAGTCTATTTCAAAATTTAAAAAAATAAACATATTCGGGTATTGTCTTGGAGGAACTTTACTGGGTACCACACTTGCTATTTTAGCTAAAAGGAAAGGACAAAAAAATAATCCGATCAATACAGCAACATTTCTTGCTGCCATGATTGACTTTTCGGATGTTGGTCCGATGGGAGATGTTATTGACTCAGCCTTAGTTCGAAAATTAGAACGTGGAGAATTATTAGAACAAGGAGTTATGCACGGGCATGACATGGAACGGGCATTTAATCTTATTCGAGCGAACGATCTGATCTGGAGATATGTAGTAAGTAATTACCTAAAAGGGCAATCTCCAACTTCATTTGATGTGATGTACTGGACAAACGACAATACAAATCTTCCTGCCAATATGTATCTCTATTATTTAAGATATATGGTTTTGGAAAACAAACTAAGCAGAAAAAATGCACTCAACATTTGCAATACACAAATTGATATAGGAAAAATTGAAACTCCTTCCTGGGTTATTGGTTTGGAAGAAGACCATATTTCCCCCGTACATACCGCCTTCACCACTACGGAACTATTAAGTGGTCCGGTAGAATTTATTTTAGGAGAGTCAGGGCACGTAATGGGAACAGCTAATCCGCCTTCTAAAAATAAATATGGATATTACCTTAACGGAAAACTCGAAAATGGATTTAAAAAATGGAAAGCAACTGCTAAATTTCATGAAGGAAGCTGGTGGACTGCATGGAGTGAAAGATTGATCAAAAAATCGGGCAAACAAAAAGCTGCTGTGAAGTCTCTTGGAAACAGCAAGTATAAAATGATCGAGCCGGCACCAGGTAGATATGTAAAAGAAAAGTGCTCTGAAAATATTAGTAAAAAAAATGAGAGTGAAAAGAGCAAAACTTCAAAAAGTAAAATGGAACGATCGAACGTATGAGGAAAAAAAATAACAAAGTCGCTTTAATTACAGGAGGCACCGGTGGAATGGGAACTGCGATCTGCGAAAGACTTTATAAAGATGGTTACACGGTAGTTGCCAATTACAGGAATTTTACCAAGGCGATGACCTGGCGTGAGGAAGCTAAGAAATGGCGCGAAGAAGTTCTTAAAATGGGAATTGATGTAAAAATTGTGCAAGGAGATATTTCTGATTTTAAATCGGCCGAAAAAATGATTAAAACAATTAATTCTGAAATAGGAATAATAGATGTTTTAATAAACAATGCTGGCATTACACAGGATTCGAGTTTGCAAAAAATGACTCCTAAACAATGGTACGATGTAATAAATACAAATCTGAATAGCGTATTCATTTGCTCTCGTCTTGTAATTGAAAACATGATAACAAAGGGCTGGGGACGTATTATTAGTATTTCTTCAGTGAACGGGCAAAAGGGGCAATACGGTCAAACAAATTATGCCGCCACCAAAGCAGGCATGTATGGATTTACGAAATCGCTTGCGCTGGAAGTTGCAAAAAAAGGAATCACCGTCAATACTGTTTCACCGGGCTATGTGGGAACATCCATGGTGATGGCAATTAAGGAAGAAATAAGAGAAAAGATTATACAGCAAATTCCGATGGGACGCCTGGGCAGTACGGAAGAAATTGCCGGTGCAGTTGCCTATCTAGCATCGGATGATGCCCGTTATATTACCGGAGCCGACATTGCAATCAATGGTGGATTACACATGTAATAAATTCATTTGAGCGCGGGCTTTTTCTACCCCTCCTGACAAAATATATTTTTTATTATGCTAAACATGTGATATGTGTAATGCATTTTTACAGATGTGTAACACATTTAAGTTTTCATACCCGCATCTTTGTAGGGCAATTAATATTAACTCTTTAAACTAAAAATTATGATGTACGATGGTTATCACGTTTATGGAATGCACCTTGTATGGTGGTTTGTTTGGCTTGTGTTCATATTCTGGATTTTTGCTACACCCTACTATGTTCCTGGGCAGCGAAAAAAATACGACTCTCCTCTTAGCATTTTGCAGAAGCGCTTTGCTTCAGGGGAAATAAATAAAGAGGAATACGAAGAGCGTAAGCAGATCATAGAAAAGGATACGAAAAAATAATTTTTAAATATTTCAATAAAAAAGATAAGAAGCAATGAAAATATTATTAGCAACAGATGGTTCTGCGCACTGCAAAACAATGGTAAAGAAATTCGCCCAAAGAACTTTTGCGCCAAACACGAAAGTGCGAATTGTTACTGCTTATGAAAGATATCCATATATGATGAATACCTACCCAATGGGTGTTTCAAGCCAATATTTTATGGAAGCCAACCAAAGCGCTCAAAAAACTGCACAAAAATCGGCTGAAGACGCAGCTGATATATTACGTAAACAAAATCCAAAACTTTCCATATCTGCTATTGCTATTGAAGGGTCTCCTAAAAATGTTATTCTCAATGAAGCAAAAAAAAATCATGCTAATCTGATAGTAGTAGGTTCTCATGGTCGCGGTATGGTGACAGGTTTTCTTCTCGGCTCAGTGTCTCAATCTGTGGCGTTACATGCAAAATGTTCAGTGGAGATAGTACGAAAATGAAAAGAGTAAAATATTTAGTAACAGTAAAAGCAAATGAAAAAGGAAGTTTACATCATATCTGCCGTGCGCACGCCAATCGGATCATTTGGAGGTACACTCGCCTCAGTAGGTGCAACAAAATTAGGAGCTGCGGCTATTAAAGGCGCTATCGAAAAAATAAATTTAGACCCGAAAGAAGTACAGGAAGTTTTAATGGGCTGTGTGTTGGAAGCAAACCTCGGACAAGCTCCTGCCAGGCAGGCAGCAATTTTTGCCGGATTACCAAGCACTGTTAGTTGTACTACTGTAAATAAAGTTTGCGCATCAGGAATGAAAGCAGTGATGCAAGGTGTGCAAAGTATTTTATTAGGAGATGCAGATGTAGTTGTTGCCGGAGGAATGGAAAACATGAGCTCTGTGCCTTATTATGATGAAACGCATCGCTGGGGTCATAAATTTGGCGATAGTACTCTGATAGATGGATTGGCAAAGGATGGACTTACGGATGTGTATCATCATTACGCAATGGGAAATGCCGCAGACCTTTGTGCTAAAAAATATACTATCTCGCGTAAAGAGCAAGATGATTTCGCCATTGAATCCTACAAACGATCTGCACAAGCATGGAATGAGGGCAAATTTAAGGATGAAGTTATTTCGATAGAAGTTCCACAACATAAAGGCGACCCTATACAATTTAAAGAAGATGAAGAATGCGCAAAAGTAAATTTCGAAAAGATTTCTGGGCTGAAGCCGGCTTTCATAAAAGATGGTACAAGCACGGCAGCGAATGCATCTAAGATAAATGATGGGGCTGCTGCACTTGTTTTAATGAGCAAAGAAAAGGCCGAAACATTAGGAGTAAAACCGATTGCAAAAATTCTTGCATACGCTGATGCAGCGCAAGATCCTGAATGGTTCACTACCTCTCCATCACTTGCGGTTCCGAAAGCAATTGCGAAAGCAGGATTGCAGATCAATGACATTAATTATTTCGAACTAAATGAAGCGTTTTCGGTAGTAGGAATTGTAAATACACAAATCATGAAACTCGATCCTGCAAAAGTAAATGTTAATGGTGGTGCCGTTTCTCTTGGCCATCCTCTAGGGTGTTCCGGAGCGCGTATTATTGTTACGTTGATCAATGTGCTAAAACAAAACAAAGCAAAATATGGTGCTGCCGCAATTTGCAACGGTGGTGGCGGAGCTAGTGCGATTATTATAGAGAATTGTAATTAAAATTTAATTATATGAATTTGATTTTATAGAGCAATAAATTTGTTACAAAAAAATTAATACTCAAAAATATGAAAGCAGCAGTTGCAGTTTATGATTCACATGAAATAGCTTTTAATGCTGTAAAAGTTTTAGACAAAGAACATTTTCCCTTGAAACATATTTCACTGATTGGCAAAGCCGAATTAATAAATGATCATTTACATGTCAGATCTAACGATGTGGTCAGCGTAGTTGCACCAGTAGCAATCGGGTCTATCGTAGGCTTGCTTACAGGTATAGGAATTTTTGCTATACCCGGACTTGGATTTTTATATGGAGCTGGGGCATTGATTGGCGTATTTGGCGGCTTAGATTTTGGCTTGATGGGTGGAATAGTAATCGCACTCACCAAATTGGGTTTTAAGGAAGATTCTGGAGTTAAATTCGAGGAGCATATTAAAAAAGGAAAATTTTTGCTCGTGGTTCAGGGTAATGAGGAAGAGATTGAAAGAGCCAAAAAAATACTTCATACCGAAGGAACAAATTTAGAAATTGATAATTAGAATTTATATAAATTATTTCTTAAACAGAGAGAAGAAATTGTTATTATAACAGCGAATACTTAAAAAAGATTAATAAAAAAAGTGAATATTATATAGATGAAAAAATTAGAAAACAAAACGGTGTTTATCACAGGAGGATTATCTGGGATTGGACTTGCTTGCGCCATAGAAGCAGCAAAGGAAGGAGCCAATATAGTTATTGCTGATTTAAAATCAGATGCAGTTGAAACATCTATGACTGAAATAAAAAAGGAAAATTCGAAAGCTATTTTTGTTGCGTGTGATGTATTAAACTTTTTACAAGTTCAATCAGCAATTGAAAAATCGATAAGCACATTTTCAACTCTTGATGTTGCGCTTAACAATGCAGGAATTGGAGGTAAGCCAAGTAAAGTAGGGGAAATGACCGAAGAGGCATGGTTAAAAGTAATTGGAATAGATCTTAACGGAGTTTTCAATTGCATGAGACATGAGTTAGAGCAAATGGCTAAGCAAAAAAGTGGAGTCATTGTAAATATGTCCTCGGTTATGGGTAAGGTAGGTATTCCATATTCCTCTCATTATGTGGCTGCAAAGCATGGAGTAATAGGACTTACAGAAACTGCGGCACTGGAGTATGCAACAGTAGGTATAAGAGTTAATGCAATTTGTCCGGGTTTTATTGATACACCATTACTGACTAAAGCACACATCAATCAAAATACTGAAGTAAGGCAACGTATTATTGACTTGCATCCAATGAAACGATTAGGCAAAGCTGAAGAAATTGCCAAAGGATTTATTTTTCTTGCCTCTGATGATAGTTCATTTGTTTCAGGAACTACATTAGAAATTGATGGAGGCTATTTAGCAGAATAATTTTAACCAATAATAATTAAATAATATAAAAAAAATGACAAAAGAAAAAAGTAAAAACAAAACTAAGCCTGTTAAGTCAGATGAAAAAAGTATTCAAAAACCCATTAGAGCAAAAAGATTTCCAGGCTATCCTAATTATCCTCCTAAAGATGACATTTACGAAAAAGACAAAGAAGAGTCATCTCTTAATCCGGAGGACGTATCTAAAGTTAAATCACCCAATGAGAAACCGGGAAAGCGAAACGAAAAGGATTTTGGCGATGTTATTACCGGCATCGACCTTGATGTGCCAGGCTCTGAACTAGATGACGCGCAGGAGGATATAGGAAGTGAAGACGAAGAAAACAATTACTACAGTATAGGAGGAGACAATCATGATAATCTTGATGAAGACAAACCTTTTTTAAAAAATATAAAAGAAGAAATTTTTAAATGAAAAATTTAAAATACATTTTCGAACCAAAATCTGTGGCGGTTATTGGGGCTTCTGTAACTACCGGAACTGTTGGAAATGAAATCTTTTCAAATATACTGCTATCAAATTTTCAAGGGTCAGTTTTCCCGGTTAATCCAAAGTATGATAATATCATGAGCGTAAAAGCTTATAAGGATGTTGTATCCATCCCTGATGCGGTTGATATGGCTGTTATTTGTGTTCCTTCTAAAATAGCTGTACTAGTGATTAAGCAATGCGCTGAAAAAGGGGTAAAAGCACTAGTTGTTATTACTGCGGGTTTTAAAGAAATTGGCAAAGAAGGAAAAGAATTAGAAGATAAAATAATTGACATTGCCAGTAAACATAACATAGCTTTACTTGGTCCTAATATTTTAGGGATAATAAATACGAAAAAAGAAATTAACCTGAATGCAAACTTTGCTCTTCAGATGCCCAAAGTGGGCAACGTAGCCCTTATATCACAAAGCGGAGCAATAGGAATTGTAGCACTTGATTATGCACACCAACATGATTTAGGTATTTCAAAATTTGTTTCTATCGGCAATAAAGCCGTAATAGATGAAAGCGATGTGCTGGAATATTTGATCGATGATGAAGAAACAAAAATAATTACGATGTATGCCGAAGATATTAAAAAGCCATCGCGCTTTTTTGAAATGGCAAAAAAAGCGGCAGCAAAACATAAACCTATCATTGTTATAAAAACAGGCAGATCCGTTCGTGGGGCCATTGCTACGCATTCTCATACAGGAGCATTATCCAGTTCTGATACAGCTTATGATGCACTTTTTGCACAGTGCGGTGTCATACGGGTGGAAACCCTTGAACAATTATTTGAGTGCGCAAAAGGATTTACTGGTTTTGTACAGCCCAAAGGAAATAGAATTGTTGTTGTTACCAATGGAGGAGGTATGGGTGTTATTGCCACCGATGCTGCTGAAAGAAATGGTTTAGAAATGACAACATTTGAGCCCAAAACGTTAGCGGCTTTAAAAAAAATATTACCACCAACCGCAGGTATTCATAATCCGGTTGACATCATAGGTGACGCAGATGCACAGCGATTAAACAATGCGCTAACTGAAATTGCAAAAGATAAAAACGTAGATGCCTTTATTGTTTCCGTTCTACCAACAGCAGAAACAGATATGAATGCAATGGCAGAGAATCTTTGCACATTTGCAGAAGCAAATCCTGACTTGCCAATTTTAGCTAACCTGATGTCCCTTGAGCTAAATCCATCTTTTGAATATTTACTAGAAAAGGCAAGCATTCCAAATTTCGATTTTCCTGAAATCAATGTACGTGTGCTAGCAGCGATGATCAAATACTATAATTGGATAAAGCAACCTCAGGATAAAGCAACAATAGTTAAGGGGAACAAAGAATCTGTAGAAAAAATATTTATCAATCTAAAAGAAGGAAAGAGAAACCACCTTTCCGAAGCGGAATCATACGGAGTATTGGAAGCATACGGGATGAAAAGTGTTGATTCCAAAATTGCAAAGAACTTAAAGGGGGCTCTAATCGCTGCAGATATAATTGGTTATCCGATTGTTTTAAAAATTGTTTCCCCTGATATCATGCATAAAATTGATGTTGGAGGAGTGAGAATTAATTTGAAGAACGAAAGTGATCTTAAAAATGCTTTTCAGGAAATTTCAGAAACTGTAAAAAATAAAAATCCTGAAGCTAAAATTGATGGATTCTTGGTTCAGAAATATTTCACCGAGAAAGGTATTGAAACAATTGCGGGTGTGCAAGCGATAGAAGGCTTTGGTCATTTGATCATGTTTGGTTCTGGTGGAACATTCGTAGAATTATTTAAAGATGTTGCTTTTAGGTTAGCTCCCCTAACAAAACAGGATGCCCTTAATATGATAAAAGAAACAAAAGGGTACCAAATATTAAAAGGATTCAGAGGACAACCTGCATACGACATTGAAGCCGTTGCCGATTATCTTTTGAGAATATCGCAATTAGTTACAGATTTTCCAAACATAAAAGAAATGGACATGAATCCAATAAAAGTTCTGGAAGTTGGCAGAGGTGCAATTGTGATGGATGCTAAGATGGTGCTGGAAGTTCATACAGCATTAAAAGCAAAACCAAATGCAAAGCTGAAAGAGGAAATGGTAAATACATAAAAAACATATAAAATGATGCACGACTACTCTTGGGGAATGGGTTGGGGTAATTGGATTATCCCGCTTATTGTTGTAATAATCATTGTTTTTTTATTGAAAGGCAATCGAAAAAAATGAGAAACATTTTATTCTATTAGCCAACAAAATAATATGACAAAAGTCACTATAAATATAGATACAGAGGACGGAGAACCAGAAATTTCGATTATCACTACCATGCCAAAAGCTGATGTTTTCAAAGAAGTGTTGATAAATGCAGAAGTGCCAAAACAAAAGAAAGTGGAATCTTCAGCTGAAATAAAACCTACGATGGAAGGTTCTCTAAGGATTGGTGGTTCAGAAAAAAAAGACATGATTGAGCAATGTGATGCAAAAATGAGTGCAGGTAAAAAAAATAACATAAAAGAATTAATAAATAAAAAAATAAGTAAGCTCTTTAAGCGGAACAATAAAATTAATGAAGCAAATGTTGCCTTTTTTGAAGGCGCAAAAGGAAATCCTAAGAACCAGTTTTGCAGAATCCGTTTATCGATAAAGGGAAACGACCTTTTTGTGACAAAGAATCCGAATGACTATGAAAAATCGATTTCGCTTGCTGTAGATGCGCTTCGTAAAATGATGCGTAGAAAAAAATCTGATAAAATTTCATGACGAAACAGAAAGGAAACTTCTGTAAAAAAAACCAGTAAGTAATAACATTAATTTAAATTAAAACCATGGAAGATCAAATAGGGATTTGGATAGATAGCGCTAATGCGATTATCGTCACAGTAAATAACGGTAGTTCAAAAGTAAAAGTAATTAACTCAGCTATTGAAAATCGCGTTCACCATCAAAAAGAAGGAGATAAGGGAACATTCAACGGCTTCCAGCATATAAACCACGAACGAAAATTTGAGGAAAGAATAAATCATCAGACACACGATTACTTAAATGAAATAATTTCTCAAATACAAAATGCGGAAGGGTTGTATATTTTCGGACCCGCTGAGATGAAAAAACACCTGATAAAAGAAATAGAAAGTAATAAGCGATTGCAAAAAAATATTACTGTTGAATCTGCAGATAAAATGACAAAAAATCAAATTGTCGCAAAAGTTAAAAATTTCTATAAAGCTCTTTAACTATGAAAACATTTGAAAATCTAAACCAAAATGAAATAAGCATGCTATTGAAATTTCCTGCTTACATTTCATTACTTGCTGCTAATTCAGATGGGAAAATGGACGAAGCAGAAAAAAAAGAAGCCATTCACTTCACACATATCAAAACATTTTCATGTGATCCCTTGCTATCCGATTTCTACAAAGAAGCCGAGAAAGTATTTTTGGCAAACATTGAAGAGTTAGACGATAGTCTCCCGAAGGGGAAAAATGAAAGAGAAATGGCGATTAAAAAGGAACTTTCAAAACTAGAGCACATTCTCAATAAGTTAGGAAAGGAATATGCTTCCACAATGTATCGCAGTATGCAATCTTTTACTGAACACGTTTCAAAAGCCCATAATAATGTACTTGAATTTTTTATTATACCTCTTTATATAAAAGGATTGACGGCTTAAATGAATGAGATGCAACGTATAAAAAAAGACGAACTTGAACCTCCATACAAAGACCAATTTAAACATTGCGGAGAAGTTATTTCGGTAAGAGGAAGTGTTGTGGATGTTTTTTTTCATGAACACTTGCCCTCCATTAATACTTTACTTCAGGCGGGAAAAGATAATGAAATTGCCATTGAAGTGCTTACACAACTTGATTCTCATCGTGTTCGTGGAATTGCTTTAACTCCCACCCAGGGGCTTTCGCGAAAAATGAAAGTTGAAAGCAAAGGCGAACCTTTAAAAGTTCCTGTTGGCAAAGAAACATTAGGCCGGATGTTTAATGTATTCGGAAATACAATAGATCATAAATCGGCACTGAAGGGAGCAGCATTGAGAAGTATACACCAATCCCCACCTCCTTTATCAAAGCGATCTGCCAAATCAGAAATCTTTGAAACCGGAATCAAAGCAATTGATGTTTTAGTTCCGCTTGAACGTGGAGGTAAATCGGGTTTGTTTGGCGGAGCGGGAGTTGGGAAAACCGTATTGCTCACAGAAATGATTCATAACATGGTCGGCCATCACAAAGGTGTAAGTATGTTTTGTGGAATTGGTGAACGTTGCAGGGAAGGACAGGAACTATATCATGATATGAAGGAGGCAGGGGTGCTGGACAATATGGTAATGATGTTCGGGCAAATGAATGAACCACCTGGTGCACGTTTCCGAGTTGGTCATGCCGCGCTTACAATGGCAGAATATTTCCGCGATGATGAACACCGTGATGTGCTTTTGCTCATAGATAATATTTTTCGTTTCATTCAGGCGGGTATGGAAGTTTCTGGTTTAATGGGGCAAATGCCATCACGCCTCGGCTATCAGCCAACTCTCGGAACTGAATTGTCAAAGTTGGAAGAGCGCATTGCGAATACGGATGTTGCTGCAATTACATCCATTCAGGCTGTTTATGTACCTGCCGATGATTTAACAGATCCGGCTGCCGTTCATACTTTTTCTCATCTTTCCTCATCCCTTGTTCTTTCGCGTAAACGTGCGAGCGAAGGACTTTATCCGGCCATAGATATTCTTCAATCAGGATCCAAGATGGCAACACCCAGGATTATCGGTGAAAGGCACTATAATATTGCACGTGAGATCAGGGATACGCTTGCGAGGTATGAGGATATCAAAGATATTATTGCTATGCTAGGGCTGGAGCAATTATCCCCAGAAGACAGGAAACTTGTAAATCGAGCAAGACAACTCGAACGTTTCCTTACACAACCTTTTTTCACCACCGAACAGTTCAGTGGAATGAAAGGAAAAGATGTAAGCCTGAAGGATGCGCTTGACGGTTGCCAACGGATACTGAAAGATGAATTTAAGGACTACCCTGAAAGCGCTTTTTATATGATCGGCACCATAGGTGAAGCTGTTGAAAAAATGAAAATTGATAAAGAGAAAAATCAAAAGGGTAAAATTAAAACGAATAAAAAACAAGAAGAAACTGGGAAGGATAAAATTGATATGGCACAAAATTAAATTTATGAAACAAATAAGGATAAAGAAAAAATATAGCCGAAAAAATAAAACTTGTTCCAGACGACATTAAGAATAAAAAAAAACTGAAAAAAAATCCTACCAATGTTAACACTTAAAATGTCGATTCCCTATAAAACCTTTGCTGATGTAAAAAACGTTTCAAGCATCACAGCAGAAACCAGTGAAGGTTCGTTCGGAATTTTACCTCACAGACTTGATTGTGTGGCTGCCTTAGTGCCCGGCATTCTTTTGTACGAAACGGAAGCAGGAAAGAAAAACTACATAGCTATGGACGAAGGCATATTAGTAAAAACCGGATTTGAGGTTCTCATCTCTGCACGCAATGCTTTCGAAGGTACTGATTTGGTTAAACTTCATGAATCGGTAGAAAAAGAATTTAAGAACCTTGATGAGCAGGAAAAGGATGTTCGTTCAGCGGTGGTAAAATTAGAAAGTGGTTTTATGCGCACATTTGAGAAATTCAGAAGGGATTAATAATGGCATCAGACAAACAAAATAATCAGGACTTTTTTAGTCAAGAAGTCGAAGAAAAAGCAAAACGGAAATTGAAAGCTCAAAGTGAAAATAAATATAGTGTTTGGTCGGGTTTTGCATTATTCGGAATTGTGGGATGGTCAATTGTTGTTCCTACTTTACTGGGTGCAATCTTAGGTGTTTGGCTGGACAAAAGCTATGCGCAGTCATTTTCATGGACTATATCTTTAATGTTATTGGGACTGGTTGTAGGCTGTCTGGTGGCATGGAAATGGATAGATAAAGAAAATAAAGAAATGAATCAAAATAACGAAAATGATGAATGAAAATTTATATATGCTAGCCGCATTATTTGCTGGTATTTTATTGGGGGTCGTTTTTTTTGGAGGCTTATGGTTAACCACTTGTAAAATTACGACTTCAAAAAGCCCTGTACTCTGGATTCTTGGAAGTTTCTTTGTAAGAACTGCAATCGTACTAATCGGATTTTATTATGTATCGAATGGCAACTGGAAAAGACTACTTATTTGCCTCCTTGGTTTTGTTATCGCCAGAATATTGACCAACAGACTTTTGCCATTGACTCATACAACTATAAAAACAGATGCCCAAAATGAAGCTTAGCCCGGACGAAACTATTTTCTGGCAACAGGGTTTTGTTGTTCTGAATGCTACAATCGTTTGGACATGGGTGATCATGTTCGTACTGATAATTAGTTCTATTCTTATTACACGCAAACTCCGAACAGATATTCATATTTCACGCTGGCAATGTTTACTTGAAATGTTGGTTAAAGGCATCAGTCAGCAAATTGAAGAAGCAGGTTTAAAAAAACCGGAAAAATATATTGGTTTCCTCGGCACATTATTTTTATTCATTGCAACTTCCAATTTTTGCATCATTTTCCCTGGTTATGAAGCGCCAACAGGTTCGCTTTCTACTACGGCAGCGTTGTCGTTCAGTGTACTGATTGCTGTACCATTTTTTGGAATTTCTAAAAGCGGTTTCGGTGCTTACCTCAAATCCTATTTGCAACCCACCTTTATTATGTTGCCTTTTAACATCATCAGTGAAGTTTCCCGAACGATAGCATTAGCTGTTCGTCTCTTTGGCAATATCATGAGTGGAGGAATGATTGTAGTCATCATACTGAGTATTGTCCCATTAATTTTTCCAATTATTATGAATCTGCTCGGATTGCTCACGGGCATGGTACAGGCATATATTTTCAGTATTCTGGCAGCCGTATATATTGCATCTGCCACTACGGAAGTTAGAAAAATAAAGTTACACAATAAAAAATAAATCAATAAAATTTAAAATTATGGACAACACAACAATCATTGCAGCAACTACGATCGTCACAGCTGGACTCACGACATCCATCGGATGTATGATGCCTGCAATTGCCGAAGGGAAAGCGGTTGTCTCTGCTTTGCAATCAATAGCGCAGCAACCCGATGCAGCACCTACCATTACCCGTACCCTATTTGTGGGACTGGCAATGATTGAATCTACAGCAATATATTGTTTTGTGGTTTCGATGATACTGCTTTTTGCCAATCCATTCTGGAATCATTTTATAAAATAAAAAATTGTCATGCTTATCAACTGGTTTACTGTAATTGCACAAATCATTAATTTTTTTATTCTTGTTTGGTTGCTGAAACGTTTTCTCTACAAACCAATTTTGAAAGCAATTGACGAACGCGAAAAAAAAATTGCAACACAGATTGAGGATGCAGAAAAGAAAGATGCAGATGCAAAAAAGGAAAAGGAAAAATTCCTGAAGAAGAATGATGCGTTTGATAATGAGCAGGATGGTTTAATGAGAAAAGCAATTGAAGAAATCAAAGTGGAAAAACTTCGTCTTCTTGAGGAAGCAAGAAAAGAATCGTTGGCTTTACGGGTAAAGCTGGAAAAAACTTTGAAGGAAGATCAGGAACACATAGGAGATGAAATTGTACGGAAGACAAAAAGTGAAGTTTTCGCAATTGCAAGAAAAACATTAAAAGAACTTGCGGATGCTGATTTAGAGGAGAAAATGGTTAATGTATTTATCAAACACCTGAAAAATCTTGATGAGAATGAAGAAAAAAAATTAACTACTGCTTTTAAATCATCAGATAAACCTATTGTGGTGAGAAGTATGTTTGAATTAACTGTATCGCAACATACAGAAATTAAAAAAACATTCAAGGATGAAATAGGAACTTCCTCCAAATTTCAATTTGAAACCACACCTGAACTTATATGTGGAATTGAAATGAATGCTAACGGTTATAAAGTGGAATGGAGCATTTCAGAATATCTTGCTTCTGTCGAAAAGTCAATTGAAGAAATTATAAAAAGCAAGACAAAAGAAATTATTCCAGATAAAGAAGTAAAAAAGCCGGAAGACAAAAAAGAAATTGAACCGAAAAAAAAAGAAACAGTCAAATCAGCGGATAATATAAATGCAGGAACATAAACTGGATAAAATTATTGATAAGACTTTCAGCTCAATCAACGGGGCTTTTGAGGATTATATTCCCAGTTTGAAACCTCGTGAAGTTGGCACTGTATTAAGTATTTCTTCTGGAATAGTTATCGTGTCAGGTTTGCCAGGAGTTAGCTTTGAAGAGCTGCTAGAATTTCCCGGGAAGTTGTACGGCATTGCATTTAATATAGACGAAAATGAAATCGGTGTTATTCTCCTTGGTGAGGATACGCAATTGAATGTTGGAGATGAAGTGGAACGTACGGGTCGTGTAATGGATGTTCCGGTTGGGAATTCTTTGATCGGTCGGGTAGTAAACCCGCTTGGAGAACCTCTTGATGGGAAAGAAAAACTTTCTGTTACACAACGTTTGCCCATAGAACGTGAAGCACCGGCAATTATGGATCGTGCTCCGGTTACTGTTCCGTTACAAACCGGGTTAAAAGTTATTGATGCATTAATTCCTATTGGCCGAGGCCAGCGTGAATTGATTTTAGGAGACCGTCAAACAGGGAAAACGGCAATTGCTATTGACACCATTATCAATCAAAAAGACAAAGATGTCTTGTGCATTTATTGTGCTATCGGGCAGCGCGCATCATCTATGGCTAAAGTAATTGCACACCTCAATGAAAAAGAGGCGATGGAGTATACTATTGTGATAGTAACTGAGGGAAACAATCCTCCTGGATTGCGCTATATAGCACCGTATGCAGCAACCAGCATTGCAGAATATTTTATGGAACAGGGTCGGGATGTTTTGATTGTTTACGATGATCTTACACATCATGCACGTGCATACCGCGAACTTTCTCTTTTATTACGAAGACCGCCAGGACGTGAAGCTTTTCCGGGTGATATTTTTTATATCCATTCACGTTTACTTGAAAGAGCGACACATTTGAGTAAAGAAAAAGGAGGCGGGTCGCTTACCGCCTTGCCCATCATTGAAACAGAATCGCAAAATATTTCCGCTTATATCCCAACCAATCTTATTTCGATTACTGACGGGCAACTCTATTTATCTCCCAAACTTTTTGAGTTAGGCCTTCTTCCAGCTATTGATATTGGAAAATCTGTTTCGCGTGTCGGAGGAAAAGCACAATTGCCTGCTTATCGTTCAGTAGCAGGAAGTTTAAAACTGGCCTATGCGCAATTTGAAGAACTCGAAACATTTGCGCGTTTCGGCACACGGCTTGATGAACATACACGACAAATAATTGAGCACGGAAAAAGAATTCGTACGTGTTTTAAACAGTCGGAAATGGAACCAATGGCAGTGCCGGAACAAATTATTATTCTACTTGCTTTAACGAATAAATTGTTTGATAAAATCCCGCTTTATAAAACTCACGAAGCGGAAATTGCATTAGGTAAAATGATAGATCAACTACCGGATGATATCCTCAAGAGGCTATTTTCAGATAAGCCATTAAATGACGAGGATAAGAATTCAATTCTTCTCATTGCAAGAAAAACAATTTCCGCTTTGGAAGTTAAAAAGGAGGTCAATGAGAGAGACGAAACGAAAGAAAGGCCAATAATCAAGGCTGAAGGTCAAGTCTTGAGTGAACTTGAAGATAAAAAGGATATAAAACCTGAAAAGAAAAAAAATATTATTCCAGAAAATAAAGAAACAGCTATGACGGAGGTTAAAAAAGACAAAGAATAATGGATACGTTGGAAAGTTTACAGCGGAAAATTGCAAGTGCAGACAAACTCGAATCTGTGGTAAAAACTATGAAAGCGATGGCTGCTTCTAATATCAGCCAATATGAAACAGCTACCAAGGCTCTCCGTGATTATTACAATACTATAGAATTAGGAATGATGGCTTACGTTAAGCAGAAAAATAATCATTTCCAGGCGCAAGAAGATAGTAGAAGTATAAACAAATCAATCGGAGTGCTTGTTTTCGGCTCTGACCAAGGTCTTGTCGGACAGTTTAATGATGTTCTTTCTCTTTTCGCAGGAACTTTATTAAATAAGTTTTCCGTAAAAAAGGAAATATGGGCTGTTGGAGAACGTATGAAGGACAGGTTATCTGATTCTGGTTTTACAAATCCCAAATTATTTCCTGTTCCGAATTCTGTAAGTGAAATAACATCTTTGGTTGAGAATATTCTTATGAATATTCAAGCGGAACATGAAAAAGAAAAAATAAATGAGTTTTATATTTTTCACAATCGTTTGAAGGTAGGTAGAGGGTATGAACCTTTTTCTTTTCGACTGTTGCCTTTAGACAGTACTTGGATGCAGGATCTGAAAAAACGTAAATGGCCTACCAATAAATTACCACAAATGGTTGGTGGAATGAAATCCACTCTGTCAGCATTAATAAAAGAATATCTTTTTGGATCCATTTACAGAGCTTGTGCTGAATCGTTGGCAAGTGAAAATGCAAGTCGTTTAGAAGCGATGCAACGTGCAGAAAAAAATATTGATGAATTACAAGATGAGCTAAGTGCTAAATATCACCAATTGCGTCAAAGTTCAATTGACGAAGAATTGTTTGATGTGATATCTGGATTTGAAGCATTGAAGAAGGATAAATAAAATTAAAATTCATAGATATGGAAAAAGTTAAAAAGAAGATTCTACATCTACTTCGATTTTTATACAGTGATATTAGGCACATTCAAGGGCTTGTGTTTAGTTTTTGAGTCTTTGTAAGACTTATAAGGTGTGGCAAATGAGTAGATTACTTACCCACTCTCAATAAATAAATATTTAATGCATCTAACTTAATTTGACCATTTCTTTCCTAAAAACCCTAATATTTTAGTGATATTGAGGTTTGTCTACTTTTGCCCAGAAAATAGCGATTAATCATTCGTATATTCGAAATATATAAAATGAACTGGCAAATTTCTATTAAAGGTTTTCAGTCGTTCCTGAAGTTGGAACGCTCCCTAGCTAAAAACTCAATTGTAGCTTATACCGAAGATATTGAAAGATTTGTTCAGTTTTTAGCAGATAAGAAATACGATTTATCTCCCGATAAAATTCAGCATCATCATCTTACTGAATTTTTAATGTGGCTAAATGAATTAGAGCGAAGCGCTACTACGCAGTCAAGAGTAATATCCGGCATCAGGGCTTTCTATAAATATTTGCTTTTAGAAAATCTAGTCACTATAAATCCAACTGAACTTATTGAAACGCCCAAGATGGGCAGGAAGCTACCCGATGTGTTAAATGTAGATGACATTGATAAAATTCTATCAGCCATAGATATGTCTACCGATAAAGGACATAGGGATCGTACTATGCTGGAGACCATGTACAGTTGCGGTTTGCGCGTAAGTGAATTAGTTAATCTTAAAATATCTGATTTGTTTTTTGACACTGAATTTGTGCGAGTTATTGGTAAAGGCGACAAACAACGACTCATTCCTATCGGGAGTGAGGCTATGAAATTTATTGAAATTTATAAAAGCAAAATACGCGTTCATTCTCAGGTACAAAAAGGATTTGAGGATTTTTTATTCTTAAACAATAGAGGGAAAAAGCTTACAACCACTATGGTGTTTCTAATTATTCAAAAAATAGTTAGGCAGTTGGGAATGAAAAAACATGTTAGTCCGCATACATTCAGACATTCTTTTGCTACACACCTAGTAGAGAATGGTGCTGATTTGAGGTCAGTACAGGAAATGCTAGGTCACGAGAGCATAACCACAACCGAGATTTATACGCATATGGATAGAAAATACCTGAAAGACACTATTGAGAAGTATCACCCTCGCTCTACGAAACGAACTAAGTAATTTGTTTTATCTTTGAGAAGAGGCTTGAGTTGTGAATCAAAGTTAAATGAGTATAGAAAATCAAACATCACTAGTAGATTGGAAGTCAGAATTAAATGCTTCTGCATTTAAGTATCATACGTTAATTTGCTTGGTAGCTTCTTTGCTTAATCCGATATGGGCAGTAATAGATTATTTTACAATTCCAGAACATATTACTGATTTTCTTCTCTTTAGAATAGTAGTTTCACTTGGCACAATATTTTTTGTAGTATTCAAGAAATGGTTTGTTAATAGACCATCCTTAATTGCTTTTATCCCTTTTGTTTTATTTTCCTTGCAAAACGCTTACATGTATAGCGTGATGGATATACCGGAGTTGCAAAAACACACACTTGCTTACGTAGCAGAATTTATAGGTGGAGGGCTTTTTGTATTATGGGCACCGATATATTCAATCTTACTTGTTATTATTTCGCTTTTGGCTAACATCGTATTATTTAGTATTAATAGTGATCTTCCCGTAAGTGATATTTTATCAAATGGAGGAATGCTTACTTTATCAATAGCGATGCTTACCATTTTCTTAATTCAAACTAGAACTAATCTTACGAAAAAAGAAATTATTGCAAGGTTGTCGTTAGCTGAATCCAATCATCAGCTTTCATTAAAAAATGAAATTATTGAAGAAAAAAATAAAGATATCCGTGACAGTATTAATTATGCTCAGCGCATTCAAAAAGCAATTCTGTCGGATGTAAATGAAATAAAAGAAAAGCTGCCTCAGTCATTTATTTTATTTAAGCCAAAGGATATTGTGAGCGGAGATTTTTATTGGTTTTCTCAAAAGGCTGGAATAACATTTATCGCTGCAGCAGATTGTACAGGGCATGGAGTTCCTGGTGCATTTATGAGTATGATAGCAAACTCATTTCTAAATGAAGTGGTCAATGAAAAAAATATATTGCAGCCTGATTTGATATTAAATGAATTGCGCAAAAAAATCATAAAAGCAATGCGCCAAACAGGAGAATCGATGGAGAATAAAGATGGGCTTGATATTTCTTTTTGTGCAATTAGCAACAATAAATTATCTTATTCAGGGGCCAATAATCCATTGTGGATAGTGCGCAAAATGGAGTCTGTATCTGAGTTTGATGAGACAGAGCCCATAGCTCTAAATAATTATAAATTGGTAGAAATTCCTGCCGATAAACAGCCAATTGGTACGCAGCCGAATGCAAAAGACTTCACAGTAAAATCGTTAAATTTATTGTCAGGAGATACTATTTACCTTTTTACAGATGGTTACGCAGATCAATTTGGAGGACCGAAGAAGAAAAAATTTAAGTACAAGAAATTATCGGAGCTGTTGCTTGCTATACATGAGAAACCAATGGAAGAGCAAAAAAATATTTTGGGCAGCACAATAGAAAATTGGAAAGGAGAATTAGAGCAGATCGATGATATTTTATTGATTGGAGTAAAAATCTGATTACCTGTCTTTTCGAGTGGCAACAGCGTTGCTTCCTTGAAACTTATAGGTCCAACCTTCAGCGGCAGGGAAAATAGTTGGAAGGTATCGCTTGTATAAATTTATTCTTGCCGTTGCACCTTCATCTGGCTCTCCTTCTTTAGCAGTACCTGTAAATTCGTATATCATTACTTTACTATGCTCACCCATAAACATCCGAATTATTTGAACTAGGGTTGCCATTACACGGTATACTTCGCCACGGTTTGTCTCCACATATTCTTCACCTTCGTATTCGTCATTTATTACTCCAAACACAATAGTCGCATGCAGTATATTGTCTTTTCTTCTGCCAAATCGAACTTCGTATTTTACACCACTATCGGTAGTAAAAAAGTAAATCCCAGCCGATGGAATAGCAGGAGGCACTATTGAAAATGAGTTAGTTAAACCTTCATTCATATTTAGGTGCTAAAGGTATAATGTTATGGGTAAACATGATAAGTTTATAGTATAGATTTTTGTCAACATCTATGTTTATCCATCAAGTTCATTTTACTTATATTTGAAAAACTTATAAATCTTATCAAATGAATTGTTCACCTACTATTGCCATCGCTCTTTTACTTTTAGCCTTATCAGCTGGAATGTTTTTGTTCTACAAAACCCAGAAAGAGAGTCTAGGAATGTTATTTAAAATTGTTTCCTGGTTTATTATTGTAATAGCAATTGGGAGTTTAGTTTGCTGCTCCGTTCGTTGCGTGTTTATGGGATGCAATAAAGGTGATAGTTGCTCGAGCACTACTTCATGCGATGCTCGTTCGGAAGGTTGTGAATTTGGAGAGAGCGATTGTGGTGGAAGAGATGGAAAAAGATTTAAGAAAAGAATGATGATTTTTAAAGAGGATGAAAATGGCTGTGAAAGAAAGGGGGAAGGATGTTGTGAGGAAAAGGCAGAATGTGACGCGGAAATAGACAAGTCCGAGAATGGTGAAAAAAAATGTTGCGCGGATAAAGAAGTTAAAGTTGAAAAAAGAATTATTAAGAAAGATACTGTCGTAATTAAAAAAAACAGCTAAGGTACTATTACCTTTAGCGATGAGGGGTTAATTGAAATGTTAAGCTCATTTCCAATTATTATTGGTTCGCCATCTATGTGGGCGTAGTTCTCCTCTTGTATAATTTTTATATTTGTTGAGTTATGAATCTCTACAAATTTTGATTTATGAATAGAATTAGTAAATAGTCGTGTTGCTAATATCGGAAAGTTTAAGAATGGAAACTTTTCTACAATACATAAGTCAAGCAACCCATCATTATTTTTTGCATTAGGAGATATTACTGCATTGTTTCCCCATTGAGCGCCATTGGCAATATCAACAATAAATGCATTTATTTTTTTTGTAGTTCCGTTAAATTCTAATTCGCACATCTGCGGTTTGTATTTCACAGAATCACGAATAGCGATTTTTATGTAATTGCTAAACCCTCTAGATTTAAGCTTTGAAAATTGATGAGCGATGTAAGCAGCATATCCAATTCCAGCTGTGTTAATTGCTATTTCAGCGTTTATCTTAAATGTGTCTATTAATGAAGTTTTTCCTTTGTTAATTAATTCTATTGCCTTTACAAGATTCATTGGAATTTCTAAGTGTCTGGCAGCTCCATTGCCAGAACCGCAGGGAAGGATAGCTAGCGTAGTGGCACTGCCAATTAAGCTTTGACCTACTTCATTTACGGAACCATCTCCGCCCACGGCAGTAATTATGTTAAAACCTTCCTTAACGCCTTGTTTGCTTAATGCAATTGCGTGTTTGTGTGCTTTGGTATAAGCAAATTCAAAATCAAATAATGAAGCATCTATTTTATCAGTCACTAATTTTTCTACTAGCCGCTGGCGCCCAACACCCGATATTGGATTAATGATAAAAAGAATTTTCTTTTTCATTATTTTATTAGTTCATTTTAAAGCTGGAAACTATCATTTTGTTGTTTATTAATCCGTGATAGTGTAATTGAATAAGCGCTTTTAATTTTCTTTCCATATTATTTTCTACTTTATGGTTTTCTCCTAAAATATTTAAAGTCAAATTTGGATCTGACTTTCGGTTGTAAAAAGCAATTTTCTTTTCCCCGTCAAATTGTAAAAGATAATCTTGTTCAAAATATTGAAACACATTATTAATATAATTCACTGCATATCCTGTTTTAGTAGAATCTAGCATATTGTTGCCAAGTGCATAAAATGGTTCGGGGTAATTGATTTGATTTAAAGCGGTTGGTAATATATCAATCTGCTGAACCAGTTTGTGATTAATTCCTATCAGGTTGCTGCTTGGTTTGTATAGTAAAATAGGTATTTGAAAAATCCCTGAAAGATTAGTATATAAAGGGTCGTTTGAAGGGCCGGTATGATCAGCCGTAATGATAAACAAGGTGTTGTTAAACCATTTTTCTTTTGAAGCAGATTCAAAAAATTTGCGCAGCGCAAAATCTGCATACTCAACACTTTTAAGTATAGGCATGTCTCCTCCTAAAAATTTGGTTTTGTATTTTTCGGGAATAAACGCTGGGTGATGAGATGATAGTGTGAATAGTGTGGCTAAAAAGGGCTCTGGTATTTTACTTACTGTGTTGTTTGTGTATTGAAAATAATCTTCATCCCAAATGCCCCAATCGCCATCATAATCTTTTTCGTTTGCATATTCTGTTCTTCCATAGTACTTATCATAGCCGGCAGCCTTAATAAATCCATCAAATCCCATTGTGCCATTAGTTCCTCCATGAAAAAAAGCTGAATAATAATTTAAGGATTTTAACGTGTTGGCTAAAGATGTAAATTGATTTGACCCATATGCAGAGGTTATGTATGACTCATTAGTGAGAGCAGGAATACCACCTAGAATTGCAGGAATCCCTTCAATTGATTTTTTTCCATTCGCAAAAGCATTGTCAAAAACCAGGCTTTTTTGAATTAAGGAATCTAAAAAAGGGGTATAGGTTTTTTTGCCGGATAAGGCTCCAATATATTCTTTAGAGAAGCTCTCTAAAATAATAATAAAAACATTTATTTTCTTTGAAGTATCTGCATTAATTTTTGCTATGTGTATGGGGCTAATGATTTCGGCAGCTTCCTCAAGTTTAAAATATTTTTTTTCTTCAAGCTTTTCTAGGTCAAAGCTTTTAATAATCGAGAATGGGGTGCTAATTATTAGAGGGATATTCTTTGCACTAACATATTCTGAAGCATTAATGGGCATTATAGGTCTAAGCTGAAGACCTCCTCGAAAAGCTATTATGCATAGTCCTAAAAAAGAAATGTTTATGACTAGCCACGTGACAGCATTTATTACGAATCCTCGGGTTCCTTTTATAGTAATAGTTTGGGCTGTATCCTTTGAAAAAATATTTGATGTTTTATTGTATAACCATGTTATTAAAATTGAAAGTCCAATCCATATAAAAACTATATACCAAAAGTCTTTTAGGTATTGAGGAAGTAAGGTAGTAATGTCGGAGCCCAGACTAAATAAGTCAAAGAAATCCGAAGTAGTGCGTTTAAGCGTAAAATGGTAATATGCAATGTCAAAACTATCTGCTAATAAGGCAATAGAATTAGTAGATATGAAAATATATTTCAAAGTAGTCTGATACCAAGATTTTGAAAGGAAGAACGGGATAATGCTTAAAAGAATAAAGATGCCATTTACCAAGACTAAGGCCGGAAGATCAAAACGAAGCCCCCAACATAGAATGACAATAAATTTACCAATTGAAACTTCTGAAAAGTGATTGTAGTTTAATACGAAAAAAAATATTTTTCCTATTGGATATACCAATAAGGCAATTCCTAGCCGAAAAAGCATCAATTTAAATTCTCGGATTGTTTGCTTCATCTTAATATCAGGTATCAACAAAAAACCCCCTGCAAATGCAGAGGGTTTTCGTTGAGAAAAATTATCTTATTGTTTTACGAAAGTTGCAACAACTGCAGTGCGAGTGCCAGTACATGGAGCAACTTTGTTGTCATTATATGTTAATGTATATCCATTGCTAGATTTTGCACCAGATCCATCAGATTGACGGTCGTGAATGTCGCAAGGGTTTGATCCGCTTCCTACGTTTGTTACAGTTTGAGAAGGAATAGTAAGTGTGGTTCCTGTAACAGTCATGTAAACTACATTATTGTCAAAGTCTCCAAGTCTGTTCATGATAACTCTGTTGTTTACCGTAGTAGAAGCGGTACAAGTAAAAGGTTTTGCTGGATTGTAGCTATACGGACCTAATGCATCAGTTTCACTAGCAGTATAAGTGCCATTGAAATAAGCAGCAGCTTCGTTATAAACCGTAACATTTCTAGTCTCAGTAGAAGTGTTTCCGGCAGCATCCGAAGCAGTGTATGTAATTACATACACACCGGCTAAGTCTTTATTAACTGTACCTGATGCAGTAACTGTTACAACTCCATCTTCATCATCTTCTGCAGTAGCTCCAAGGTCAGCCCAAGCAGCATTTAAGATACTTAGCTCAGAAGCTGAACCGTTTAATGTGATAACAGGTCCTGATGTGTCGTCTTTTTTACAACCAGTAATGAAGATCATTCCTGCTGAAAAAAGTACAGCTGCTGCAATTAAAATTTGTTTTTTCATCTTTTTTAGAGTTTTTGTTCTGGAAATCTCAGAATTTAGGTTTTGTTGTTGTTGTTATTTTGCCACTTTAATTAATCAAAGCGTTTTTTTTTCTTGTTGCAAATTTACTATAATTTATCGAATATTCAATATAGTGATTCATTGAATTATCAACGTAGTTAACCTTTAACAAAAAGCCAAGGCAGTATAATGTCTATGCTTTTTAATTAAATATTCATTAAAATTATATTGTTGTGTTAAAATAAATATACTTTTGCATCGGTTAACCAAAAAACAAACAACTAAATAGTACTATGAAAAAATTACTTACACTCGTTATTGCAGGTGGAATGTTATCACTTGTAGCTTGCGGACCAAGCAAAGCTGAATTAGAAGCAAAAGAAAAAGCAAAGCAAGATTCAATTGCTATGGCCGATGCACTAGCTGCTGAAGCTGCTGCTGCACTAGCTGCTGAAGAAGCTGCTAAGGCTGCTGCTGAAGCACAAGCAAAAGCAACTGCTGATTCTCTAGCTGCTGTTGAAGCTGCTGCTCCTAAAAAAGGTGCTGCTAAGCCAAAGACTGTTGAGCAGAAGAAAGTTGAAGAAGCTAAGAAAGCTACTTCTGGAAGAGGTTAATTCTCTCAACCAAGAAAATAAAAAAGGGACGCATTTGCGTCCCTTTTTTATTTGTATCAATCAATCTAAAATAGTAGTAGGAAAAAAGACAGTAAAAATTATTTTTTCTTTGCGTAACGAGTACGAAATTTATCAACACGACCAGCAGTATCAATAAGTTTCATCTTGCCAGTGAAGTAAGGGTGAGATGTATTTGAAATCTCGAGTTTAATTAAAGGGTATTCGTTTCCGTCTTCCCATTTAATAGTTTCTTTGGTGTCTGCTGTAGATCTGGTTAGAAATGCGATATCGTTTGATACGTCTTTAAACACAACGTAACGATAGCTTTCTGGGTGAATATCTTTTTTCATGGTTCTGTTATTAAGGGTCGCAAAGATAATAGAATAATTAAATCAAAAGAATAAAATTTAATGTTCAAAGCTTCGTTTGAGCTGTCTGTTTATATTTGCTGCTTATCATGAACGCATTAATTACCCGATACTTATTACTAATTACGCTATTGTTAGTGGGTTTAGCTTCGTGCAAAAAAGACCAATTCATAACAGACCCAGCTGCAAAACTTCAATTTTCAAGAAATTCAATACTATTTGATACTGTTTTTACTACGGTAGGTTCATCTACAAAAAGCTTTAAAGTTTATAATAAGAACACACTACCTATCAAAATATCTTCAATTCGACTTGCTAGTGGAACCTCCTCAAATTTTAGAATAAATGTGGATGGCATGAAAGGGGTAGTATTTTTGGATATTGAAGTGCAAGGCAAGGATAGCCTATTTGTATTTGCGGAAGTTACTGTTGATCCAAATAAAGCCAATAGTCCTTTGATAATTAGAGACTCTATCATATTTGAAACCAATGGTAATTTACAAGACGTAGATTTGGAAGCATGGGGGCAGGATGCTTATTTTCATACTCCCAATGTTTTTCCTACAAACGGATTTCCTCCTTATTCAGTATTGCCTTGTAATTCAACATGGACAAACAATAAGCCACATGTTTTATACGGATATGTAGTGGTAGACTCAGGATGTGTATTAACCATGAACCCGGGAACTAGAGTATATGCGCATCCAAATTCTGTTTTATGGGTATACAAGGATGCTACTTTGAAAATAAAAGGAAGCATTTCCATGCCTGTAACATTTCAAGGGGATAGGTTAGAGCCCCAATACTCCGAGGAGGCTGGTCAATGGGGGTATATATGGCTTTCTCCAGGCAGCAAAAATAACGAGATAGATGGAGCAATCATTAAAAATGGACTTGTGGGCGTTTTAGCAGATACTGTCGGGAACTCGGTTAACCCCACCTTGAAAATCAGTAACACGATAATTAAAAACATGAGTATTGCTGCTCTATATGGTAGAGGTACTTCAATGATTGGTGTTAATTGTGTATTTGCTAACTGCGGACAATACGTAGCTGCTTTAACCATAGGAGGGAAGTACAGTTTTTACCATTGCACCTTTGCCAATTATTGGGAGTATGGAAATAGGCAATTTCCGGTTTTATTGTTGAACAATTATTATAAAGATAAAAATGAGAATATTATAACTCGCAATCTTGATAGTGCTAATTTTTATAATTGCATCGTGTATGGAGATTTGAATTCAGGCGATGAGTTAGCTTTAGACTCTAGCTTAAATGTTTCATTTAAGTATAATTACAAATTCCAAAATACGTTATTAGCAACAACTTTTAATACTTCGACCAGCCATTATAAAAGTGTAGTCATAAATAAAGACCCTTATTTTTATGATGTTGGAAATAAAGATTTTCGGATTCAGAACCCCTTGTCTCTTCCGGCAGTAATAGATAAAGGAGATGTTGCAATTGGGCTATTATATCCAATTGATTTAAGTGGAAAGCCTAGAACTGTTAATGGCGATCCAGATCTAGGAGCATATGAGTATGAGCCTTAACTACTTTATTCTTTTATAAGAGTAGTTTTCAAATTTGAAAATCCCTACTCCCTTGTTTTCGTAACCACTTCCGTCTGTAGTTTGGTAAAAGTCAAACTCGGTTTGAATTCCTTTTGCTTTTAGTTCTGGTAGTTTATTTTGAAATGCAGAACCGTATTTATATAGGGCAGAAAAATAATACAATCCAATGTCATATCCTGAAATTGCGTACTGAGAAGGCTCGGTATGAAATTCATTACGATATTTTAAGATAAAAGATTTTGTTTCTGAATGTTGATAATCAATATCGGTGTAAGATGAAATGATGGCATGTAAAAAATCTAAATAGCCAAAGTCAAGGCTTTCAATCTCCTGAAAATTATTGAAACCTAATACAATCACGCTGTCTTTTGTATCTTGTTTATGTGAATACAATTTATTAACTGCTTCTGTTACGAAAGATCTATCTGTGGAAGGAACTACCACAATGTTAGGTTTTGTTTTACTGATAAAGTTTTTTAAGGAAGTAAACGTAACTTCCTTTACAGTGTCTTTTTTAGATTTTATTAAAATAGGATTTGCTGTTTTTTTAAAAATATTTAGATAAGGCTTGTCTCTAACGTTAGCACTATTAAAAACAATGATATTTTGTCCAGCATAATTTTCTGTTACAAATTTCGCCAACACATCGGCCTGAGTCATGTACGAGGGTTTTACTTTACTCACATTTGGATTTCCTAATAACATGTTGTTTCCAAGTAAAGTAGGTGAAACAATATTGATATTATTATACTTAGCAAATTTTAGCACTAAATCAAATTTGGATCCATAAAGCGGACCAATTATTAAATCCATTTCCGTAAGCTCAGATTTATTTAAAAGTTTAATAAATGCTAATGAATCAACATCTGTGTCGTAAATATGTAAGAAAAGTGCAAAGTCTAATTTTCTTAAAGAGTCAAAAGCAAGCTTTATGCCTTCATAAAATTCGATGCCAATTTTAGTGTCTTCAGCAAATTTATCATCACCGTGAGCAATTTTCTCAACATTAATATTGTCAGTAGAAATTAAGTTTAGAGGTAAGAATAAAGCAACATGAACTTCGCTTCCAGGGATATTATTTATTGAAGTGTCTTTATGTGTGACAGGTACTTGATCTGTAGATAAGTTAGTAATTGCTTTTTGTAGTTCTGGGTCAACTGTTGGAGGAGCAGTTGTGGTTACTTTAGCAGTAACAGGCTTAGTTTCATCTTCTTTTTTGGTTGCAGTTGCTGCTGGCGTTACAGGGATTGCAGAAATAGTTGGAATTTTTAATTCATCGCCAGGTTTAATACCATCGGTTGCCTCTTGATTATAAAAAAGTACTTTATCTACAGTAGTGCTATAAGTTCTGGAAATGGAATATAGTGTTTGGCCTTTTTCTACTAGATGTATATAGTATTTTGTGCCGTCTATCGTTTCAATTTTATTAGATTTTTTTACCGGAGTGGGAGTAGGGGTTTGGGCGTGCAATGTATTTGCGAATACAATAAGCATTGCTAAATGCAACATTGCAAGTCGTAGATAAATCAATTTATTTTTATGAAAATTTATTCCCATTCGATGGTTGCTGGAGGTTTAGAGCTGATATCATATACAACTCGGTTAACTCCTTTTACTTTATTAATTATTTCGTTAGATACTTTTGCTAAAAACTCATAAGGTAAATGGCACCAATCGGCTGTCATACCATCGGTAGAAGATACTGCACGAAGCGCAACTACATTTTCATAGGTACGTTCATCGCCCATCACTCCAACACTCTTAATGGGTGTTAGTATGGAGCCTGCCTGCCATACCTGATTATATAATCCTGCGTTTTTCAGTGCTTCGATGTAGATATGGTCAACCTCCTGCAAAATCCGTACCTTTTCTTCGGTGATATCTCCTAATATTCTAATTCCTAATCCTGGGCCGGGGAATGGATGCCTGCCAATAATATCTTCTGTGATTTTTAATTTTCTTCCAACTTTTCTTACTTCATCCTTAAAAAGAGAATTTAATGGTTCTACAACCTGTAGTTTCATGCGGGCGGGTAGCCCACCTACATTGTGATGCGATTTAATTGTAGCAGAAGGTCCTTTTACAGATACGCTTTCAATAATATCCGGATAGATAGTGCCTTGACCCAGCCACTTTACATTTTTTATTCTACGAGCTTCTTTATCAAATACTTCAATGAATGTTTTTCCAATAGCTTTTCTTTTTTTCTCTGGATCAGTTTTCCCTTTTAAAGATTTATAAAACTCTTTTTTAGCATTTACGCCTTTTACATTTAATCCTAAGTCTTTATACGAATGCAATACATTTTTAAATTCATCTTTTCGTAAAAGTCCATTATCTACAAAAATGCAATATAAATTTTTCCCTATGGCTTTGTGAAGTAATACTGCTGCTACGGTTGAATCTACCCCGCCAGATAATCCAAGTACAACTTTGTCGTTTCCTAATTTATTTCTTAATTCTGAAATCGTAGTTTCAATGTAAGAAGCAGGAGTCCAGTCTTGCGAACATTTGCAAATACTAACTACAAAGTTTTCAAGTAGTTTCAATCCTTCGGTTGAATGATATACTTCCGGGTGAAATTGAATGCCATATGTTTCTTCTCCTTCTATTTGATATCCTGCATATTGTACATCTGGAGTGCTTGCGTCAATGCGAAAGTTTTTGGGAGCGCTAGTAATAGTATCAGCATGACTCATCCAAACTTGTGATTGCAAGTAAATGTTTTGAAAAAGCAGAGAATATTCTATGTTGACATTTTTTAGAACACCTTTATTATTTACAAAAGAAAGATTTGCCCTTCCATATTCGCGATGTTTGGATGGCTGAATATTTCCCCCAGATTGATGTGCTAACAACTGTGCGCCATAACAAACTCCCAGTACAGGAATTTTTTTTCTTATTAAATTAAGATTTGGGTGCGGGGCTTTTTTATTTCGTACAGAAAAAGGGGAGCCCGACAATATTACTCCTTTGTAGTTTTTGAAATTAAAACCACTTTTTTTGTTTTCTAAAAAGGTATAAGGATGTATTTCGCAATATACATTTAGCTCACGAACTTTACGCGCTATCAGTTGAGTGTATTGCGATCCGAAATCTAAAATTAAAATGGTCTCTTGCATACTTGCTTGTAAATATAGAAATTACACTGCCACATCATATTCCCTCAATGCGCTATTGAGCGAAGTTTTTAAATCAGTGCTTTCTTTTCTTTTTCCAATGATTAACGCACATTGAACATGGAAATCTCCAGCAGGGAACTTTTTTGTGTAAGAGCCGGGAATGACCACCGATCGTGCAGGAACAATTCCCTTCGTTTCGATTGGAGCTGAGCCTGTTACGTCAATAATTTTTGTTGAGGCAGTAAGCACCACATTTGCTCCAAGCACAGCTTCTTTTTCTATTCGTACTCCTTCAACTACGATGCATCTGGAGCCAATAAAAGCGCCATCTTCAATTATTACAGGAGCTGCTTGAACGGGTTCTAATACTCCACCTATCCCAACTCCGCCACTCAGGTGTACATTTTTTCCGATTTGTGCGCAAGAGCCAACAGTTGCCCAAGTATCAACCATAGTGCCGCTATCCACATAGGCTCCTATATTCACGTAGGATGGCATCATAATTACACCCGAAGCTAAATATGCACCGTAACGGGCAACAGCGTGTGGGACAACTCGAACTCCAAGTTTTTCATAATTAGTTTTTAGTTTCATCTTATCGTGAAACTCCATGGGGCCTGCATTAAAAGTTTCCATTTTTTGAATGGGGAAATAAAGAATAACAGCTTTTTTTACCCATTCATTTACCTGCCACCCATTGCTTGTTGGCTCAGCAACTCTTAATCTACCTTTATCAAGTTGCTCAATAACTTCGCGAATGGCATCCTGCGTTTTTATTTCTTTTAATAGCTCTCTGTTATTCCAAACTGATTCAATAATGTCTTTCATAAACTATATTTATTTTACAAATTGTTTTATCCAATGCCAATACTCTAACTTTTAAGTATCCCTCATTCGGGTTTAAAGTAATTTCAGATCTTTTGGTAGAATCCTTAAGAATCATTATTTAAACAATGTTATTTAATTAGTAAAATTCGCAAAATATTTGTAATAATGGGAATAGATTATAGAATTAACTTTGCCCAATGGGAAGGATAATGTCAATAGACTTTGGAACAAAACGTATGGGTATTGCTGTAACAGATCCCTTAAAGATTATTGCAAGCGGATTAGATACAGTAGGTTCAGAAAAGATTATGACCTATCTAGAATCCTATTTTATTAAAGAGGAAGTGGAATGTTTGGTAATAGGAAGCCCGGGTGCTGCTGGAAGAGGGGGAGATATAGCTACATTAGCAGATGAATTCTGTAAAAAAGTTAGCGAAAAATTTCCATCTTTGCGCATTGAAAGGATTGACGAGTTTTATACTTCAAAAATTGCAGAAAGAACAATTCTGCAAAGTGGAATTGGGAAAATGGCTAGAAGAGATAAAGGCTTAGTTGATAAAGTGAGTGCAACAGTATTATTGCAAAATTTTTTAGATAAATTATGATTTTACCTATTGTAGCTTACGGGGATCCTGTTTTACGTAAAATAGGTGTTGATATTGGCAAGGATTATCCAGATCTGGCTCAGCTAATTGTACATATGTTTGAGACTATGGAAAATGCTAGTGGTGTTGGCTTGGCAGCCCCGCAAGTTGGGAAGTCCATCCGATTGTTTATTGTGGATGGAAGTCCTTTTTCTGAAGATGATAAGCATCCAGAATTAAAAGACTTTAGAAAAGTATTTATTAATGCAAAAATAGTTGAAGAAAAGGGAGAGGACTGGGGATATAACGAAGGCTGTTTGAGTATCCCTAAAATTCGCGAAGAGGTAATTAGAAAGCCTAAAATTAAGTTAAAGTATTTTGATGAAAATTTTGTAGCGCTCGAGGAAGAGTTTTCGGGCATTCCAGCCAGAATTATACAACATGAATATGACCACATTGAAGGCAAGTTGTTTATTGATAGAGTAAACGCTCTCCGAAGAACGTTACTAAAAGGCAAATTGCTGGATATTACAAAAGGCAAAGTTGACGTAGATTATAAAATGAAATTTCCAACAAAAAAATAGAAAATGAAACGCCCCATTATTTATTCACTCTTAGTTGTTATTGCTGCAAGTCTTTTTTCTTGCTCATCGGATACGAATTTGGATGAAAAAAAATCTTTAATAGCCTCTATAGATTCATTGCAAGTAAAAATGTTTAACCCCGAAAGCATGGAGCTGGACCGATCAGTTGCTTCCAAGGGATTAATGTTGTATCAGGAGTACGTCAATAAATATCCCGATGACTCATTAAGCGCAGAGTATCTTTTTAGATCTTCAGATCTTGCCAGAGGGCTAGGGGATAGTAAAAATTCTATTAGCTATTTAGAAAACATATGTAAGAAATATCCCAAGTATAAAAGGATTCCAGAATGCCTTTTTTTGCAAGGCTACTACCATCAAGAATTTTTTAAAGATTCAGTACAAGCAAAGTATTTTTATACGCAGCTGATTGAAAAATTCCCTGCTCACCCTTTTTCAAAAGATGCAAAAGTGCTGCTGCAATTATTTGGCAAGTCAGATGCTGATGTAATAAAGGATTTTGAGAAAAAGGAATCTCAGAAAAATTAATTAGCCATTCGAACCTTCCATTCTTTTTACTAACTCTTCGGCTGTAAGGTTGCTTTCTATTTGTCCGTTTTTTGCTACTGATATTTCCCCAGTTTGTTCAGAAACAATGATTGCTAGTGCATCGGAAGTTTCTGTAATGCCCACAGCTGCCCGGTGCCTAGTTCCTAAATGACCAGGAAAATCTTCTCGTTCAGTAATGGGTAATATGCAGCGTGTAGCGCGAATTTTTCCATTTGCAATAATGGTTGCGCCATCATGTAGTGGACTGTTTTTGTAAAAAATACTTTCCAATGTTTTGGCAGAAATTTTTGCATCCATTATCTCTCCTGTTTTAATGTAATAGTTAAGGTTTGAGTTAAAGGGTATGATTATTAATGCGCCTGTATTAGAGTTGCTCATCTCCATACAAGCTTTTTTAATTTCTGATAAATCAGCCACGGAGATTTTAGGTTTGCTCTTGAGAGACAAAAGCCTTCTTCCAAAAGAAAATTTTTCTAATATTTCGGGGGTTCCAATCAGCAATAGAAAACGCCTTAGCTCGGGTTGGAAAACAATAAGTAGCGCAACAATTCCAACATCTATCACTTTTCCTAACACTTCGCTTAACACATCCATGTTTAGCGCTTGAACAATTTTCCAAACAAAATACACAGAAAGGATGCCCAAAAATATATTCATTGCAACCGTTCCCTGAACCAATCGATATAGCTGATACAAGATAATTGCTACTAGCAATATGTCAAGTAAATCAATAAGGTTGAATGTTATGAAATCCATTTTATAATTGAATAGCTATAAATCTATTTGCTTGCAAATGTAAAAATTTGAATTGCTTGGTTAGCCTCTTTGGCATCATGCACTCGTAATATTGTTGCTCCATTCATCAGCGCAATGGTGTTAGCCGCAGTGGTTGCATTTAAAGAATCTACAGGAGGTAATGAAATTACTTTTCCTAGCATTGATTTTCTAGACAATCCTGCAAGAATAGGATAGTTAAAGAGTTTGAAAGCTGAAAGCTCTTTTAAGAGAGTGTAGTTATGCTCCAACGTCTTTCCAAATCCAAACCCAGGATCTAAGATAATCTGTTCAATTCCTTTTTTCTTTGCTACAGTAATTTGACGAGAAAAAAAATCATTTACGTCATTCGAAACATCAACATAGGATGGATTATGTTGCATATCTTGTGGAGTTCCTTGAATGTGCATCAATACGAAGGGGACATTTAGTTTAGCAACAACATCAAACATGTTTGTGTCAAAAGTACCTCCAGAAATATCATTCACCATATCTGCGCCAGCTTCAATTGCTTTAGTCGCAACGTTGCTTCTATAGGTATCGACAGAAATTATACAATCTGGAAATTTTTCTTTCAATAATTCAATTGCTGGTATTAAGCGCATTAACTCATCATTTTCGTTAACTATGCTAGCATTTGGTCGGGTAGATACAGCTCCAATATCAATAATATCGGCTCCGTCCATTAATAATTTTTGTGCTTGAGCAAGAATAGATTCATTGCTTAAATAGCTCCCTCCATCGTAAAATGAATCAGGGGTGATGTTTAAAATCCCCATTATTTTGGGAGTAGATAGGTCTAAAATTGTATGCTTGAAACGAAGCTCCATGCTTAGAAGTCTGAAGGTGATTTTAGAGTAATATTTTGAGGTTTATGGGGCTTAAATCCTTGATTCAATTTGCTATAAAAGATTAACTTTGTGGTGAATTCTTTATCTATGACAAAGACCTCCCAGCAATTTGATGCTGTAGTAAAGCAGTGTAAGGATATTTTCATCAAAAAAATGCTCGATTATGGTAGTGCATGGCGCGTTATGCGTAATCCCAGTATTGTAGATCAAATTTTTATAAAAACACAACGTATTCGTACAATCGATGATAAAGGTACTCAAAAAATAAAGGAAGATATTGGCTCAGATTATATTGGGATAGTTAATTATTCAATTATTGGTCTCATACAACTTGAATTAGAAGGCGACCCTCGCCAAGATATTTCTGTTGAGGAAGTAGGGGTGTTGTTTGATAAAATTTCAACTCAGGCAAAGTCTTTGATGGAGAATAAGAATCACGATTACGGTGAAGCATGGAGAGACATGAGAATAGGATCTTTTTCAGACCTTATACTAATGAAGATTCTTCGCGTAAGGCAGATTGAAGATCACAAAGGGAAAACGTTAATATCTGAGGGAGTGGATGCAAACTATCACGACATGATGAACTACGCCATCTTTGCCTTAATAAAAATCGGAGAAAAAGAAAATCAAACAATATAAATAACCATGAGATTTTTAACACTTATTTGCAGAATTCTTGTTGGAGTTCTTTTTATTTTTTCAGGGCTTATTAAAGCTAACGATCCTTTAGGGTTTTCCTATAAGCTCGATGAGTACTTTACGGTATTTGGTACTGAGTTTATGATTCCACTCTCTCTTACTCTTGCAATTTTTATTTGTGCTTACGAGATTATTTTTGGTTTTATGTTACTGATTGGTTCTAGGGCCAAGTTTACTGTATGGGCGCTTTTCTTGATGATTATCTTTTTTACTTTCCTCACTTTCTATTCGGCTTATTACGATAAAGTTAGGGAGTGTGGTTGCTTTGGCGATTTTTTACACATGACCCCTTGGCAATCATTTTCAAAAGATATTGCATTGTTGGTGTTAATCTTAGTGTTGTTTGCAGGGCTAAAAAATATTCGATCTCTTTTTGATAAGAAAATAGAAAAAGCTCTAATTGCTCTGTCAATTATTTTTTCTATTGGATTTCCGCTATACACGTTCAATTATCTGCCGGTAAAAGACTTCAGGCCCTATGCAATTGGAAAAAATATTCAAGAAGGAATGGTTCTTCTTCCAAATGCAATAAAGGATAGTATTCAGATGGTATTTGTTTATGAAAAAAATGGCGAGAAAGTAGAATTAACGCCAGAGCAAATAAAAACGATAGATGGATCATACAAATATGTTGATAGGTTAGATAAAGTGATTCGTAAGGGGGATGTCCCTGCCATTCATGATTTTAGTATTGTAACGCCCGAAGGCGATGATTTTACTGAACAAATTTTAAATTACTCAGGATATTATTTTTTCATTGTATGTTATGATCTTAGTAAGACCAACAAAAAGGTTTTTCAAAAAATTTCAGATTTTTCTAATCTTTGTAAGGCAGATAATATTCCTATAATTGTTCTTACTGCTTCTTCGGATCAAATTGAATCATTTAAAAGTGAAACTGGTTTAACAATTCCATTTTATTTAACAGATCAAATTACTTTGAAAACTATGGTACGCTCTAACCCTGGATTAATGCTTTTGCAAGCAGGCACGGTTGTAAATATGTGGCATCATAATTCTTTTCCATCGTATAATGAAGTGAAAAAAAGTTATTTCAATAACTAAATTTTGTGACAAAATTCATTTTAAAAAGATTATTGTATGGCTTTCTGGTAATGTGGGGAGTGATAACTATTGTCTTTTTTTTATTTAACATACTTCCCGGAGATCCTGCTCGAATGATGCTTGGGCAAAATGCATCTAAAGAACAGATAGACGCAATCAATAAAGACATTGGCAGAGATAAGCCTATATTGGTCCAGTACATGTTATATCTTAATGATATATCACCATTATCTATTCATGAAACAGTAAATATGGAGAGTTCATTTTATTTAAGCCCTAAAAAATATACTTCTGCTAAAAAACTTTTTTCTGTTTCATCAACAAAGCAAATCGTTTTTAAAACACCTTACTTAAGGCGCTCTTATATCACAAGAAGACCTGTTGTAGATATATTAATTGATACATTGCCAGAAACAGCAGTTCTTGCTTTTGCTGCCATGTTAATCGCTTCCATATTAGGTGTGTTGCTTGGAGTATTAGCAGCTGTAAAAAAGGGTACTTGGTTGGACAGCGGTTCTTTGTTTTTTGCAGTATTAGGGATGTCGGGACCTTCTTTCTACGTAGGATTAATTGTAGCTATGACTTTTGGGTATTTGTGGTCAAAAGTTTTTCCATTTCCTACATTAATCCTAGTATTTTTTTTAGTTGGAGGGTTGATTAGCTCGGTAATAGGATTACGAAAATTAAATGCTAATAAAGGGGAGGGCGGAAAGGTAGATTTTGTAATACGTCAGTTTTTGCTGTGGGGCTTTATTGGATTTTGTGTTTGGACCGTTTTATATCTATTTAATTTAGTTTGGGACGTAATTCCATTTGTAAATAATTACATTTTATTACCAGGAACAGGATTGAATAACGAAGGCAGCTTATACATCATTGATGATTTAGGAGACGAACATTTGTCGATTAAGAATATTATTTTACCAGCTGTTACATTAGGGATTAGGCCCTTGGCAATCATTGTTCAGCTTACTCGTAGTTCATTGTTAGATGTTCTTTCCCAAGACTATATTCGAACAGCTACTGCTAAAGGTCTTAGTTACTATACGGTAGTATTTAAACATGCTTTAAAAAATTCATTAAACCCGGTGGTTACTGCTATATCGGGATGGTTTGCTGGACTTATGGCAGGGGCAGTTTTTGTGGAATTTATTTTTGGTTGGAGAGGAATAGGTTCTGAAATTGTTAGCGCGCTCGATAAGCAAGATTTGCCTATTATCATGGGAGGAGTTCTAGTTATTGGATTTATTTATGTGATAATAAATATTGTGGTAGATATAGTTTATGGGATTCTTGATCCTAGAGTTAGGCTTCAATAAAATTCTTTAGTATTTTTGTTTTAATCATGCGAAAAAAAATTATAGCAGGTAACTGGAAAATGAACAAGACCCATCGTGAAGGAATGGATATGCTTGTGCATCTTTTTAAGATGCTTGATTTTGAGACATCCATCATTGAGGATACAAACAAGCAGATGCCAGAAATAGTAATTGCTCCGCCATATTTAATAGTAGAAAATGCGGCTTTGTTAGCGCAAGCTTGGGATGTGAAAATAGCAGCACAAAATTGTTCTTCTGAAAAAGAAGGCGCTTTTACTGGAGAGATTTCTGCAGCAATGCTCAAAGCTGTAAAAGTGAATTATGTTATTGTAGGACATTCGGAAAGACGCAAATATTTTCATGAAACAAATCAGGATATTGCTAAAAAAATTGACCGTGTTTTGGAAAATGATTTATTGGTTATTTGTTGCGTTGGTGAATCTTTATCCGAACGTGAAGCCAATAAAGAGTTTCAATCTATTACGCGTCAATTAGAAGAATGCTTGTTTCATTTATCCGCAGACGGGATAACTAAGGTCGTAATTGCCTATGAGCCTCTGTGGGCGATTGGGACAGGCCGCAACGCTACACCAGATCAAGCACAGGAAATGCATAATTATATTCGTTCGGTAGTTTCTGGCAAGTTTGGAAAAGATATTTCTAGAAAAATTTCAATTTTATACGGTGGTAGTTGCAATCCTAAAAACGCAAAACAAATATTTTCTCAGCCCGATGTAGATGGGGGATTGATAGGTGGCGCTTCTTTAGAAGTACGAGATTTCCTAGATGTTATAAAAGCTATCCTTTAAGCTTCTTAAACTATTTTTTATCAGGCAACATAAAAGGATACTTGTAATCCGTAGGCGGAACAAATAGCTCCTTAATAGTTCTAGGAGCAACCCAGCGAAGTAAATTTATCATGTGACCAGCTTTGTCATCAGTTCCAGAAGCTCTTGCGCCTCCAAAAGGCTGCTGACCAACAACAGCACCTGTACACTTATCGTTTATGTAAAAATTACCTGCTGCATACACTAGTTTTTTCTCAGTTTGTTCAATCACATATCGATCCTGACAAATCAAAGCCCCTGTAAGCGCATACGGTGATGTGTTGTTAAGAACATCCAGCATTTTATCATATTTGTTTTCATCGTAAACATGAATGGTAAGGACGGGGCCAAATATTTCTTCACACATTGTTCTGTAAGTAGGATTCTTTGCCAGAATAACTGTAGGCTCAACAAAATATCCTTTACTCTTGTCGTAGTTTCCACCAAATATTACTTGTGCTTCTTTCTTATCTTTTTTTGCTCGGTCAATATATGCTGCAATGTTGTCAAATGATTTTTCATCTATGACAGCATTAAAAAAGTTGCCAAGATTTTCTGTAGGGCCCATTTTCATGGATGCTAGTTCTTCAGCAAAAATATTTTTTACTTCTTTCCATAAGTTGGATGGAATATAAGCTCTGGAACAGGCAGAACATTTTTGTCCTTGATATTCAAATGCCCCTCGAATGATTGCTGTTGCTAATACTTTTACATCGGCAGATTTATGACCTATAATAAAATCTTTACCACCTGTTTCGCCAACAATTCTTGGATAGGATTTATAGTTATGAATGTTGTTCCCGATTTTTTTCCATATATCTCTAAAGACTTCCGTAGAACCTGTAAAGTGGATGCCTCCAAAATCAGGATGGTTGAGTACAACGTTTGCCGTTTCTTCACCGCCTGCATGAACTAAATTAATTACCCCATCAGGGACTCCTGCTTTGCGAAATACCTCCATAACATAGTAGGCAGAATATATTGCAGTATTAGACTGCTTCCAAACTACCGTGTTTCCCATCATGGCACAGGAAGAAACCAAGTTAAGTCCAATGGCTGTAAAGTTAAATGGAGTAAGTGCATAAATAAACCCTTCTAATGGTCTCCATTCTAATCTATTCCACATCGCAGAGGTTGAATCTACTTGCTGTGCATAAATCTCTGTCATATACTTAACATTGAAACGTAAAAAGTCAATGCTTTCACACGCTGCATCAATTTCCGCTTGGTATACATTTTTAGATTGACCAAGCATAGTTGCTGCTATAATCTTGTAGCGGTAAGGGCCAGCAAGTAATTCAGCAGCTTTTAAGAATATCGCTGCTCTATGCTCCCAAGACATATTTGCCCATTTTTTCTTAGCAGACATAGAAGCTGCAATGGCTTGTTTGATATGTGTTTTATCTCCTTTATGATAATATCCTAGTATATGCTTGTGGTCGTGTGGGCAAACCAACGGCATTTTTTTTCCGGTGCGAACTTCTTTGCCGCCAATATACATGGGCACATCTAACTTTTGAGAACGTAACTCCTGAATTGTTTTTTTTAATTCAATACGGTCAATTGAGCCCGGTTCAAATTGTTTGATTGGTTCGTTAATAGCAACTGGAATTTTGTAAAAGCCGTTAGACATAATTTTTTATTTTAAATAGTTGTTAATTCATTCGCTGTGGAGCAATGAGTTTGAATTCTGGAATTTCCACGGTAAATTTTTCTTTATCAATTATTCTGATCATTTCATATTCACCACTCATCTTTCCAATTTCGGTGGTAAGATTGCAAGCAGATTCATATTCATAAATTTCATTTGGCATTAAAACTGGTTGTTGTCCTACAACTCCTTCGCCTTCTACCTCACGGTGTTCACCATTGCTATCGAAAATATACCAGTGTCTTCGAAGTAACTGTACTGAATATTCGCTTTGGTTTTCAATCAGAATTTTATACGTAAAAAGAAAATGGCTCATTTCAGGCCTAGAAAAATCTGGTTGAAATTGTGTGCGGACTGTAATTTTTACTCCTTTTGTTACTTGCGTTTCCATTAGTAGGACGAATATACATATTTGTATCTAGATGTATTTGGGAAATTTATCAAACTATTTTATTAAAAAAAACACTTTATTTACCCATATAAGTAGGGTTCACTCAAAAAGTCCGACCCCACCATTTTTATAAAAAAACCGAAAAACAGTCGAATTAATTTTAGTAATCCAAAAGTTAAAAAAAGCAAACGCGTGTTGTTGCGCTAACCTTACTAGGTT
>CAYZTB010000013.1:0-69283 GCA_964481195.1 uncultured Bacteroidia bacterium | reverse complement strand
CGCATCAACATTTGTGGTGAAAATCGCCACCTTCGCCAAGCGCCAAACCGTTAGTCGGTTGATAGTGAATCTATATCTATAATACCAGTACTTCTCATGATTTTGTTCAGGCGATTGGCCATAAACCATGATTTGGATTATACAAAATAACAGGATTAATAAGCTTTTTTTAGTCATTTAATCTTTATATTTTTTTAAAAAATATTTCGTACTTTTTTGATATCTGATATGAAACATTGGGCAATAAAAGATTCTGATTTAAAATTACACCTTTCAAAAGACACCGACAGATTTGTAGCCACATGGATTAAGAAAAATAAATTAAGTGAGGAAGCTATTGCAGTTCTTGAAAAAGGAAAAGAGGTTTATAAAATATTCTATTCTCATTTGAATAACTTACCCACTAACAAATTAAAAATTGAAACTTGGGACGCGGGTTGGTATCAGATAAGAAGATGTTTGACTGATAATAATATCGGAGTTGATATGATTAATGAGTTAAAAGAACTCAATAAAAAACTCAGTGAAAAAATACTTCCGAAGATTGAAGAGTATGGATTTCTTGATAAAGATGAAGTGTATGAAGAGATATCGTGATTTTCGTAAGAAATTATTATTAATATTAATCGTCTGCTGATAATTAACTTCGGATAGTTAATATTCTTCATGTGGCTTTGTAGATTATACCGATTACTTTATATAATTTAGTGTTTTAAAAATTGTTCCGATAAAAATTATTTTTGAAATTAATGTGAAATGAGTGATAATAAAGTAGAAGAACCCTCCTCAACATACTGGGGAGGTGACTGGACGGACATTAAAAATAACATTGTCGTTGATTATGCCAAAGCATATTTAATGGTAATGAAGGATAGAAAATATTGGAAGCTGTTATATTTTGATGGCTTTGCGGGTGAAGGAATAATAGTTTACGATGATAAAATAGATATTGATGTAAGGTTTAGTGCTGCTCTCAGGATTTTAGATATTAATACGCCCCGCTCTTTCGATACATATTATTTAGTTGAACTTAATCCGAAGAATGCTAAAAAATTAGAAGCGTTAATAAAAAAAATTATCCGAATAAAAAGACGCATATTGCAACTGATGATTGCAATAAAAAATTAATTGACCTTGCCAGATTTTTAAAAACAGCAAAAGCAAAAGATTATAAAGTTCTCGCCTTTATTGACCCTTATGGTATGGAAGTAAAATGGGAATCCATTAAAGCATTGGAAGGGTTGCCCATTGATTTATGGATACTTGTCCCGACAGGATTAGGAGTAAATCGCCTTTTGAAAAATGATGGAAACATTTCCGAAGCATGGTTAAAAAAATTAAATATGTTTCTCGGAATCGATGAAGCAGAAATAAAAAAATTCTTTTATACGATGATTACCACTCAAACTTTATTTGGAGACGATACGAGAATTAAGAAAGAAGAAAATGCAATTGAAAAAGCGGGAGCATTATATAAGAAACGATTAAAAGAAATTTTTAAACATGTTTCTAATCCTTTTTTGCTGAAGAATAAAACTGGTACGGTAATGTATCATTTATATATGGCATCAAATAATCCGACTGCTGAGAAAATTGCGAATAGTATAATCAAACCAAAATTAATGTAACATGGCACAATCAAACATAGAATGGACTGAAATGACATGGAATCCTACTACGGGTTGCAATAAAATTTCTACTGGCTGTAAGTTTTGCTACGCGGAAGTAATGAGCAGACGCTTGAAAGCAATGGGGATGGAGAAATACAAAAATAATTTTGAATTAACAGTTCATGAAGATGAATTAGACACTCCTTACCAATGGAAAAAACCAAAAACTGTATTTGTAAATTCCATGAGCGATTTGTTTCATAAAGACATTCCTCTTTCATTCCTCAAAAAAGTTTTCAAAGTAATGAATGATACGCCACAGCATACATACCAAATCCTTACTAAGCGCGGAGATATAGTATATAAATATCATGAGCAGTTGAATTGGACAAAAAATATCTGGATGGGAGTATCAGTAGAAAATGAAAAAGTAACTGAGCGCATAGATTATCTTAGAAAAACCAATGCTCATGTAAAATTCCTTTCTCTTGAACCGCTAATTGCTCCTTTGAATAATTTAAACCTGAGAAATATTAATTGGGTAATTGTAGGAGGTGAATCGGGACCAAAGGCAAGACCTATGGAATATGAGTGGGTTTGGAATATTAAAAAGCAATGCGATAAAGCCAATGTTTTATTTTTCTTCAAACAATGGGGTAAACCACAATTCAATAAAAATCCCCAAGACCCCACCATTGACGCAAAACATCCTGACCACGCTAAGGGAGGAAGCAGATTAAATGGAAGAATTTACAGACGAATGCCTGAAAGAATAAGAGTACAAGAATTAGAACTTGCTTGATTTTTTTTGAGACCATTTGCAAGCCCCTATGAAAACAGGGGCTTTTTTATTGCCCCATAATCGCTTGTGTGGTAACAACGTGTAATTTTTTCTCGGGGTTGTCTGTTCCGATGCCCACATTGCCGGGATGGGCTGTAATCGGAATGTGGCCACTCGAAGTGATGCGCATGTGCTCAACGCCATCTGTTTTAAAAACAAGGTCGTTAGCGCCTGTAGTTCCTAAAAAGGCAGTGGGGTCTGCAGACAAATCATTGCCTCCTAATTTCCAAGGATCCAAAGGGCTCTGCAATATTGTTGATGTTTTCAAATTACCGTTTGCGTCTACCATCATCGCTCTATCTCCTACTCCTGCAAGGCTTGAAACAGAAATATTTTGCATGTAAACCGTATTGGATGCAGTGGCGGTGATATTTGTGCCTCCGAGTATTACAGAGTTTGCTACGCTTTGGATTATTCTGTTATTTGAACCGCCAATAATAGAAGAGTGGTGCGCAAAATGTTCAACCACATTATTTTGTCCGCTTGAAATGAAGTTAAATTTATTTTCGGGCCCAGTAGGTAATGGGGCTAAAATATTTTGAATTTGATTGTTCTCTCCACTTAGAATTACTCCATACTCGGCATTAGGAAAAATATTATTGTTATTGCCGGAGCCTATAAAAGAAGAGGCTGCTTGTGCTTTATTGTTTGTTCCACTCAGTATTACAGATTGTTTTCCTGCTACTCTATTGTATTGCCCACTTGCTATATAGGAATGGTCGGCTGTATTGGCTACCAAATTTCCTATTCCTGTTCCAATCATATTATAATGCGGGGCAGAACCAATATCATTTTGTATTTGATTTGCAGTACCTCCCATGATTATTCCGTAAGAGGCATTGGCGTCTATGAGGTTTCCATTTCCTGACGCAATGAGCGATGATTGTGCTTGTGCGTTATTGCCTCCTGATAAATTGTTTACCGCAGCTTGCGAACCTGTGCCAGCAGTAAAAATTTGAACTCCACCAGAAGCTGTTGTCTGGATTGAACCATCAGGGAATGCAATTTGTCTTAGGTAAACGGTATTTGATTGTGTTGCTGTAAGTCCGTAAGAGCCTAATATCACAGATCCTGAAATCCCGGGATTAATTGTATTATTTAGTCCTCCTATGATTGAGGAATGATTTGCATTTGACTTAATTCGATTATTGACTCCATTACTAATCATGTTATAACTTGTAGGGTCTATTGGTCCTTCTATGGTGTTGTTTTCTCCACCAAGTATTAAACTAAAATGATCATCCATCACGTTATTGTTTCCACTTAAAATTACGGAATGGTGCGCATTATGTTGAATAACGTTACCGCTTCCGGAAGCTATGAGATTATGAATAGGAGGAGTATTAACAGGCGCAATAAAATTCTGAATCTGATTACTACTTCCTCCTAAAATTGAACCGTATTCTGCGTTTGGTGCAATAGAATTATTGTAGCCTCCCCCTATAGTATGAATACTGTGCCTGTGCATTATTAGTGCCCGACAAATTATTCATTATGGAATATTGTCCATTGCCTGAGCTCCAAAGCGAAGGAGGAATTGGAGGCAGATTCGATATGCTGTTATCCACATATTGCTTGGTAGAAGCATCCATTGGATTTACAGGATTAGCGTTTAAAACTAATTGCCCTGATAATGTGCCGCCACTTAACTTTAGGTATCGGTTATCATAGGTAAGATTTCCATTTGCCCAGTTAACTGTTGTGCTGATTGCGGTATTGCCGTTACCGCTTACATCTCCACTCAATATAATATTTTGGTTTACTTTCAAATATGCCTGGGAGAGCACCCAGCCTTTATCTACTAAGCTACGGTTTGTAAAAAGTAAAGAATAATCTGCGGCATATTCTGCCACATGGTTTAACAACAGCTCGCCTGTTTCTTTTACTCTTAGTCTTTCTGCTCCGTTAGTCTTTATTACTACCGGAAAATTATTGCTGGTGCCAAGGGCATCGTTACCACTGCCAGAGTTTAACCCTGTTGCCCATTTTTGCCCTCCTTGCGCAAAGGCTTTGTTTCCGTTTTCCAAAAATGGATTTGCGAAAAACAAAACACTAATGAAAAATAAATGAAGTGCTGCTGTTTGCTTTTGTAAGACCTGTCCCCCCCCCTGTCACTACTTTAAACCTAAAAATACTACGATGCCTCGCGGAGATTATTTGTTTGTTCATGGGCTTTTAAGTTATTTCCGATCGAGCTTGCTCGGAATGTTGTTCCTGTAACAAAGCCAAAGGTAAGATGCTCTGTATATTATGCAAATAATTTTGAAGAATTTAGACGAATGGGTGTATTTGTTCAATCAAATGGTCATTCTAATCGCTCAGATTTTTTGAAATTGAAAAGTGCTTAACCTTTACTCTTGCAGAAAATATATACGACTTGATAATTTCCAGTCAAACGCCTTTCTCCACCTTCGTATCGGTAATCTTTCCTCCTTCGCAGCGAATGGTGCGGCCGGTAAATTTTTCAAAAAGATGAAAATCGTGGGTAGCAATTACAACGGCTCTTCCTGCTTTACTTATCTCATATAGTAGTCCGGTAATTTCTTGGGCGGTTTCGGTATCTAAATTTCCGGTAGGCTCATCGGCCAAAATAACTTCTGGCTCATTAATGAGTGCACGTGCAATGGCTACGCGCTGCTGCTCCCCACCCGATAGCTCGTGCGGGAACTTAAAGCCCTTGGTTCCTAAATTCACTTTTTCCAGCACTTCCTGCGTTCTTTTTTGCATCTCCACTTTATCTTTCCAGCCGGTGGCGTGCATTACATACAATATATTATCGTTAATGGTACGGTCGGGCAGCAGTTGGAAATCTTGAAACACAATACCCAACTTGCGTCTTAAAAAAGGGATATCCTTACGTTTTAATTTTTTTAGGTCATAGCCTGCAATGCTTCCTTCGCCCTGCAACAATGGAATATCGGCATACAGGGTACGCAGGATGCTGCTTTTGCCGCTACCTGTTTTGCCTACCAAATACACAAACTCCCCCTTGTCAATGGTTAGTGATACATCGGTAAGTACCAAGTTATGTTTTTGAAAAAGCGATGCCTTCTCCAGCTCTATGATTCGGTCGAGTGCCATGAAAATAATTAAAACAAAGTTACGTTTCTAATCAAAGAGTATATTTTAAAAAAGTTCTCCTTTCAACAACCCTTCGTTGATAAGTCAGAATGTTTAACATTTTTCACCTCTGCTCAGAAAGTAATTTTATACCTTATAATATAGATACCATAAAAATGGAAAAACGATCAGCCTTATACATCTTTTTCATCGGTTTGTTTATGCTTTTCTGCGTTGCAGCATTTTCGCAAAAAACCTTGATACAAACTAATCCGGATGCCAGCTTTAAATCTGCTCTTGAATTATATCAAAAAGAAAAGTTTGGCTCTGCCCAAAAAGAGTTTTCTAAAATTTCTAACTTATATAAATCCGAGCCTCATAATTTAATGCGCATTGATGCTGAGTATTATGCTGCGCTATGTGCGCTTGAGCTTTTTAATAAAGATGCCGAGTTACAATTAAGGGAATTTATAGCAAACCATCCCGAAAGTCCGCGCGTACAACTTGCCAGCTTTCACCTTGGAAAATATTCATACCGCAAAAAGCAATACAACAAAGCATTGTACTGGTTTGCCAAAGTAGATTTGTACGATTTAAGCAACGAGGAAATTTCTGAGTTCTATTTTAAACGCGGCTATAGTTTTTTGGAAGAGGACAGCGTAGCATTAGCTAAAAAAGATTTTTTTGAAATAAAAGATGTAGATAATAAATATGCTGCTCCTGCCACTTATTATTACGGGCATATATCGTACAGTGAAAAAAGTTACCAGACCGCTTTGCAGCATTTTAATAAACTAAAAAGCAATGCAAGTTTTGGGCCGATTGTTCCCTTTTACATTGCTCAGATTTATTACATGCAACAGAAGTATGATAGTGCCATTGCCATAGCAACTCCTCTGCTGGACTCTACCTCTAAGCGCGTACTAGAGTTAACACAAATTATTGGCGAATCGTACTTTAGAACTTCTCGCTACTCTCAGGCGCTGCCCTATCTAGAAAAATACAAAACATTATCAAGCAGTTTAAATCGTAACGAGTGGTATCAGCTGGGTTATGCTTACTACAAAACAGATAACAGCACCAGCGCATTGTACTGCTTTCAAAATGCTACCAATGGGGAAGATTCATTGGCACAAAATGCATTTTATCATTTAGCAGATTGCTACATAAAACCAACGCCTTACTCCGGTGGATCTTCGTCCAAAATGCTTGCTAAAAATGCTTTTGAGATGGCCTATAAATTGGACTTTGATCCAGTCATAACAGAAGATGCGCTTTTTAATTTTGCAAAGCTATGCTATGAATTATCGTTCAGCCCATTCAACGATGCGATAGGCTCTTTGAACATGTACATAAAAAAATATCCAAAGTCGCCTCGCATTGACGAAGCCTACAAATACCTTGTAAATGTTTACCTCTCCACAAAAAACTACAAGGAAGCAATGAATTCGATCGAAAGCATGAAGTCGTTGAATGACGAGATGAAAACTGCCTATCAGAAAATAGCATTCATGCGCGGGCTACAATTGTACAACGATAATTATTCGCAAGAAGCAATTGATTATTTAAATAAGTCTTTGAAATATTCAACCAACAGAAACTATGTTTCCTTGGCAAACTACTGGAAGGGAGAAGCCTATTACAAAATTTCTGAAAAGCAAGCTGACCACGCTGGACTTGACTCAGCGATTGTTGCATATAAAAATTTCCTTTCTACACCCGGAGCCATCAACAACAATGAGTTTTTTGCTGCCAACTACAATCTTGGTTACTCAAATTTTAAGAAAGCAAATTATGCTGAGTCAAATATTTGGTTCCGAAAATATGTAGGCTTCACTTCCAACGAGCCTAAAGAAAAAATAAACGATGCGTATCTACGTATTGGCGATGGATTTTATATGGTTAAGGATTTTAATAATGCAGTAGACTATTACAACGAAGCATTAAAAACTGGAAAGCGTGATGCCGATTATGCGCTATATCAAAAATCGTTGGCACAAGGAGTTTCAGGAAAGTTGGAAGGGAAAATTCAAACACTATCGGAGTTACTTACTAAATACAATGGAAAATCTACCTATGAGGCAGCGTCCAAGTACGAATTAGCAAATACTTATTTGCAACTCAGTATGGATGAAAATGCGTTGACCTATTACAAAAAAGTTGTGAATGATCATCCAGAATGTTCTTTCACCTCTCGTTCCATGTTACAAATGGGATTGATACAATCCAAAAAGAAAGAATACGATCAAGCAATTGCTACATTGGATAAAGTATTGGCAACCTATCCAAAGACCAACGAAGCCTTTGAAGCAATTAGCGCCATGAAAGATATTTACCGCGCTAAAAGCGATATGGATACCTATGAGACAAAGCTTCAAGGCATTCCTTATGCAGCAGTTAGCACCGCCTCCTTGGATTCCAGCAATTTTGATGTAGCTTTTGATTATTACGACAAAGGCGATTGCGAAAATGCAAACAAATATTTTACTAAGTATATTCAAAAATATACCGATGGAATATTTATTATGAAGGCAATGTATTACAAAGCAGAGTGTGATTTTAAAAACAAGAATTACGATTTAGCTTTAGTCGGATATCAATATGTGGTTGACAAACCATACAACTCCTTCTCTGAATCTTCATTATTAAAAGCTTCTTTCATAAACTACAAAAACAAAAACTTCCGTAATGCACTTCATCTTTATACTCGCTTAGCAGAAGTAGCAGAATATCCTGTAAATAAAAATGAAGCTAAAGTTGGCGAAATGCGCTGTCACTGGGTGTTAGGCAACTATGATCAAGCTGTAGAGGCTGCTCGTACAGTAATTACGCTGGATAAAATATCGGATGAAATAAAATCCGAAGCACATCTAATCATTGGAAAATCTGCACTTGAAAAACAGGATTTGGATTTAGCTGCAAGCGAATTTTCCATCATTACGCTACTTACTACCAGTGAAAAAAATGCCGAAGCACGGTATAGCATGGCCTACATTCAATACTTAAAAGGACAATATAAAGAATCTCAAAAATCTGCCTTTGAATTACTGAACCAAAATCCAGGCTATGAATATTGGATGGGGAAAGGCTATTTACTTGTATCGGATAATTACGTTGCACTAAAAGACAATTTTAATGCAAAGTATGCGCTACAATCATTTATTGATAAATCCGAAAACACGGAGCTGGTGGCAGTGGCTAAAGAAAAGCTGAACAGAATAAATGAAATGGAGTTGTTAGAAAAGCAAAAGAAAGAACAAAGGAAAACGGAGGACGTAAATATTCAGTTCAAAACTGACAGCCCAAAGGATTCTACGTTGTATAAACAGGAATAATAACAATAACTCTTTTTTTCTTCTTCAGGATTAAGAAGAAAATCTGGGTGACATATATCTATAATGATGAAAGCAATAAGATATTTGCTGGGCGTAGCCCTTGCGGTAATAATGAACTTACTTCCAAACGGAAATAGTTCAAATGCGTTACATGCGCAGAAAATATTAAAAGATACTGTACTGTATGTGGTTAAATCTTTTCAGCCAACCATTGCTGATGCCATAAAAATTAATGAGATGCCAGTGGTGAAAGATTCAGTACCACCTACTCCAATATTAAACTACCAGATAAATTCAAAAAAAATAAATACTCCTTTCTCCTTAGCGCAGCTAAAATCTGCAAAAATGGTTGGAGAGCCCCTAACCAAGCTTTACAACTCACTCTTAAAAATTGGTGGTGGCAATTACAACACCCCTTATTCGGAATTTTATTACAACAACTTGCGTTCTAAAGAGGCAACGTTTGGAACACACCTCAAACACTTATCTTCTAAGTCAACATACGAAGGTTATGGTTTAGGAAACTTTAGCGACAATGAAATAGGTTTGTATGGAAAACGATTTTTCCGAAAACATACGTTGTCGGGTGATGTGGATTATGCTAGAAATGTGATTCACTATTACGGGTACGATACAAGTGCCATACACCTGAACGAAGAAGAAAATGGAATCACCAAACAACGATATTCTTTCATTCAAGGAAAGGCAGCTTACCAAAGTCATTACACAGATTCATTACACATAAATCATTTGTTTAATATTAACTACTATAATTTATCTGACTATTATAATGTTGCAGAAAATTTTGTGTCCGCAAAAGCAGAGTTTAGCGGGTTTTATGAAAAACAGCTAATTCACGTTCCCTTGATACTTGATTATTATCATAATCGCGATACTGCTGATACGGCTCAAACAGTTATTGCAAGACTCAACCCTTATATTATATCAGAAGGCAACAAATGGAGAACTCGTATTGGCATGGGCATTGCTATGGAAGCTGAAGAATCAAATAAGGGTCGGTTTCTTTTTTACCCTAACATTGATTTCAACTACAATGTTCTTGAAAATATTATAGTTCCTTATGCGGGTATTACAGGTGGGTTACAACGTAATTCTTTAAAAACTTTATCGGATGAGAATCCATTTTTAGTTACAAAAGCAGGCTTTAAAAACACCAACACACGTTGGAAAATGTATGGCGGTGTAAAAGGAAGTATCAGCAAAAGTGTTTCCTATAATGCCAGTACTTCTTACAGCAGGGTGCAAGATTTTATGATGTTTGTCAATCAAGAAATCGACTTTATAAGAAAAGGGTTTAACACCGTTTATGACGATGTAAACATTTGGAACCTACACGGAGAGTTGCAGTTTCAGAATACAGAAAAGTTTAAACTCATAGCCAAGGCTGATTATAATACATACGACTTAAAGACTGAAACACAAGCTTGGCATAGACCACAATTACAAGGAACTTTAACTGCCAACTACTCTTTAAAGAATAAGATTATTGCTAAAGCAGATATTTTTATATATGGAAAACGTTTTTCAAGAGATATTAAAACTGATTCCCTAGTTACAATTTTTGTAACACGAGATTTAAAAGAAATAATTGATGCTAACATTGGGCTGGAATACCGATACAGCAAAAAACTTTCAGCGTTTGTAAACTTTAATAATTTAGGATTCAAACGCTATATGATGTGGAACAATTACCCTACGCAGAAATTTAACTTTTTAGCGGGTATTACCATGGTATTCTAGAGTAGTTTTTTCTTTCCGGTTATTAAGATTAGTCTGTAAAAAAGCGAAGGGAACAGCCTCTTAAAGGTAATGGCTATAAGTTCTTTACCTCCAAAAAAAGTCTCAAACTTATTATTTCTAATTGCCTTCATTACTTTTCTAGCAGCTACAAAAGGGTCCATCCCATTTTCCTGACCTTTATCCATCTTATTGTATTTTTCGCCTTTTGCATTAACAGCATTTAAAGAAACTTGAGTTTTAATATATCCAGGACAAATAATGTGAACATTAATACCATTCATATTTTCTTCTATCCTAAGCGTTTCAAAATACCCATGCAAAGCATGCTTGGATGCACTGTAAGTGGATCTACCCGGAAATCCTACTTTACCCATCACACTGCTAACTACCAGAATATTTCCACTCTTTTGCTTTTGCATAATTGGCAATACCGCTTTAGAAAGGATAACAGAACCAAAATAGTTTACTTCAAATAATTTACGCTCTAGCGCTACAGGAGTATCTATTACATAAGAACGCTGCACTACACCCGCGTTGTTAATCAGCACATCAATGCGATTAAATTTTTGGATTACTTTTTGAACTTCTGCCTCAACATTAGAAAGGTCTGTAACGTCAAGTGGAAGAATTAAAATGCTTGCCTCATCAATATACTTTGCACATGCTGTTTTTACGCGCACAAGTTCAGATTCTCTTCTGGCAGAAATGACGAGCTTAGCATTTTCCTTTGCACATTCAATAGCCAACGCCTCGCCTAGTCCGGATGAAGCTCCAGTAATCCATACTACTTTATCATTAAAAAAGCTGCTCATTATTTTTTCTTGTCAAAATTAAAACGCAACAAAGAAAATGCTAAGGAAATATTGGGGTTTGCTCCTGGCGCTATGTAGGTAAGAATATCATTAGTGGCTACTCGCAGTTCGCACACTTTAAAAAATTTACCTAGGGTTAAACCAAAAGGCACAGAAAATTTATACGTAGAATTTCCTGCAACTCCTACACTAAACTTAAAGTTTGTAGCTAACTCAATCTCTGTTCCTACTGCAATATATGCAGTAGAAAGATTTGCAGGATTTTTACTTACAGGCATTACCATGTCAGCCCCCATCACCATGCGCTTTGAAACTTGCCAGCCAAATCCAATTCTGAACTTAGATAGCAGCGGGGTCTCATACGCAGGTCCGGGTTTAAAATCAATTAAGCCACTATCGTTAAACATCTGACTAGCTTGTTCCGATAAGTTCCAGGAATTTATCCCGCTAAAATTAAAGCTAGACGTGTCAGGCAATAATGTATCGCTTGCAATTAACACATTTTTATCCCAGGTAATTTTCCCTAAGTCGATGGCTGAGGCTGTAATTTTAATCTTTCCAATCCCTACTCCTAATCCCAAATCAAACGCTGTACCATTACCTACCGAAGAAAATAATCCGGAAGTTTTTTCAGGGGTAAAATTTTGAATATTTCCATACTGAATTCCATATTTTGAAGAGAAAGCCGAATGGCCTGTTAACACATTATTTTCTGCCACCATTTCATAGTTGCCCATTCCCCATAAATATTTAAACCCTACACCTCCGTAAAAAGAAATGTTGCTGGAATCTTTAGTTCCGCCAATGCCAAAAAGCTTTGTTCCATAAGCAACGTTAAGCTCTCTATAATGAATAAAACCTACTTCGGAGTTATTAAATATTTGAGAAATATTTTGTGGAAGCGCCATGGTATCCTGAAAGATTGGCGCTTGCATTCCTAAAAACATTATTTCGGCAGCATTCTGATTCAGCTTAACACGCCCAAAAGTCCGATCGCTTAAATTCATGGCAAAACCACCAACTTTGGGTACCTTAAAAGAGAACGTAAGCCAAGTAATATTAGAATTTAGATTCAGTCCTTCGGCATTTGAAAAAACTTTGGCATACATTTTTTTATCTTCCAACGAAAAAGCATTGCTCGGATTTAAAATAGCACTTTGCAGTTGCTTATAATCCATGGCACCCGATTGTGCACTTAATCCAATAATCGCAGCACTAATTGAAAAATCATGGTTCTTTTTCCAGCCTAAATTTGCTGGGTTAATACCTATACACTCCCAATCACTTACCACAGCACCTGCAGCACCACCCATTCCAGTAACAGAGGGCAGGCCAAGATCTACCTGCGCAAATGAATGAAAAGAGGTAAAAAGACATATGGCTGAGGCTAGGATGTATTTTTTCATTTTAGGGGTATTATATATGTAAAACAAAAGTAAAGTAATTTTTGGGTTTAGCTTGTCTTTCCAAATCTTACATTTGCATAAATCAATTTTATCAAGTGAGAGTCATTTATCTATTTTTAATTTCCTTTATTATTACACCCTTCGCTTCATGCGGAGGGGAAGAAGCGGCTATAGAGGTTCCAGCAAACATTCTTTCAAAAACTAAAATGGCTCAAGTAATAAAGGACATACATCTTGCTGAAGCAAAATATAACATGGGCATGCTTCCAGATTCTTCATCCAACGTAACAATAAATTTTCAGCAGATCTTTGAAAAAGAATCAGTAAGCAAAGAACAATACGATTTAAGTTTTGCTTTTTATATTGAACACCCAGTACTGCTTAATGAAGTTTATGAAGAAGTGATGAATGAACTAAGCAAAATGCAAGGAGAGGCGAGTAAGCAGCAATAAATTTCCAATAGATCAAAATAAAAAATCCCGCTCTGAAAAATCAGAACGGGATTTGTATTTTTAGCCAAACTTCCCTCCCTTTTCGAGGAGAGACAAGGCGGGGGTTATACCATTCCTTGAGCAAGCATTGCGTCAGCTACTTTTACAAAGCCGCCAATGTTTGCACCTTTAACGTAGTTCACATAGCTACCTTCGCTGCCATACTTTAAACAAGTAGCGTGGATACTCTTCATGATACCATGTAAACGCTGGTCAACTTCTTGGCGAGTCCACGATAAACGTAACGAGTTCTGACTCATTTCTAACCCTGAAGTTGCTACACCGCCTGCATTAGATGCTTTTCCTGGAGCAAACATAATTCTGTTTTTCAAGAAAATTGTTACTGCATCCGGAGTGCTTGGCATATTTGCACCTTCACCTACAGCAATACATCCGTTTTTAATTAACAACTCAGCGTCAAGTCCAGTTAATTCATTTTGTGTTGCCGATGGGAATGCTACATCGCATTTTACTTCCCATGGAGTTTTTCCAGCAACAAACGTAGCTGACTTATATTCTTTTACATATTCTTTAATTCTGCCGCGCTTTTCATTTTTCAAATACATGATGTGTGCAAGCTTCTCAGCATTAATGCCGTTCTTATCGTATATATATCCTTCGGAATCAGAAGCTGTAACAACCTTACCGCCAAGCTGTGTTACTTTTTCGATGGTGTATTGAGCAACGTTTCCAGAACCAGAAACTACAACTCGCTTTCCTTTCAAAGAATCACCTTTAATAGCAAGCATCTCTTGCACAAAATAAACACATCCGTAACCTGTTGCTTCCGGACGAATCAAACTACCACCATACTGCAAGCCTTTACCAGTAAGAATACCTGTAAATTCATTGCGTAGTCTTTTGTATTGCCCAAACATATATCCAATCTCACGACCACCAACACCAATATCTCCAGCAGGAACGTCCGTGTTAGCTCCGATATGTTTTGAAAGTTCAGTCATAAATGATTGAGTAAACTTCATCACTTCATTATCTGACTTTCCTTTAGGATCAAAATCAGAACCTCCCTTACCACCACCCATTGGAAGTGTAGTTAATGAGTTTTTAAATACTTGCTCGAAAGCCAAGAATTTTAAAATAGAAAGGTTAACTGTAGGATGAAATCTCAATCCACCTTTGTAAGGACCAATTGCGCTATTCATCTGAATACGGAATCCACGATTTACCTGATAACGACCTCTGTCATCAATCCAAGGCACACGAAACTGAATTACACGTTCAGGTTCTGCTATGCGTTCAAGAATTTTAGCATCCTCATACTTAGAATGCTCAAGGGTGTAAGGAATAACTGCTTCAGCAACTTCCAATACTGCTTGAATGAATTCTGGTTGATTAGGGTCTTTAGCCGTAACTTTAGCCATGAATTTGTGGATTTCTTTTTCCACATTTTTTGATTCTGTAGTTTTTGCTTTTTTAGCCATATAAATTGATTGTTTAGGTCGTTTATGAGTTGTAAAAGTAAAATTATTTTGGAATGGGGATAAGGTATTTACCTTTCTTTAATTAAGTAAAAAAGGCTTAAATACGTTAAGTTTTATCAAATTTGCAAGATGGGACTGTTTGAATTGAAAGATCTACCTAATGGATCAAAACTTGGAATATGGCATATTACCGAAAGCCTACCTGAATTGTTAAAAATAAAAATCTTTTCTGCCGAAGAGCTAGATAGCTTAAGCACATTTGCTAATGAACATCGCAAAAAGGAATTTCTAGTAGCAAGAATACTTTTAGAAAAAATATCGGGCAAAAAAGATATTAGAATTAGCTACGACACACACAACAAACCTCGTTTGGAAAATTTTAAAGGACATATTTCAATAACTCATTCTCGCAATTTGCTTGCTGTATTTTTAGATAAATCAGAAACAGGGATAGATATTGAACTATTAAAAGAAAAAATAAAACTCATAAAGCATAAATTTATGAGCGATACGGAACTTGCAAACTTAAAACCAAATCATATTACAGAGCAGCTTACAATCTATTGGTGCGTTAAGGAGTCGCTGTATAAGCTTTATGGAAAAAAAGAACTTACGTTTAAAGCGAATTTAATTGTGGGGCCTTTTACCTATTCAGAAAAGGGAACTGTAAAAGGGTGGATAAAAAAAGAATCGCTTAATAAAAGTCATACCTTAAATTATGAATTAATAAAATTGGGGGGCAAACAGTTCATGCTTACCTATATACTAAGTTAGGATTACTATATTCGTATTGAAAACTAAATGAAACACAGCTTGTATTCGTCAATTCTAGAAAGCAAGAAGAAAGGCAAAAAGCTTTTCTCAATTTTAGTTGACCCCGACAAGTATTCCCCGCAGGTAATTCATGAAGCAGAAAAAGAAAAAGTTGATTATATTTTTGTCGGTGGGAGTAAACTAAAAAAAAAGAATTTTAAACAATGCATATCCTCCATTCGGAAACTCACTACAATACCTATTGTGATTTTTCCTGGAAATAAGGAGCAGATTTCCAATAAAGCAGATGCCATCCTTTTGCTTTCTCTAATTTCCGGCAGGAATCCCGATTATCTAATTGGCGAGCATGTACAAGCTGCTCAGTCATTAAAAAAATCCGGACTTGAAATTATTCCTACAGGCTATCTATTAATAGGTGGTGGAAAAAAAATTGCAACTCAACTTGTAACCAAAACTTATCCAATTAAAGACAATCATATAGCGCTGGCTGTTTCTACCGCTGTTGCCGGGGAGTTACTGGGCATGAAAATGATTTATTTAGAAGCCGGAAGTGGAACTAAAAAACCTCTTAGCTATTCTTTGATAAAGAAGGTAAAGAAAAATATTTCAACTCCACTGCTTGTTGGGGGAGGAATAAACACCTATCAAAAAGCAATTGCTGCGTATAAAGCCGGGGCCGATATGGTAATTGTTGGTAATGGAATTGAAAAAGATTTATCATTAGTACATCAAATAAATAAAGCAACACGCAGCTTCAAATGAAATTAATTCTCATTTCTCCCTCTAAAAAATTAGAATCTGAAATCGGCATGTTGCTAAATATGTTTGAGCAAGGTTTGCCCACCTATCATGTACGAAAAAAAACTTTTTCTACAAAACAACTTAGAAGTTACCTAGAAGAAATTCCTAAGAAATACCATAACCGAATTGTCATTCATACGCATCACGAACTAGCATTGAGATTTGATTTAAAGGGGGTGTATATTTCTAGGTCACACCGAAAGAGAAAAATTAAACAATGGTTTTGGAAAAAATGGTTGAGATTTCGAAAAGGCAATTTAGAGATATCGTCCGGAGTAAGCGGCTTGGAAAATTTATTAGACTTCAACGACCGCTACGATTATATGTTTCTTGCACCCGTATTTGATAGTTTGTCAGGGAATTTTCAATCTGCCTATTCAGATTATAATTTACTGCCGGTTTTAAAAAATACTCAATATAAAGTAATTGCCAGAGGAGGCGTTTCGACAAAAACAATACAAAAAGCTCATCAGCTAGGCTTTGGTGGAGTAGCTTTTTACACTAGTATATGGAAAAGCGAAAATCCTTTGAATGAGTTTTTACTCGTTAAAGAAAAATTTAAAGAATTGCAGATACCTATTGAATAATCAAACAGCTAGGTACGATCTGTCCCAATCTTTCCACACCGCCTCGTAGCCCTTTGACTGAATCATCGATGCAATTTCTTTTGGTGAACGCTCATCATGAATCTCGAATTGCTCTAACGATTCGGGAGCAGAAGCATAACCACCCGGATTAGTTTTTGAACCAGCGCTAACCGATGTGATTCCAAGTTTAATGATATTATCTCTGAATGCCGGACTTTCTCTGGTAGAAATAGATAATTCTACTTCTTCATCAAAAATTCGATAAGCACAAATTAACTGAGTCAGCTCTTTGTCCGTCATAAACTTTTGTGGCTGCTCAACTCCTTCAGCAGGACGTAGCCTTGGAAAAGAAACAGAATACTTCGTTTGCCAAAAATATTTTTCTAAATAATCTAGATGCATGGCTGTGAAAAAACTATCTGTGCGCCAGTCGTCCAAGCCAATAAGAGCACCTAATCCAATTTTATGCGCTCCTGCCCTACCTAATCTTTCTGGAGTATCAATTCGATATGAAAAATTTGATTTCTTTCCCTTCGTATGGTAGGCAGCATAGCTATCCCTATTATAGGTTTCTTGATAAACTAAAACAGAGTGAACTCCTAAAGAAATCAATGTTTTGTATTCGTCCTCTTCCAATGGCTGAACCTCGATGGAGATATTAGCAAAATGTGGGCGAATTAATTTTATTGCGTTTGCTAAATATGAAACTCCAACAGTTTTATTTGCTTCTCCCGTAACTAAAAGTACATGATCGTAGCCCAACGATTTTATTACTTCTACCTCCTTTAATATTTCCGAATCATTCAGCGTACGCCTAGGTATTTTATTGTCGAAACTAAATCCGCAATAAGTACAAATGTTTTGACATTCATTGGAAAGGTAAAGTGGAATATACATCTGCAAGGTTTTGCCAAAACGCTTTTGCGTAATACGATGACTTAGCTGAGCCATTTCCTCCAAATATTCTGAAGCGGCTGGAGAGATTAATGCTTTAAAATCTTCTAAGCTGCGCTTCTCTTTTTTATGCAAAGCAGAAACTACATCCAAAGATGTTTTAGAATATATACTATCCTTTACTTCGCTCCAAGTTAACTTATCAAACTCGCTTTCAAATGTCATACAAGCAAATATAATAATTGCTAAAGTCGATTTTCTAATATTTGATAACTTTGGGCATTAATCAATAAATATAACCCATTATGCTTACAGGCTTACTGCATACTCACTCGCTGCTACGTTATATTTTACTTGCTCTTATATTAATTACAATATTTAAAGCATTTAGCGGATGGCTAGGTAAAAAACAATATCTGCCGGAAGATAAAAAATTAGCGCTATACACATTAATATCTGCACACTTGCAGCTTGTAATAGGCTTAACTCTCTTTTTTATAAGCCCAATCGTACAAGTTGGGCTTTCCGATATGGGTGCTGCTATGAAAGATCCAGAATTACGCTTTTGGGCAGTAGAGCATATTTCGTTAATGCTATTTTCCATCGTACTTATTACCATTGGATATAGCAAAGCTAAAAAAGGACAAACAGACGAAGAAAAACATAAGCGAATAGCAATATTTTATGTTTTAGCGTTGGCAATGATATTTATAGCAATCCCTTGGCCATGGTCATCCATTTCACGAGGATGGATGCCTGGAATGTAATTTCATATTTATGTTAGACGGAAAAAAAGTTACTGGCAAAATTCTTAAGCGCGCTATTTTGGTTGGCATCATCAATCAAAAGCAAAACGAAGTAAAGATTAAAGAATTTTTAGATGAGCTTGCTTTTTTGGCCGAGACAGCTGGCGCTACTCCCATAAAACGATTTACACAGCAACTTTCCAGGCCTGACTCCGGAACTTTTATTGGAAGAGGAAAAGTGGATGAGCTAAAAAACTATGTAGATGCCAATAAAATTGACCTCATCATTTTTGACGATGAGATTTCTCCTTCTCAACAGCGAAATTTAGAAATGTTATTAGAAAAAAAAGTGCTGGATAGAACGGGCTTGATACTCGAAATCTTTGCCCAGCGCGCAAAAACATCGTACGCTAAAACTCAAGTAGAGCTTGCTCAATACGAATATTTGTACCCCCGCTTAATGGGAATGTGGACACACTTGGAGCGGCAGCGAGGAGGAACAGGTACGCGTGGTGGAGCAGGGGAAAAAGAAATTGAAACAGACAGGCGTATCGTTCGAAAAAAGATTCATCTACTAAAAGAAAAATTAGTAGAGATTGACAGGCAGATGGCAACCCAGCGCAGAAACCGTGGTGATATGGTTCGCGTTGCATTAGTTGGATATACCAACGTGGGTAAATCCACCATCATGAATATACTTGCAAAATCCGATGTGTTTGCAGAGAATAAATTATTTGCCACCTTGGACACCACCGTTCGAAAAGTGGTTATTGATAGCGTGCCTTTTCTACTATCTGATACCGTAGGGTTTATTCGTAAGCTACCTCATCAGCTAGTAGATAGCTTTAAATCTACCTTGGATGAACTTAAAGAAGCAGACATCTTGCTGCATGTAGTAGATATCTCACATCCCGGCTTTGAGGATCAAATGAAAGAGGTAAAGAAAACTCTTTTAGAAATTGGTGTGGGTGACAAACAAATTATTACCGTATTTAACAAAATAGATGCTGTACGTACTGGAGAACATGAAATTCATCGTATCCTGAAAAATGAAAATGTTATTTTGCGAGGCGATGAAACTACCGATGATGTGGAAGAGCTAAAGCCTATCTCACTAGAGGATTTGAATAAAAGCTGGATTGCAAAATTATTTACTCCCTGCATTTTTGTCTCTGCATTTTCAAAAGAAAATATGCCTGAGTTTAAAAAGCTTTTGTTTAGCGAAGTGAAATCCATTCACACGGTGCGATATCCGCATCAATTGCCCTATTAAGTCTCTAAATTTCTATTCTCTTTTTTTTAACTTCGCCTTTATTCGATTTTTTAATTGTATAAAATGGCTAAGCGCTGGAAAATAAAAAAATCTGCCCCTACCGATGTAATTGATCGTCTGGTGAAAGATGTAAACGTGAGTCCGGTTATTGCTAACCTTCTTTGGGATAGAGGTGTAAATAACTTTGATGAGGCTAAATTATTTTTTCGCCCAGAACTAGAACATTTGCACGATCCTTTTTTGATGAAGGATATGGACAAGGCAATAGCTCGAATTGAAAAAGCAATTTCAGCAGGAGAAAAAATTATGATTTATGGCGACTATGACGTTGATGGAACAACATCTGTGGCATTGGTATACTCATTCTTCAAAAACTTGTCTCCAACTATCGCTTCCAAGCTCACGCAATTTTCTCCACTGGAGGGAGAGACTGGAGAAGAGCTATGGTCCTATTACATTCCGGATAGATACAAAGAAGGCTATGGAATTTCAAATGCAGGAATTGATTTTGCAGCAGAAAATAATATCACGCTCATTATCGCCCTAGACTGTGGAATAAAAGCTGTAGATAAAATAGATTATGCTAACAATAAAAGTATTGACTTTATCATTTGCGATCACCATTTACCAGGAAATGAAATTCCAAATGCCATTGCTGTGCTTGATCCTAAAAGAAAAGATTGCCCTTACCCATACAAAGAATTATCAGGCTGCGGAATTGGGTTTAAACTAATTCAAGCCTACTCGCAAAAAAAAAACATTCCAATTACAGCACTAACTCAATACTTAGACCTTACTGCTGTTAGCATTGCATCAGATATTGTTCCCATAACTGGCGAAAACAGAATTCTAGCCTATTATGGTTTGGAACGATTAAATAATGATCCTCGTCCGGGTATTAAGGCCATGTTAGAAATGACCAAAATAAAAAGGGAACTCACCATTACCGATATTGTTTTTGTCATTGGTCCACGCATTAATGCTGCAGGCAGAATGGAAAGTGGAAATAAAGCTGTGGAGATGCTAATCTCTTCTTCTCCTGAACACGCCATTGAAGCAGGAAACTATTTAGATAAAAATAATACTGATAGAAGAGACTTAGATGTTTTTACTACGCAGCAAGCGCTGGCAAAGATTGACGAAAGTCCAATTTTAAAAGCTCGTAAATCAACTGTACTATTTGATCCAAACTGGCACAAAGGAGTTATTGGCATAGTCGCATCGCGATTAACCGAAACATATTACCGCCCAACCATCATGCTTACTCAATCTAATGGGGTGGTATCGGGCTCTGCTAGATCAGTAAAAGATTTTGATGTGTATGAAGCAATAAGCGCCTGCAGTGATTTGCTAACGCAGTTTGGTGGACATAAATATGCAGCAGGACTTACCATGCCACCCGAAAATGTGGAAGCCTTTAAACAAAAATTTGAAAAAGTAGTTTGTGCATCAATTACCGATGAGATGCTTATCCCTGAAATAGAAATTGATTCCGAAATAGAACTAAACGACATCACTCCTTCATTTTATAAAATCCTAAAGCAGCTTGCCCCTTTTGGTCCTGGAAATATGAATCCAGTTTTTATGACCAAAAATGTTTCCGACAAAGGATATGCAAGCATCGTAGGAAAAAATCATTTAAAAATGGAATTAACTCCCTTGGAGAATAACGGCAAAAACGGATTTGCTGCTATAGGATTTGGATTAAGCGAACATTATGAACTTGTGGAGAATAAGAAAGCGATCACAGTTTGCTATCAAATAAACGAACAAGAATGGGAAGGGAAAACGTACTTGCAATTGCAAGTTAAAGATTTGAAAACGAATTAACGAACTGAGAAATTGATATAGATAGTCCCGTATGCTTCCTCCCCCTTTGCGCTTTGATTAAATAAAATCTGATTTATCAATCCATCCTTTGCTTTTTTCCAGAGATGTGAACTGGTGGTGGTTGATCCCATTAAGATAGGCTCAGCTTTAATAACTTTTCCGTACTTGTTTACTATAATCTCTACAGCAACTATTCCAATTTCTTGGGAATCATCGTGAATGGCAACATCGCCAATCATTTTTCTGCCACTGCCTTTAATTTTGCCTTTTACGCTACTACCTGACACAAGACTATACTCATTCGAATCGGTTCCGCTAGGATCGCCCATGTCGCCAACAACTTGACCAGGACCATTGCCTGAATTGGCGCCACTCTTACTATTTACTTTATTTAATACGTTTAATAGATTCTGATCCGGCTGAGGTTCTGGAGTTTTTTCCTGTTTAGTAGTTTTTGGCACAACAACTGGCGTGGCTTCTAAATTTTGAGTTGCACTGGTTTCATCAGGCTGTGATGCTGTATTTTGTTTGGTTGGTGGCTCTGGAACATTTTTTTGTGGCTCTACTGCTTTTTGATTTCCCATTCCATCGGCACTGCTTCCAAAATCAATTAAGATTGCTTGCGATGTACCTTCTTCGCCTGGAATAATTTCTTCTTTAGGGAGTTTCATCAAAAAGAAAAGTAGCAAAAGCAACACATGAAATAAAATGGTTGCTGCTGCTCCAGAAATTCTTTCTTTTTTTTCTATGGCAATCATCGTTCCGGGTTAGTAGCTAACACAAGTTTTAATTTTAGCTTATTGGCAACGTCCATCACTTTCACCACATTTTCTATAGGCACACTTCTCTCTGCATGAAGTATAACTACTGGGTTGGTTTTATCTTTTAGAAAATTATCCAGAATGGGAAGAAGATTTTCTATTTGAACCGGCTGGTTATTCAAAAAATATTGCCCTTTTTCATTTACAGCAATCGACACTTTTATATTCTTTGTTGGATCGCTGGTTTCGCTGTTAGGAAGCAGCAGCTTCATAGCGTTTACGTTGGGTACAATTAAAGTAGAAATAAGCACAAAAAATACCAGCAAAAGAAATATTAAATCCGTCATGGAAGACATTTCAAAAGTGGCACTGGTTGCTGTTCTAGATTTCAGTTTCATGATAATGTATTTTTCGTTTGAATCTATTATCGTTTAGAGGAAGATTCATGAAGCAAATCCAAAAATTCTATGGAGGAGCTCTCCATTTTAAATATCGCTTTCTTAATCATGCTTGACAATACATTGTAGCTAATCAATGCTAAAATTCCAACAGACAATCCTGCTACGGTAGTTATCATCGCCTCAAACATACCTCCGGATAGTACCCCAATGCTGATAGACTCATGTGTTCTTTCCCACTCCATTTTCATGTCGTAAAAGGCACGTACCATCCCCATTACTGTTCCTAAAAAGCCCAACATGGGTGCTGCACTTGCGCAGGTTGCTAAAGCCGACATGCCTTTTTCAAGCTTCACGATTTCTATGTTACCTACATTCTCAATTGCTTTTTCAATATCGGCTAGCGGCTTGCCGATTCTGGAAATCCCTTTTTCAATCATTCGCGCAACAGGAGATGTAGTATTCTTACAAAGCGATTGTGCGGATGCAATATTATCGTTATGAATAAAATCACGAATGTTATTCATGAAATTAATATCACCTTGCGAGGCTTTACGTATTGCCATAAAGCGTTCAATAATAACATAGACGGCTATAATGGAACAAATCCCAATAGGAATCATCACATAGCCTCCTTTCATAGCAAGATCTAAAACCGAAAGTGGTGCAGCAACTGGAGTTGCTGGCATAGCATTTGAAAGTGCGTTGGTCGCGGCACCAGCAGAATCGCCTGCAGATGGACTAACAATCTGAAGTAAAATTGAGTTTAACATAGTATTTTTTTTAGCACGAATTATTTTTTTCCTGAAGGAGAAAAATTAAAACATGGTCTAGCTAAATTAGTTCCAAACTTCCTTTATAGAAAGGATGCATTTTGGACTTATTCACATAACGATGTTAGTGGGAATTTGTTTTAATAGCAGGGAATCCGTACTTATTAAAAAGCGATTAAAAAAATTACTTTTTAATAATAATAAATGCTAGCTTCTAGCGAGAGTGCTTAATTAGATGAGCCATAGACTCCTGAAAACAAATCTTCTCTTTAGACTGACACAAAATTGATCGATTAACTTGTATGACATATTGCTCAATAGGGTTTATTATATCCACACAATCGAAAAATAAATCATTATTTGCATTACTTTTGTCAAGTACATGAATTCAAACCTCGATCCTTCTGACCAACAGCTTACTTCTGCAGAAAAAGAGTTAGAGAAAGTTTTGCGTCCTTCCGATTTTGGAGATTTCTCAGGGCAAGATAAAGTAGTCGAGAATTTAAAAATATTTGTAAAAGCTGCTAAGCAACGTAACGAATCTTTAGATCATGTGCTGCTTCACGGCCCTCCAGGACTTGGAAAAACTACACTATCTTATATAATAGCAAACGAATTAGGCGTTCAGGTTCGCGTAACTTCTGGCCCAGTACTAGAAAAGCCAGGCGATTTAGCCGGGTTGTTAACGAATTTAGAACCCAACGATGTTTTATTTATAGATGAAATTCATCGACTAAATACAACCGTAGAAGAATACCTATATTCTGCTATGGAGGATTACCGTATCGACATCATGCTCGATAGTGGCCCCAATGCAAGAAGCGTACAAATAAAATTAAATCCATTTACACTTGTTGGAGCTACCACTCGTGCAGGCCTGCTTACATCTCCATTGCGCTCCCGCTTCAGCATAAATTTACGTTTGGATTATTACGATTCCGAGCTCATCAAAAAAATATTGCTGCGCTCTTCCTCTATTTTAAATATTTCTATTGACGAAAAGGCAGCAGAAGAAATTGCGCGTAGAAGCAGAGGCACCCCTCGAATTGCAAATGCTTTATTAAGACGCGTACGTGACTTTGCTCAAATAAAAGGAACTGGAAATATTGACGTAAAGATTGCCGAGTTTGCATTGAATGCATTAAATGTAGACCAGCATGGTCTAGATGAAATGGATAATAAAATTTTAAGCACACTAATAGATAAATTTCAAGGCGGACCGGTAGGTATTTCTACCATTGCCACTGCCGTTGGAGAAGAGTCCGGCACCATCGAAGAAGTGTACGAACCATTTTTAATTCAAGAAGGATATTTAAAAAGAACTCCTCGTGGCAGAGAAGCAACAGCATTGGCATATAAGCATCTTGGAAAAACTCCGGATGCGAAATCCGGGAGCTTGTTTTAGTTTGGTGAATAAAATAAATTATACTTCCTTCATTAAAAAAGAATCTCAAAGATTAGACTTTGACTTCTGCGGGATTTCCAAAGCAGAATTTTTAGTGAATGAAGAACTTACAGGCTCTGTGAATCCAAAACAACCCCTCTTCGTGACCTTTGCGGGCTGTTACTTTGCGTCCATTGTGGTTAAAAGCTACTAAAAAATTCCTTCCTCAAAAAAAAGACAGAAACCACAAAGTTCTCAAAGAAAATACAGCGCAAAGAATACACGGAGAAATACAAGCTAAGGCGCTATCTTTGTCCTTAATGCTATCAAATAGACACACTTCCCTCATAAAACAAGAATCAAAACGCCTAGGCTTTGACTTCTGTGGTATTTCCAAAGCTGAATTTTTAGAGGAAGAAGCTCCCCGTTTAGAAAAATGGTTGAAAGATGGAAAGCATGGTAAAATGCAGTACATGGAAAATTATTTTGATCTGCGCCTTGACCCAACTAAATTAATGCCGGGAGCAAAATCAGTCATCTCCTTGTTGTTGAATTATTTTCCGGAGACCACCCTTCGGCAAACTTCGGACGCCAGCCCAAAAATTTCTAAGTACGCTTACGGAAAAGATTATCATTCGGTAATCAAAGAAAAATTAAAAAAACTTATTGAGTACATACAGGAAAATATTGGCGAAGTAAATGCACGCGCCTTTGTAGATTCTGCTCCTGTCATGGATAAAGTATGGGCAAAAAAAGCTGGCTTGGGTTGGGTTGGAAAACACAGCAACCTCATCAGCAAAAGCAACGGCTCGTTTTTCTTTATTGCAGAACTATTAGTTGATTTAGAATTAGAATACGATGGACCCGTAGCAGATTATTGTGGCACCTGCACCAAATGCATCGATGCCTGTCCGACCGATGCAATCTCCGAACCGTATGTAGTTGATGGAAGCAAATGCATTTCCTACTTTACCATTGAACTAAAAGAAAATATTCCTCAGGAAATGAAAGGGAAATTTGATAACTGGGCTTTTGGCTGCGATATATGCCAGGATGTTTGTCCTTGGAATTCTTTTTCTACCCCACACAACGAGCCGCAATTTAAGGCCAAGCCCGAAATATTAAACTTTTCAAAAAAGGATTGGGAAGAAATTTCGGAAGAAATTTTTAAAAAAACTTTTAAAGACTCGCCTCTTTCCAGGCCTAAATTTGAAGGGATAAAACGGAATATTAAATTTCTGAAGACCTCACCTAAGTCCTCTCCAAAGGATATGATTTAAAAGACATTATTCTATTGAGTGCTTGTATTCCTCTCTCCCCTTCGGACAACCAGAAAGGTTGGGAGCGTAGCTCGACCTGAGAGTGGCGATTAATTCTTGGAAACCGTATGTCTATACACTTCCAAAATTACATCTCTGTACATGCCAAACTGAGTAAGACACCATCCATATAAAAGTGTTCGCTCTTTAGGTTTTAACCATTTCCTAGCCTTTACTAATTCCTTACGAAAAAGCTTTTTATCAAAACTTACGCCTTGTAAAATCTGCTTTGACATTTCATACATTTTATTCATGTTCTGATATTAATTACCTCAAGAATTTTCCTTGAGACTACACGAAGATAATAAATGAGTAGCAAAAGTCAACACATAAAAATTGTTAAAAGCATAAATGACTGAAAACAAAAACTTTAGTTTTTCAATTCGTGAATAACTGTGGCTAATAATATCCACTATTATCAGGTACAACCTACCCTATTTTGTATAAATTTGTGTAGAGTAAAATCAAGGTATTTATGCAGAACTCCTCACTAGATTATCTTCCGATTCTTATTACCTTTTTGGTTGCAGCAGGTTTTGTGGCTACTACTATGTTTGTCACACACATCCTTGGTCCAAAAAGAAGATCCAAAGTAAAGATGGAGAGTTTTGAATGCGGCATTGAAGGACAAGGAAATGCACGTATACCATTTTCAATAAAATATTTTCTGATAGCTATTTTATTTGTCTTATTTGATGTGGAAGTGATATTTATGTATCCATGGGCAGTAAATTTTAAAGATCTTGGTGTACTCGGACTCATGGAGATGGGTTTATTTGTTGCATTTTTCATGGTAGGCTTTTATTACATCATGAAAAAAGGAGCCTTGAAATGGGAGTAGATAAAAAGGCAGAAGGAATATGTACTAAGGCAGAGGGGAAAAGGCGAAGAAGGTAGAAGCGATAAGGCAGAAGGCAGAAGCGATAAGGCAGAAGATAGAGAAGATAAAGGGTAAGAACGGTTAGTCTATGTGCCGTTTGAGGTACAAAAATGGAATATAAACATTGCTATATTTAACCCATATTATGAATATAGAAAAAGCATTAATAGTTCAAAAAATTTGGTTAGATAAAATATTTAACGAGGGTAAAGTTTGGGAAATGCGAACAACTAAAACAAGTATTAGAGGGAAAATTGAGTTGATTGAAGCAGGAACAGGACTTATTGTTGGCGAAGTTAATTTAACAGGATGCTCAGAAGAGATGGTTCCTAAAAAGAAACACTTAATTAAGTATCACAAAATTGACGATTTAGATTTACTTGACAAATGGAAATATGCTTGGTTTTTGAGTAAAGCCAAACGATACAAAAAACCTATACCGTATAAACACCCAAGAGGAGCAGTAATATGGGTAAAATTATAACTAGGAGCTAGGAACTAAAAATCAGGAACTAAGAGTTAAGAACAAAATGTCAGATATAATAATACCAAAAGTCAATATTGTTGAATCTCCAGACGGACATCAGCAGCCGGGATTTTTTGCTACTTCGCTAGAAAAAGCGGTAGGTCTTGCTCGCAAAAATTCTATTTGGCCTCTTCCCTTTGCTACTTCTTGCTGCGGAATTGAATTCATGGCCTTGATGGCATCGCATTATGACCTTGGAAGATTTGGCAGCGAGCGATTAAGTTTTTCCCCCAGACAGGCAGACCTTTTAATGGTGATGGGCACGATTGCAAAAAAAATGGGGCCTATTGTTAGGCAAGTATATGAGCAGATGGCAGAGCCAAAATGGGTACTATCCATGGGTGCATGTGCATCCAGTGGCGGCATATTTGATACCTATAGCGTTTTACAAGGAATAGATAAAATTATTCCGGTAGATGTTTATGTGCCGGGCTGCCCTCCTCGTCCGGAACAAGTGATTGACGGGATTATGCTGATTCAAGACATGGTTGGAAAAGAAACTTTTAGAAGAAGGCAATCACCTGAATATAAAGATTTGATGAAGAGTTATGGAATGGAGGGTCAGTAGGTAATAGGTAAAAAATAAAAAGCCGTGGAAAATCTTTTACAATACATACACGAAAAATTACAAACCAAATTTGGCGAAGCAATTATTTCTGCCGAGCAGAGCTATGACTTTCCGGTTTTTATAATAAAGCGTGAAAATATTTTTGATGTTGTTAAGTATCTAAAAGAAGATACGGAAATGGGTTTTCAATTTATGACTACGCTTTGTGGATTACATTATCCAAACAACAAAGGCCAGGAATTAGGCGTAATGTATCAACTACATAACATGCCTAAGAACTTACGTATTCGCTTAAAAACATTCTTCCCTATTTCTGATCCTACTGTAGCTACCATGACTCCTTTGTTTTCTTCCGCTAACTGGCAAGAGAGACAAGAATATGATTTTTACGGCATTATTTTCAAAGGGCATCCTGACTTGAGAAGAATATTAAACATGGATGAAATGAATTATCATCCCATGCGAAAAGAATATCCGCTAGAAGATGGAACTAGAACTGATAAAGACGATAAAATGTTTGGTAGGTAATAGAAGCCCCTCCTAACCTCCCCCTCCAAGGGAGTCCCTTCGGGAAAAGGGGAGGAAAAAAAGAATTATGAGTGAACTAAAACAAAAAAGCACTAAAAGCACTCCCCTTTCGGGGGAGGGTTTGGGTGGGGGTGGCTACTCCACTTTAAACCTTGGCCCTACCCATCCTGCAACGCATGGTATTTTTCAAAACATCCTGAAGATGGATGGAGAAATTATCATGGAGGCAGAACCTACGGTTGGATACATTCACAGAGCTTTTGAAAAAATTGCTGAACACAGACCTTTTTATCAGGTAACGGTTCTTACTGACAGATTAAATTACTGTTCATCACCGATAAATAATATTGGCTGGTGTATGACTGTAGAAAAACTCATTGGCTGTAAAGTTCCTAAGCGTGCTGAATACATACGCGTTATTATGATGGAGCTGGCTCGTATTGCAGATCATTTGATTTGCAACAGTGTAATTGGCGTTGACAGTGGCGCCATGACAGGTTTCTTATACGTGTTTCAACTACGTGAAAAAATCTATGAAATATTCGAAGAAGTTTGTGGTGCTCGTTTAACAACTAACATGGGTCGTATTGGTGGTATGGAGCGCGACATGAACGAAGTGGCTTGGAAAAAACTTAAAGACTTTGTAGAGATATTACCAAAACATTTGGAGGAATTTGAAAGCTTACTTGTTCGCAACCGCATTTTTATGGATCGTACTATAAACGTTGGGGGCATTAATGCAGAGCGTGCACTCAACTATGGATTTACCGGCCCTAACCTTCGTGCTACGGGTGTTGACTACGATGTTCGAGTAATGAATCCATATTGCTCCTACGAAGATTTTAAATTTAATATTCCCGTAGGAAAAAATGGTGATGTATATGATCGCTTTAATGTTCGTGAACAGGAAATGTGGGAGTCGTTAAGCATCATCAAGCAAGCAATGGCAAATATGCCTGATGGACCATTTCATGCTGATGTTCCAGAATTTTATTTACCTCCTAAAGAAGAAGTATACAATAACATGGAAGCGCTCATCTATCATTTTAAAATTGTAATGGGCGAATCTGATGTTCCTAAAGGTGAAGTTTACCATGCCGTTGAAGGTGGAAACGGAGAGTTAGGGTTTTACCTGATTAGCGATGGGGGACGTTGTGCTTATCGTTTACATTTCCGCAGACCAAGTTTTATTTACTACCAAGCCTATCCCGAAATCATAAAAGGGAGTTTACTTTCAGATGCCATTCTTACTATGAGTGCTATGAATGTGATAGCAGGAGAATTGGATGCGTAATTCAATTATTTCTGCAACTTACCGCTGACAGGATACTGCTCTGTGTCCTTCGTGAGCCGTTTTTTTCTCGGTGGTCTTTGTGGTTCAGGCTGTAAAAACAGAAACCACAAAGGTCACAATGGTTGTCACAAAGGGCACTAAAGACGTGCATTGGGGAGGTAATTAATATTTATATTCGAAGCATATTTAGAAACTCATGAGCAAAAACTTTACAATAGTAGGTGCTGGACTAGTTGGCTCGTTGCTATCGATATATTTAGCAAAGCGCGGCTACAACATTACTGTATATGAACGCAGACCTGATATGCGCAAGAATAGAATTTCTGCCGGGCGTTCAATTAATTTAGCATTAAGTGACAGAGGATGGAGAGGATTAGAAGGAGTTGGCATAGATGCCGAAGTAAGAAAGATTGGCATCGCCATGAAAGGAAGAGAAATTCATAATCTTGATGGAAAGATTACTTACCAGCCCTATGGAAAAGGGCATCAGGCAAATTACTCTGTCTCTCGCGGAGGGCTAAATTGTTTGTTGATGGATTTAGCTGAAAAGCAAGGAGTAAAATTCCACTTCAATGAAAAATGCACAAGTGTTGATTTAAAAAATACTACTTGCACATTCGAAAATCAAGAAACAGAAAAAAAGAAAGATGTTATAAGTGACAGAATCTTTGGAACAGACGGTGCGTTTTCTGCTGCTAGAAGTTCTTTGCAAACTGAATTAAAAGATTTCAATTATTCCATTAGTGATTTAGATCACGGCTACAAGGAACTAGTAATTACGCCTAATGCAAACGGAGATTTTGCAATGAATTCCGATACGCTTCATATTTGGCCCAGAGGAAATTTTATGCTCATTGCACTTCCTAATTTGGATAAAACATTTACTTGCACTTTATTTTTTCCTTTCAAAGGAGAATACTCATTTGAAACTATTGACAACAAAGAAAAAATGTTAAAGTTCTTCCATGAAATGTTTGCTGATGCAGTACCACTAATGCCTACGTTAGTAGAAGACTATTTTGCCAACCCAGCTTCTTCCCTGCCTACTATTCGCTGCTACCCTTGGAGTTTTGAAGATAAGTTATTGTTGTTAGGAGATGCTGCTCATGGCATCGTTCCATTTTACGGACAAGGAATGAACTGCGGCTTTGAAGATTGTGTGGTGCTGGATCGCCTCATCCCCAACCCTTCTCCATCGGGAGAAGGGAGCAAAACAGCCTGGCAGGAAGTTTTCAAAAAATTTGAAGCTCTCCGAAAACCAGATGGAGATGCTATCGCGGATTTAGCTATAGATAATTATATAGAAATGCGCGATAAAGTTGCTGACCCATCTTTTTTACTTCAGAAAAAAATAGAAGCTCGTTTCTCAGAAAAATATCCAGACAAATGGACTCCTCTTTACGCTATGGTTACTTACCGAAGTGATATGCGCTATTCCGAAGCACAAACGAAAGGGCAAGCGCAAGAAGAAATTATGAAAAAAATAATGGCTATTCCTAATATTGAGAACAAGTGGGACAGTGAAGAAGTTGTGGAAGCCATATTGAAAATGATCTAAAGCCTTATTCCGATAACCATTATATCGTCTATCTGCTCCCGCCCCGACTTCCATTCTTCTATAAAATTGTCAAGGAAAATCCTTTGCTCGTTCATTGATTTGCTTTGGATCGAATTAAGTAATTCTTTGAAATTTTTCGACATTATTTTTTTTCCATCCTTTCCTCCAAACTGATCTGTAAACCCATCAGAAAAAATATAAAAAGCAGTAGGCTGCATAACCATAATAGTTGTTGAAACATACGAATCACTTCCGATCTCTTTGATGCCGGCAATGGAATATCGCTCACCCTTTACTTCATGGAAACCCATACTATCAAAATAATACAATGGGCGTACTGCACCAGAGAACTGCAACTCTCTCCTTTCCTTATCGATGGAAACAATGGCCACATCCATGCCGTCCTTGGAATCTCTCTTTGCAATGTCTCTATTCATAGAATGTAAAACCTGCTTGTGGAGTTCATCCAGGATTTTGGACGTGTCGGTAAGCCCTTGTTCGTGCACCATACGTTTCAGGTGATTATAACCCACCATGCTCATAAATGCTCCGGGTACACCGTGACCAGTGCAGTCCACTGCAGCTATCACTACCCTGCCATTCGTTTCAGCAAAAAAGTAGAAATCTCCACTCACAATATCCTTGGGTTTATACAAGACAAAACAATCAGGTATCATATTTTTAACCTGCTCCTCAGAAGGAAGAATGGCGTCTTGAATTCTTTTTGCGTAGTTGATGCTATCCGTTATGTCCTTATTTCTTTCCTCAATCACCTTCTTCTGTAAAACCACTTCTCGGGTACGCTCGATTACCTGTATCTCAAGATTCTCCTTTTGTGTTGACAGTATTTCCTGTTTTTCTTTTTCCTGCTCAATCGCTTTTGCCGATAGCACTTCTACTTCCGTCAATTTTTTGGAAAGATTTCTATTGGTCAACGAAAATTCATAGGCAAGATAAACACTCATGGAAAGAGGCAGGCTCACCAAACAGGAAACAAGCAGCACAATAAAAAGATAGGCGCTATCGCCTTCAGAGTTAAAACTCAGATTACCCATAATCACAGCGGTGAGCATGAGGAGACTTAGAAAAAGTGCAAAGATCAGTGTCCCAATTCCGATAATACGCGATCCCGGAAGTTTTTTCCAAAACCCTTCAACGATAGAACGAATGAGCTCTATGCAGGTAAACATAAAGTAAAAAATCAGCAAAATATTCCAGAAATCCGAAGTGCTGATGTATTGAAGTGCAGTGATGAGGAGCGCAATGGACAAACTAATGACGAAGGTGACCTTTGCCGCCCTGGGTTGAAAAAGTGAATGCAACAACATCACCAGAAAAAGAAGCAGCATTACTACGAGTACCACAAAAAAATGATTACAGAACAGCTGTAAAGCAGGGTTTGTAGTGGTAATGAGAAGATAGAGTGTAAGAAAACATGCTGAAAAACAGAAGGCGAACATGGAATAATAAAGATTTTGAACCTGAACGCGGTAGAAAATAAAAAGTAGAAAATGTACAAGCCCCAAGGTAAAGAAGAATCCGCATAATAAGCTCAGGGAAAAAATAAGACGACCCCTTGTCTCCTCGGAAGCTACAGAAACATCAGGATGCAGGATCAAATTCATGCTGATCCCAGCCATCTCCTCCTCGTATACAGAATAAAAATATTCCAGATACCGCTGGTTGGAGTAACGTATCGCCATGTGGTGGTACCCCGAAGCTCCTGAGAAGAAGAACATGCTAAAACCCGGGCGATAGGGTTCTTCATTTTCAGGAGAGCCTGCAACAATTCCATACTTCTGGATCAGTTTCCCATCCCAATAAATTTCAGAAGCGCCATTCTGATTAAAATCTATTCCATATACGTTACCTGCGTGCGCAGAGTCCACAAAAATAGTTGCACGGAACCAGCAGATACCGCTAAATAAATTCTGAGGAATCTCGTTCAGGTTCAGTTCCGGGTTTACCGTATTCCAATTGCTATCATCTATATCAGAATTAGCCCATTCCACATCATCCCCTGCATGATATTTCCAGAACTTAGGTATGAATGTAGTATCTGGAGCGTGACTGACCCTGATGACCCCCTTTCGTTTCGGAACCTGCTCCTCGGAAGATGACTGATGCCAGTTCTTTAAAAAGATAACAATTGCCAAAAAAACAAATGCTGAAACAACAATGATGACAGCTCTACCAGAAGGTTTACTCAATTTCATTTTTATGAGATTCTAAAGCAAAAATAATCCTTATTGCTATCTTCCCTATTTCTCTCTGAAATGTATTTGAATGGGCACACCTGTCAGGTCAAACTTTTCACGTAAGTTATTTTCAATAAATCGTATATATGTTTCTTTTATTGCTTTAGGAAGGTTTGAAAATATAGCAAATACAGGGGAGCGCGATGCAATTTGAATCATACTATAAATATCTACCAGCTTACCTTTTTCTGAAGAAGGTTGCCTTCTGTTAACTAATGCAATAATAAACTCCTGTAGCTGTTCGTCAGGAATTTTTTGCTGCCTCTTTTTATAAACCTTTTCAGCTTCTTCAACAACCTGCATGATGCGCTGTTTATTTAATGCTGAAATAAATAAGACAGGTATATCTTTAAAAGGAGCAAGTTTGCGTTTTATTTTTTCTTCAAACTCTTTAGCAGTGCCAGTTAGCTTATCCATCAAATCCCATTTATTTACAAGAATAATGACTCCTTTTTTATTTCTTTCTGCTAATCTAAAAATATTTACGTCCTGCGCTTCCATTCCTAATTGAGCATCCAACATAATTAATGCAACATCGCATTCCTCAATAGCACGAATGGCACGTAAGTTTGAATAAAATTCCACAACTTCTTCGTATTTTCTTTTTTTACGAATACCTGCAGTATCTATCAATAAAAACTCATGTCCAAATTTTTTATAATGCGTATGAATTGCGTCACGAGTGGTGCCGGCAACCGGAGTTACAATGGCGCGCTCCTCACCAAGTAATGAGTTTAATAAAGATGATTTTCCAGAATTGGGCCTACCTACAATTGCAAATTTGGGTAATCCAGAATTGTCTTCAAGGGGTTGATCCGGGATGGAGTTAACAATTTTGTCCATCAGGTCGCCAGTTCCTCTACCTGTAATAGAAGAAATAGTATTTACATCGCCCATTCCTAGCTTATAAAACTCGCCTGCAAGATGTTCGCGCTCAGTTGTATCTGCTTTATTAGCTATCAAGAAGATAGGCTTGTGTTGTGCGTCCTTCAAAATAGACTTTCGAAGTAGAGAGGCAACTTTTTCATCGTGGTCATTTACTCCCGCAGTAATATCAACCATAAAAAGGATAACATCGGCTTCCAACAAAGCAATTTCTACTTGAATGCGAATTTGCTTTTCAAATACATCGTCAGAGCCAAACACATACCCACCGGTATCGATAACTGAAAATTCTTTTTCTCCCCAAAATGTTTTACCATAATGTCTGTCGCGAGTAACGCCTGCTTGCTCATCTACAATAGCTTTACGAGTACCCGTTAGCCTATTGAATAACGTAGACTTTCCAACATTGGGGCGACCTACTATAGCGATGGTGTTTGACATAAATGATATGTGAATCTATACGAATATACGAATCAAAATTGCTTGAATATTTATTCTATGTAACCGAATTTTCTAAGTCGCTTATCATCATCTCTCCAGTCCTTATCTACTTTAACTACTAATTCCAAAAAAACTTTTTTTCCCAAAAACTCTTCTATGTCTTTACGGGCGTCTGTGCCAACCGACTTTAGTGCTTGTCCGCCATGACCAATTAATATTCCTTGTTGTGTTTTTCTGGAAACAAAAATAATTGCACGAATTCTAGTAATTTTTCCATCACCTTTGGATGGGTTTTTAAGAGGAACGTCCTCCATAAATTCTTCAACAATCACTTCGGTTGAATAAGGTATTTCTTTATGGTATTTGAAGAATATTTTTTCTCGGATGATTTCTGAAATAAAAAAACGTTGTGATCGGTCTGTAAGCTCATCCTTGGGAAAATAAGGAGGTGCTTCCGGTATTAGCTCTGCAATACGCTTTAATAAATAATCGCAATTGAATTTTCTAGTAGCAGATACGGGAACAATTTCGGCATTGGGCAACAACTTTTTCCACTCTACTACTTTAGGAACTAACACATCTTGGTTTGCCAAATCTATTTTATTGATAACAAGCAAAAGTGGCGTTTTAGTGTCTTTTAGAATTGCTAGTGTTTTTTCATCCACCGGATTTGGGTCGCCAATCTCCATCACAAACATAATTACTTCAGCATCCGAAAGCGCTTCTGAAACTACATTCATCATTGCTTTGTGAAGCTTGTAATGGGGATCAATAATTCCTGGGGTATCCGAAAAAACAATTTGATAATCATCCGTGCTTACAATACCTCTTATACGATGACGTGTGGTTTGAGCTTTTGGAGTAATGATGCTTAGCTTCTCACCTACCAATGCATTCATCAGTGTTGATTTTCCTACATTGGGCTTTCCAATAATATTTACAAATCCGGCTTTGTGCATAGGCCGCAAAGGTAGTTCAAAGTAGCGAGTGAAGCATAATCAATTTCCAATCATCACAAAGGCTGACCAAAAATACGGATCAGGGAATGTTTTTTTCAGCTCTAGTTGAGCATAGCGAAAAGCTCCGTGTTTATCACCGGTTTCTAACCATTTTGCATAGAATAAGGTCATTAGCTTTTGAGTTGCAGCATCACTTACTGTCCACAATGACATGATAACAGTTTTCGCACCGGCAACCATAAATGCCCGCTGTAAGCCATAAACACCTTCACCATTATGAATTTCACCAAGACCTGTTTCGCAGGCGCTTAAAACAACTAGCTCTGTTTTATCCAGGTTCAAATTCATAGCTTCAAAGGCAGTTAAGATTCCATCCTCTCTTCCAGCCCAATTAGTAGCGGCTGAATAATTGGCACTATATGCGTGACTAGCTCCCGCCATCATTAATCCTGAACATAGCAAAGGGTTCTTAGTCATTTTTTCTGAAAGCATGCTAGTAGCTGGGCCAATATTTTTATCTATGTCTTTTTGGAAATACCCATGCGTAGCAATATGTAGCACCCTTGGGCTTGAAACAGATTTTAATTTTAACTCTTGTGCTTCTTTTCCCAGGTACAACTCTGTTTTCCATCCCATGCCCTTCATCATTTTTTCAATAACCATAACCTCTTTTTTTGTTCCCGGAAGTGGGTCTAGAAAAAAGGAACGGTCCTGCGCATCGATTTTTCTTTCAAGTAAATAATCCGCTGAGACCTGATTCTCATCCAAATTTCCAGCGGCAACTGTAGATGTATAATCCGGAAATCCGAACAAAGAAATTGTATTATCCGTAATATCTATATTTTCCTTTTTATCTATCAAATCACGGAGCGAAGAAACATTATAGAAATCGTATTCGTCAATTAGATAATTCTTTTTTACTGGATTCCAAATGGAGTTGAGATTAATTTTTGGGTAAACCCCATCTCCCGAAAAATAAACCTTTTTCGCTCCATTCAATTCCTTTTCAATTTTTTCCCAAAAATGTTGATAGGTGTTTTCCTTTTTTGTGCTGTCGAAAATCGCATCTCTGTATTGTTTACAATATTGAGTTTCCATTTCATAGCCATCTTCCATAAGAGCTATCTTCGGATAATCCTTTGTGTTCTTGTCGATGATCAGTGCCATGTAGTAAATCTTATCTATTTCCTCAACCATTGGGCTGTAGGCTCGAATTATCTCCACCGCAGCCTCGTCTATCTTTAAAGATTTCTGCACTTGTTTCCAAGAAACATTATGATTGAATCCCTTGCTTAACAAGTCAGTTTTTAGTGTTATTTGTTTTTCCAAATCGTTCACTGACTTTTCAATAGAATCAGGATTCACTTTCATGAGAGCGAGTTCACGCTTTCCAAGAGAATATAATTTTACCAAATAATCCTTTTGAGATTTCCACTGAAGGTATGCATCAACCAATTTAGGGTCTTTGCTGGAAAGAATTGCATTCCGGATCTTACCTGAGTTATTTAGGAGCATGGCTTTTGTAGCCAAACGATAATTTAAAGTTTTAGAAAGAATATCTGGATTAGTTGTATATACGTAAAGAATAAAGCGAAAAAAGGCATCGAAATGTTTTGTAACTGTAGAAAGATAACTCGCTTTTTCAGATTCGCTCAAATAGGAGAAACTGTTCTCCATGTTAAAAAAATCAGTCTCTATTACTTTGGTGTACAGTTGTTCTGCTTCCAGATTATTCCTATTCTCCTGCTCAACATACAGTGCGAGATTGAAAAGTAAAAAATTATATTCAGGATGTTTTTCTCCATAGTAATCTTTAGCGATACCTACAACTTTTCGCATAGTTTTAGTTGCCATTTCAAAATTATTTTCTGCTTGATATACAACGGAAAGATTATTCAGTACAGGTATATTGTCAGGAGAATCATACATATCCGCCTTGCGAGTGATCTCAATCACCTTTTGAAGAATTTCTCTAGCTAATTTCTTATTGTTATTGCTCAAAGCAACCATAGCCCAACCGTTAAGGGCTTCTGTATAGTCACCGTAGGTCTCTCCATACTGATCCTTATAAATCTCGATCACTTCCTTGTAATACTTTTCCGCTTCTTCAATTTTATTTACCTTAGAGCAGTAAACGGCAAGATTAGAAGCATAAAAAGCATAGTTAAGTGGATTTGCTATTTTACCTGACTCTACTTCGGTCATAATTTTACGCATAATCACAAACGACTCCTCTATTCTCCCTAAATTAAAATAGATAGAGGCAAGATTATTTTCACTTGTTAGATAATCAGGATGTTTTGTTCCAATTGTCTTCTCTTTAATTTTCATGGCATTCAACTGATATTTTTCTCCCTCCGAATAATTTCCAAGCTGTACTTGCAATTCCGAAAAATTATTAAGAGCAGCAGCATATTCTATGCTATTTTCTCCAGCAATATTTTCCTTCATTGCCATATCCTTCAGCATCATGGCTTTTGCATCATCCAACCTGCCCATTTTCAAATACAAGAAACCTAAATTTTGAATATACGTAGTATAGCCTATGGTGTTTTCGCGACCAGCTCTTTTATCTGTTTTTGCTGCGTCTTTAAAATATTGCTCGGCCTTTAAAAAATCCCCGAGATCTAAATAGACATTTGCTAGGTTATTCAGCATGGAGGAATAATCTATCGAATCCTGCATTTTTCTTTTTTCTAATATTGATTTTGCAATTAGTAAATTTTTCTCTGCTGCTGAAGGATTATTAAGTCCTATTTGCTGTACCACTCCCAGATTACTCAATGCGATAGCATATTCTTTGCTATCATTCCCATAAAAATAATTACTCATCTCTACCGCTTTCTTCCATCGCTGCTCTGAAAGAACAAAATCGCCAGATGCATATAGCACTGTTGCGTAACTTCCCTCTGCCTCACAATACTCTTTACTAGATTCAATTTTTAGATTTTGAAATATAGCAAGCGACTCTTCCATCTGAGAAATAGCTTTCTCGAAATTTCCTGAATACGCATTATATACAGCTACATCACAAAGTATATCTGCATAATCAACGTGAGATTTTCCTACGGTGACTTCCGCCATATTCAAAGCACTCTCACCAATGGCTAAAGCACTTTCTGTGTCGTCCTTGTTAAATAGATCTTCTGCTTCTTTCTGAAGTGTTAAATGATCTTGAGAAAAGCCAGTATTTCCTAATAAAAGGAAAAGTATAGTTACAGAGGAAATAAAAATATTATTCATAATATAAAACTAATCAATATTACAAAAAAAATGGCGGTCATTCGACCACTACTTTAAAGATTCAATACTTTTATTTAATAGATCTATTGTTTCATTTCAAATTGTTTAAACAATAATGTTATTTTGTTGTTAAACCTAGAATCATATTGTCGATATAGCTTTTACCAAGGTCTAGTATAACTTCCTTTATTTTGCATTGTCAATATTTAAAGAGAGAGATAGAGAGATTAGAATATATTGCAAAAGGAGAAACCTATCAGGAAATTGCTGATAGAATTTTCATTAGTCCAAAAACGGTTCGCAAGCATATTGAAAATATTTATTTAAAATTACAAGTTCACAATAAAGCAGATGCTGTGCGTCTTGCGATAGATAAAAAGATTGTTTAGAATTTACTTTACCAGCTGCATTATTCCTCCTTTTAAGTTGTAAAGATTTTGAAATGCAAATTCTTTAGAAAGCAGCGCTATTGCTTTTTTACTTCTTATTCCGCTGTTACAAAACACAACCACTAAACCATCCTTATGTATTTGGTTAAATGAAGCTTCTACATAGCTTAACGGAACATTTATACAATTTTTTGGCAAAAAATGCGGCAGTTCTTCCGGCTCTCTGACATCTATTAACTGCTGAATTTTCCCTTCATAAAGTAATTTTTGAAATTCTTCTATTGAAAGTTCCTTAAATTCTGATTGACTACCTCCATTACAAAAATATTCATACTCAAACTTTTCAAACGACTCTTTTGTATTAGGCGCTAGAATGGATGGATGCAACTCTCTCTCAAACTCAATAAAATTAAAATTCATTTTTAAAGAATTGAATAAAAGCATTTTTCCGGAAAGTATTTGACCAAGCCCAGCAGCAATTTTTATTACTTCGTTTGCCATTAATGTGCCAATTATTCCTGGCAGCACACCCAATACGCCCACTTCAGAACAAGAAGGAGATTCTTCGCTAGATGGGGGCATAGGAAATAAACATCTGTAGCTAGGGCCCAATAATCCATCTTGGTTTCTATAATTAAAAACTGAGACTTGTCCTTCAAATTTAAATATAGAGCCGGATACAAGTGGCTTTCCGGAAATTTCTGATGCATCATTTACTAAATATCGAGTTGAAAAATTGTCAGTGCCGTCAATTATAATATCATAAGATGAAAATAATTCCAACGCGTTTTTATTCGTAAGTTGGAAGTTATATGCTTCAATTTTTATATACGGATTTTGTACGGATAGTTTTTTTTGAGCTACCTGTGATTTGTGCTTTCCTATGTCTTCAAAATTGTAAAGAACTTGTCGGTGTAAATTGCTAATAGAAATTTTGTCAAAATCAATAATTCCAATTTTGCCAATACCGCAAGAAGTCAAATACAATAGCAATGGGCAACCTAATCCTCCAGCGCCAATAACCAAAACTTTGGAATTCTTAAGCGCTTCTTGACCTTTAATGCCAATTTCAGGGAGTACGATATGCCTGCTGTAGATAGCTTTTTCCTGATCAGATAACACGAGTTGTTTTTTAGTAAAACTATAATAAAAGCTACATATGTAAGGTTATTGTTTCCTTTTCGTCTACATTAGCAAATCAATTAGAAATATTTATGAAATTTATTCCTCTAACATCACCTACTCAATTAAATGAGCTTCAGATATTATCCGAATCTAAAGCCCAAATAATATTTAAACACAGCACTACCTGCTCAATTAGCAGTATGGCTAAGCGAACTGTAGATTATGAAATAACAGATGAGATGATTGCTAAATACGACATCTATTATTTAGACTTGTTAAAATACAGAGCCATAAGTAATTCTATAGCATCTATTTTTAATGTTAAACACGAGTCGCCACAAATATTAATTATACAAAATGGCAAATGCATTTATCATGCTTCGCACAGCGATGTATCTATAGAAACTGCTTTGGAAAAATTAAACTTGTAATATTTCAACATCACAAATAGAGTAAGATGGCTTACTTTTGTTGAATGAAAAAAAAGATAGCTCTAGTTGGAGGAGGTGCTGCCTCTTTAATGTTGGCAGCTTTATTAGATGAAAACAAGTACGGTGTTGCCATTTACGAACGCAATGCAGCCGTAGGCCGAAAATTATTAGTTGCAGGAGACGGGGGATTTAACTTAACTCATTCCGAAGAGCTGCCTGCTTTTATCCAACGCTACACCCCTGCTTCATTTTTTGAACCCATTATTTCTCAATTTACTAATAATGACTTGCGTGCCTGGCTTTTATCAATTGGAATTGAAACGTTTGTAGGAAGCAGCAAACGTATTTTTCCAAAAGATGGAACAAAACCAATTGAAGTGTTGAATGCCATTGAGAAAGTACTAGAAAATAAAAATGTTATAATCTACACGAATCATACTTGGAAAGGATGGAGCAATAAAATGCTAGTCTTTGAAACAAATGGACTAGAACTGACTGTAAATGCAGATGTTACAGTTTTCTCATTGGGTGGTGCTAGTTGGAAAGTTACTGGTTCAGACGGCAAGTGGACAAACTTTTTTTCTGAAAAAGGCCTAGAGATTATTCCCTTTCAACCCTCAAATTGCGCCTTTGCAATTGCCTGGAAGCCCGACTTTTTAGCAATGGCAGAAGGGAAATCCTTAAAAAATATTTCATTACAAAAAGGCGATAAGAAAATACCCGGAGAAGTTGTAATTACAAAATTTGGTCTTGAAGGTGGCGCTGTTTATGCTTTGAGTGACGGCATACGAACAGCCTTAAACGACAAAACCGAAGCTCAACTTTTTATTGACCTTAAACCGCAATTAACGCTAGAGCAAGTTCAAGATAAAATTGCAAACCGAGGAACCCGATCTATCAAAAAACTTTTGCGTGATAAAATGAATTTTACCGATATACAAATAGAATTACTAAAAAGCATTTTAACAAAAAAAGAATTTACCGATTTAAATATTCTTGCGGAAAAAATAAAATCACTTCCGTTATCAATAATAGCAACAGCCCCTATAGATGAAGCAATATCTACTGTAGGTGGGGTTTCATTGAAAGAAATTGATTCCAATTTTCAACTTAACAAAATCCCCAACCACTATGTAATTGGCGAAATGCTGGATTGGGACGCCCCTACTGGAGGATATTTGCTGCAAGGATGTTTTAGTATGGCGGCAGTATTGGCAAAGCATTTAAATAAATAAGAAAACTCTTACGTTTCCGTCAGAGCTTTCTTTATCTCTAATGAATCATTTACCTTAAAAGATTCTATTAATTATTAATCAATTTAAAAAGTTCGCTTAAATCCGGAGATAAAATAATTTCTGTTCTACGATTGCGACTGCGACCTTCTTTAGTGGTGTTGCTAACAACCGGAGAAAACTCACCTTTTCCTGAAGCAGTAACACGGTGTGCATCTACTTTATAATCGATTGTCAATATACGTACAATGGATGTGGCCCGCGAAACGCTCAATGCCCAATTGTCCTTGAATGCACCATGCATAGGTATAGAATCTGTATGCCCTTCAATCAATACTGTAATGTCACGGTTATTGTTAAGTATGGCAGCAACAGATCGCAATGCATCTTTTCCTTTTGGATCCACCACATCACTTCCAGATTTAAACAATAGTTTTTCCTGCAGTGACACATAAATCTTCCCATCCTTAATAGAAACAGTTAACTCATCGGGCTTAAAATTCACGAGCGCATTTGCAATAGTTTGTTTTAATTTATTTGTTACATCTCGTTGTGCCTGAATTAAAGTTTGCAGGTCCTTTAATCGTTTCGACTGTTCGGCAATTGTCATTTTAGAACTGTTAATGCTTGCTTGCGAACTGGAAGAAAGGCTCTGTAGATCCCGCTCTATGGCTTCTTTTTCCCGATTTAGTTCATCAACAGTAACATTGCAGGTCTTTAATTTACTGTGTGTGCCGGTACTGTCTTTTTGTAAATCCATTACATGAGACTGCGAACTTTCGAATTTTCGTTTAGAAACACATGAGCCTAGACACAATATGGTGCCCAGCGCAATAGCTGAAATTTTTTTTATAATCATTTTTTGTAAGGTTGGTTATTAATTTTGCAAATGTATTTCTATGGCATTCCGAAGGATTATAAATAACTCTCAATAAGTTATACGATTCACATATTTGTATTTTTTTAGTATTTCCTATTCGAACAAATGGTTAGAATCTTTGAGACTTCGTGGCTGAAATTTTTGCCACAAAGGCATCAAGACAACAAGTTTCACTAAATTGCCAATACTGTATCTATAAAAATTTAACAATACCTGACGCAGACAGGCAATGAAATATTGTCGGTATATGCTATATTTACCAAAAAAGGAACAGAGTTAATTAACACATTCCATTCAGTTGGGATGGGTTTTTTTATTACAGCCACTCACTCTAAAAGTGTGAATTATGTAACTTTTTTCTAAAGTGATGTAAACCCTATGTTTATAAGGAAATGCATATTTGTCCGAACTACAAGAACAGCAAATTCTATTGAAACTATATATTAAATACATGGTAAGTAACCGCTGTAAAATGGCGGTAAAGGAGGTGCTAAATAAAATGAAACTTCACTTTATACTTGTTGATTTGGGAGAAGTCGATATTATGGAGGACATATCAGCAGAGCAGCTCGAAATAATAAAACTTGAACTATTTACTTCCGGGCTAGAGCTGATGGATGACAAAAAAGCAATTCTCATCGAAAAGATTAAAAACATTATTATCGAAATGGTTCATCACTCAGACGAAGTGATGAAAGTCAATTTATCTGACTTTTTAAGTAAAAAATTAAAGTACGATTACACGTACATGGCAAATTTATTTTCAGAAGTGCAGGGAACTACCATAGCGCAATTTCTGATCTCCCATAAAATTGAAAGGATAAAAGAGCTAATCATTTACGATGAGTTAAACATATCCGAAATTGCATGGAAAATGAATTACAGCAGTGTTGCACATCTATCCAACCAGTTTAAAAAAGTAACAGGGCTTTCGCCTTCTCATTTCAAACAATTGAAAGACAAAAGACGTACTCCGATTGAAGAAGTAGGAAACGGGAATGAGGGAAATTAAATTTATGTCAACAAAAAAAAATCAAAAAAAATCAAATTTCGACTGGATTGTTAAATATGGGAAAAATGGAGGTCTCTCTTCCCTTATAATAAAATCCTCAACATTGGCTATAAAATCCCAAACACTTAAGGGGGTCATAACTTCATGGAATGCAGGAGCAAAAAAGCTTTACGGATATTCTGAAAAAGAAATAATCGGAAAAAACATGAGCCTGCTTGTTCCTAAAACACATGTTAGTTCCTTTAGTACCGTACTGGCTCAAATAAAAAAGGGAAAGACCGTACAAGATTATATAACAAAAGCGGTCCGAAAAGACAGAATAGTGATTAATATTTCACTTTCTCTTATCCCTATAAAAAATGAAAAAGGAAAAATAATTGGCATTTCTACCACAGATAGAAATATAACCAATTTAATCATTGCTAATAAGGAGCTCGCTTTTCAGGATAAGGAAAAAGGGAGGCGCGCTGATGAGTTAATCATTGCAGATAAACAACTCGCTTTTCAAGACAAAGAAAAAGGAAAACGCGCTGATGAATTAGTCATTGCCAACAAGGAACTTCAATTTCAAAATGAGGAGAAAGAAAAACGTGCTAATGAATTATACATCGCCAACGAAGAGCTCCTATTTCAAAATAAAGAGAAAGAAAAACGGGCAGCAGAATTAATCATTGCCAATAAAGAGCTTGTATTTCAAACTGGCGAGAAAGAAAAGCGTGCAGCGGAATTAGTTATTGCCGACATAGAACTTGTATTTCAGAACAAAGAAAAAGAAAAACGGAAAATTGTTAATAGAGAACTTGAAGCCCTCAACTATTCTTTAAATTTAGCCTCGCAATATGCTCGAAGCTTAATTGAAGCCTCTATAGACCCCTTGGTTACAATTTCAGCCAAAGGAAAAATAACAGATGTAAATGAAGCCTCGGTAAAAGTAACAGGGGTGTTGAGGGAGAAGTTAATTGGAACTGATTTCTCTGATTATTTTACCGAACCCGAAAAAGCACGTAAAGGGTATAAAACTGTTTTCGAAAAATCTGCAGTAGCGGACTACCCCCTTACCATACGACACAAGAATGGAAAATTAACGGATGTATTATACAATGCTTCGGTTTATAAAGATGACAAAGAAAATGTATTGGGTGTTTTTGCCGCTGCAAGAGATGTAACTGAGCAAAATAGAATTTCAATGGAGTTGAACGAAGCAAAAGTTTTTTCCGAATTAGCAACCGCCATTTCAGAAGAAGCTAAAATAAAGGCAGAGAAAGCCACGCGAGTTGCAGAAGATGCAGTGAAAGCAAAACAACAGTTTTTATCGAATATGAGCCATGAGATACGTACCCCAATGAATGCGATCATCGGGTTTACAAAAGTGGTATTAAAAACAGACCTTACGACAAAACAAAAAGAGTATTTAACAGCTATCAAAATGAGCGGAGATGCATTGATTGTCCTTATCAATGACATCCTGGACCTAGCAAAGGTAGATGCCGGAAAAATGACATTTTCTCAAACGCCTTTCAAAATGGCATCCTCCATATCAACCATGCTTCATTTGTTTGAAATAAAAATTCAAGAGAAGAATATAGATCTGATCACAGAATATGATAATACGATACCCGAAGTCCTAGTAGGTGACCCAGCACGTTTACATCAGATAATTTTAAACCTGGTAAGCAATGCTGTCAAGTTTACCTCAAAAGGAAAAATTACCACACGTATTAAATTGCTGAATGAAGATGAAGAGAAGGCAACTATTGAATTTTCAGTTACAGATACCGGTATTGGAATTTCCGATCATAAAATAGAAATAATCTTTCAAGATTTTCAACAAGCTTACAGTGGCACTTCCCGTCTTTATGGAGGGACCGGGTTAGGGCTTGCCATTGTTAAACAATTGGTAGAAGCACAAGGAGGAACTGTTTCTGTTAAAAGCAAAGTCGGAGAAGGATCTACTTTTAGTTTTATTTTGAGTTTCCTAAAAACCAAAACGGGAACGCCAGTAGAAGCAGAATTACCTGCATTCGACACAGAACATAAAAATATAAGAGTATTGGTGGTAGAAGATATTGCCCTTAATCAGCTGCTGATGAAAACATTGCTAGATGATTTCGGATTTGAACATGATATAGCAGACAACGGGAAAATTGCCACTGAAAAACTAAAAGAGAAATCCTATGATATTATTTTAATGGACTTGCAGATGCCGGAGATGAACGGGTTCGAAGCAACAGATCATATTCGCAATAAAATGAATTCCCTAATTCCTATCATAGCTGTAACGGCCGATGTAACCACCGTAGATCTCGCTAAATGCAAAACCTTAGGAATGAATGATTATATACCAAAGCCTGTAGATGAAAAGTTATTGTATAGTAAAATTATTAGTCTGGTAAAAAAGCCAATATATCCCATGAAACAAAAAGGAAGAATGCTTACTCGGGCCAAAAAATTGAAATGTATAAACTTGGATTATTTAATCCATCTCACTAAATCAGATCCTACATTAATGATGGAAATGATCTCCACGTACCTGGAGCAAACACCTCCATTGATCACTGCCATGAAGGTGGGTTTAAAAAATAAAGATTGGAACTCCGTACAATCTGCCGCACACAAAATGATTCCTTCCTTCGCTATCGTGGGGATTAGCAAGGAGTTTGAAAACATGGCAAAAAAAATACAGGAATATGCAGGAGCGCAATTACAAACTGACCTGATTCAGGAACTCGTAATACAGCTTGAAAATATTTGCACAGAAGCTTATAAAGAGCTGAAGGAAGAGTATAATTTAATTAAGAAAAATATTTATGAAAAACAAAATTAAACTGTTCCTAGTGGATGACGATGCACTGTTTTTAAAGACATTGGAAATTGAATTTCTACAGCACGCAGATTTCAGCGTTGAAACATTTCCAACCGGAGAGCTTTGCCTGGCCAGTTTGCCGCAAAACCCGGATGTTATTATTCTAGATTATCATTTGGACGGAATTGAAAAAACTGCCATGAATGGCATCGAAACATTGGACAAAATAAAAGCTTTCAACCCCGATATTTCTGTAGTTATACTATCCTCCCAAGATAAAATTGATGTTGCCATAAACTGCATGCATCACCGGGCTGTTGACTATGTAGTTAAAAGTGAAACCGCTTTTATGCGTCTTCAAAAAATAATTGCTGCCATTTTTAGTTTCAAAAAAATGCAAAAAGAATTGAACTGGTATATGGAAAAAATGTAATTCTACTACTTGCCTCACCTTCCATTTTTATTAGAACCTATCTCAAAAACAATCCGGCCACGAATTAATTGGTGAAAATTCGTGCGGCCTTCCTTGCCGGCTGGCAGGTTCGTAGCTTTCCTGGGGGAGATTATTTTTTGTTGTGTCCTATTAATATTTTCGAGATGGCTTCTAGTGTGAATTATGCAACTTCTTTCTAAAGCAATGTAACACGTTCGTTCATGCATATTCAGTCCTTTGCAATAGCGATTATTTGTGAGCAAAATAAGATGAAAACAGAAAACAAAATCATATTCGTCTTCAGTATCATCGTGATTGCTTTAGTGTGCAGTACTGTATTCTTATTGCAAAACATAACCCGCTTTAATGAAGATAATAAGCAAATGGTCTATACACGAGAAGTAAGTAAGTTGCTATCGGACTACCTTTCTATCATGCAGGATGTAGAAACCGGAGAAAGAGGTTTCGTGATTACAGGGATGGACGAATACCTCAAACCCTATCATGCAGCCATCGCCCGGTCACAAAAAACCCTGGAGAAGTTACGCCAGCTCACCAAAAACTATCCACTTCAACAACGAAGAATAAACACGCTAGAACAAGCGTCTGAACTTCATATAAATCTTACACAACAAATTATTAATCTCAGGCGGGTTGGGCTGGAGCCCGCTATGCAATTAATAAGAAGCGAAAGAGCGAAATCTATTATGGACAACATAAGAGAGATAACATTTGCGATGCAAAAAGAAGTAGAGGAGTTAATCAAGAATAGAACGAAGACCACAGAAGGGAGCTTAATCAATACCCGCATCGTAGCTGCCGGAGGAGGATTATTCTCTATTACGATTGTTATTTTTCTGATGTTCTTCATTCAACGTTCTCTAAAACTATCTGAAGAACTTAGAAGATCGAAAGAGCGAGCAGAAGAGTTGGTCAGTTTTAAAGACCAGTTTATGGCGAGTATGAGCCACGAGATACGCACCCCCCTCAATGGAATAATTGGTTTTACAAAGATATTACTTCGCAATGAAACTACCGAGGTACAAAAACAGCAATTGGATGCTATTAAAACTTCCTGCGATACCTTACTGGTGTTAATCAACGATATTCTTGACTTGGAAAAAATTGAAGCAGGCAAAATGAATATTGAGATAACAGAATTAAAACTGTCCGAACTGATCAACTCAGTTCTCGGAAGTTTTGACCTTAGGTTTCAGGAAAAAGGACTAAAGATCACCCTACAATACGATGAGCACATCCCTAGCATATTGCTCGGAGACCCGGTTCGTATAAATCAGATATTACTCAATCTGCTTAGCAATTCCGCAAAGTTCACCTCAAAAGGAGGAAAAATATTGATTGGCGCCAAGTTGTTGAGACAAGATGATGAAAATGCCTTTGTTGAATTTCTTATTTCAGATACCGGAATAGGTATTCCAAAAGATAAATTAGAAACAATCTTCCAGCCTTTTATACAAAGTAGCAGCGATACCGCACGGAAATATGGAGGCACAGGATTGGGATTAAGCATCGTGCAACGATTAGTGAACCTGATGCAAGGAAATGTTTCATTAAAAAGCACATTGCACAAAGGGACTACTTTCTCAATCACCATTCCTTTTCAGAAAACTGCCGCAACCGCTATACCCAAAGAAATAGAAACCACGATACCAACAGAAGAGCTAAAACGAACAGAATCATTAAAAATATTGTTGGTTGAAGACAATCCCATTAACCAATTTTTAGTACAAACCATCTTGTTCGATTTAGGATTTCAAACAGATACCGCTGAGAATGGAAAAATAGGTATCGAACTTTTAGAACAAAATGACTACGATATTATCCTGATGGACCTTATGATGCCAGAAATGGATGGCTTTGAGGCTACACAACATATTCGCAACAAAATGAAACCTCCTAAATCCGCTACACCCATCATTGCTTTAACTGCTGATGTCACAAAGGCAGATGTAGACAAATGCATGAATATAGGCATGAATGAATACGTTTCTAAACCAATTAATGAAGCGGATCTGCTCCGTAAGATCGATTATCTTGTTGTAAAATCTAAGAAATCAAGGTCTGTTCATCCTGTCTTATCTACAACAAAAATATGCAATCTGAATTATTTGAAAAGTCATTCGCCCAATAATCCAAAATTTATTTCTGAGATGATTCAACTAATTTTAAAACAAACACCAACATATCTTTCAGAAATGGCAAGGTGTATCGCTGCCAATGACTGGAACGGGCTACAGGGAGCTGTTCATAAAATACGCCCGTCCATCCATCTGATAGGTATGCCAGAGGAAATTACATTAGCGACTAAACAGATTGAGGAATACTACAACAAACAAACTCACCTGAACCTGATACCCGACCTTTTTGACAGTATTGAAAAAGCATTCACGCAGTCGTTCGAGGAGTTAAAAGAAGAACTCAAACAATACCCGGAAACAGACATAAAGACCTAAAGATTAAATAAAATGAAACCATTTTTAATATTCCTGATTGATGATGACCCTATATTTTTAAGAGTATTGGATCAGCAATTAAAACAAACTAAATATCTTAGGCATTATCCTCGAGAAGTAAAATCCTTTTCAACCGGAGAAACTTGTTTATTGCATCTTAACGAAAACCCAGATATTGTAATACTAGATTACAAGCTCAATGCCATACTTCCCGATGCCGAAAATGGATTCGACATATTGAATAAAATAAAGTCAATCAATTCCAACATCAGCGTAATTATACTATCCGTTCAGGATAATCTTGCAATAGCAGATACATTACACGAAGCAGGAGCCGAAGAATATTTAATAAAAAATGAAAATTCTTTTTCAAGAATAAATAAGACCATCAAAAATGTATTTGACCGCGCCATACTATTGCAAAAAGTAAAAAAAGATAAATTTAAAAATACCGTTTACAAAATTACAATCCTTGTACTGCTGCTTGTAATTCTTTTTTTGTACACAAAAATATGATCCACCCAATGACCTTTATTCTGTTAAACCAATATTTTGCAATTGGGTTAATACATGTCCCTAAATCTTTGACGCAAATTATTGCAAAACCACAATTTGGTCAGGGTATGACGATCACGAATTTTATGTGCGATGTCAGACTAAGGCGTCAGAGTTAACTCAGAAATTGAAAACGAATGGTATTCCTTCTTCTAAATTAAATGATAAATTTTTTATTTTCAATCGCCTACTCTATGTGGGACGCAGGACATTTTTCAGGTCACATCAATTTCCAGCTATTTAAAAAATTTGAATCGGGATTATAATCGTACTGCTTATTAAACCCTCCCCCTGTATGATTATTGAATGAAGTATGAATCTTGCAATTTTTTCTAAACATCATGTAATGCTCAAAAAGCCAGTGCTACGCACCTTTACGGTTAGGTAAGGCAGCAATATAGTATCTAAGGGATTAAAACAAAAATTCAATAATACTAATTCATGAAAAATAAAAAAACGGTAATCTTTCTTGTAGATGACGATCCAATATTTTTAAAATTATTGGAAACACAATTTAAAGAACGAACGCATTATGATGTTGTGGTTTTTTCAAGCGGTGAAGATTGCTTGAAAAATTTATGGAAAATGCCTGACATTATTTTTCTTGATTATTATTTGAACCCTGTTAACCCGCAAGCACACAACGGATTACAATTCTTAAATAAAATCAAAGTTATTAATCCTGCCATACAAATAGTGATACTTTCTTCACAAGATCGTATCGGGGTGGCTGTCGACTGCATGAAACACCATGCGTTTGATTACATTGTAAAGAGCGAAACAGCATTTATTCGTGCTCAAACAACTATTACTTTTTTGATAGATAAATGGAAGTTAGAAAAAGATCGGTCGCTCTATAAAACTTCTTCTATTATTCTCAGCCTGTTAATTATTGTATTGATATTAATTTTTTCTGGACTGTTACTCTTTTACCCTTTCTAAACGCACAATATAAAACTCATTGCCCTACCATGAATCACGTAACTCTTTTAGTCAAACCATATAACACACACTTATTAGTGGCTGCAGTTGAATTTCAATACTACGTTAATGGATCAATACATATAATAATAATTCTTTGATATGAAAAATATATTAATTGTGGACGATGACCCGATCATTGTAAAATTATTTGAACAATATCTTTCTTCAGAAGGATATACAGTAGTCACAGCCGTTGACGGGTTCAATGCATTGGAAAAAATAGAAACAAATATTTTTGACCTCATCATCTCAGACCTGATGATGCCTAACCTGTCGGGATTAACACTACTGAGCATTTCAAAAGAGTTTCATAATAAAATTCCTATAATTTTCATTTCCTCCCTGGATCAAGGGGATATAATTACCAAGACATTGGGGTTAGGTGCGGATGAGTTTATGGTGAAGCCTATTAATATGGAAGAACTATCGATCAGGATCAAGCAATTGCTACTCAAACACTAAACCCACATTTTGCTGTTCAAAGAAAATCTATCAATAATATCTGACGCAACTTGTTACAAAGCACCAAGCTGGTATGGGTTAACCCAGACATTGAAAATGAAAGATTTCCTTTAATATGATATGGGGAGTATTATCTTTCATTTTCAATCATCTGCTCCAAGTGCAAAAAGTATGAATTTTGTAACTCTTTAACTACATTGTATAACACTTACCAGTTCAAATGCGCGTATGTTGGCAGGTGAAAAATAATTCACCATAATAATTTAAAAACACGTTTAAGAAACGAAATAAAAAAATGAAAAAAAATCTACTAACTATTGTAACAGCAGTTACAATGTTATCTTTCCCAAATATAAATTTTGCACAAGCTCCTACTTTAGGAACAGCAGCAGAATTTGTACTCTTTTCTACCAACGGGCCAGTAAGCAATTCCGGCATTTCTCAGATTACCGGAAATGTAGGAACAAACAATGGCTCCAGCACCGCTTTCGGAAACGTGAATGGCGTAATGCATGATGCAGATGGAGCCAGCGCTCAGTGTGCAGCTGATTTATTGATTGCGTATAACCAACTAGCTAGTACAACTGCAACATTTTTTCCTGCACCTTTACTTGGAAACGGACAAATTCTTATTCCAGGAGTGTATTCCATTGCCAGCGCTGCAACGCTGAACTTGGATCTTATTTTAAATGCACAAAGTAATGCCAATGCTGTATTTATTATAAAAATTGAGGGACCTTTATCTACAAATGCTTCTTCTAAAATAAAATTAATTAATGGAGCGCAAGCTTGCAACGTTTTTTGGAAAGTAGAAGGGCTGGTAAGTATGGCATCTGGAACTTCTATGAAAGGAACTATTATCGCAAACAACGCAGCCATTAACATGAGCACAGGCGATACACTTGAAGGTCGTGCACTTTCTACTGCAGGTGCTATTACTATAGACGGAGTGCTAGCCTACACACCAGTTGGTTGTGGAAGCCCACTTCTTAGCGGACCCGTTGCTCCAACACTTGGTGCAGCTGCATGTTATGCCATATTTTCTTCTAACGGAGCTGTTTCAAATTCCGGAATAACAACTATTACTGGTGACGTAGGAAGCAATACTGGTTCTGCTACCGGATTCAACCCTTTATTGGTAACTGGAACTATTCATACAAATCCGGATGGATCAACTGCTCAATGTGCGGCCGATCTACTGATTGCATACAATTATATAAATACCCTTACCTATGATATAGAATTGTTATATCCTGCACAGTTTGGGAACAACCTGGTTCTTACTCCTCATACATATATCCTGAAAGGAGCCACCACCTTTACTGATACACTTTACCTGAATGCGCAAGGAAATGCAAATGCAGTTTTTGTTATTCAGGTAAATGGCGCCATTACAACCAGCACGTATTCCAACGTTAAGTTGATTAACGGGGCTCTTGCAAAAAACGTATACTGGAAGATCGAAGGAGCAGTAAGCATTAATAATTATTCTACTTTTCGCGGAACGATAATCTGCAATAATGGTGCGCTTGGTGCATTAAACACCGGAGTTATATTGGATGGCAGAGCGCTTACTACCAACGGTGCTTTAACTACAACTGCTATGGATGCAACTGCTACAATGATACCTAGTAATTGTGCTACATTGGGAGTTACCGCTCTTGATGAAACAAACAAAATAGTTAGCATTTATCCAAACCCATTTAACACTTCTACTAAAATTGTTATAAACGATATTTTTCAAATCAACAACTGCGAATTCAGAATGTACAATGCACTGGGTGAAGAGGTAATCAACAACATGCTCAGCACGCAAATTACCACACTTGAAACAAGTGCGCTTCCTGCAGGAATCTATTTCTACAAAGTGATCAGCAACAGCAAAACTGTTCAATCAGGCAAACTGACTTCACAATAGAATTAATAAAAAAGAAAATCTCTCTGTTCATTCTTCGTATTTACTTGGAATGTACAGAGAGCTTTCTGTGAGATAATCATAATAACATCGGTATCTAGGATGCAACAGATGCAGAACAAAAACACTTCGCCTAAATTGGATTTAAGCATCAAATCAACAATCATTATTGTTCTAGTTGCGATACTTCTCACAATTGGGATTGGGTTAGCCTCTCATTTAAAGTAAATACTTAAAACAAAATTATAATTACGGGAACAGTTAAAAGACTTAAACGCAAAGAATATTTAACTATCTCCAAAAATACGCGAAGCGTGTAATGCGCTATCGGAATTATTTAATGAAATGCCTGTTACTATTCCTAATAAAAATAATCCAGGCATTAATATCCAAGCCTTAAGCAACTATTGCGAATCGCTCCGCGATATGCTGATAAAAAAATCTTGAACGTTCATTAAAGATGTGATAGATGAAAGTTATTTCTCTACATATGTAATATTTTAGAAATTGAATACTTGCACTTTTGTTTATTAATAATTTAATACAATGAAAATTGAAAAATCAATTACAATGATTATTTTTTTTATAGCAGGGACCATTATTTCTTTCGCTCAGGAAGAAGCTCAGCATAAAAGTAACCAGGAAAGAAAAGAAGCATTTATGGATTCGGTAATTTACACGTGTAGCATGCATCCTGAAGTGCAAATGAATAAGCTTGGTAAATGTCCCGAATAAAACTCAGGTATGATAAAGATAAATGCTAATTCTATAAAATAAAATCTATGAAAAAAATATTTATCTCTGTTTTGGCAATTTCGGTTTTTACTTCCTGCATGAACAGTACTAAAATTACAGGTACCTGGAAAAAACAACTACAAACAGAGAAAACTTACAACAGCGTATTTGTTGCATCCTTAACGTCTAACAATATAGTAAGAGCAACGGTCGAAAATGACATTGCGACTGAATTCATCAAACAAGGAATTACAGCCTATAAAAGTCTGGATGAATTTCCTCCTGGTATAAAAATGGATTCTATTTCAAAAGAAAACATAATGAACAGAATGAAAAATAAAAAAGCGGAAGCTATTCTCACTGTTTCACTCATTCGCAAGGAAACAGAATCGCGCTATATCTCGAATGGAGCTTACCCTTACTCACCATTCCCAAGGTATGCGTACTATGCTGATTTTTGGGGATATTACTCTTATTGGTATCCATCTGCCTATAGCCCTGGGTATTATGAGCAGGATAAAACATATTTTATAGAAACAAATCTTTACGATGCTGTTACAGAACAATTAATTTGGTCAGCTCAGTCAAAAACCTATAATCCTGCTGGAATAGATAAATTTTCGAAAGAATTCAGCAAGCTAATTGTTTTAAAATTAAAAGAAGATAAAATGTTAAAGCCCGCGCTTAACCCTTTAAGTAATAAATAATACAAGAAACAATTTCATTTAAATCCATCCTGCCATATTGCGGGGTGTTTTTTTTATTTCCTCACTTTAATAATAAATTAGCTAAAGGATATATATAAGATAATTCAGCAAAAGTGTAACACTTCTAAGTGGCAACTCCCTCAACTTTGAATATTAAACAATTAACAAAAAAAAATTATGAAAACTGGTAAAAAATTATCATCAATATTAGTTGTTGTAGCACTATCCTTTACTGCATGCAAAAAATATCCCGATGGTCCAATGATTGACTTTCATTCAAAAGCAGAACGAGTGGCAAACAACTGGAAAGTAGGTCAAGCCTTCGATGAAGGAAAAGACGTAACCTACGATTATACTAAATACGAACTCGACCTGACTAAAGGTGGAAATGCTAGCCTAACAGCTAAGTACAAGCTATTTGGAACAACCTATGATTTTACAACAACGGGAACGTGGGTGTTTGTAAGCAACAAAGAAAAAATATCATTTGACTTTGATGACAATAATGCAGATGGCGTTTACAGCATACTTAAATTAAAAGAAGATGAAATGTGGCTTAAAAATAGTAATGAAAAAATCGAGTTGCATTTTGTTCAGCGATAAAGTAACTAAAAAATAAACCATGATGACAAACGAAAAAAACAAACCAGGAATCACTCCTAGTAAAAAAGACACTCCAAAAGAACCAACTAAGCATAAAGAACAAGTACCCCGGAAACACCCTCACGGTAAAGAAGACCCTCCCCCGGAACAAATTCCAAGAGAACATCCGCATGATCCCGAAGTTCCGGTAGCTGATAAAAAAAATACTTCAGCAAAGGCTCAGGGGCAGAAATAAAATATCAAATTTATACTTATACCAAAGGAACCATTTCTATTATAATTCATACAACACACACATCTACCATCCTTATCCTTCTTAAACAGAACCCCAACTACAAACTATAACAAAACAATACTTTAACAACGGAGTAGGATTTGGAATTGAGCTTGTTATTGTAAAGCGAATCAGTTTAAACCTACTGGCGGATATGCAGCATACAAAAAATTTCAAGAGCTGAACTTTAGAGGAGAAACAGCCCTATATTATAGATTTTGAGTCGCACTTTTCGGCAAGCCTGATTACTTCCACTATCCTTTGGATAAAAATATTTACCGGTCAGCGATTCCCCACATGTGAATGATGTAAGATATTCTCCCAATTGTGTAATGACTTTAAAATTTAATTGCAGCATCTTCATATTCTAAAAATCTAAACAGTATTTAATATTCTTATCATGGCAAACGAAACCTTAGAGCACAGTGTTCCTAAAAAAAACAGCCCCTCCTTAAGCAGATATCACTCGCTGGTAGCATATGGAATAATCATAATTGCAACAGGGATATTTCTTTTTCTGTTAGCACACAATTCATCTCCATTGGTTAAGTATTTAGTGGCTACTGGAATGTTCCTGAGCGCTGTCTTTGCTTTTGTAACCTCTTATAAAAGCAAAAAATTTCAGATACCACTGATGTATCACGGACTTCATGCTGGCGGGATGCTTTTGTATGGACTTGCTGTTATTTTTTTTGCAAAAAACATGGAGCAATTTTCAAATGTGACAATCTTTTTTTTAATATACTATGGTGTCACAGAGATTATTTTTTGCCTTCAAATATTAATACTAAGAGAAAGTATCCGCTTGCAGGTAGATTTATTCAGACTAATTATAGGATTCCTTATTGGGCTAGGATCCATCTTGATCCTATCTAGTTCCTTGGAATTAAATAAAGCTTTTTTAGCCTTGGGAGTTCTGTTGATCTTCAGCGGAGTTAATGTGATTCTCTTCAGAACAGTTCATAGAAAACTAGATCAATCCACAACTGACATCAAAAAATGAATTGCAATGAAAGTGTGTATGATTCATGTAACTTATTCATAAAATTGTGTAAGGCATGAATAGCCTAAACGTATTATCCTAGTCTATGATTAAACAACCAGCAATTGTAAAAAAATTTCATGAAAAAAGACATTATAATCAACCGTCAGCTTTGCCATTTTTTTCGTTCGGGTGCAAAATTGGCGATGGTTATAGTAAAAGCCTGGGGTGTTGATGTAGATGCTATGATGGAAGAAATGAAACATAAACCAGCAGCGAGCATTCCTTCATAACTTAATAAATATGGAAACTGGAACAATGGAAATGAAAATTATCACTGCTTCCGAAGTTGTAATTAATAAACTGATTGAAAAAACCAAGGTTGATGAAAAGTTTAAAGGGTATCTAATTACATCCTTATACAAAGCAAAGATATTGGGTGAGCAAAAACTTGCACCAGACTTGTTTAAAGCACTTCAATGGCCAATAAACATCCCTGAGTACGCACAATATCTTTTAAAATTTTCAAAATGGATTCCCAAACAAAGTGATGGCAATGCATGTAAAATCTTAGAAGAAAATGGATATCAAGAAATTTATGGCCGGTTGGGGCATTTTTATTTTTTGATCGACCAGAAAATTCTAAATGGCCATTCTATCATTTTAAAAAACATACCCTGGTTTAGAAAATGGCTTGTTGATTATATAAAATGTTTAGGAGATTTTTAAAACACTATCGAATCCTTTAGTCAAAAACAATTGCAACCACTACCGACTTTACGGAAGCCAGATTGCTGCTTGCACCCTACTGACCTAGCCTCTCTCATCATATGCATACCGGATGCATGTGAATTATGTAACTTATTTCATGAATAGTGCAAAGGTTTAGAATCGGGAAACAACCATCTTCGCTTTGTTATTATTAATGCAATCAACAACTAGATTAACAAAATAAATAAATATGAAAACTTTTACTCTGACACTATTTCTGCTGGCCACAACTATGTGTGTTAACAGCTCTGCTCAGGACGCTCCTTCGAGCGAAAAATACGGCAAGACACTCAACCTTGGACTTGGTGCAGGATATTACAGATATGCCAATCATTCTATGCCGGTACTGAGCCTTAATTATGAATTTTCTGTAGCAAAGAATTTCACAGTCGCACCCTTTATATCCTTTTACACATATAGGAACCATTATTACTGGGGCAATAAGAATAATCCTTACAAGTACTATTCCTACAGCGAAACAGTAATTCCTGTTGGTGCGAAAGGCACTTACTATTTTGATGATTTATTGAAAGCAAATCCAAAATGGGATTTTTACTTAGGCGCCTCTTTGGGCTTTGCCTTTCGAAGCGTTAGTTGGGATGATGGATATTACGGTGAGCAATATGCCTATCATAATTCAAACGGCTTGTACCTCGATGCTCACATTGGCGCAGAGTATCATATAAGTCAACGATTGGGAATGTTTCTCGACCTATCCTCCGGTGTATCAACAATAGGATTGGCCATTCATTAATTCCTAACACTTTAAAATAGATAGAAAACATCAAAGAAATATAAGGAAGGCTTAAACAAAATAAGAAATACAAAAAAATTATTTCTGAAATATAACATCTTGCATCAAACAATAAAAATCAATAAAATTTTAAGCAACTAAAACCTTGTCAAAATGAAAAAATCAATATTAACTTTTACTCTAATCGCTTTTGCTACAGGGTCGATTCTTACAAGCTGCAATTCATCGGCTACAAAAGTGGATGAGGCAAAAACAAAAATGGAGCAAGCATCCAAAGATTTGGAACAAGCGAAGTTGGACTACATTGAGGAATACAATAAATTCAAACTTGAATCAGATGAAAAAATAACTGCCAACGAAAAAAGTATTGCTGAACTAAAAGAGTCGGCAAAAAATATGAAACAGTCAGCGAAAGAAAAATATGAAAATGCAATTGAAGGATTAGAACAAAAAAATGAAAGAATGAAAGTAAGAGTAAAAGACTATAAAGAAGAGGGAAACGAAAAATGGCAATCATTCAAAGACGAGTTTAACCATGATATGGATGCGCTAGGGCAAGCGCTCAAAGACCTGACAAAAAAAAATGTTAAATAAACAATAAATTATTAATAAAATAAACACAATGAAAAAACTAACAATAATTGCCGCCCTGTTTATGACGTACATAAGCATCGGTTATGCACAAGATGGCACGAATGGTACGGACGGTACGAATGGAACAGGTGGAACAGGCGGAACAGGTGGAACAGGTGGAACGAATGGAACGGATGGAACAGATTATCGTGAGGAGTTAAGGTTTGGCTTGAAAGCCGGATTAAATTACTCCAACGTATATGATCAAAACGGAGAAGAGTTTGTTGCAAACTCCAAATTTGGATTTGTAGGCGGTGGATTTATAGCAATTCCTATCGGAAAATACCTAGGCATTCAACCGGAAGTTCTTTTCTCACAAAAGGGATTTAAAGGAAGTGGATCCATCCTGGGAAGTACATACAGTTTTACAAGAACCACCACTTACGTGGATATTCCACTTCAAGTTGCGCTTAAGCCTAGTGAATTTATTACGCTGCTGGCTGGTCCGCAATACTCTTATCTGATAAAGCAAAAAGATGCATTTACGAGTTCCGCTACCAGTTATTCTCAGGAACAGGAATTTAAGCAGGACAACATCCGTAAGAATATGTTTGGTGTTGTAGGTGGCGTGGATATTAACCTGAAGCATATCATACTTAGCGGACGGCTTGGTTGGGATATCTCAAAAAATAACGGTGATGGCACCTCTTCAACCCCACGTTATAAAAACAAATGGTATCAGGTAACAGTTGGATACAGCTTCTAACACATTAACCAAACAATCAAAAAAATATGAGCAACATATTATACACCATCGCCATAATTCTTGTAATCATATGGGCTGCCGGGTTCTTCGCGTATAATGCAGGTAGCGTAATTCATGTTCTTCTCATAATCGCAATCATTGCTATACTGCTCCGGGTTATCAGAGGGAAAAATGCACTTTAACAACAATCGAAATCTAAAAATAAACTAAATTCTAAAAAACAAAAATAACATGGAAAATTCAAATGACACAGGTAAATTAATCGGAGCACTTATCGTTGGAGCGCTTGTAGGCTCAGCACTAGGAATCTTATTTGCACCGGATAAAGGAAGCAGAACACGTAGCAAACTGGTGAACGGAGCAAAAGATTTGGCAGAAGACCTGAAGGAAAAAATTAAAAAGGAAGCAAATGCTTTACGTAATAAAGCAGAAGAACTAGAAGAAATTGCAGAAGAAAAAATAAAGGATCTCAAAAATAATCTCAACCATAAAGCCGAGGGGGTAAAAGAGTATAAATAACAATCTGGAACTTCGGAAAGGTCAATTGGTAAATCAATTGGCTTGCCCGTAAACCCCGTACTTCTTAATCAACTTAAGATCAGCATTTCTATTAATTTACACTACATGATACAAGATGGAAAAATAGAAGAACTTACAGAGCGTGTTAAAGAATACGCCAACACCTATTACGAATTAACCAAGCTGGAAGTGGCCGAGCGCACTTCCGTGATTGGTTCTGGGATATTCAGCGGGCTCCTTATCGGCATAGCAGCAATCCTGTTTCTCTTGTTTATAAGTCTAGCGTTGGGTTATTATCTCTCTATTCGCTTTGGTAATCCCTACCTTGGATTTTCAATCGTGTCTGGGATTTACCTAATTCTTATACTTACTCTTGTACTAGGCAGAAAAAAACTCATTGAAAGGCCTGTGCGCGATATAATTATTCACGGGTTATTTAATAAAAAATAAACTCATGAAAGAATATGAAATTTCCACCTACACCGATCTGTGCTTACGCATCCAGAAACTGAAAGCAGAAAAGTACACACAGGAAGAGGAACTACAACGCTCGTTCAAAGCATTGATTTATTCACTAGATCCTATTTCAATCGTAAAGGAGTCCTTGCATAACCTTGCCAAGGATAACATAGTTCAATCCGATCTTGCAAAAGTAGGATTGAATATTGGGACAAATTTTATTATAGACCAGGTCCTAGGCAGATACCGAAGTATCAAGGGTTTTATAAGTTCGGTACTGGTAGAAAAGATATCGATTCCCTGGGTGAATAATAACGCATCAAAAATCATCTCTGTCATTAGCGGATTTATGCAGCAGAAAGAGAAAAAAGAAGCCGACACTACTAACAAGTAAACCTAGTAAACTGCGGTTCACATGTTTTGAGTTAAAAAAAATATTCGCATGGACACAGCCAAAGTTCCCTTTTACGCAAAAGCATCTCTGATCTTTATCGGGTTATTCGCCTTTACCAGCATATTGTATCTCACACAGCGCATTATCATCCCAATCATATATTCTATTATTATTGCTATCATACTCAGCCCTTTCATCAGTTTTCTTGTAAGAAAAAAAATGAATAGGGTTTTAGCCATAACAGTTTCTGTTACGTTGGTTTGCCTCGCCACAATTTTACTGACTATATTCCTATACTCTAGGCTTGATGTAATAATAGAAGCATTTCCAGTATTCCTGGATAAATTTTATAAGCAACTCAATAACTGTGTAGTCTGGATCTCGCAAAATTCAAACTTTAGCACAAGAAACATTAACGCTTATATAGCAGATACAAAAACCGAGGCTCTTAACAACAGCAGATCATCCATTGGCGTAACACTATCCGCCTTGGGAAACGGTCTGGTTAATCTGTTCTTAATTCCAGTTTATGTTTTTATGCTGTTGTTCTACCAGCCACTTCTTCTCGATTTTATCAGAAAGATTTTCGGAGAGATAAACCGGAAAGAAGTAAACGAAGTAATCCAATCAACAAAAACTCTGATTCAAAGGTACATGTTTGGATTGCTGCTTGAAGTCGCTATTCTGGCTGTACTCAACTCAATTGGACTTCTTATGATTGGCATCAAATACGCGATTGTGCTTGGTATCTTAGGAGCAATTCTAAATATTATTCCTTATTTGGGGGGCATTGTAGCAATGGCCATCTATTGTCTCATTGCTTTAGTTACAAAAGAATCCGCTTCCTACATATTATATGTCGCAGCGTTGTACTCTGTAATCCAACTAATCGACAACAACTACATTGTTCCAAAAGTTGTAGGTTCGAAAGTAAAGATAAACGCACTGGTAGCCATCATTTCAGTAATTGCAGGTGGGGCCTTGTGGGGTATTCCGGGAATGTTTCTCTCCATACCCATTACGGCTATACTAAAAGTGGTGTTTGATCACATTGAATCATTAAAACCCTGGGGGGAATTGCTGGGTGATACTATGCCGACCATTGGCATGTTAAAATCTAAGAATAAAAAATAACAGACTATTTGGCAATAAATAATTTTTAGGTTTTACTAATGCAAACTAAAATATTCCACCGTTTTTATATTGGCCTATTCTTTATATGCGCCCTAGCTCTGATTGGGTTAGTAGCTTGCAACCCCCAACCCATCTCAAAACCAGAAATTGAAATAGTTATAACGGATAAAAAAGATTTATCAGAAGCCGTGATAAAAGCAAAAATGGAAGAGCCTATCCCTCTCTATCTGATTCCGGATTCTTCGGCTCCACCCCTGCCACTATTCGTGACTAGACAATCTTGACTCAACTGATGCTCCAGTGGAATTGAGCTTTTATGATCAGGATAAAAAATTTCTAGTCAAACAACAGCAGCTTAAAAAATACAGGTTTACTCCTGAGAACGGAAAGTTAAAAATCGAAATAAAGGATCTCTCCTATGGGGCATTTGCGCTGGCACTTTATCAGGATATAAATAGCAATGGCAAAATCGACCGAAATATGTTAGGCCTACCCAAAGAGCCCTACGCATTTTCAAATAACTTCAGGCCGATATTAAAACCACCCAGCTTTAACGACTGTAAGTTTGATTACAATGAGAAAGCAAATAGAATCCATATCTCTCTGATTAAATAAGACAAGAACTATGCAAATTTTTTGTGAAATTGTGTAACACTTTCTCGCGTGTAGTTCCTCATCTTTATCGTGTATAATCCGCAATTGACACGAATGGTTCAAAGTTTAGAGTGTTCAACTAATCTAGTATAAATACAGGGGTGTCTTGAGAGAGCCAAAATAAATAATCTAAAAATAACCATCGTGAAAATAACTACGTTGAAAATAAAAAAAATTCTTGTCCCGATAGATTTTTCGGACACTTCCCTGAAAGCACTTGATTATGCTGCCGACATGGTTAAACGCAGTGGAGCTAGCATAACATTAATTCACAACACTGCATCAATGATTGTCAATATTAGCCCGGGGGAATACTATGCCCCGCAAGTGTATAATCTTGCCGGTCACGAGAAAGAAGTTCGTGAAAAAGCAAAAAAACATCTTGAGAAAATTGCTAAAAAACTTGAACGGGAATTCGGAATAAAAATAACTGCCGCTACCACTTCAGGCTGGGTCAGAGAACAAATACTGCAGACGGCAGATAAGATTAAAGCAGACCTAATTATTATGGGAACACATGGAGTAAAAGGCTTCCGCGAATTCCTAGTAGGGAGTAATACATTTAGGGTGGTAAATGAATCTAAATGTCCTGTGCTTTCTGTTCAACATTATTCTAAAAATACACAATTTAAAAATATTCTTCTTCCATTCAGGGACAAACCTCACTCTAGAGAAAAGGTTGATTTCGGAATAAGGATAGCGGAACTCTATGAAGCAAAACTCCATATCCTTGGCATCGATACAGCTCAAAGCAAACTCTCCTACAAGAAAATATTGTTGGAAGCAGAACAAATAAAACAAATTGCAGAAAAACGCGAAATTACATCCAACATCAAAATTTTTTCTAAGGGATACACTTCTGATTTAATATTATCTCAGGCTAAAAAAATAAAAGCAGATCTAATAATCATTATGTCTGATCTTGATAGATCCAGAATTTCCCAACTTATCATGGGCCCCATCTGCCAGCAAATTGTTAATCATTCACCCATTCCTGTTTTAAGCATTCCTCCTACTTTCAATCCAAAGGCATTGCAGGATTTCAGTCTTTGGCAATCATAAATAAATTCTTCTTGAGAAGTGAACCAATTTCTGTTTTGTCATTCCCGATTATATGAAGAAACTTACCGATTAAAATACATGAGATTCTTGTAAACTTTCACTGAAATTGTGTAACATTTTTTATAGCAAGAAGACTACATTTGCAGTGTAGCAATTCAGTTACAAATTAAATTTAAAATAAAATGATAGACAAAAAAACTGCCCCGATTCCTGCAAAAGGAAGCCGGAATAAGCAAAAAGGAAAGCTAAAAGCAAAATTTCCTAACTTGACAGATGCAGATTTGCGTTATGAGAATGGCAAAAAAGATGAAATGTTTAACAAGATTGAAACAAAGCTTGGAAAAACAAAAGAAGAGTTTGCTGCAATTATAGGATCTATATAAATATTTCCTTTAATAAAAGCTTCCTACAACAACGCAGCACTTTTTTTTGTAATACAATACCTTATTAAAAATAAAACATGAAAACCCTATTTACTTACACCTCCTTACTTATCGTGGCAACTATCCTATTCACTTCCTGCAGTCAGGAATGGAATACATCCATAACAAAACGTCATTATCGAAAGGGGTATTATGCACATAAACCCACTACCGTAACACCGAAAGATCGTGAAGTTGCGCAAGAAGGACAGTCTGTTTTCCATTCACCGCAAATAACCAAGGCAGTAGCCGAAGATAACACAGTGGCAAGTAAAAATTACATTGCTCCAGTCACTAATAATCATTCGTCAGGCACTAAGGTCGCGGATAACAATTCTAATTTTGAATCTGTACCCACCGCCTCTCCGGTCATCAATTTAAAAATCAACTCGACTAAAGAATTTTTGAAAAATAAATCTATCTATAAAAAAATATCCAAACACTCAGACCAAGACGCCCGAAGTTTTTTCTGGACAATTATCCTTGTCGTATTAATATTATGGCTCATCGCCTATCTTTCGGGTGGATGGGGCTTAGGAGGCTTGATTAACTTGCTTCTGGTTGTTGCTTTAATATTGTTTATTTTATGGCTTCTTCGACTTATTTAAAATAGAATTAAGATTTGATGTCATTGATTGACTCACACATTAAAACAAAAAGCCCTGAAGAAATTCTTCAGGGCTTTTTTTATGCGAGGGACAAGGGTTGCACTATCCTCATGTCTTCCAATCAACACTCCTGTAGGTTTTAAGGATTTTGTTGATGTATTCGAGGTCAAATTCGGTAGGATCATAATCTCCGCCCAGCCAGTCTTTTAACTCCAGGTATTCCTTTCCCTTCTTTTTCTTCATAGCCTTAACCAAATTGGAGAAGCCCGGAAGCCCACCGCAATCCTCGGGCGGGCAGTTGCCTTGGCCCTCCAGACAAAGTGGGTAATATTTACCAACCTCGGTATCCAAGGCCTTTTCAAAAACCAGCTCATGCAGCCAGCCATCACCCAGATCATACTCATACAATATGCTCTTCCTTGGTTCAGTGAAGTAATCTGAAATACAATATTGTGTAGCATCCGTTGCATCATCATGATCTAAAAGTTCCGGATCTCCGATAATACTCGTATTCCTGTTATGCAGAAACTGATGCATATGGGCATTGTGCCATCCCATCACATTTTGAATGATCAGATGCATTACATAGAAATTAATATCAGAAGGTACAAGAAACCTGCGCCAGATCTTTGGCTCAATGTTTTTAAGGGAGATTTTGAATTGAAGTATTTTGCTCATTCTTAAAGTATTCCTTTTCAGCAAAGTTAAAATTTCTAAAATAGAACCGCTGAGTCCAAGTACTGCGAGTGATTTAGCAAACGTAAAATATTTTTTTTAATTCTGCATCTTATGTTGAGCACTACATAGAATACAAGCACCAATCTCCTTCCAGCATTAATGAGTTAATGGAAAAATATTCTGATGAATTTCAGTTCCCAACAACTAAAATCATTACCGCTTCCTACCAACTCGGCAAAGACCCCGATGGCGTTATGTGCGCTGCGTTTTGGGTGAACTACCACTGCTACAGGAAATCAATGAAGAAATTTGAATTCTGTGACGTTACTCAGAAATTTAGCTTCAATGACGATAATCGAATTACAGAAATTCAGGAAATGAATCCGGAAAATTTGCGGTTTACTAACTAAAGGTTGGCATTCGTAGCTATCCAAAAGATCATGGCGTCAAGGATACAGATGATGCGCTGGATACCTTGGCGAATTTGTAAGGTTGATACTTGCGGCATCATAATCATTCAGCAGAACTGTCTTGTCATCAATAAACTGAACCATGCCATCTGCATGCCCAATGATATCATACGGCTCGCAGGGGATCACGATGATCTCATCCACCTCCAGGCATCTGCGCAGTTCAGCGCGTACTGCCAACTCAGACCATTTCTTATTCTCAGAATAGATCTTATCCGTGCAAATGATCCTGTTCTTTAATCTCACAATGTTGCCGCCATCCACCACCAGATCAGACTGCATGGCCTTGAAGGAGATCATGCCGCATACCTCATGCGGGTCGGTCCAGAGGTAATCATAGTCCTCCAGGTAATCTTCTCCAATCAGGGTTAAACAAATATGTTTAATCTATGTTTAATCTTTACTGATTTTTGAACATTTTTCCGATCCTATTTTTTCACACAAATCAGAAATTAATTTTCATTTTCAAATAAATATTTTCTGTGATTTCCCCTATGAAAACAAAAAAGCCCGGAAGATTTTCTTCCGAGCTTTTTCTTTCAGTAGCGGGGACAAGATTCGAACTTGTGACCTTTGGGTTATGAGCCCAACGAGCTACCCCTGCTCTACCCCGCAATGTTATACTACAAAGATAGACTTTGTAACCATATAAATGCAAATTATTTTTGATCTTTTGTAGAGTTGGCGAGGTCAATTTATTCCGTGCCAATGTGTATGAGAGCGTCTCCTTCATTCACTACGGGCTTGTTATTGATGCCAATCAAAAATCCATCTACCGGGGCAATAAGGGGGCGTTCAAGTTCTGCGTAGGGAGAACTTACTACACCCAGGATTTGGTCCTTCTCCACATAGGTGCCAAATTTTTTGCTTGTGCGGAACAATCCAGATATGCGTGCGCGTATCCATTTAGAACCGGTGAGGGTAATGCTTTGTGGTTTTGGTGTGCTTACATCCAGCATTTTCAAATTTTTCATAAGACGCAGGCAGCCATTCATGCCTTCGCTAATACCCACTTTGCTGAAACGAAAGGATTCTCCTGCTTCGTATACGAGGATGGGCTTGCCCAGGCGAGAAGATTCTTTGCGCAGGGACTTTTCGCGGTAGGCTGAATTCACTATAAAAGGAGCTCCGAATGACCGTGCGAGATCAAAACTTTTTTCATTGTCAAAAAAACACCGCACCTGCGGATAATTATTTATTTCGGCACCTCCGGTATGGAAGTCAACTCCGAAGTCTATAATTGGAAGGATTTTTTTTGTGAGGTCATAAGCAATGCGGCTGCCGAGTGAACCCGAGCGTGTTCCGGGAAAGCAGCGGTTAAGGTCCCGTCCGTCCGGCAGGTCCCGCGAGCGATTGAGAAATGACACTACGTTGGTAATCGGGATGGCAACTACACTTCCTCTTTCCAGATTCTCCAGATGTTTTTCCTTCAGCAGGTTGCGCATGATCTCGATGCCGTTGGTCTCATCGCCATGCATTCCTGCCATAAACAGAACCGAAGGGCCTTTTTTCTTGGCACGGAATACATACACAGGTATTTCCATCTTGGCCCCTGTAGGAAGATAATACACGTTGAGATTTACCCGTGCATTCTCACCAAGACCTATGGTTGTACCGTTTAAGCGCATATGAAGTCATGCGAAGATAGAAATTTGGAGAGGGAATTAAGGAAAAAGTTTCTTGCAGAGACGCAAAGCCCGCAGAAAAACCGCCAATATAAATTGTCTGAGAAAAATAATGGGTTTCAATCCACGTGCTCGTTGCGCTCCGCGTACTCGATGATCTTTGCGGCAATGTCCACACCGGTAGCGCCTTCAATTCCTTGCAGTCCGGGAGAAGAATTCACTTCCATCACCAGCGGCCCACGGTTGGATTGGAGCATATCTACTCCCGCCACTCCTAACCCCAATTTTTTTGCGGAACGGATGGCTGTAGTCTTTTCTTCAGCGGAAAGTTCCAGGGAGGTTGCGCTGCCTCCGCGATGGAGGTTGGAGCGGAACTCTCCTTCGGCACCTTGCCTTTTCATGGCACCTATTATTTGCCCATCCACCACAAAAACGCGTATATCAATTCCTTTGGCTTCTTTCACAAATTCCTGTACAAGCAAATTAACCTTTACTCCCAAAAAAGCTTCTATTACTGATTTTGCAGATGCATGTGTTTCGGCAAGAATGACCCCAATGCCCTGTGTGCCTTCGAGTAATTTTACTACCACCGGAGCTCCTCCCGCCTGTTCAATGAGGTTATCCACATATTTGGTGGTGGACGCAAAGGCGGTTTTTGGCATTCCGATTCCAGCACGTGCCAGCAATTGCAGGCTGCGTAATTTATCGCGGGAACGTACAAGGGCCTGAGATTCTACCGCAGTAAATATTTTCATCATTTCAAACTGGCGCACCACGGCTGCACCGTAAAAAGTAGCAGATGCCCCTATGCGCGGGATCACGGCATTCACCCCCTGTACTTTTTCGCCACGATAATAAATATGAGGTTTGTTTTTTTCAATTACTAATACGCATTTCAGGTGGTCCAGCACTACGATCTCATGACCGCGCTTTTTTCCTGCTTCCAAAAGACGTTTGGTA
>CAYZTB010000012.1:3409-75377 GCA_964481195.1 uncultured Bacteroidia bacterium | reverse complement strand
ATCCATTTTTGTATCCTGGCACTGGCCGTAAAAAAGCTTTATCGCCCCCACCATGCTCTGTTGGAACGAAACAGAAAGTCCTTTCTTCACAATTACTTCGTGATTGTACCGCTCCACATCCTCCACCGTAAGCTCCTTAAAACTGCGTGGCTGGTAGTAGGTCAGGAACTGGATGAGTTGCCCCATGTAATTTTTTATGGTCTGAGGGCTGTATCGTTTCTGTTCCATCCATAGTTTAAAATAATCTATAGCCTTTATTGTTTCATCATCTCCATTAACTTTCTTCTCAGCTTTAACCTTTTCTTTTTCTTTCCATTGGGATTTCAACAACGTGGCATCAAGTGCAGCCAGCGATGATAATTTTTCCTGCAACAAAGCAACTACTTGCTGGCTAAGATTAAAATGCCATTTCTTTTTTGTGCGGCTCCATCGAGCTCCGGGAATTTCTCTTACCGCATCTATCAACTTATGGTTAAATGGGAATTCGGCAAACAAGCGCTCCTGCCCATCGTGTGTATCAATACTCAGTTTTATGGTTTTCATTTCCATGCGTTAAATGTAAATTATATTTATTAAATACCAAGCAAAACAAAAAGTTCTTTACCGCTTATTTCTTTCACCTCTCCGGGTTTTAAATTTTTTACAATTATTTTTTCAATACTTATTCGTATTAACCTCAGCGTTGGAAATCCAACGGCTGCTGTCATCTTACGCACCTGCCTGTTTTTTCCTTCGTGTAGCGTTAATTTTATCCAACTGGTAGGACTGTTTTTTCTGAAGCGTATGGGAGGCTTGCGCTCCGGCACATCGCCTGGCTCATCCCCAAAAGTTGCAGGCAGTAATTCGGCAGAGCAGGGGAGAGTTTGGTGTTTTTTTCCATCTACGGTAATGGATACACCTTTTTCTAATATTGTTTTTGCCTCTTGGGTAACTATTCCTTCTACCTGCGCTAGGTATACTCGCTTGTGTTTAAATTTTGGATCTAGCAGCTTATGGTTTAATGTTTTATCGTTGGTAAGCAGCAACAATCCTTCGCTATCTGCATCTAACCTGCCAACGGGGTATACCTCTTTTTGGAATTTGAAATCTAAGTCTGCCAGCGTTTGGTGATTTCCTTCCCTGCTAAACTGAGAAAGCATTTCAAAAGGCTTGTAAATAAAATAGTAAACTGGCATTTTTTAATTACACCTATTAGATGTATGATACCACTAAGTTATTATAAAATTGGGATGTCAGAAGCTGTAAACTAAAAGAGAGGCGCGAAAAAATCACACAGCCATAATCACAAAGCACGCAAAGAACAGCTGTAACAAATTTGCATACTTTAACCTCTCTGCTACCTTAGCGTCTCTGCGAGAAATAGATGTTAGAGTCCCTAAATTTTTTTTCTGAATATTTTTCTGAAACTTTCTGCCTTCGTGGCAAAATACTTAAGAGTGTGAAACAATAATTATTCATCGGCCTCGTATTCCCCATCTTTTCCTTTTCCTTCTAAATAAATAGATAGTGCCTCTCCTTGTTTGTTTTGTTTATCCAGCGTCCAGCTATCGGTAACGGTTGTTTCCAGCCAGGCATTTCCCGATCGTCTAAATACTTGCACCGCAAGCCCAAACTGATCTTGGAAATTTTGTTCTAAATCCGATACAGTCATGGTTGGAGATATGGATAGGGTTCCGTTTATATGTTTATTGCGCAGCTCTCCAATTTTTTTGGAAGACTCTTTCATCGATTTTTTTGAGGAGGGCGCACCTACTTCATGTTCTTTGGAAAAGAATTCAATTTTTAAATATGGAAACTCTTCTGTAAACTTCTTTTGAATAGAAGAAATTGTTTTCATATCATCAATACCGATTTTCATTTTTTTTATCCTAAAATTATTCGTGAATAGACAATAAAGGTAAATGAGTATGAAAAGCCATTTGTTTTGTGTTGCTCTTGGTAAATAACCTGCTCCAAAAAGTATGCTTGTGCGGGATCATGGCTACCCAATCGCACTTGTGCTCATCGGCAAAAAGATTAAGTCCATCCGTAATTTCATCGGACGAGGAGTAAAACAAAGTGTGGTCAACATCTTTTAGCGCATTTTCTAATGTTTCGGCAGCTGCAGTGTTTTCATACATGGGGATAACGGTAGGCTTTTCTACATCCAGCACATAAATTTTTGCATCAAATAGCTTTGCAAACTTTTTTACTTTTCTAATTGCTTCTGTATTTACCTTTTCATTGTAGTTGTAGGCGAAAACAATCTTTTTTACTTCTTCAAACTTTGCCTTTTCCGGAATCACTAAAATGGGTGTTTGGGTTTCTTTCATTAACGAGGAGGTGTGGCTGCCAATTAATGCTTCCGAAATTTTTCCGGTGCCGGTAACGCCCATCACAACTAAATCCACATTTTTTTCTTCAATAATTTCTATAATTTTTCCAATGGTAAACCCCTCTCTCGTTAGGGATTCAATTTCTAGCTTTGCGTTGTTTTTACTTCGTACTTCCGTCTCCATCATTTTTATGCGCAGCGTATTTTCTTTTTCCAAATCTTGAGGGGTAATAACCATTACAGGCATCTCGTTGCTAGGCAGTGGCACTTGGTATGCATGAAATAAAATTATTTTGGCATCGTATGCTTTTGCGAGCTCAACGGCATAGTCGCATGCGTTGTTTGCTATATCGGAATAGTCTGTAGGAACTAAAATAGTTTTCATGGAAGGGGGTTGGGGGTTAGGCTATTGATTTTAAAAAATTAATTAAGGACCATACATAATCAACAGATACTACATCCCATTCTGATGGAATCATTAATAGAAAAAGGAGCAAGGCTAATCGTACAAATGCATGGCTAGTGTCCCACATGGGTTTAATAATTCCAAAGGCTACAGAAGCAACTACTAAATTCATGCCTAGTAAATACAGCGCATAATATTTGGCAAATCCAATGATTAATAAAACGCCCGCAATAAGTTCAATGTAGGAAGTAAACCAAGCGCCAGTCACGATTAATGCTCGAGGAATTCCTCGTTCGGCAAGAGGCTCTTCAATGGCATCTATTACTCCGCTAATTTTTATTCGGAACACAGCATCAAAGCCCTGAAAAAAGAAAAGAAATCCTAAAAAAACCCTGGCAATGAGAGCTCCTGCAATTTCGTGGTTATGGAGTATAGTTTGCACTTTATATTATTTGATACAAACATATTTATACGAAACGTTTTTTTATATGACTGAAATCAGTTTGAAAACTGATAGATATCAGAAGGATGCGTAAATCATCAATTTTTCATCTTGGCAAGCTTGTCGTAGTTAATAACGGCAATGGTTCCGCCTTTAATTTCTATGAGCCCATCTTCTTTAAAATCTCTAAGTGTACGTATGGTGGTTTCTGTTGCGGTGCCCGCTAAATTTGCTAAATCTTCTCTAGAAATATTCATGCTAAACTTTTGCTCATCCTCTTTTTTATATCTATCGTAAAGTGTTACCAGCGATTCAGCTACTCTTTTCCGTACAGAGTTATAGGCCAGTTTAATTAATTGCTCTTCTTTTTCTTGTAGGTTGTCTGATAGCATTTTAATAAACTTGCGCGATACTTCGGCATTTTTATATACCAAAGAATAAAAATCATCTTTTGGAATCATGCATATTTCCGAATCTTCCAACGTAGTGGCTGAGTCGGTGTATTTTCCTTCCTCCAGCATGGCTAGGTATCCAAAAAAATCTCCATCCTTATATAAGCCGGTTATCAACTCCTTGCCCTGCTCGTGGGTTTTATACGTTTTTACTTTTCCCTTCACAACAAAAAGTATTCCGCGCGGATACCCGCCTTCAGTATAAATGTTTTCTTTTTTCCTGTAGGTGCGTATGTCTTGATCGGAAGAAATCTTTTTTAGATCCTCAATATTTTTTGCACTGGAAATAAAATCATTGAGGCCACTTAAGTCTTTGGAGAATTCTTTTTTCATCAACTCCGCTTTTTTAAAACGGCTCTCCACCGCATTTAAAAGTTCAATGTCATCAAAAGGTTTGGTAACATAATCATCGGCACCCATTTCCATTCCCTTGCGGAAATCGCTACGATCTGCTTTGGCAGTTAAAAAGATAAATGGGATGCTCGCGGTTTCTTCATTTTTAGATATTAAATGCAAGGTTCCGTATCCATCCAGCACCGGCATCATAATGTCGCAAATAATTAAATCGGGCTTTTGCTTTAGCGCTAGCTCCACACCTTCCTTTCCGTTTTTAGCAGTAAACACCTGGTAGTTGGCAAGCTCTAAAATTTCTGAAGTGTTTTCGCGCATCTCCTTGTTGTCTTCAATCAGTAATATTTTTTTATTCATTTTTTTAATTTGTTATCTATAATTTAAAATTTAAGTATTGAAAAAATGCGAATGATTATCCTTTTTTATTTTACAGGTAATGAAACAGTAAAAGTAGTTCCGCTTTCCAAAACACTAGTAAACTCAATATCTCCATCGAGCATCTCCACATATTTTGAAACAATATTCAGCCCTAGGCCTGTTCCTTGAATGTTGGTGGCATTATGCGCTCTAAAAAAACGCTCAAACAAATGTTTTTGATCTTCGGCCGAAATGCCAATGCCGCTATCCTTAACAGAAAAAATTAAATGAGTATTAGTGATGCTGCTTTTTATATCAATGTTTTTTGCTTCATCCGAAAATTTGATGGCATTTGACAAAAGGTTTAATAAAATATGTTTTAATAATTTTTTGTCAGACTCAATTTCTGCTTTTCCTGTGTGGGTAAAATTTATTTTCTGACCTTCTTTGGCAATGGATTGCATCTCCCTCACAACGTCACTTACAAAAGCTGGAAAGTCAATATTTTCTTGTGTGGTTATCACTTTTCCTTCCTCCACTTTGCTGATGGATAAAAAGTCGTTTAATATATCTGTTAAATTTCCGATAGAAGACTTTATTCTACTCACATGCTTCATTTGATTTTCTTTATCACCCTTTTCGGAGTATTTGGTTGCCAGCGATAGCGAGGAAAGAATAGTTGCTAGCGGAGTTCTAAATTCATGCGATGCCATAGACACAAATCTCGATTTCAAATCATTTAAGTCCTTTTCTTTTTTCAGGGCTAAATTTAAGTTCTCTTTTGTTCTGTTTAATTCAGTAATAGCTTCTTCCAATATCATGGTTCGCTCTTTTACTCTGTTTTCAAGATTTGCATTTAGCAATTCTAGTTCCTTTTTTTTCTGTAGCACTACTTCCTCTGCCTGTTTGCGAATAGATATATCTATAATAAATGCAATCACAAATTTCCCATCTGATGCTGTAAATGGACTTAAACTAATTTCTACAGGAAATTCACTGCTATCTTTTTTAAGTGCCATCAGATTCATCTCTGTTCCCATTGACCGAGCACGTGGCTTTTCCTGATATTGTGTACGATGCTTTACATGGTTGTGAGAATGTTTTTTAGGAATTAAGACTTCTACTTTTTTTCCTAACAACTCATGGCTTTTATACCCAAACATTTTTTCGGTAGCAGGGTTTATGCGTACAATTTCACCAGAATCATCTGCCACCAAAATCCCTTCGGTAGCAAACATGAAAAGTGCTTCTAATCCCTCTTTGTTATTCATTTTTGGTTTGTAAGTACCTGACCTAGATTATATATTCCTTAAACTATTTTGTTCCAAGTTATTGAACTTTTAAGTTCAAAAAACTGATATATATCAGTAAAGCTACTAACTAAAATCATTTTATAAACTAACTAAATATTTCATTTTTGATAATTAAAAAAAAGAACTATGGATAAAAAAAGTGAAACGCCTCCTACAGAGGAGATGAATAAGCAAGCACTTAGGGTATTTGCCTTGCTGGCTATGTTAATTTATATAATGTCCATGTATTATTGTATTATTACATATCGTTATTTTGAAGCAGGCCTTTTGCTATTTGTAATTCTTTTTTCAGTTGGCACCGTAACATGGGCATTTAAGAGCCCTAATTAATTTATAATATTAATAAACCAATATAAAATGAGCCCTATTGAAAATTTACATTATGCCATTGGAGAACTTGCTTATGCAGTTGCAAGCGCAGATGGTGCGGTGCAGGAAGAGGAAAGACAAAAGTTTCATGATATTGTTAAGGCCGAACTTTCTAAAAATGAGTATACCTTCGATGTTTCCGACATTATTTTTTAAATGATGGATAAGAACAAGCCTATTTCAGCTGTTTCATATAAGTGGCCATGGATCAGATAAAACTTAACAGTCATTATTTAAGCCCAGAACTAAAACAAACATTTATCAGCGTAATGAAAAAAGTTGCTGAAGCATTTCTTCCTGTAACTTCTTCGGAAAGAGATGTTATTGAAAGGTTTAAAAAAGACATTTCTTCCATTCACGGAGATCCGGAGTTTGATATTATACCGTGGTAACATGAAAAAGTGTGTATTGGTTTGGAGCTTTTAGATTATTTTTGGTGGACGAAAAGAAGTTGCCGTTTTTTTAATATCGTCAACCCCCAAAACTAAGATCTCAAAATAAATAAGCACAAAACCAAATTCCAATGCTAGACAATATATTAATAGGAGTTTTAATTCTAGTTGTATTTTATTTCATTTATCTATATAATGAAATAATCAGAAAAAAGAATAGCGTAGATAATGCCTTTGGATCCATTGATGCTATGCTTAAGAAATGATATGATTTAATACCAAATCTAGTAGAAACTGTAAGGCAATATGCAGTTTACGAAGCGAATGTTCTCTCTGAAGTTACTGCCCTTAGAACTAAAATATTAGAGAATGCTTCAATTGATGCTAAGGTTGGATTACACAATGATATTTCACAAAAATTAGCCACAGTAATGCTTTCGGTAGAAAGCTACCCTAATTTAAAAGCCGATAAGAATTTTTTGAAACTACAAGGGTCCTGGAATGAAGTGGAGGAGCAAATATCCGCGTCAAGAAGATATTGCAATTCTGCAATCACAGATTACAATGATGCTATTGAATCATTTCCTGCTAATTTATTAGCAAGCAGATTTAATTTTGCCCCTAAAACCGTTTTCGTGCTTGAAGATTCAGAGCGAAAAAATGTAAACGCCCAAGCCCTGTTTAAACAGTAGGCGAATGAAGAAAGAGTCGGAATTGCTTTCGTTCTATAATTCGGATTTGAAAATTCAGTTAGACCCCTTAGAAGAGTTTCGTGTTGAGCACGTTAAAAAAGCGATGAAGTATCTATACTTCTCAATCCCATTTTGTGTGTTATTTGCGATTTCGATATATACGGAAGTGCCATTCCTGATTTTTTCAACTGGACTAATTGCTTTCATTTTTATTTTGTCTGCAGGACAAATAGTGAATAATATGCGTCAGCAATTAGTAATAAAATTTAAGTGTAATATTTTGCCTGAATTATTACGGTATTTGTTTGATGATGTCGAGTATATTCCTCGACAAAGGATTGCAAAGTCGGTTTTAGAAAAAAGCATGCTCTTGCCCGATCGAATGATGATTGTAGAAGGAGAAGATTTTATGCGATTCAAAATCGGGGATACTCGAATTATGTTTTGTGAAACTACTGTGTTATCGAGTGGGGGGGCGTGTGTTATTTAATGGCGTTTTCATTTCGGCTTCTTTCAATAAGTATTTTACTGCTAAAACGTTTGTGTGTCCAGAAAAATCAAAATCTTTTTTCAGAAATCTTAAGCGAAGGATATTAGATAATTTATGTCCTGTAAAACTAGAAGATGTTGAATTTAATAAGGAATTCTTTGTGTTAAGTTCAGATCAAGTTGAGGCTAGATACATTTTGACTCCCAGTTTAATGCTACGGATTATGAATTATCGGAGAAAAATTAAAAAAGGCATCTCGTTTTCTTTTGTAGATGATAGGTTGTATTGCGCAATTCCGAACTATATTAATCTTTTTGAACCAGCCTTATTTGAACATTTCGATTTTGAATTTATTAAAAGAAATTATTTGCCTCTGAAGCTCTATACTGATTTAGTAGAAGATTTGAATTTGAACAATCAAATTTGGTCAAAACAACCTCTTTAGTTATTACCTAATTCTTTGGCTACTAATTACCTAACTTGGCTTTTCTATCTTATCAGAATGAGAAAGTGTAGCTTACAGAAGTGGTCTCGCCCAGAATCGAATGCTGACGAACCTTTGGTTGTCAGCATCCTGACCGCAAGCCGCGTCAGGGCAGGGATTAGAAGTTTAGTATCTATCTAGGCGAACTTTCAGATTGTCCAATATCTCTAATAATAAAAGTGGTCTCGCCCAGAATCGAACTGGGATTAGAAGTTTAGGAAACTCCCGTTCTATCCAATTGAACTACGAGACCATTCGTTACTCATCAATCATTATTATATCTTCCTTTCTATCCCTGTCCGACTGGCGTCCGTCAGGAGGGCAGTTGAATGCTGACAGTTCTAAGTCAGGGCTACGAGACCAATACCTTTCTTGCTCCGACTTTATGTCGAGCAAAAACAAAAAGCCGGTAAAGTTTATAATTATTTTATCCTCGAAAGAAAAATATCCTGCCATTGCCAACCGGATACTTTTACTCTGCCAAATGTTGCTGCGGTGTTAAACTGACCAGCCACATAACAAATGCCTGCCTGATCTGCAACTACACACATGCCCTCGTCATTTTCTGAGCCTCCGCCTTGCAGAACCCACATAAGTTCACCTTTGCTGTCGTATTTAGCTAAACATAAATCTTTATCGCCAGTGGTAGAAAACTTTGTTTTTCCAAACTCTACATCACCACTCATAAAGCCTGCCACGTAGCTATTTCCGTTTCCATCAAGCGATACTTTTCGGAACTCCGTAAAATTTGCTCCGTGCGAATTTTCTACCCAAGATAATTTTCCACTGGTTTCAAATCTGGCTATAAAACCATTGCTTCCTCCAACACGGTTAAGTACATTTTCGCCAAATGATTTTGTGCCTTGAAAAACACCACATACTGCAATTTGTCCGCTTGCTGAAATGTCAATTCCATAGCCAATGTCATTGGCAGTACCACCTGCACGTTTGGCCCAAATTAAAATTCCGCTGGGATTATATTTTAGTACAAGTACGTCAGTATCAAAATACCCTGCGCTGGAAAGTGGAGTTTTTCCAAAAAATGCATTTCCGGTAAAGTACCCTGTTACGTAGCAATTTCCTGCTACATCGGTTGTTACTCCATAGGCCTCGTCTTGGTATGAACCTCCTCCTGATCGCACCCACACCAAGTTACCTGCTGCATCATATTTAGCAACAAAAATATCGCTATACCCATTGCTAATTATTTTGGTAATTCCAAATATAGCTGTGCCACTAAAATATCCTGTAACATAGCTGTTTCCTGAAATATCTGTTGCAATTCCAAACGATGCATCTTCGCTTTTACTACCTCCGTTTCTTACCCAAAGCAAATCTCCGGCCGCTGTAAATTTAGAAATATACATATCGGCATCGCCCGCTTGTGTAATAGTAGTAGATCCAAAAGTGGTTATCGTTCCTTGAATAAAAAAGAAACCTGTTACATAACAATTACCGGTAATATCTGTACTTAATGCTGTCGAATAATCGTCATTTTGCCCACCAACTTGTTTTGCCCAAATCAATACGCCATCGGGATCGTATTTGGCAATAAAAACATCTGTGCCTCCGGCACTTATTAAGCGCGTGCTGTCAAAAGCAATGGTGCTATCAAAATATCCAGTAATAAATACGTTGCCAAAAGCATCTAAAGCGGTTCCTGTAACTTTATCAATAGCAGGTCCGCCAGCAATCTTTGTCCATTCCCAATTTTGAGCGAAAGAGGCCAAGTTTAACAACACAAAAAGAATCGATATGGATGCGTTTTTTTTCATAAAAAAATTAGAGATGCAAAAGTAATATTTTTCCTGATGAAAAGAAGGATTAATTAAGCCCCCTTTTGGTGCGTGAAAGAAGAAAATATTTAGCAGCATTTTTCACAGCTATCTCAGTAGGTATAAAGTTAATTTTTAATTCATTTTTTATCTTTTCATTGGAATATGCCAGCAGATTTGCAGCGTAAGAAGCTACTTCTTTTGTAAAAATTTGTTCCGACCCCCAAACATGACTTTTAAGTTTATCCAACCTCCAGGCAAGTTGCAGTAAAAATTTACCTGCCTTTTTATTTGGTACAGGCTTACCCAATGCAATATGAACTAAATCTAAAAATTCTTTAAATGTTTTATTCTCAGCATTAAGAATAAACTTTTGCTTAGAGATTTCGCTACTCATAAGATTAATCATAACGCCAACTACATCGCGCACATCCACATATCCCATTCCTCCACCGCTATACCAGCTTAGCCCATTGTATGCAGTTTTAAAAAACAGGCCGCTACTTCTTTTGCTGTTACAAGGACCAATAATAATGGAAGGATTTACCACTACTACATTTAATCCCTCTGCGGAAGCACGCCATACTTCATTTTCGGACAGGTATTTACTGATGGCGTATGCAGAAATGTTGGACTCTTCATTCCAGGAGGTGGTCTCAGTAATTTCTTTGTTTTTGTCAGAGCCTAAGGTTGCTACTGAACTCACATAACATAGTTTTTGAATATTTTTTTCTAGTGCAGCGTTCATCACATTGGCAGTTCCTGTAACGTTATTGTAAATCATCCTTTCTCCATCGCTCGTATTTATGGATACCATGGCAGCGCAATGATATACTTGCGACACTCCTTCTAATCCTTCGTATAATGAAAACAAATCTAAAATATCTCCCTTCATCCATTCTATTTTAGCAAACAATTCAGCTCCTTGCTCAGAATAAAAAGAGAATATGCTTTTAACTTCTTCCAAGCTACTTTCAGTTCGGCATAACGCTCTAACAGAAACATGGTTTGAAACCAATTCAAACAATAGATGTGAGCCAACCAGCCCTGTGCCCCCTGTTACAAAAACCATATTTCTTTCTTATTATAAGGTTGCTAATGTACAAAACTAAACCCCCAGCTTTTAAGGAATATTATCCCTTGTGATTAGATTTTCAAGGATTCAACTATCTTTGGCAGCACATGAAAAAGAATTTTGTTCAAGAGTTAAAGTGGAGAGGCATGATTCAGGATGTGATGCCTGGAACGGAAGAGCTGCTTAACAAAGAAGTTGTTTCTGGCTACATTGGCTTTGATCCTACCTCCGATTCGTTAGGCGTAGGCAACTTAGTTCAGATTATGACGCTGCTACATTTTCAGCAAGCTGGGCATAAACCTATTGCGCTCATTGGAGGTGCAACAGGCATGGTTGGCGACCCATCCGGAAAATCACAGGAACGTAACTTGTTGAGCGAAGATATTTTAAACCACAACTTAGCCTGTCAGAAAAAGCAATTGGAGCGATTTCTGGATTTTAATTGCGCAGAAAATGCTGCCGAGATTGTAAATAACTACGACTGGTTTAAGCAATTTTCTTTTTTAGATTTTATTCGTGATGTAGGTAAGCACATTACGGTAAACTATATGCTGGCTAAAGATTCTGTTAAAAGCAGACTTGAAAGCGGCATGTCGTTCACTGAGTTTTCTTATCAGCTAGTGCAGGGCTACGATTTTTATTGGCTATGGAAAAATAAAAAAGTTAAGCTTCAAATGGGCGGCTCCGATCAGTGGGGAAACATTGTAACCGGCACCGAGCTGATTCGTAGAAAAGGGAACGGAGAGGCATTTGCCATTGTTACTCCCCTCATAAAAAAAGCAGACGGCACCAAGTTTGGAAAAACAGAAAGCGGCAACGTTTGGCTGGCCCCAGAAAAAACTACTCCTTATCAATTTTATCAGTTTTGGTTGAATGCCTCAGATGAAGATGCTAAAACATATATTCGAATTTTTACCCTGTTAAAAAAGGAAGAAGTTGAGGCGCTCGAAGCTAAACACAGCGAAGCTCCCCATCAACGTTTGTTGCAAAAAGCGTTGGCCAAAGAGGTGACTTGTCGAGTTCATTCTGAAAATGATTATCAAGCAGCAGTAGAAGCATCTGAAATATTATTTGGTGAAGGAACAACCGAAGCGCTTAAAAAACTTTCGGAAAAAGATTTGTTAGCAGCCTTTGAAGGAGTGCCGCAGGTAGATATCGCTAAAGCAGAATTGGAAAGTGGGATAAACGTAGTAGATTTTTTCTCCGATAAAACAAAAATTTGTTCCTCGAAAGGCGAAGCTCGTAAAATGATTCTGGCAGGGGGCGTATCGCTCAATAAAGCTAAAATGCAAGATGTGGCAGCAATGGTTTCAAGTGAAAGTTTGCTAAACGGAAAATATATTTTAGCCCAAAAAGGCAAAAAAAATTATTTTCTTGTAAAAATTAACTAGCAGTCTATTTATTCTCTTCCATTTCTTTTTTTAGCAACTTGGCATCCAAAACAAATGTTCCAAAGGGCAGGAGGGAGGCTAAAAAGGAAACCATTATTTTTCCAACCGACCATTTATAGGTCATTCGTACGTCTGCCAAAGAAAAAATAAATAAAACAAAAAAAACTCCATGCGCCATCCCAATTACTTTAACAAAAATTGGCATGTTGTAGGAGTATTTTAAAGGCATTGCAATAAAAAGTAGCATTAAAAATGATACTCCTTCTAAAAATGCAATTATTCTTAATCTTCCAAAGGCTGATTTTAAATAGCTAGTATTCATAGGTTGTTTATATAAATTACTGATGATTCCAATTGTCCGGCTCTGCGCTGTTGTTAGGCGATAATCCCAAAACATCGCCAGCGGTGTTTACGCCCAGCCCAAGCACAGTTCTGTTTGCATAGTTAAAATAGGCCGCAACTTGATTTATTTCTAAAACTTCTCCTTCCGAAAAGCCAAGGTCTTTCAATATAATTACATCAGCTTCAGTAATTAAATCAGGGTTTTTTGTTAGCATTTTGGAATAATCCAATCCAGTCAAATATTTTTTTTCTAAAACACCTTCAAAAGAATCCTTCTTGATAGCTTCAAAAATCGTAGTAGCTTTTTCGTCATCGTTTAGTAATCTTTTTAAGCCTGCATAGTGGTGCTCAATACAGTAGCTGCACTTATTTAAATGGCTAACATAAACTCCGATACATTCCAAATACCATTTTGGAAGTGTGTTGTTTGAGTTATGAAGCACACTTTTATAGAGTGTCATGTGTCCTGTCAACGAGTGTGGTCTAAGGCTATGAATTTGTAAAACATTGTCAATTTTTTTATTCGGACCATTAATGCGATCATAAATCTTTTTCAGATTTTGATCAGCTTCTTCGTAAGGGATAGTTTTTATCCAGCTCATGGCATTAGATGTATTTATTTCAGGAAATATATTTAAATAATGCCGCTAATGTCGACAATAATTTATATCCAGCGGAAGTTTCGAAATGATATTGCCAAAATTACTTGTTTGTCAACATATTTAGGCTGCATCGTTATCGCCTGAAAATCATTAATTTCGAACCTGAATTAGATATGCCTAAAAAACACAATATTTTTGCCCGTTTTCAGTTATAAAGCTCCTGATAAATAATGAAATCTGCTCTAAATACTCGCTTCTTTTTACCCATTGCTTTTTTAGCGACTATCTATTTACTTTTTTCTGGATGTTCTCAAAAGAAAAATACGTTTACAAGCCGCACCTTCCATAACCTGGCTGCACATTATAACGGTCTTTATTGGGCCAATGTAAGTTTAGATGAAGGTATTTATAATTTAGATAAAGCCCATAAAGACAATTACGATAAGATACTTCCTGTTTTTAGATATGCTGATGAAAAAGCGGCAAAAGCCAATGAAGCCTTATTTGATCGTGCTATAGAAAAAACAAACAAGGTGATTCAGTATCATTCCATGCTCATCAAAGACAAAGAATATTGTAGGTGGATTGATGAAAATTATATGACCATGGGCAGGGCGCATTTTTACAAGCGGGATTATTATGCTGCCGTAGTGGTTTTTGAATACGTAGTAAAAATGTATCCCAACAACCCGGCAAGGTACGAAGCTTTTTTATGGCTGGTGCGCTCTTACAACCAAATGAATAGCGTAATCAGAACCGGACCAATATTAGATTTATTAAAGCACGATAAGAAAATGCCTAGGTACTTAATTGATGATTATCAATCGGTACTTTCTGATTATTATTTACGAACTGAGCAATTTGCGAAGGCAGAAGAGGCGCTACAACGTGCTGTGGTGCTTACGAAAAAAAAGAGAGTTCGAGGCAGGTATTTATTCATACTTGCTCAGCTGTACGAACAAGATGGCGACCTCAAGAAAGCTTCGGAAAGTTATTCTCGATCTGCTAAATTTCATCCTTCCTACGAAATGGAGTTTAATGCACGATTAGCCAAAGCACGTACGTTTCAGGTTACGGCTGGCACCAATACCAAAGAGCTAAAAAAGGAACTTCATAAAATGCTGAAAGATGAAAAGAATAAAGAATATAAAGATCAAATTTATTTTGCTCTAGCTAATATTTCATATAGGGAGAATGACGTTTACACTGCGTTGGATTATTACAAGCTTTCTGCTTTAAGTAGCATTGCCAATACCCGGCAAAAAGCCATTAGCTTTTTAAATATTGCAGAAATTTATTTTGACAGAAAAAATTACAAATCTTCGCAGGCATACTACGATAGTACCATGGCTTTTCTTCCTAAGGATTATGTAGACTATGAGCAGATAAGAATTAAAAAAGAAAGCCTTACGGCTATGATTAAAGATATTACCATTATTTCTCACCAAGACAGCTTGCTGCGAGTAGCAACCATGGATACGGTTCAGATTGGTAAAATCATTGACGGTATTATCGCTAAACTTGTAAAAGACGAAGAGCAAAAGAAAAAGGACGATGAAATAAAAGCGCTAAATCAAGCAGCAGGTGGAGGTTCGCTTTTCAATGAGAATAACCCTTGGGGAAATTCTACCGGGCCGGGGCTGTGGTATTTTTATAATTCAACGTCTAAATTTTCGGGCGTAGCGGAGTTTTATAAAAAATGGGGCAATCGTACATTAGAGGACGATTGGAGGAGAAACAGCAAAGAAGTTATCATGGCCACGCAAGTGCAGGATACTGTTAAGGTAGATACCGCTTCCGGAAAAATAGCAGATAACAAAACACGCGCTTACTATTTGAAAAACATTCCTTTTAAAGAAGAGCAAAAGGTAAACTCTAAAAAGAAAATCATTGATGCCTATTACGACTTGGGAAATATATATAAAGAAGATTTACAGGATCCATTGAAGGCCATAGAAACATTTGAAGAGCTCTTAGCAAAGTATCCTGATAATAAATATTCGCTCAACTTATACTACCAGCTATATCGATTGTACATTGGGCAAAATAATGACGTAAGATCAAATATTTATAAAGAAAAAATATTATCTAAGTTTCCAAATTCGGAGTACGCAAAAATTATTCAAAATCCGGAATACCAGAAATTGCTGAAAGCATCTCGAAATGAAATTGAAGATTATTATGAAAATACTTATGCTGCTTATAACTCCGGCAAATATGGAGATGTGATTGCGATGGTAAGTAAAGCAGACTCTTTTTACAGTGCGAGCCAGCTCATGCCAAAGTTTGCAATGCTTAGGGCTTACTCCATAGGGAAAACACAAACTAAAGTCGATTATGAAAATGCACTGCAAGGTGTAATAGCGAAATATCCAAAAGACAAAGCCAAAGAAAAGGCCCAAGAATTGTTAGATTATTTAAAAGGAATAAAAAACATACCAGTAAGCCCTGCAGTAAAAAAAGATACTGTGCAGCCTTTATTTTCATTTAAAGATAGTGCCGAACATCAATGTATCATTGTGCTGGATGCGAAAAAGCTTGACGTAGATGATTTTAAAAAAAGAGTATCTAATTTTAATGCAGATTATTTTAACTCATCTAATTTGGACATCAGCAATATAATGATGGGAACTGAAACGCATATCATTATTATTAAAAGCTTTGTTACTTCAACCAAGGCAAAAGATTATTTTGATCTAATCGATCAAGACGCTAAAGTATTCAAAGGTATTGCGCGGAAGGAGTATGAAATATTCCCTATCACACCCGATAACTTTTCTATTTTTTATAAAGAAAAGAAAATGGCGGAGTACAAATCCTTTTTTGAGCAATATTATTTAGCAAAAAGGGGTGAATAAAGTAACTACGTAATTTATTTTGGAATTGCAAATTTTGGGTCCATGCTTGCTGCAATTTTATAGTACTTATCAGCATTAATTTTATCCCCTTTATTCTGGTATGTCATTGCAATGTAATAATAAGCGCGTGCATTATCCGGTGCATTTTTTATAGCGCTATTAAAGCTTTCAATTGCCTTATCGTAATTATTTAAGGTGCCGTACACGCTACCTAAGTTCATATAGGCATCTACAAATCGTGAGTCAATTTGTATTGCGTTGCTAAATTTTTCTGCTGCTTCGTTGTATTTTCCCCATTCAAAATATACCGTGCCTATGTTATTTAACGTAATGGCATCCTGCGGTTTCAGCGAGGATGCTTTGTTGTAGTTTTCTATAGCTTTTTCAAAATTCTTCAGTCGGTAAAAAGCAACCCCCATTTGAGTATAAGCGCTGGAAAAGGTTGGAAGAATTGCTACCGCTTTTTCCAATTCTAAAATACCTTCTTCGTAAAAGGCTTTCTTTTTGTTTGGATCTTGCTCGGCATCTGCCTGTACTTTTATAAGCTCCAGCCCAAGGTAATAGTGCGCTTTTACACTATTGGGAACAATTTTTACATCGTGTGCGTACAGCGTGAAATTATCTTTCCAATCTTTATTACGTGCGTATGCTTTTATGCTAAAAGGCAAAATAATAAGTAACGCAATTCCTATGCCCAGATTTCCAAATGGAATAATATTTTTATTGTTTTTATCTAAAGAAGGTTGAAAGGCGGGAAGTTTACTCAGCAAGGCGGCTATGACAATGCAAAAACCAAGCGAAGGAAAATACATGAGTCGATCGCCCATGGAAGTTCCAATGGTTAGCACTAAATTAGAAAACAGGAAAAGGGTAATTAAAAAAAACAATATTCCAAATGCTACGATGGATGAAAATGGATTAGCCGTTCGATTCTTAAATGATTTATACAAAATAAAAACAGCATAAGAGCTCAGACAAATAAAAAACAGAATGGAAAGAATAGAAAATATATTAGTTAATCCAACAATTTCTATCTGATTAAATGAATAATCGTACGACATAGGATGTGGGAAAAAGTGCATTTTAACATATAATCCTAAAATATAAAATGCTGTCCCAAGGTGAGTGTTTAGCGTTTTAGCGCCAACCAGTAAATTATCTGCAATAGATACACTGCTATCTGCGATGGCGCCCTGCAAAACATGGTTTCGAATTAATAAATAGGTTAAAAAAGTGCCAAGAAATATAGAAGTTAATGCCAGATTTTTTTTCAATGAAGCCGTAGAGAAAAAATGCAATGAAAGAGGTAGTAGTGCAAGAAAGGTAATGGAAGTTTCTTTCGATAATAATGAAAGAAAAAACGAAAGCATTGCAACGAGTAAATATTTTTTACCTCCGATAGCTACATACTTGAAAACATAAATAAAACTAACAAGCACTAGTAAAAAACATAATATTTCATCTCTGCTTTTAATGTTTGCCACTACTTCAACATGTAAAGGATGTGCTATGAAAAGCAGTGATGCCAGGAAGGCAATCGTTTCATTTAAGTTATTTGTTTTGCTTGACTGTTGAAGCGAGAACAGCATTGCAAGCATCTGAAACAAAAGAAATCCGGTAAGACTATAAAGGACAGCATTTGCAAAATGACTTACTCCAGGCTGATCAGGAAATAATTCCCACTCTATTGCGTAGGTTGTTAACGAGAGGGGCCTGTAAAGTCCATCTTTAACAGATAGGTAGCCTTGCCGGTAAGAGGTGTTAAATATTTCTGGTATTGCTTTGAATCCTTGACGTACTATGTTATTTTCTTTTATGGCAGAAAAGTCATCTAGCACATAGCCATGCGAAAAAGTGTTGGAGTATAAAACAAATCCAAGCATTCCTAATATCAAACCCAATACGAATCTGCGTTTTTGGCTGGCAGCGTAAATGCTATCAGAACCTTTTTTAGGTTCAATATGTGAGATTTTAACTTTTGCTTTGGTTTTCTGTGCCATCTTAGTAAGCTAAAACGAAAGTACGAAATTCGTATATTCGCACCCTGAATATATCACATGCCAAATTCTAAAACTCTTATACTCAGTGCAAGGCAAATCCAACAGCGGATTGATAGGATTGCGTACCAACTATACGAAAACAATCACCTGGAGAAAGAGATTGTTATTGCAGGGATTGTAAATAATGGATACTTATTAGCTGAAAGACTTGCAAAGAAACTAGAAGAAATCTCCCCTATAAAAGTTGAGATGGCAAAAATAATTATTAATAAAAAATCTCCTCTTAGCGAAAAAGCTACTATAGATATACCAGAAAAAAAATTAAATGACAAAGTAGTGGTAGTGGTAGACGATGTATTGGATTCTGGCCGCACCATGTTGTACGGACTGGAACCTTTTTTAAAATGCTCAGTAAAACGTTTGGTTGCTGTTGTGCTAGTAAATCGCGACCACCGATCCTATCCTGTTAAAGCGGATTTTGTAGGAATTTCTTTAGCCACCACCATGCAGGAACACATATCTGTTGAGTTGAATGCAGGTAGTAATGATGCTGTTTACCTAATGTAAATGGATTCGTACACCCTCCAACATGTTCATGAAGAAGCTCAGCTAGTTCTGAATGTGGAAGGGATGACTTGCGCGCACTGTGCACAAACAGTCAATAAGGTTCTTCAAAATAGTGGTGCGCATAACCCCTCTGTTAATTTTGCTACCGGTGAAGCCAGCTTCTTACTTCCCGATGCAACAGCACTTGATGCTATCATTCAAGGAATAGGAAAAGCTGGATATAAAGTGTTAAGCACTAAAGAGCTTGCATTAAAACAAGAAAAAGTCTCTTCCTTGGAGAAAAAATTTTTCTTTACCATTCCGTTTACAGTTGTTTTATTTTTCTCACACATGTTTTTTTCGCATGATTTTTTTCTAAATAACCCCTGGGTACAGCTTATGCTTTGTATTCCAGTATTCATTATTGGGCTGACCTATTTTGGAAAAAGTGCCTGGAGTTCTTTAAAGGTAGGTGCTCCTAATATGGATGTGCTTATCATGATTGGATCAGCATCTGCATTTATCTATAGTATAGCAGGGACTTTTTTATACCTAGGCACACAAGAGATTCACAATTTCCTCTTTTATGAAACTACTGCCACCATTATTACGCTGGTGCTTTTAGGAAATGTTATTGAGCATCGCTCTATAAAACAAACTACAACAGCCATAGGAGAGTTAACAAAACTGCAAACAGCGCTAGCTCGAAAAATTATTTTGCAAGAGGGAAAGGAGATTATAAGTGAAATTCAAACTAGCGAAGTTCAAAAAGGCGATGTGTTATTAGTTAATACGGGCGATAAAATTCCTGTTGATGGATCCGTTTTGTCAGGTACTTTTTTGGTAGACGAATCAATGATTACCGGTGAAAGTATTCCTGTAAACAAACAAATAGGCGACAAAGTGATTGGTGGAACTATCGTAATAGATGGATCCGTAAAAATATTGGCAGAAAAAATTGGAAAGGACACCATTTTATCAAAAATTATTGAATTGGTTAAAAATGCACAGCAATCAAAACCTTCTATTCAAAAGTTAGGCGATAAAGTCAGCAATATTTTTGTACCCGCAGTACTACTAATTGCAGCCCTTACTTTTGTGATTTCATATTTTGCAATTCATATCTCTGCTCAGCAAGCACTTATGAATAGCATTGCAGTGTTAGTAATTTCATGTCCCTGTGCCATGGGTTTAGCAACACCTACCGCTGTGATGGTGGGAATAGGCAGAGCTGCAAAAAAAGGAATTCTTATCAAAGGAGGAAGTTCGTTAGAAGAATTTGCTAAAGCACAAAGCATTGTATTTGACAAAACGGGAACACTTACAACTGGGAATTTTAAGATTAATAATATTCACATTGTTGGTGAAATAAAACGTGAAGAAGTAGAAGCTTTACTCTATCAGATCGAGCAGCATTCTTCGCACCCGATTGCTAAATCAATTGTAAATGAATTGAAAAATAAATCGCATAGCCCAATTTCATTATTGGAAGTGAAAGAAAATAAAGGCACTGGAATGTCTGCTAAAACAAATGACGGAATTTTATGGCAAGTAGGTTCTTATAGAGTTGCTGCTCATTTAACTAAGGATGATTTTCATTCGCTCTATATACTCCGGAATGAATCCTTAGTAGGTATGATTGATTTAGTTGATGAAATTAAAATTCAAGCAAAGGAAACCATTCATTTTTTCAAATATCAAGGAATAGAACCTATTATGGTTAGCGGAGATAAAAAAAATAGATGTGATGAGATGGCTCATACACTTGCTATTGATAAAGTATATAGTGAACAATTGCCGGAACAAAAGCTAAAATTAATTGATTCCTTTTCAGCTCAAGGACATACCGCCATGGTTGGCGATGGCATTAACGATGCGCCTGCGCTTGCAAAAGCATCTGTAGGAATATCTATTGGCAATGCTTCGCAGGTAGCGATACATTCAGCACAAATAGTTTTACTAAATGAAAAAGATCTTTCACAGCTTCAAACCGCATATTTAATTAGTAAGCATACCCTTAAAACAATTAAGCAAAATCTTTTTTGGGCATTCTTTTATAACGTAGTTGCTATTCCAATTGCTGCTGCGGGATTTTTAAGCCCTATGATTGGAGCATTAACTATGGCATTTTCTGATGTAGTTGTAATTGGAAACTCTATTCGACTGAAATATAAAAAGCTTTTGTAGCTGTCTTGTTGAGGCTATATTATTAAATATTATTTTTTGAAATACTTTTATCAATTGCTCGTTTCAATTTTATCTTAAACAGCTAGCTTGAGCAACCCTTTAAAAATATTATTTATTCCACGCTGGTACCCTAATCGTACAGATGCGTTGAATGGTATTTTTATTAAAAGGCACGCGCTGGCAGTAGCAATGAAACATCAAGTAGCCGTATTGTATGTGAATGCGGACCCAAATTTGAAGGATACGTTGTATGAAATAGTAGAGTCGCAGGAAGACAAAATACTTACAATATGCGTCTACTACAACAATTCTGTGCTTCCTATTCCGATATACTCTTCTGTAGTCAAATTTTTTCGTTATCTCGTTGCAGGAAAAATAGGAGCGGAGGTAATTAAAAATAAGTTTGGGAATCCGGACATATCTCATATTCATGTGCTGTCTAGAACCTCGCTTTTAGCTAAAAAATTTAATGCCCCGACAGTTATCTCAGAACAATGGTCTGGCTATTTGCCCGAAGACGGAGCCTATAAAGGGTTTCTAAAAAAATGGATAACTAAAGCAGCTATTAATAATGCAAAAGCTGTATCAACAGTAAGCAAGAGTTTGAAAGATGCCATGCTTAGTCATGGCTTAAAAAATAATTACTCAATTATTCCCAATGTAGTGGATGTAAGTTTGTTTTCAGTCCTAGAAAAAAATATTGAACACGAAAAAATAATTTTATTACACGTTTCAAATCTGGACGACAGAGCAAAAAATGTTTCTGGAATGATTCAAGCAGTCGGAGAAATTTCTAAATCACGGTCAGATTTTGAATTTCACATTGTAGGAGATGGTCCGGATAGAGAGAAGTTGGAAAAGGTAGCTACAGAAAATAATTTACTAAATAAGCATGTTTTTTTTCTAGGCACAAAGTCCAGTGCCGAAGTGGCTGAGAAAATGAAGCAGTCAGATTTGTTTTTACTTTTCAGTAATTACGATAATATGCCCTGTGTCATGATTGAGGCTTTTGCAAGTGGGTTACCGGTTGTTGGTTCAAACATGCATGGAATAGGAGAGCATGTTAAAGAGGGTAGAGGTTTTGCGGTAAAGGCAGGCGATGTTAATGCATTTGCGAACGCTACTTTAAAAGCAATGAACGAGTTACATCTCTTCAATAAACAGGAGATACGTGCGTATGCAACAAATAATTTCAGCTACGAAGCGGTCTCATCGCAGTTTGATCAGGTATATCAAAAATGTATAAAGCAATAATTTGATATGTGTGGAATAACAGGCATAGTTAGTTTGAGTGAAAAGATTCCTGGGATAACGCAGCACGTCAAAAATATGAACGATGCTATTCGTCATCGCGGCCCGGATGGAGAAGGGTATTTACTTTTTGATGGCTCTGAAACATTTTCGCTTTTTGGTAACGATACTCCAGAAGAAGTTCGTAATTCATCAGATCAAAGCCCCCCAATAAGCGCTATTACGGATTTTCAAAGTGACACTACGCGTTTTGTTCTTGGTCATCGCAGATTGTCCATCATCGATGTAAGTAAATTAGGTCATCAGCCCATGTGCGATGTTGAGAAAAAAATATGGATTGTTTATAATGGAGAAATTTATAATCATGTAGAGCTTAGGCAAGAATTATCTCAGCAGGGAATTCCTTTTAAAACCCAAACAGATACAGAAGTTATTTTACAAGCCTATTTATTTTGGGGAGAGGAATGTGTAAGTCGTTTTAATGGAATGTGGTCTTTTGTGATTTTTGATGTAAAAAATAATTTTCTCTTTGGCTCTAGAGACAGAGTAGGGGTAAAACCCTTTTACTATTATAAAGACAAAAATGTGTTTGCTTTTGCTTCGGAGCAAAAAGCGTTATTAAAATTCCCCCAAGTAGTTACGAGTATAAACTTTAAAGTTGCTTCTGATTTTCTTACCGGAGATATCCAGTTTATTGAACGGGGTGAAGAAAACATGTTTCAAAATATTTTTGAGTTGATGCCGTCCCATAATTTTAAGATTGATTTGACAAGTAATTCTTTTAAGCAATGGAAGTATTATACGTTAAACAGTAATACAGATTTTTCAGAATTCAATAAATCAACTTTTGAGGAATATCGAAAGGAGACAGAAAAGCTGTTGGTTGACTCTGTAAAATTACGTTTACGCTCCGATGTGCCTGTCGGCTCTTGCTTAAGCGGTGGCATTGACAGCTCTGCCATTGTAGGCATCATGGGTAGTTTGGCAGGAGCAGGGCATCACGTAAATCTAGGAGGGAAATTAAAATTATTCACCCTTACTTTTCCAAATCAATCCATTGATGAAAGTAAGTGGGCAAAGTATGTGGTAGATCAAACACAGGCAGAATGGCATTGTGTGACTCCAACAGCTTCGGATTTGTTGCGCGACCTATCGGATTTAAATTATGCGCAAGATATTCCAGTGTGCTCTACAGGCACGTATGGGCAGTTTCAGTTAATGCGTAAGGCAAAGGAGAGTGGTATCAAAGTAATTTTAGATGGGCAAGGTGGAGATGAACTGTTTGGGGGATACCTTTCGCACTCCATCGTGTATTGGAAAGAATTGTTAAAGCATGGAAAAATCGGACACCTGTATGCTGAACTTTCTGCTGATGGAAATTTTTCTTTTAATCTAAAGCAACTATTTAGAGACCTAACGAAAAGAGAGTTCTCATCTTTGATTCCAATTTCTCTTCAGCAGTCGTTTTATAAATCTTATTTTAAGCAAAATGAATTTTTGAAAGACTCTGTTATTAAAGAATATTTACATGGTGGCGGTATGAGTTCTGAGTTGGATGTAAGTCGTTCTGGTTCGTTAAATGAAGCCTTGCTAAAAGATTTTACCGACACCAGATTGAAAATGTATTTGAAATATGAAGATAGATCCTCCATGTGGCATTCCTTGGAAGCGCGCACTCCTTTTGCGGATGATCATCGTTTGGTAGAATACGTTTTTAATATCCCAGGTGCTTATAAAATTCATAAAGGCGTAAATAAGCATTTACTTCGCGAAGCAGCAAAAGCATATTTACCTATTCCAATCAAAAACAGAAAAGACAAGCTTGGTTTTGTCACTCCCATCGATCAATGGATGAAAGAAATAAAAAAAGAAGGAATGGATTTCTTTGATAATTCCTTAGCCGATTATATGGACGTAAATAAAATAAAACAAAATCCAGAAAAGTTTTTTAGTATGACGAATCACGCTGATGGGGTGCGGGTATTTAGGATGCTTAGCTTTGCACTATGGAAAAAACTATTTAAACTGTAGATGAAAGTTTCAATAATTACGGTGTGTTATAATAGCGAAGCTACTATTGAGGCTACTATTAAATCTGTGTTAGCGCAAAGCCATTCTGATATTGAATACCTAGTTGTTGACGGTGCATCGACAGACAACACCTTAGCGATTATTGAAAAATATAAAAGTAAAATTTCTAAGCTGATTTCCGAAAAAGATAGTGGCATGTATTATGCTATCAACAAAGGTATTGCTTTGGCTAGTGGTGATGTAATTGCAATATTAAATTCTGACGATGTTTATGCTAATCAACATGTAATTGCTAATGTGGTTGCTGAGTTTGTTTCTACAGGTGCTGATTCGATTTACGGAGATTTGCAATATGTATCAAGAGACAACTCAGATAAAATAATTCGCCATTGGAAGTCGAAGCCCTATTGTGCAGATTTATTTTTTAAAGGCTGGATGCCTCCTCACCCAGCTTTTTTTGTTAAACGATTTTGTTATGAGAAATTTGGATGCTTTAATACTGGTTTTAAAATCTCTGCAGATTATGAACTGATGCTTCGTTTGTTATATAAATACAAGATTACTACCTCTTATATTCCTCAGGTTTTGGTAAAAATGAAAACCGGTGGTCTAAGCAACGTTACCATAAAAAGCAGACTTCAAGCAAATTTAGAAGATAGAAAGGCTTGGAAAATAAATGAGCTAAAGGCGGGCAGCATGACTTTGATCTTCAAGCCGCTTTCCAAGCTAAGGCAATTTTTTAATAAATAAGATTAGAACTTTGCGCGAATGGTACGTCCTTTGTATTTTCTTCCAAAGAAAGTTTTGTATTTCGCAGCACCGAATTTGCTCTTCCCTTTAATTAAATAGCTAAAGTTGAGCGTAGTAGTTAGGTATGAATCGTTGTGCTTGGAATCTCCTCGCTTAGGATATTTCATTTCCCCATTTTCTATATGAGGATAGTAATTTGCAGGATGTGGTAAATCTGGATTATCGGCATACACTAACTCATCGTTTCTATTAGATAGGTCCTTTGCCATATCGCTTTTTAACACATTAGGATCAGCATACACGGTGCTAACATCATCTAAGTAATCTGTAAATACGGTGCGCCAGTTAAACTCCCAGCCAATACGGTATATTTTTGAAATGGTAAAAAAGAAACCTGCGCCTGCTGGAGCAGCAAAAATAAATCTTGAATAAGGGGCTGGCGCATCAGGTACTATTCCCTGGCCTTCGGTATGCAGGGGTTGTAAGGCTACCCATTGACCGTTGTACAATGCTTTTGGATTATGATAGGCAGCAGCAACTCCGGTAAACACGTATGCTTTAAAATCATTGCGGTACCTATACGTTCTGCCTAAGTCAGCAATATCATAAAAAATATATTGACCAACCACACTTGTCTCTATAATATCATTTCTAAAACTCAAATTCCTACCCACACGTGCTGGATTAGTAGAAAACTTATCTGCACCCGAAATGCGGTACCAACCTGCGCTTGCGCGCACTAAAAGGTCGGGATGTAATTTATATCTGTAGAAACCAGCAAAAGCACTTTTAGTTTGAGAGAGCTTCATATCCAAAATGAAGTCTCTTCTAGTTTTTTCTTTTCCTCCAATTTCACCTAGGTAATTGGCAGCGCCTACCATCACACCATAATCAATATTGTATTGAGAAAATACCAGTGTGGTAAAAAATAGAAAACTTAGTAATAGCGCAATTTTTCTCATTATATTAAATAAAAGCTACAAAATTATACGAAATCAAGAAGATTATTGTTTCACTTGACTTTGTATATTGCGTAATAATTATAGGTACAAAGATAACACATTTTTAGGATGAACAAAATTGCAGAAATCTTCAAAATTCAGCACCCTATTATCCAAGCAGGGATGATTTGGACCAGTGGTTGGAGGCTTGCATCGGCAGCATCAAATTCTGGTTGTTTAGGGTTAATAGGGGCAGGTTCGATGTATCCCGATGTACTTAGAAAGCACATTGTAAAATGTAAAGAAGCTACAGGTAAACCTTTTGGTGTAAACGTTCCTTTGCTTTACCCCGATATTGATAAAATAATGAATATCATTGTTGAGGAAGGAGTAAAAATTGTTTTTACATCGGCAGGGAATCCAAAAACTTGGACTAGCTGGTTGAAGGATAGAGGGATAACCGTGGTGCACGTTGTGTCGAGCGCCAAGTTTGCAAAAAAATGTGAAGATGCAGGATGTGATGCGGTGGTTGCCGAGGGCTTTGAAGCAGGCGGGCATAATGGTCGTGAAGAAACAACCACCATGGTTTTAATTCCCCTAGTTAAAAGCGCAGTTACCATTCCTGTGATTGCTGCGGGTGGAATAGCTTCGGGCAGACAAATGCTTGCCGCTATGGCATTGGGAGCGGATGGTGTTCAGATCGGATCTCGTTTCGCAGCCTCAGAGGAATCTTCGAATCATATTAATTTTAAAAATAAAATCATAGAGTCCGGTGAAGGAGATACACAGCTTTCGTTTAAAAAAATAGTGCCGGTACGATTGATAAAAAATAAATTCCAAATCCTTGTTCAAGAAGCGGAAGACAAAGGCGCATCTGTAGATGAATTAAAAATAATTTTAGGACGTGCACGAGCTAAAAAAGGAATGTTTGAGGGCGACTTAGAAGAAGGAGAGTTGGAAATAGGGCAGGTGAGTGCGATGTTGAATGATATTAAACCGGTAAAAGAAATTGTTACAGATATTTTGAACGAGTACGAAAAAGCAAGAAAGGAAATTTCTTCCTATAACTTATCTTAAGAGTAAATTCAGCCACGAATTTCTCTAATTAATACCGATGCTTCATATTTTTTAGTCCAAGTATAATTTGTACTTGATCGGCATTATACCAAATGTTATGGACTAATATATAATCAGTAATGGTATAACACGAAATAATTGGTGGGTATTCGTGGTTTTAATTATGGAGATTTTTTACCCAGCCCATGTATATTTTGAGATGGTTTGTAGTAGCTTTTTACTTTTTTATATTCACATTAAATTCAGGTGCTCCTGCTAATTGGAATGTAGCAGAGGCAAACTTAATTTCCCCTTTGGTGGCATCTACCTCTTTAAGTATTCTGGCGAATAGTTCCGTTTTGGTAACCCGTCTTTTTTTGTAGTCTACCACATAGCGCAAGGTATATTCTACCCAGTTATCATTTGCGATTAGTGATACCATCGGTTCTGTTTGCGCATCTTCTAGCATAAATTTATTCTGAAGCTCGGCCCATCTATTTTTGGATTGTTGCGTAAGGTCGCCAGCTACATTTTTTCCAACCGCTAGTAAAATTTCTTTTACTTTATCATAGTTGCTTCCATATTGGATAGGAATTTTTATTTCGTCCCATAAAAAAGGAAAATCGCCAGAATAATTAAATACCGGTTCTTTGAAAATAAAACTGTTGGCAATAAGTACGATTCTGCCATTGTAAAGATCGCCATCCACCCATTGTCCGGTTTCCATGATGGTGGTGCGTAAAACTCCAATGTCCATCACATCACCTTTAATGCCGCCCACTTGAACTCGATCGCCTGATTTATAAAAACCTCCAAACATGATAGCGAGCCAGCCTGCAAAGGATGCTATTACTTCTTGTAAAGCAAATGCAATTCCTGCACCTGCAACGCCCAGTGCCACTGTTAATCCGCCAAGCTTATCGCTGAAGACAACAATTAAAAGTACCAGAGTTAGAAAATATCCAATAAAGCTTCCAAACTTTTTAGCTCTGTAACGGCTGTCGTTATCTTGAATCTTAGAAAATAAATTTCGTTGCAGCACTTTTATTACCATCCAAATGATAGCAACACCAATAATAATGGTAGCAAATTTTCCTACAACAGGGTTGAATAAGTAGCGTTCAATATTTTCTTGCATTATTTTTCGTCTTTATTAATGTTTACATTAAAGCTAGGTGCTTTGTAATTTTTATCAAGGTAATCTACTGGTATGGATGTAGCGTTTCCATCTCTGGCAGATCGGTAATGAGGGGATAATATTTCTATGCCGGATTCATTGCAGCAATCCTGAATGTTTGCATGAAGTTGAGAATAAATGTTTGCCTGCTTGTTTGGCTCTTTTGTATAGGCGTTTATCTGATAGGAAACATAAAAATCATCCAGACTGGTTTGTAGTACAAAAGGTTTAGGTTCTTTTAAAAGCAACTCTGTTCTTTCTGCTGCATTTAACAATGCCTGGTGCATTTTTTTCCAAGGTACATCGTAGCCAATGGTTACAGTTGTGTGCATAATCAATCCGTTTTCTGTTACATCACTGCTAAAGTTGATGGTGTGGCTTCCCATAACGGTAGAATTTGGGATGGAGATAATTTCGTTTTTTATGGTCCTGATTCGAGTGACTAACAATGATTTTTCAATCACATCCCCAACTACATCACCCAGTTGGACTCGATCGCCAATTCTAAATAAACGCATGTAGGTTAATACGAGTCCTGCAACAACGTTTGATAATGAGCCTGAAGATCCAAAAGTAAATAGCACACCAAGAAATACAGATACACCCTGGAAAACAGGGGAATCACTTCCGGGTAAATACGGAAATATGACAATGGCCATAAAAGCATAAATGATAGTTTTTATTATTTGGTAGGTTGGATTTGCCCAATCGGGGTAGAAGCCCGGCACTTTCAGGTTTCCTCTTTCTATTTCATATTTAAGAAAACGAACACCTCTTAATGCATAGCGAAATATGAAAACAATAACAATAATGGTAATGAGGTTAGGAATATAATTCCACACTCCCAACGCAATGCGTTTGGCAGGATTAAGAATGTAGCCAAATAATGTATTTGCAAAATTTTTGGACCAGGGGAATATTCCAAAGAGTACAGGCAGCGAAATGTATAGCAATAAAATTAATAAGAGCCATTTTGTAATTGTATTAATAGAAAGGATAGTATTTGTTTGTTGTTTAGCATCGAACAAAGTGTAATTTTTGATTTTAATTCCATTAATTCGCTTCCCTTCGTTTCTTTCAATTACAGATGCCGTCCACTTAAATAATTTTCTTAAATAATAAATTAATAATCCAATGATTAGCAGAACAAGCAAAGCCAGACCAATTTCTTTTGCTAGGGTGGAATAGCTAGTTTCGTCTTTATATTTTAAGATAGCACTGCTTATAATTGCCTTATTGCTATTGGCTAATTCCAGTTTAGATTTGTTGCTCCAAATGGCATCGTTTTCGGATACGCTTAGGATGGTGGCTTCACCATACATTACATCTACCGTAGATTCTGACTCTGATACAATTAATGAATTAGGTTCAAATTGAAAATCCTTTGCCAACTTTTTTATTCTTTCTGTTACAGCACTTGCTCGGTCCTGTGCCGAGAAACTTCCTAGTTTGCTATAGATGAAAAAAAGAGTATCCATAAAAAATCCATTTACCGGAAATGATTTTGCAGTAAGGCGTAATTTATCTATCTCCGTTTTTTTATTTTCAACTCTTAAATTTTCTTTTTCGCTTAATGAGTCTAGCTGTTTTTGTAGTTCTACTTTTTTTATGTTGTCGGTAGTTTTTAATTCATTTAGCTGGCTTTCTAACTCAACTCTTTTAGTGGAATCTTCGATGCGTTGTTTCTCAATGGTTATTAACTTGGCATTATATGCTGCAAGTACGGAATTGTTTACGGAATCTAAATTCAGCTTAGCAGAATCTTTTTGAGCAAAAACAATTTGTGTTACACACATAAATACTAGTGCTGTAATTGCAATCTTAATAGGCTTTATCATATAAATGCTTGTTAGGTATTTTATTGTTTTATGCATAGAAACTTTTTCAAATCCAGCACACTAATTAAATAGTGTAGATACTTACAACTTGGTTAAGCTATGCTCTGCTAGTAGTGCACATACATAGTATTAAGGTAACAAAAATAAATAAGGGGGTAAATTTTTTTTGAAACTAAACTGTAGCTTAAATTATCATGTTTGGAAATATATTCTTGCACAGTAATGTTTTTTGTGCAAGGTAGTTATTTTACACTTGATTTACTGAGTTAGCGTTCCGCGCTGGTCAGGATTTATAGATGAATAGAACACTTTTAGCGTTGGCATTTCAGTTGTCAATAGTTCAAAGTCGCACCAAATCCAATTCCCATATCGCTATCGTAATGAGTTGTAATACCTATATTTCTAGTAACGATATACTTAAATCCTGTCATATATTCTTTGTCAGTATTTGCCATAAATGCCCATCTTAATCTTTGCGAAAGGGGTATATCTTCACGAATTAACTGTAAGCGTACATCGCCATTATGAAATACTTCTGCTTGAAAAATTAATAGCATTGGTAGTGTATAATTAAAACCAACACTTACTAAATTGCGATTGTCTTTTGTATTAGTTTGTTCAAACACGTTGGTTTCCTGTTCACCAATTCCTGTTTTTCTATATCGCCAATCAAAACCAACAAAAGGCATAAGCCATTGCATTTTGCCAATGTATCGTCCAATGTGCGTTTCTGTTTCATACCCGTGCTTATCGTGATAACCCAAACGCCATTCTGTTCCAAAACTCCAACGTGTATTTTGCAACATTGTCTTTCCGTCATTTCCGTTGGATGCAAAGTCATTTTCTACCATGAAGTGAAGTTTGTTGCTTTCTGCTTGTAGTTTTTTGTACGCCCATTTTTTATTGGGCAAATACGGATTTGGTTCTTGTATTTCATACGAAAACACACGATTCATCCCCGCCATCATATGATATAAGATATGACAATGAAAAAACCAATCGCCTTCAACGTTCGCGGCAAATTCTATGGTATCGGTTTCCATTGGCATAATATCCAAAACATTTTTAAGTGGTGCATACTCGCCTTGACCATTTAATACTCTAAAATCGTGTCCGTGTAAATGCATTGGGTGTCGCATCATAGAGCCATTATATAAAACAATGCAAACATTTTCGCCTTTTTTAATAAGGATTTTGTCGGTTTCTGCTAATACTTTATTGTCCATACTCCATACATAGCGATTCATATTTCCAGAGAGTTCGAAACGTAATTTTCTTACTGGTGCATCTTTTAGTAGCGTAGTTGGATTCGGTGCACGAAGCATTGCATAATTGAGTGTTATCAAATCATTTGCGTTACTCCTATTGTGTTTTGAATGGCCTATTTCGCCATTCATCTGCATTTCGTTACCCTTTTTATCTTCATTGCTTCCAGTAATTTCTGGATACATCACAGTATTCATATCCATTTGCTGAAGGCTCATATCCATTCCCATATCATCCATGCTTCCGTCCATATTCATCATACCATTCATCATTTTCATTCCTTCAAAATACTTTAGTTTTGGCATTCTGCTTTTAAACTGTATTTTCCCATTTCCTAAATAAATGGAAGCTGATTTTGTACGGTCTTCAGGTGTTGCTAAAAACTCATAAGCTGTGTTGTTTGCAGGAATTGTAATAATAATATCATAAGTTTCTGAAACACCAATTATAAATCTATCAACTTCAATAGGCTCAACATCATTGCCATCATTGGCTATGACTGTCATTTTTCCACCTGCATACGTGAGCCAAAAATAGGATGAAGCTCCTCCATTTGAAATGCGTAAACGTACTTTGTCGCCACCATTGAATTGAGACAACTGACTTTCATTTTTACCGTTGATAAGAAATTTATCATAATATACATCGCTAACATCCATTGCCAACATACGTTTCCATTCGTTTACTAATTTGGTTTTGAAATATCCAGCCTTTATAGCTTCGGAATAACTTTGAACTGTGCCTTTTTTAATTGCTGACCAATCATTAGCATTGTGTAACATTCGATGCACATTTTCAGGTTTTAAATCTGTCCATTCGCTTAAAACAATTGGAACTTCAGGCAAATCGTCAATCCCTTTTCTAAATGTTGGGTCGTTTTTTTTCTTCAACAAAACCAACGAACCATACATTCCTATCTGCTCTTGCAGTCCGCGGTGACTGTGATACCAATGTGTGCCACTTTGAATAATAGGAAATCGATAGGTAAATGTTTCATTGGGTTCAATAGGCATTTGAGTTAAATATGGAACGCCATCTTCTTTGTTGGGAAGAAATACTCCGTGCCAATGTAAAGACGTGCTTTCTTTTAACTTATTGTGAACTACAATTTCTGCAATGTCACCTTCTGTAAAAGTTAACGTTGGCATAGGAATTTGTCCATTTACTGCAATCGCTCTTTTTTCTTTACCAGAAAAATTTACAATAGTATCTGTAATTGTTAAATCGTATCGAACCACATTTTGACCGAACAAGATATGGATTGACGTTGTTCCAACTAATACTGCTAGCAATAGTATGTGTTTTCTCATTTTTCTATATTTTAATATTTCTTAATCTTAAAGCATTTGCAATAACTGATACCGAACTGAAGCTCATAGCTAATGCTGCAATCATAGGTGATAATAATATTCCGAAAAAAGGAAATAATACTCCTGCTGCTATTGGAATACCTAATGTGTTATAAACAAGTGCAAAAAATAAATTCTGCTTTATATTTTTCATTACAGTGTTGCTTAAATTTATTGCTTTTACAATGCCGTGTAAATCGCCTTTTACCAACGTTACCATTGCGCTTTCTATTGCAACATCTGTCCCTGTACCCATAGCTATACCTACATCACTTTTTGCTAATGCGGGTGCATCGTTAATGCCATCGCCTGCCATGGCAACTACTTTTCCATTTTTCTGAAGTTGTTCTACTTTTTTGAGTTTATCTTCGGGTAACATACTTGCTTTGAAATCTGTAAGATTGAGTTCGGATGCTACTGCCTGTGCTGTATCGTGATTATCGCCTGTAAGCATTATTACTGCAATGCCTTTTACTTGAAGAGCTTTGATAGCTTTTGAACTTGTTTCCTTGATTTTATCAGCTATAATTACATAACCAACAACAGTTTTTTCTATTGCCAGATAAGATACAGTTTTACCTTGTTTTTGATATGTTTTTGCTTCTTCTAACATTGGAGAAGTTATTTCCGCACTGGCATGTTCCATCATTTTAGGATTTCCTAACGCTACCTTTTTACCGTTAATAGTAGCTTCAACACCTTTCCCCGTAACTGCACTAAATGAATCTGATTTTAAAATTTCAACGTTTTGTTCTTTACCATATTTAACAGTAGCCTCTGCTAGTGGATGTTCGCTATTGTTGTTTAATGACACAATGTATTGAAGCACTTGGCTTTCATTAAGTATATCATTGAAAAAACCTACTTTTTCTACGGTTGGTTTTCCTTCGGTAATAGTTCCTGTTTTATCGATAATTAAGGTGTCTATCTTATCCATTTTTTCGAGAGCTTCAGCATTTTTAATCAATACGCCATTTTGAGCGCCTTTACCTACACCAACCATTACAGACATTGGTGTAGCTAATCCTAATGCACAAGGACAAGCAATGATCAAGACAGCAATAGCATTAATAAACGCATAAACATAAACTGGTTCTGGACCCCAAATAACCCAAACAGCAAAGGTTAATAACGATATTATGACTACAACAGGCACAAAGTACCCTGAAACTTTATCTGCTAAATTTTGAATTGGTGCACGACTTCTACTGGCATCATTGACCATATGAATAATTTGAGATAGTAAAGTATCGCTACCTACTTTTTCAGCTCTCATTAAAAAGGTTTGGTTACCATTAATTGTTCCGCTACTTACTTTATCATCTTTCGATTTGTTTACAGGAATAGGCTCTCCAGTAATCATAGATTCATCAATAGTTGTGTCTCCTTCTGTTATCACACCATCCACAGGAATTTTATCGCCTGGTTTTACTTTTAGAATATCGTTCAATTTTATGTTGTCGATGCTTACTTCGATTTCTCCACCATCTACTATTTTTGTGGCTTTGTTGGGCGCTAACTTCAACAATTCTTTTACTGCTGAATTGGTTTTACTATGCGCACGTGCTTCTAAAAGTTGTCCTAAAAGTACAAGCGTTAGAATAACCGTTGCAGCTTCAAAATATACATGAACTGCACCAGATTCTGTTCTGAATTGGTTTGGAAAAACATCTGGAAAAAACATACCAAATACACTAAACAGCCAAGCTACGCCAGCACCAATACCTATAAGCGTGAACATATTGAGATTCCAAGTTTTTATACTTTTATAGGCGCGTTCAAAAAACATCCAAGTAGCATAAAACACAACTGGAATGGATAATGCGAACTGAATCCAGTTCCAATTTTTTTGTTCCATTACATCATATAGTGGATTATGAGCAAGCATTTCGCTCATTGCGATTAAGAAAATGGGTAGCGTGAATGCAGTTGCAATCCAAAATTTTGTAAGTAATTTTTTATAAGTTTTTTCTTCTGCTGAAACATCAACTTCTAGCGGCACTAAATCCATTCCGCATATAGGACAAGAGCCGGCCTCTTTTTTTACAATTTCTGGGTGCATTGGACAGGTCCATTGCTCAGTTACAGTAGTAGATAAATTTTTCTCTTCGACTAAATCCATTCCACATACCGGACAATTGCTAGCATTATCATAGGTTTTATCTCCTTCGCAGTGCATTGGGCAATAGAATGTGCCAGTGCCTTCTCCTTTTATTGGTTCAATTTTTTTTACCTGATGATGGTGGCCATTATCAGGTAAGGATATGGTATAATTACCTTTAATTTTATTTAATGCGTCTTGAAATGTTTGTAAATGAATAGGCGAGTTCATTTCAATAGACGCAGTTCCGTTTTTTAAATCAACGGTGGCATTACTAATACCCTTTACAGAATTAAGTGCTTCTTTAACGTGATTACGACAACCCGTACAGGTCATTCCTTGTATTTGATATATGTGTTTCATTTTTAAAAATTTTAGTGACAGACTTTATGTAGCAAATGTCTTTACTAAAATCGACTCGGCTATTACAAAATTTTGGGAATGATTTGTAAGATTTACAAATCTTCGATTTGCTTTCGCTTATTGACCTTTAATTGCTTAAAATAACTTGGTGAAAAGCCTATAACCTTTTTGAATTGATTACTTAAATAGCCTACGCTACTATAGTTTAGCTTAATAGCTATTTCACTTAATGAAAGCTCATCATACATTAATAGTTCTTTTACCTTCTCAATTTTTTGAGAAATGAAATACTTTTCTATAGTTGTGTTAGCCACTTCAGAAAAAAGATTGCTCAACGTATTGTAATCCTGTAATAGATTTTGAGATATATATTCTGATAAGTTTACTGTAAGTTCGTTGTTTTTATAGTGAACCAAATCAATAATTAGATTTTTTATCTTTTCAATGGTCTTACTATTTTTATCATCAATAATCTCAAAGCCCAAAAGATTCAAGTTGCTTTGTAGGGCTGCTTTTTGATTTTCTATGGTTTCTTCCTGTAACTCAACTTCGCCCAACTCAACCGTTATGGGAGTAAGCCTAAGTTTTTCTAACTCAGACCTTACTACCATTTTGCAGCGACTACACACCATGTTTTTGATGTAGAGTTTCATTTCTTCAATAATTTACACCGTTTTTCACAGCTTAACATTCACGAATAGTAATAAAGGTTTTTAATAACATTTTTCTTGTCTAAATTATTTTGTCAGCCTGCAATAATAGAGAATGAAAAACAGGTTACCTTATTGTTCAAGTACTGGTCACAACTTTTTTAAAAACTTCTTTTTTTCTTCCAATATTTAATAAGGAAAAAACCAAAGAGCATGCCGCCTAAGTGTGCGTAGTGTGCAATGTTATCGGTTTGGGAATTATTTACGGCTCCAAATAATTCGATAGCACCGTATAGTATTACAAAGTATTTTGCTTTAATAGGGAATAAAAAGTACATGTAAATTTTGGAGTCGGGAAACATCATGCCAAAGGCAAGTAACAATCCAAATACAGAGCCCGATGCTCCCACCACCACTGGAGCATTTAAAAATACACGTTTGTATTCTTCTACAAAAATTACGGATGCATGTAAAGCTTTGCCGGTTTCGCCAGACGCTAGTAAGGATTGGTAGTTGTTAAGTAAATCTTGAAACGTATTTTTATCACGTATGCCGGAAAAATCAAGTGTGCCTTTATCAAAAAGATATTTAAACGCATCGCCACTTGGATCGGCAATGTAGTTGTTTAACGCAGTTATGGTAGGCTGTATTTCAAAATAGTGAATGGTATAGTGCAATAGTATTGCTCCAATGCCGCAAACTAAGTAATAGATTAAAAATCGTTTTGGCCCCCACACATTTTCCAAGATATTACCAAACATCCACAGCGCAAACATGTTAAAGAAAATATGCCCAAAACTCCCATGCATAAACATGTAGGTAACCAACTGGTAAGGTCTAAATTCTTCGGAAAAGAAATAGTGTAGCCCTAAAATGTTTGTTAGGTCAATATGTAGTTTTAATTCAAAAACTAGGGTGGCAAGGAAAAAAAGTCCGTTGATAATCAACAGATTTTTTATTACCGTTGGCAACACATTAAATCCGGAGGGGCGGTATTCGTCAGACATAGAATATCCAGAGGATTAGGCTTAGTTTAAGGTTGAGGAATGCGATTGCTTTTTTCTTTTAAGTATTTAATGATATAGTTTAATTCTTCAATAATTGAACGGCAAGCTACAACAATATTTTCTTTGTCATCGCTTTTGCAGAAGCCTAAAGCAGAACTTACTAAAGTTTGACTTATTATTTCATATGCGCCCCCTCTAGCTATTTTATAAAAATTTGATTTGTCTTTACTGCCTTCCCTTCCAAAACCTTCGGCAATATTTTGTGTAATGGAATTAGATGCCCTGCGCATATCGCTTATTAATCCAAATCTTTCATCGGGAGGATATTCTTTGGTTATAGCATATACCTTAAGTACTAGACTTAACCCTTTCTGCCATACCGGAAAATCTGTAAAGTCTTTGTATTTCATTTTTATTTTAATAATTCCATATCTTCATTATTCACTTTTACTGCCTCCGCCTTAGCCTCAACCTTAGCCTCAACTTTTTACTTCTTAAATTTCTTTTCCAACTCATCAATGGCAATGGTAATTAATGTTGGTTTGCCTGTAGGCGATGCGTAGGGCATCTTGCAAGAGAATAATTCATCAACCATGTGGCTCATTTCTTCTTTGGTGAGCGGCACGCCCGAGCGGATGGATAAATTTTTGGCCATGGCTTTGGCAACTATTTCTTTTTTGGCAGCTCGTATCTCTGCTTTATTTCCTTGCGAGGATTTATAATCTTCAATTAATTTTTCTAAAAGATCAAAAACATTTTGTTCGCCCATATCAGCCGGAATGCCGTGAACTATAAATGAATTTTTTCCAAACTCGTTTATGTCAAACCCAAGACCTTGCAGTTCATCGTTCAGCTCCTTAAGAATTACTGTGTCTGCTGCAGAAAATTCTAACGTTTGTGGAAACAATTGCTGCTGCGATACGCCTTTATGTTTTTCTACCATCTCTAGGTAGTTTTCAAATAAAATGCGTTCGTGTGCTGCTTGTTGGTCAATCACAATCATGCCCGTTTTTATATGCGCCAAAATATATTTGTTGTGAAGCTGGTAGGCGGCAGTCTTGTTAGTTTTTTCTCCTTCAATATTAAACTCCTGCTGCGACTCTTCTTGTTGAGAAACCACTTCTTCGTTATGTATGTATGTCTCTCGCGCTGGCGTTACTTCTTTTTCTGGAGTGGAAAAAGGAAAGGGCTCTCTTCTGCGTTCATTTTTTTTCTCTTCTTCCTTGAAGGGATTATAATTTTTATCAATTTTTATTTTTGGGGGATTCATCAAAATCTCTTCTCTGGATTTATTTTGAGGAATAGGTATGCTAATCTCCTGATCAAAATCCAGCGAAGGCGCAATGTTATATTTTCCCAGCGATTGTTTTACGGCAGATCGAACAATGGTGTACACCGATCGTTCGTCTTCAAACTTTATTTCTGTTTTGGTAGGATGAATATTTACATCGATGGCTTTTGGATCAATCTCCATATTGATAAAATACGATGGAAAAGCATCCTTCGGAAGTAGTTGGTCATACGCATTTTGTATGGCATGATGTAAGTAGGAGCTTTTAATAAATCGGTTGTTCACGAAAAAAAATTGCTCTCCTCTTGTTTTGCGAGCAAACTCAGGCTTGCCAATAAATCCTGTAACATTTACAATGGTGGTGTCTTCGTGCACAGGTACTAAACGTTGATTATAACTATCGCCAAAAATTCCTACCAACCGCTGGCGCAGCGTACCTTTTTGTAAATGAAATAATTCAGATTTATTGTGATGTAGCGATAGTGCAATCTCGGGATGCGCGATGGCAACTCTTTGGAACTCTTCTATGATATGTCGTAGCTCAACGGAATCGGACTTTAAAAAGTTTCTGCGCGCAGGAACATTGAAAAAAAGATTTTTAACGCTGATGCTCGTTCCCTGCTGGGTCTGACAGGAAGTTTGATTTTTTAATTCACTGCCTTCTATTTCTATTTCTGTTCCTAGTTCATCGCTTTTGCGTTTTGTTTTCAGTTCTACCTGTGCAACTCCGGCAATCGATGCCATGGCTTCTCCCCGAAATCCCATGGTGGTAATCTTAAATAGATCATCGGCTTTTTTTATTTTGGAAGTTGCATGCCGCTCAAAGCACATGCGTGCATCGGTCTCACTCATCCCTTTGCCGTTGTCAATAATTTGAATGAGCGTTCTGCCGGAATCTTTCAGGATTAATTTAATATCCGTAGCATCTGCATCGATGGCATTTTCCAAAAGTTCTTTCACTGCCGATGCAGGGCGCTGAATAACCTCACCGGCTGCAATTTGGTTGGCAACAGCGTCTGGTAATAGGTTAATGATATCCGCCATAAAAGGTGTAAATCTTGAAAATTAAATATTCTCACAAAAATAAGATTTATAGTCCTGCATAAAATAAAAATCCCCCTGATGCGAAACATCAGAGGGGTTTTTTCTCCCTCTCCATTTCCCGAAGGGGCTCCTTTGCGGAGGGAGAGGGCTAGAGTGAGGCTTTACTTCATTGTTACCGTGTACGTTTTTCCATTGATGGTAACCGTTGCAATATTATCGCAAGCACCGTTGCTTGGAGGTGAAAAATCTACGTGGCGTACTGGCTTTGTTCCAGGAGTGAAATCAAATGTTCCGCTTACAAAATGTTTTGGACAAGCAATTTTACGCACTAACTGACTGGTGATAGTCACGTTAAAGGCTGTTCCTTTTGCGGATGTTCCGCTGGAAGTTCCGGTAACTCCGTGCTCATCATCTGCCCAGATAAACGGTGTGTTCTCTCCTGCTAACCATTCGTGATTACGGTTGGTTGTCCAGCTGATGGTGCCTTGGTTATTTGCTTTAATAATTTGTCCGTTTACCACTACAGTCCAATTCATATGTCCTGCAGTATTGTGACCATTATTCACGATAGTTTTTGTGCCGATAACCTGATTATCGTTTACAAAATAATTATCCGTAGGGCTAGTGGTAATTGTAATTTGTGTTAGCGAATCCCAGTAAAAATAAGGCTCAGGCTTGCTGGTATTGCTGTATGAAACATATATTTTTCCTCTGCGGTATCGTCCATCATTACAAAGGCAATTGGTTGTGCCAAAGTCAATAAGGATTGTGTTTAATGCAGTATCGTGAGTTACGGTAGCACAAACAGAAAGAATTCCATCGTGATCGCCACCTACTTTATAAGTACCTACACTTCCGTTGGCTGCCTCGCTTGAAATTTGACCTACGTCCTCAAAAGATTTATCAGCAAGTGCATTGTCTTCGGCACCTGATGTGTCGTTGTCATTATCTCTATCTTTTCTGCAGCTTGTAAATGTTACAGATGCTGCCATCAAGAACATTGCTGCATTTAGAATTAATCGTTTAGTTTTCATAGTATCGATTTTTGATGATTTTTAATAGTTTTTATCCCCTTTCAAGCATAAGACGTTCTCAAAAGTAGGAAAGTTACAGCTAATTCAATTATTATTCTTTAAACCAGCTACTGTACATTAAGTAGTTGTTTGCTATGCGCTCTATCTCTCCTTTTTGAAGTTCGGGGTTAATATCTTTTATTTTCTTTGCCGGCACTCCTGCATAAACTGAGCCTGGTTCTACTTTAGTATTCTCTAGCACCACAGCTCCTGCAGCAATAATGGAGTTGCTTCCAATCACACAATTATCCATCACAATGGCCCCCATGCCTATTAGCACATTGTCTTCAACTGTGCATCCATGTACTAAGGCATTATGTCCTATAGATACATTGTTTCCAATGTTTGTTGGTGATTTTTGGTAGGTGCAATGTATGATTGCGCCATCCTGTACATTTACTTTATTGCCAATTCGTATGTGATTCACATCACCTCTTATCACAGCATTAAACCATACGGAGCATTCATCGCCCATGATTACATCGCCAACCACAGTGGCATTTTCTGCCAGATAACAGCCTTTACCAAATTTTGGAGAGATGCCTTTAACAGGTTTTAGTAATGCCATAGTTTTATTATTTCGAATTTCTTCGAAGGTACAAATAACCTTATTGTAGAGAATTACTATTTAGGCATTCCGCCTTTTTTGCAACAAGCAGGAAGCTTATTGTATTTTTTTTCGTTTGCAGGAACATTGTCTGCATCGTATCCTACATTAGAAATTGCTTCTCTTAATTTTTCAACGGTAGTTTTTTTCGTGTCGAAAGTAACAGTAGCATTTTTTGAAGCCACGTCAAGCACAGCAGCATTAACACCTTTTTCGAAATTTAGTGCGTTCTCAATTCTTTTTTTGCAGCTTCCACATTCGGCAGATGTTTTAATAACTACGGTGGTGTCGCTAGTTGCCCAAGCTGAGCTGCTGAAAAAAGCGAAGCATAATACGGCAATAGTTTTTGAAATTGTTTTCATATTGATTTTTGTTTTTTAGTGTTTATATTATTTTATATCTAAAGCCTCCATAAATTACTCTTCCATTTACAGGACCCCATATCATAGTAGCATCAAAATTTGGACCAAAGGGATCGCCCGGATCAACAATGGCATTCGGAATGATGTAATTAAAAATATTTTCGCCTCCTATGTACAATTCAAACCACTTAAACTTTTTTGATACCTGTGCAACTCCGGCAATCGATGCCATGGCTTCTCCCCGAAATCCCATGGTGGTAATCTTAAATAGATCATCGGCTTTTTTTATTTTGGAAGTTGCATGCCGCTCAAAGCACATGCGTGCATCGGTCTCACTCATCCCTTTGCCGTTGTCAATAATTTGAATGAGCGTTCTGCCGGAATCTTTCAGGATTAATTTAATATCCGTAGCATCTGCATCGATGGCATTTTCCAAAAGTTCTTTCACTGCCGATGCAGGGCGCTGAATAACCTCACCGGCTGCAATTTGGTTGGCAACAGCGTCTGGTAATAGGTTAATGATATCCGCCATAAAAGGTGTAAATCTTGAAAATTAAATATTCTCACAAAAATAAGATTTATAGTCCTGCATAAAATAAAAATCCCCCTGATGCGAAACATCAGAGGGGTTTTTTCTCCCTCTCCATTTCCCGAAGGGGCTCCTTTGCGGAGGGAGAGGGCTAGAGTGAGGCTTTACTTCATTGTTACCGTGTACGTTTTTCCATTGATGGTAACCGTTGCAATATTATCGCAAGCACCGTTGCTTGGAGGTGAAAAATCTACGTGGCGTACTGGCTTTGTTCCAGGAGTGAAATCAAATGTTCCGCTTACAAAATGTTTTGGACAAGCAATTTTACGCACTAACTGACTGGTGATAGTCACGTTAAAGGCTGTTCCTTTTGCGGATGTTCCGCTGGAAGTTCCGGTAACTCCGTGCTCATCATCTGCCCAGATAAACGGTGTGTTCTCTCCTGCTAACCATTCGTGATTACGGTTGGTTGTCCAGCTGATGGTGCCTTGGTTATTTGCTTTAATAATTTGTCCGTTTACCACTACAGTCCAATTCATATGTCCTGCAGTATTGTGACCATTATTCACGATAGTTTTTGTGCCGATAACCTGATTATCGTTTACAAAATAATTATCCGTAGGGCTAGTGGTAATTGTAATTTGTGTTAGCGAATCCCAGTAAAAATAAGGCTCAGGCTTGCTGGTATTGCTGTATGAAACATATATTTTTCCTCTGCGGTATCGTCCATCATTACAAAGGCAATTGGTTGTGCCAAAGTCAATAAGGATTGTGTTTAATGCAGTATCGTGAGTTACGGTAGCACAAACAGAAAGAATTCCATCGTGATCGCCACCTACTTTATAAGTACCTACACTTCCGTTGGCTGCCTCGCTTGAAATTTGACCTACGTCCTCAAAAGATTTATCAGCAAGTGCATTGTCTTCGGCACCTGATGTGTCGTTGTCATTATCTCTATCTTTTCTGCAGCTTGTAAATGTTACAGATGCTGCCATCAAGAACATTGCTGCATTTAGAATTAATCGTTTAGTTTTCATAGTATCGATTTTTGATGATTTTTAATAGTTTTTATCCCCTTTCAAGCATAAGACGTTCTCAAAAGTAGGAAAGTTACAGCTAATTCAATTATTATTCTTTAAACCAGCTACTGTACATTAAGTAGTTGTTTGCTATGCGCTCTATCTCTCCTTTTTGAAGTTCGGGGTTAATATCTTTTATTTTCTTTGCCGGCACTCCTGCATAAACTGAGCCTGGTTCTACTTTAGTATTCTCTAGCACCACAGCTCCTGCAGCAATAATGGAGTTGCTTCCAATCACACAATTATCCATCACAATGGCCCCCATGCCTATTAGCACATTGTCTTCAACTGTGCATCCATGTACTAAGGCATTATGTCCTATAGATACATTGTTTCCAATGTTTGTTGGTGATTTTTGGTAGGTGCAATGTATGATTGCGCCATCCTGTACATTTACTTTATTGCCAATTCGTATGTGATTCACATCACCTCTTATCACAGCATTAAACCATACGGAGCATTCATCGCCCATGATTACATCGCCAACCACAGTGGCATTTTCTGCCAGATAACAGCCTTTACCAAATTTTGGAGAGATGCCTTTAACAGGTTTTAGTAATGCCATAGTTTTATTATTTCGAATTTCTTCGAAGGTACAAATAACCTTATTGTAGAGAATTACTATTTAGGCATTCCGCCTTTTTTGCAACAAGCAGGAAGCTTATTGTATTTTTTTTCGTTTGCAGGAACATTGTCTGCATCGTATCCTACATTAGAAATTGCTTCTCTTAATTTTTCAACGGTAGTTTTTTTCGTGTCGAAAGTAACAGTAGCATTTTTTGAAGCCACGTCAAGCACAGCAGCATTAACACCTTTTTCGAAATTTAGTGCGTTCTCAATTCTTTTTTTGCAGCTTCCACATTCGGCAGATGTTTTAATAACTACGGTGGTGTCGCTAGTTGCCCAAGCTGAGCTGCTGAAAAAAGCGAAGCATAATACGGCAATAGTTTTTGAAATTGTTTTCATATTGATTTTTGTTTTTTAGTGTTTATATTATTTTATATCTAAAGCCTCCATAAATTACTCTTCCATTTACAGGACCCCATATCATAGTAGCATCAAAATTTGGACCAAAGGGATCGCCCGGATCAACAATGGCATTCGGAATGATGTAATTAAAAATATTTTCGCCTCCTATGTACAATTCAAACCACTTAAACTTTTTTGATACCTGTGCCATGTAGGTGAAATAGGGTGTAGAATGTTCTGGCAGTTGAAACTCGGGTGTATTTAATGAAGTATTCGGTAACCTGCTTTTTCCAAACCATTTAATAGTGTTGCTAATTATCCATTTTTCCTTATTCGATGTGTAGTCAATATTTAAGAGAGCTCGGTCTTTTGGAACCAAGGGCTTGTCAAGCAACACCCTTGTGCCTGGAATATACATTGAAAAATAGGTTGACTTTACATCGTAGTATTTATATGCTAGTTTAAAATCCCATTTTTTAGAAGGAGAAAACGTAATATCTGTTTGAATGCTGTTAGAATATGACAACCCTCTCAGGTTATAGAACTGAACTTTATTTACATCTTCTAAATCCACTACCACTTGATTTTCGAAATCAGTTCTATAAGCATCAAGATTAAATGTCGCCTCTTTTCCAAAAGGTTTAAAGCAATAAGTAAATGTCATTCCGTAATTCCATGCAACTTCTTGTTTTAATTCTTCGTGAATTACAATTTGTCTGGAGCTAGCAAAAACCTGACTGTTTTCTGCAAAGATGTGTGGTGTACGCATGCCCCTACCACCTGAAAGTCGAATAGCAGCATCTTTAGAAGGATTATACTTCAGATGTAATCTTGGATTTACCATCAACCCATAGTTTTCAAAATAATCTGCTCGAACTCCAGCCACTATTGAAATGTTCGTATCGTTGTTAAAAGTATACTCTGAATAAACACCGGGAACAATTTCTTGTAATGTAAAAAGTGAATCGCTGCCGGCAGAAAGTCCTTCATTAAAGGATTCTGAAAAATCATCCAACATAAAACTACCTCCAAATTTAATTTTATGAAAGGTGTTGTTGATAATGCTTTGATAAATGGTGTTTACGTACAAGCTCTTTTGAGTGCCTTGGTATTTTTTTATACCGAAAAATGATTTTTGCTCTTGGTATCGTTCCGTAGTCATGATGGCAAAACTTCTCCAAGGTGTATCGGGATATATCCATCCGTTTTTGGTAAATGTTTCAACTTGTTTTGTGTTTATAAAAATTCCATAATGTTTTACTGTGCTAGTGTCGCTTAGTGCATTATGATCATGACCGCCAATTTTATCTTCCATCAAAGCACGAACTCCAAATTGTCCCTCATGTCTGTTTTTAACTCTAAAATTCCAACGATTCAGCAAATTATATTGAGAAGTTAGGGGCATGTCTAGAAATCCATCGTTGTTTCTATCCATGTTGCCATAGTTTTCTAACCCGTTTTTGCTGGCGTGAACAAACAATAGCGAACTTAAGTTTGTTTTGAAGCGTTTTGCTAAATGAGCATTTAATTCATAACGCTGATTGTTATTTACAAAGCCATTAATATATAATTGCTCAGCTTCTTCAGGCTCTAAAAGCTCAATTTGAATTTGTCCAGTTATTGACTCAAAACCATTAACAACAGAGCCTGTTCCTTTGGTGACTAAAATATTTTCTACCCAAGTGCCCGGTATGTATGTTAATCCGTAGGAAGAAGAGAGTCCTCGAATAAAAGGAAGATTCTCGTAAAGTATTTGCGTATAGATACCATCGAGCCCAAGCATTTGAATTTGCTTTGCACCCGAAACAGCATCAGTAAAGTTTACATCTACCGATGCATTGCGCTCAAAGCTTTCCGAAATATTACAACAAGCCGCTAGGGTTAATTCTTTTTGAGAGATTAACTCTGTATTCATTTTGGCTGTAATTAAATTACGAGAACTTAGAGTTTTTTCAGTAATGTTCACGGTGTTAAGCGTAGTGGTGCTGTTTTTTAAAACAATTTTTATATTTGTTTTAGATTTGTCGTTAAATAGTATAGTGTCGCTTGTGTAGCCAATCATAGCTACCAATAACTTAGCAGGCATAACTTCGGGAAAGGGTATTTGAAATTTCCCGTTTTCATCGGCCGAAGTGCTGATGGAACTGCCCAGCCATTTTACACCTGCCATGGGTAGTGAAGTTTCCTTTCCGGAAGCATCTTTTTCTACTATTCTTCCCGAAAGTTCTTGTGCAGATGCGGAAAGTATAGTGCAGCAACAAAACAGCGGAATTAATAATATAGCTAAATAATTATTTTTTTTCATTTTCATTTTTGTTAAATGGAACATGGAATTTCCAAAAAGAAATAATTCTTTCAGGCAAAAGAAAATGAAAAATATTAGAGAAGAAGAGCTCCAATCAGATGCAAATAATCTTGCAAGCCTGGAGGAGAAGGAGAACGAAAAGTTGAGTTTATAACAGTGGTAGGAAATTGAAAGGAAGTTATTGGAGTTGTAGTGAATAGGTCAATTCCAAAGAAAGATAGATTTACTTTTTCAGAGGAATTGAAGTCGTCCAAGGAATATGATAAGTCGGTGATTACGCAGCAGCAATCTTTTTGAACATTCTCTGTATCGGTATTCTCATTCTCGCAACAATCTTTTGCGGCACCTAAGGTATAGGCAGTAGCACATTCGTTTCCACCGCAAATCATTTTGCCTACAGTTAATCCACCGCTGCCAAGTATAATCAAGGAGGCTAATAAGCAAGCAAAAAATATAGTACTTATTCGTTTCACGCTACAAAGATAGGAAAAGCTCTTGTAAAAGCAGATGATATTTGTTGAAAAGCACTTAACTATGAGCAATTTCTTGCTTCTTTGGATGGTCTGCCATAAAATGTAGCCCTACACTTTCTTTTCGCATCATAGCATACTTTATAATGATGTAGCTTACTTTAATAATATTCCTAAGCTGACATAGCTCTGGAGAAATGGTTGTGCGTTCATAAAGGCTTTCTGTTTCTCGGTGTAGGATTAAAAGTCGGTCAAAGGCTCTTTTTAACCGCAGGTCTGAACGCACTATGCCAACATAGTTTGTCATGATGCCTTGTGCTTCGCGCAAACTTTGTGTAATCAAAACCATTTCTTCGGGCGATACAGTTCCTTCAGCGTTCCATTCTGGAATACTGTCGCAAAAGTTGACTTCTTTTATTCTCGAAATGGCATCCAACGCAGAGCGATGCGAAAACACTACTGCTTCGAGTAAAGAGTTTGAAGCAAGTCTGTTGGCGCCATGTAGTCCGGTGTAAGAGCATTCTCCTGCAGCATATAAATTGTTTATGCTGCTTTTTCCGTTCACATCCACTTTAATTCCTCCACACATATAATGTGATGCTGGCAAAACAGGGATGCGGTTTTTAGTAATGTCAATGCCTAACGACAAACACTTTTTATGAATGTTTGGAAAATGTTTAACTAATTCTTCGGTATTCAGGTGTGTGCAGTCTAAGTGAACAAAATCATCACCTCTTATTTTCAATTCATTATCTATGGCGCGGGCAACAATATCTCTTGGAGCTAAGGAGCCGCGCTTGTCATATTTCTGCATAAACTCTTCACCGTCAATAGTTTTTAGAACTCCGCCAAACCCACGCATGGCTTCGGTAATTAAAAAAGAGGGGCGCTCGTCAGGATTATAAAGCGAAGTAGGGTGGAACTGAAAAAATTCCATGTTCTCTAATTGTCCTTTTGCGCGATATACCATGGCAACGCCATCTCCGGTTGCTATGGTAGGATTGGTGGTGGTTGCATAAACATGACCTGCTCCACCAGTTGCCATTAGCGTAATTTTTGCGAGAATCTGTTCTATGCGTTTGGTGTTTATGTTTAGCGCAAACACACCGTAGCATTCAATGTCTGCTGATTTGCTGGTTACTTTTTTCCCTAGATGATGTTGTGTTAAAAGCTCCAATGCGAAATAATGATCAAGCACTTCTATGTTTGGGTGGTTATGTACTTGCTCTAAAAGCGCTCGTTCAATTTCAAATCCAGTATTGTCTTTGTGGTGCAGAATTCTATTTTCTGAATGACCGCCTTCTTTTCCAAGATCATATTCTCCTTTTTTATTTTTATCAAAGCGAGCTCCCCAATTGATTAGCTCCTTAATGCGCTCGGTGGATTCGCTTATAACCATCCGTACTACCTCTTCATTGCATAAACCATCTCCGCAAATTAGGGTATCCTGAATATGTTTTTCGTATGAATCAGGTTCATACATTACGGATGCAATTCCGCCTTGTGCATACTTGGTGTTGGATTCGTCTTCGTTTGCTTTAGTAAGTATCAATACTTTTCCTTGCCCTGCCACTTTAAGCGCATAGCTTAATCCGGCTATGCCAGATCCAATAATAAGGAAGTCAACCTTTCTTTTCACGCTGTAAAGGTAAATCGTATTAGCTAATAACAAGTATGAGTAATTTTTTTTTAATATGATTATTTAATGTTTTTTACCCTTTTCCTTTTGTATCTTTGCATTATGGAACAAATAGCTAAACAACCAATTATCACTTACGCAGAAAGTACTCCTAATCCTGCAGCCATGAAGTTTGTTGCTAATAAAGTGCTGCTGGAAAATTCTGCTCCGTTGGAGTTTATGAGTCAGGCCGAAGCTAAGTCTTCGCCTTTAGCTACTGAATTATTTAATTTTCCCTTTGTAAAAAGTGTTTTTATAGCAGGTAATTATATTACAATATTGAAGGACGATAAACTAGATTGGGACGATATTACCTTGGAGCTAAGAGAGTTTTTGAGAGAATACCTCTCTTCAGGAAAAACTATAGTCAATAAAAATACTTCTTTGCCGCATGTAGAAGGAGAGTTTTCTGTGCCACCTTCTGTAGAAGCTATTACCGCCAATCAAGTTGACCACTCTATACCACAAACAGAGGTTGAGCAAAAAATTATTGCAACACTTGAGCAATATATTCGCCCTGCCGTTGAACAAGATGGAGGAATGATCGTTTTCAAATCTTTTAAAGATGGAGTAGTATCACTTTTAATGCGAGGTGCTTGCAGCGGATGTCCATCTTCAACAGTTACTTTAAAAGCTGGCATTCAGGCAATTCTAAAAAAGTTTGTTCCAGAAGTTACCGAAGTAGTGAGTGAAGGGTAGTAATTGACTATTTAAGCAACATCACTCCTGCGGTTATCATCAATATTCCAATCAGGTTCAGAATAAATCCTGCAACCATCATGTCTGATACTTTAATGCGGTTGCTGCCAAACACAATGGTGTTGGGAGCTGTAGCAATAGGTAACATAAATCCTAATGAGGCAGCCAGTGTTGCAGGAAGCATCAAAGTAAGTGGATGAACATCCAGTACTTCCACTAGTGGTAATATAATAGGTAGCATCAACTGTATACTTGCTACGTTGGAAGCGAACTCACTAATTACTGTAACCAATGTACAAAGGGCAAGGATGAGTAAAATAGGTGGAACGCCTTTCATAAACTCTAATTTTATAGCTAGCCAATGGCTTAATCCAGATAGTTCAAACCCTTTTGCGAGCGCAAACCCACTTCCAAATAAAAGTAGAATATGAAATGGGAGTTGCTTAGCCTCGTCCCAGCTCATAAGCATTTTGCCTTTTTCTGATTTTGAAGGAATAAAAAATAAAAGCAGAGCCATAGCTATAGCTACTGTTCCATCTTGAATATTGTCGGGATTAGGAAAAATATTTTTCCATCCGGGAATTTTAAAGCTTCCAAAATCTATTCCTGCGCGGGTAAACCACAATAACGCTGTTGCAGAAAAAATTAAGGAAACAACTTTTTCTTCATAGCGCAGCTTTCCAAGTTTCTTAAATTCTTCTTTGAAATATGCTGGTTCAAGAGGTATGTTGTCTTTTTTAGGAATGAATAATAAGCGCAAGACAAAATAAGCAGCAGTCAGAAATAGTAATGATATTGGAAACCCAATAGAAAACCAGCTGGCAAAATCAATGTCGTGGTTGTTGGGAAAAAACTTTTCATAAAACCTAAAGAATACCATGTTGGGAGGTGTGCCCACCAGCGTAGTCATTCCACCAATGGTAGCAGAATAGGCAAGTCCTATAAATAAACCTGTAGCGACTTTATTTTTTGAAGTTTTTGTTTCGTTTTCGGCTTCGTTGGTATTGCTCTTGCTAAGTGTCTCTTCAATTTTATGAACCACGGCAGTAATGGCAGCAAGCAACATCAGTACCGTGGCTGTATTGGATATCCACATTGAAAAAAAATAGGAAACACCCATTACGCCTGCTAAAATGGTTGCGGGGTTTTTCCCTACGCGCATTAATATTCGTAAGGCAATTCGTTTGTGTAAATCCCAGCGTTCAATAGCAATGGCCAAAATAAAGCCACCAATAAATAAAAACATAATAGGGTCCATGTATTCATTTGCAATGGTTGTGGTATCTGCTATCCCTAATAAAGGGATTAGTAAAAATGGCAAGAGTGAGGTGACCGCTAAGTGCACAATTTCTGTCATCCACCAAATAGCCACCCAAACAGTTACGGCAGCCATCCTAGTTGTTAAGGGATTAGCAACATCTATATCAACAAATAATAAGATGAGCAGCGCTGCAACAGGTCCTGAAAAAAATCGAATGCCGTAAGCAAGATTCATGTTGTAAAGTTATTGTTTATAGTTATTTCATGTCTAACGGTTCAGAGCACGCTGATGTTGCGGACTTAAAAGTACAAAACTATTAGCGTTGGGTTTAGAGGCAAAATATTGTCAATCGGTGTGGCGATTACAACTCATATTTATACAACCCTGCAATAACTTCATAATATTCTTTTTCTGTTTCCAAATAATTATCATAAGAATTGTGATAGTAGCTCAACTCTATAAAATATTCAATTGAAGAAATTTGCCCCAATAACAAAGATTTATTTAACAAAGCTGTATTGTTGAGTGTAGAAAAAACAGCTTGGTATTGCTCTAAGATTATTTTAAGGTTTGTGTATTTTTCGTAGAGTTTCTTTATTTCAAAAAAATGTTCGTTAATGTGACTCTGTAATTCTAAATCAGTGTAAAGATATTTTGCTTTCTGCAACTTTACCATATTTTTATTTTCCCATAGAGGAATGGTGATTCCTGCGTGAAGGCCTCGAAATGTTTGCCCTAGAATACCCTGATAATGATATCCCGCTTCCATTTTCGGTAGCGACATTGCTTTGCTTACTTCTACTTGTTTTTGCACGATGAGTTTTTCTTGTTCTAAATATTTCCGAAGAGGATCATTTTCTTCGTAATCTTTTTCTAATTGTTCAAATACGGGAATGCTTGGCAATAGAGGATAAATTGTATCTGCAAATAAAATTATATTACCTCCATTGAGTTCAGTAAGTTTCTGATTAAGTTGGTTGATGAAAGATAAATTTTCTTGAAAATATTTTTTGATTTCAATGAGTTGCAGGTTTGCTTTATTCGCATCCAAAATATTTCCTTCTCCATTTTCTAATTTAGTTTGAAAGCCTTTAAATAATTTTTCAGCGTTCTGTTTTCTCTGTGTAAGTTGCGATTGAAGTTTATTGCGATATACTATTTCAATACAAACTTTCTTTGCTTCAAGTAAAATATCCTGTCGTGTTACTATAAGTTGAAATTCTGTCTGTACAATTTGCTGTTCAGATAATTGTTTCTTTTTTATGTATGCAGTTGGAAAATCAAATGACTGTGTTACGGTGAAATCATTTTGATTTCCTGCCGTATTGGGTGAGCCTATCATATAATCATAATTGACAGTAGGGTTGTAAGGTGCTAAGCCTGTTTTGTATTGCAGTTTTTGTGTCTCCTTAAATTGCGTGTTTGCAAATATGATTTTGTTGTTTTTTGCAATGTTTGTAAGAGCTGTATCAATGTTGTATTGGCCTTTTACAGTTAGAGAAAACGCAACAACAAGCAATTTTATGAGGATGAAATATTTTTTCATTTCTTTTCTGTTTTAGCGCCCGCTTGTTCGGCAGGCAGGTTTGACAAATAATATACTATCGGCACAATGAAAATATTAAGCAAGGTAGATGTGAGCAATCCTCCCAAAATAACTTTTGCCATTGGGCTTTGAATTTCATTGCCGGGTAAATCTCCTGCGATGGCAAGCGGAATTAGTGCAAGACCTGCGGTGAGTGCCGTCATGAGTATGGGGCTTAACCTGTCTTTTGATCCTATGATAATGGTGTCGTACAAGTTCATGCCTTCTTCTTTTAAAGTTTGGTAATGCGATACTAGTAATATTCCGTTTCGGGTGGCAACTCCAAATAAGGTGATGAAACCAATGATGGACGGAATGCTCATGATGCCGCTTGTGATATAAATACTGAATACCCCACCAATTAATGCAAGCGGCAGGTTCAGTAAAATTATACTTGCGATTTTTACATTCTTAAATTCCTGAAAAAGCAAAAGAAAAATTATGAGAAGGGAAATTAGAGAGGTTAACATCAATGTTTGTGAAGCTTCGGCTTCTGCCTCAAATTGTCCTCCGTATTCTACATGGTAGCCTTCGGAAAGCTTTACTTTTTTGTTGATGATTTTTTTAATGTCCTGTACTACACTTCTTTGGTCGCGCCCTGCAACATTGGCAGACACAACCGTTTTGCGTTGCACATTTTCGCGATTAATGGTGTTTGGTCCTGTTGTGCTTATGATATCGGCAATGTAATGAAGCGGAATTCTGCGATGATGGGATTGATTTTTATATAATGCGCTTCTATTTTCTGTATCCGCCATTTCATCATTTTCGCTAACTCCTAAATCTATTAATGTGTTGCGGATGTTTTCAATGGAGCCCCTGTTTGCATCATTAAACCGAAGTATTAAATCAAAGGTTTTATTGTTTTCGTAAATCTGCCCTACTTTTTCACCGGCAAAGGCAATATCAACAAACTCGTTAAATTCCCCCATAGTAATTCCGTAATGATTTAGCAGGTCGCGTTTTGCTTTTATCTGCACTTGCGGAATTTCGATAAGTTGCTCCACACTTAAATCTACCAACCCGTCAATATTTTGTATTTCATTTTTAATTTGGTTGGAAAGTGTAAAAAGTGTATTTAAATCATTTCCAAATATTTTTATTGCGATGTTTGCTCTTGTTCCAGAAAGCATGTGGTCGATCCTATGTCCGATTGGTTGCCCAATGGTAATGTTTACTCCCGAAACGCTTTTTAATTTTTCGCGAACATCCTCCGTAAATTCTTCACGGCTCCGGTCTTTCAATATAAAAGGGGCGTCTATTTCAGACGAATTAACGCCCTGAGCATGTTCATCCAATTCTGCTCTTCCCGTTCTTCGTGTAGTGACTTCAATTTCGGGAACAGACAACAACGCGTTTTCTACAGCAGAACCGATTTTGTTACTTTCTTCCAACGAAATTCCAGGTAAACTTACCGCGCTAACCACTAATGAGCCTTCGTTAAATTCAGGAAGAAAGCTTCGCCCCAATTGACTCATAGTAAAAAGAGCTACAATCAATAATACAGCAGAAGTTGCAATAATCGTTTTCTTCCATTGCATTAATTTTATGAGTGCATTGGTATAAGCTTTTTGAAGTCGTTCCACTAACCAGCTTTCTTTATGCTGCCTTTGTAGCATTTTATCATTGGCTAAAAGATAACTTCCTAGCACTGGGGTGAGCGTGATGCTTACAATGAGTGAGGCGAAAAGCGAAACAATAAAGGCAATTCCGAGCGGTGCTAATAATTTACCTTCCATGCCGGACAAAAAGAAAAGCGGAACGAATGCAACAATGATGATGAATGTTGCATTGATAATGGAAGTTCGTATTTCTACTGATGCGTCAAAAATTACTTTGAGTTTATCAGTGCGTTCGGCAATGGGTTTAGCTGCATTCTGCTTTAGTCGTTTGAAAACATTTTCAACATCTATAATTGCATCGTCAACCAATGCACCGATGGCAATTGCCATTCCGCCAAGGCTCATGGTGTTGATAGTGTATCCAAGCCAATTCAAAGTGAGAATAGCGGCAATTAATGAAATTGGTATTGCAAGTAATGAAATAACTGTTGCCCGCCAGTTCATTAAAAATAAAAACAAAATTATGACAACAAAGGCGCTACCTTCCAATAAAGTTTTTTGAATATTACTGATAGATGCGTTTATAAAATCTGCTTGGCGAAAAATGTTTGTGTTGACGTGAATGTCTTTGGGTAAATTGCTCTGCATGTCTGCAACAGCGTTATCAATTTCTTTTGTGAGGTCAAGCGTATTTGTTGCAGGCTGTTTTGCAACGGATAAAACAATTGCTGGTTTTGTGTTGGAAGACGCATCGCCAATTTTTTGTGCCGAACTTATTTTTATTTCAGCTACATCTTCAATCTTTATCACTTTCCCATTGGAAGATTTGATTACTGATTTTCCTAGCTCATTTATGTCGTTTGTTCTGCCTATGCCTTTTACAATGTATTCGTTTCCGTATTCATTCATGAAACCACCTGAAGAATTCCCGTTTGCTTCTGCTGCTGCTTTTAGTAATTCTTTAAGAGAGATATTGTAATAACTCATTTTTTGTGGTGAAGCCAAAATCTGATACTGTTTATATTCGCCACCCATTACAATTACCTGAGCAACACCACCTATGGCAAGTAATCTTGGTCGGATTGTCCAATCAGCAATGGTGCGTAGGTCCATTAAGGAAGTTGTATCAGAAGTTAAAGAGATGAACATGACCTCACCCATAATGCTTGACTGCGGAGTCATGGTAGGATTTCCAACTCCTTGCGGTAGTTTTTCGGCAACGGCAATTATTTTTTCATTTACAATTTGCCGTGCTTTAAAAATGTCGGTGTTCCATTCAAATTCAATCCACACAATTGAAATTCCTGCGGATGATGAACTGCGAACTCTCCGAACATTTGTTGCTCCATTTACAGAAGTTTCTATTGGAAAGGTTACTAACTTTTCTACTTCTTCGGGAGCCATGCCGTGTGCTTCTGTAAGCACCACTACAGTGGGTGCGGTGAGGTCAGGAAATACATCTACTTCCATTCGTGTGGCTACAAATGAACCAAACAATATGAGAAAAATCGATGCGACTACAATGAGCAATCGGTTGTTTAGTGAGAATTTTATTATTTTGTTTAACATGAAAGAAATTTTAAATTTTGAATGTTAAATTAATTGCCTTGAGAAGTTTTCACGATGGCAGTTAAAATGTTAATTAGTTGTTCAGCATCATTCAGATGCTTTGAAGTATCAATTTTTACAAGTTGACTTTTTTGGAGCAATCGCAACCAATACCTTGTTTCTCTAGCTTCTTTTGAAGCGATTGACATTTTTGCGGTAAAATCCTTCTTTGAAATGGCTGCTGTTGCCTCTTCAGCATTTGCACCGATACTCGTTCCGCTTCTCAATAATTGTTTTGACAAAATAAATTCTTTTTCCGAAACAAGTTGTTTGTAGAGTTCTATTATTTGGAGCGCGAATTCGAAAGATTTATCAAGAATAATATTTTCCTTTTTCATTGCTCTGTTGTTTTAATTAAAAATTTTAAATGCAGCATTCAAAATTTCTAATGTTCATGTCCGTGCGCAGGTAATGTGCCTGATGCGGTTGATAGTTTAATTTGATACGCTCCTTTGGTTACAATTCTTTCACCTTCGGCAACCCCTGAAAGAACTTGCACCTTTAACCCATCACTTGCGCCAAGCTTTACTTCCCGCTTCTGAAAACTTTCACCTTCGGTTTGTACATAAACAAAGAAATTACCCTGTTCTTCAATCAAGGATGAAACAGGAATTACCATTGCATCAGGAATTGGAAATGATTTTAGGTACACTTCTGCCACCGAACCAGAAATAATATCTCCCGTGTTGTCAATTTCAAAAGTTACTGGAATGAAAGGCGAATTAGCAGAGGCGCTTTTTCCGTAGGAAATTACCTTTCCGTTCAATTCTTGCGTGCTGTAAATTTTTTCGTTGTCGGTGGTTTTAAAATTGGCAGAAGTGATTGTAGCAAGATTGTTGAAGTGCTTTTGTGAAACATTTACCTGCAAAATCAGTTTCTTGTTTTTTGAAATGGTTGCCAAGGGTGTTCCGGCTTCAACAAATTGCCCTTCGGTAACAAAAACATTTTTTACAAAGCCGTTTATCGCAGATGTAACAATTTGGCCGTTAGCAGAATAATTTTTTGCAATGATGCCGAAAAGAGTTTGTGCATTTTCAAATTTCAGTTTAGTGTCCTGAAAATATTTTTCTGAAACTATTTTGTCTTTTACCAACTCTTTTGCACGGTCGTAATCTGCTTTTTCTTTTTCGTAATTCGCTTTTGCTTCTTTGTAGTTTGCATCAATATTCCCTTCCGCCAAATCTCCTCCCGTTATGGTGAACAGCGCTGTCTCCGAATTTACTTCTGATCCTATAATGGTTTTGTTTCCTGTAAACAAAACGATTCCGTTAGCTTTCGCAGTTACAATGATTTCGTCACCCGGTGCTGAAAGGATTTGTCCGCTTGTTTTAATAATGTTGCTAAACGCTTGCTTTTTTACAGGTACGTTTGCAAACTCCACTTTCCACGCTTGTTCTTTCAAATAAGTAATGTCGCGGCTTCCACTTTCTTCGTGTTGTTCCGCTAATGCAGTTTTTTCATCGGCATACACTTTTATGTTATCAATGGTTATTTCATCAATATAGTTTTTTGTTTTAATGTTGAACACTAACTTTCCTATACCTGCTGTTGTCGGATTTATTGATAAATGATAAATACCGGGAACACTTGGAGTATCTATGATTTGTTTTATTCCTTTTCCGTTAACAATTAAACTTATAGTAACAGAACCTTCTGTTAACGGCAGAAAATATTCACCAAGGATTGTAAAGTGAGCAGCAAATTTTGAGGCGCTGCCCACAATCAATGGTTTAAACTCTACAAACACTTCTGATTTGTCGGAATAAAGTGTGTAAGAGAGCGGTTCTAAGCCGTGTTCGTGTTTTTCCTGCTCTTGTTTGCCGACACATCCTCCAAAAAGAAAAGTTAGTATCGTTAATGATGAAATAAATTTGTTCATTGTTTTTGATTTTATAAATCCCCTGATTTAATGCTTATGACTGCCATTGTGATTATGGTCGTGTGATTCTAGTGTGTCTTCATCAGCGTTGAATTCTTCCTGCCCGTGATGGCTGGAGGTGTCGCTGTGTTCATGAACGCCTTCATCATTGTGTTGGTGTGTTCCGTCATTATGGTCGTGTATTTTTGTTTGATTGTTGGAACATCCTGCAACCATGAATGCAAAAATTGTTATTGAAAGAAATATCTTTTTCATTGCCGTGTTTTTAATATTATAAAATAAATAGAAAATCATCGTTCACATTTATGCAATGCAAAAAATGTTCGCTTTCCGAATAGAGAGCTTTTAAGCGATAAGGGCAGGTGGAGCTCGCAAGCCCGAAGAAAGGAAATGAGGTGAAGAAGAAACGAGTAGTTCAGCAGGAGGTTTATAGATTAAAGGCAGAATGATAAACTTGGCTATTAAATAATTGGCAGGCAAAACGGCAAAAACCGAAAGTAGTTGTTTAGAAAATGTGTTGTTAAAATTGTGTACGGTTATGAAAGTGAATCCGTCAGCAGCATGTAAAAAGTGAGAAAAAAGGTGATTGAGGCCTTCGCTGTCTGCCTCATCGTCATGGTGGTGTTCAGTTTGATGATGCTCTGCTAATTCATGATTGCTTTCATGGTGGTGATGTGGAATGACACTATGCCCAAGCATAATCACATAAGCAATTATCATCAATAATAGGGCTGTGTATCTTTTCAGCATCAGAGCGAAGATAGGGAATTTATCTTATTTCATATTTTAGGGCTTTCTTCTTCAATTTTCAATCCATAATTTTATTAACTTCACACCCCGAAGGGATAAAAAGCACTTCTCAACTTTCGGATGTCAAATTCAACTAAATATATTTTTGTTACCGGTGGGGTTACTTCCTCATTGGGGAAGGGTATTATCTCCGCCTCCTTAGCCAAGCTATTGCAAGCGCGAGGATATACGGTTGCTATTCAAAAGTTGGATCCTTATATAAATGTTGATCCGGGTACGATGAATCCGTATGAACACGGAGAATGTTATGTGACGGAAGATGGCGCAGAAACAGATTTGGATTTAGGACATTACGAGCGTTTCATCGGCATCCCTACTTCGCAAGCAAATAATATTACTACGGGTAGAATTTATCAGAGTGTAATTAACAAAGAGCGTAACGGAGATTATTTAGGTAAGACTGTTCAAGTTATTCCACATATTACAGATGAAATAAAAACTCGTATACGTGTGCTTGGTTCTACTGGAAATTACCAAATAGTTATTACTGAAATTGGAGGAACGGTTGGAGATATTGAGTCGTTACCATACGTAGAAGCCATGCGTCAGATGCGATGGGAGATGGGAAAAGAAAATTGTTTGGTGATTCACTTAACGCTTATTCCTTATCTATCTACCACGGGCGAATTAAAAACCAAACCTACTCAACATTCTGTTAAAACGTTGTTGGAATATGGTATTCAGGCAGATATACTGGTTTGTAGAACCGAACATAAATTAAATAAAGATATCCGTAACAAGATTGCACTTTTTTGTAACGTTAAGCCCGAAGCGGTAATAGAATCTATCGATGCTAATACCATCTATGAAGTTCCGTTATTGATGGAAAAGGAAAAGCTTGATATTGTAGCTCTAAAAAAACTTGAGCTTCCTATTCCCGAAAATATTTATTTAGATGATTGGAAAGAGTTTTTACACAAGCTAAAAAATCCTAAATCTGAAATTAAAATTGGTTTGGTTGGAAAATATGTGGAGTTAAAAGATTCATACAAATCAATTTCTGAGTCTCTAATTCATGCGGGTGCAGTAAATAACTGTCAGGTAAATGTTAAGTGGATTCATTCCGAATGGATAAATGCAGAAAACGTTGCCGAGAAATTAGCAGGACTCTCAGGCGTAATTGTAGCACCTGGGTTTGGAAAGCGTGGCATCGAAGGAAAAATTGCCGCTATTCAGTTTGTGCGCGAGCATGAGATTCCGTTTTTAGGAATTTGTTTGGGCATGCAATGTGCAGTTATTGAGTTTGCGCGTAATGTCCTTGGTTTGACTGACGCACATTCTACAGAAATAAACCCATCTACTTCTAATCCGGTTATCGATTTATTGGAAACTCAAAAGGGTGTTACCAAAATGGGTGGCACCATGCGTTTAGGAGCTTATCCATGTCAGTTAAAAGAAGATACCAAAATTGCAGCAGTCTATAAAGAGAAAACTATATCCGAGCGCCATCGCCATCGTTATGAATTTAATAATGAGTACTTAAAAGATTTTGAAAATGCCGGAATGATTGCTTCAGGAATTAATCCAGATGGTGGTTTAGTGGAAATTGTCGAGCTTAAAAACCATCCTTGGTTTATAGGCGTTCAGTTTCATCCCGAATATAAAAGTACGGTAGTAAAGCCTCACCCTTTATTTGTTGGCTTTGTTGGCGCTGCAGTAGAAATTGGCGCTTTGAAGAAAAGTATCCCTGCAGGCGAATAGAGACTACCCAAAAATATTCAACATTTTATTCAATTTGTATTTGTAAAAAAATACAGTCAATACATATTGGGTTGATTCTCTGTGCAACTCTGTGTTCTCTTTTCCTCTGTGTTGGAAGTTTTTTAACACTCTAAAGGAGCCCTTTCCAAAGGACCCCTTTGGGTCGGACAGAGCTCACCGAATCCCATTAGGCTTCTTATATCTTTTAGATATATAATATTATATTTGCGTTCTTTAAAATTAGACTTTACTAAACGCGTTTTTTGTAGCTTTTATGGATAAAAATTCAATCACCGGTATCATTATTATTTGTGGGTTAATGTTTGGCTGGATGTGGTATTCTGCACCTAGTGCCGAAGAAATAGCAAAGCAAAAAATAGCAAAAGATTCTATAGAGGTTGTTCAAAACAAAGCAGCACGCGAGAACTTAGTTAAGGAATTGTTTGCAGATTCTACTAACAGCACAAATCATACTTTAAGTTCAAAAAACGATTCTTTAACTTCTTCTGATTCTGCTAAGACAGCATTGCTTGTAAATAAATACGATGTATTTGCTTCTGCTGCAATTGAAAATAAGGAGGAATATAAAATTGAAAATAATTTAATAGAAGCAACCATTTCTTCCAAAGGAGGAAGAATTACAAACGTGCGACTTAAAAAATACCGCACACATGATTCTTTGCCTTTAAATTTATTTACCGCGGATTCTTCTTCATTTGGAATTTTATTTGATACCGAGCGTAACAGAACTATTAATACAGGCGATTTATATTTTAAATCCTCCGAACAATCAAGTATAGGTAAGTCAAAGCTGGCAATGCGATTATATGCCAATGGAAACGAAGAGGGTAGGAGCAGCCAATATTTGGAATATGAATATGCGTTGGAAGCAGATTCCTACATGCTTACTTATAAAATAAATGCAGTTGGTTTGCAAGATATAATAGCATCTAATTTAAATGAACTTAGTATAAATTGGAGCATGCGTAGTCCTACGCAGGAAAAAGATATTACTACACAGCAACAAAACTCGACAGCATATTTTAAATACTTAGAAGAAGCTCCTGATTACCTTTCAGAAACATCGGATGAAACCAAGTTATTTGAGGCAAGAGTTAAGTGGGTAGCATTTAAGCAGCAGTTTTTTACTTCGGTACTTATTGCAGATAACCATTTTGAAAAAACAGGAGCGGATGTATCTTCTTTCGATGTAAAAAACTCTTCTAGCTACGTAAAGAAATTCTCCACTAACCTAACCATGCCTTACGAGCATAAGTCAAGTGAAACTTTTGGCATGCGTTATTATTTTGGTCCCAATCATTTCCAAACATTAAAAAGCTATGAGAATTTAAATTTAGAAAAACAAGTGCCTCTTGGCTGGGGAATATTTGGATGGGTAAATAAATTTTTAGTGATTCCAATATTTAATTTTTTAGAAGGTTTTAATCTTAATTACGCAATTATTATTCTCTGCTTAACGCTTATATTTAAAATATTACTTTTTCCTATTGCCTACAAAACGTATGTATCGTCAGCTAAAATGCGTGTGTTAAAGCCGGAGATTGATGAGATAAATAAAAAATTTGGTAATGACGATGCTATGAAAAAGCAACAGGCTACCATGGCGCTGTATAATAAAGCAGGTGTTAGTCCATTGGCTGGCTGTATTCCCGCATTACTTCAAATGCCAATACTATTAGCCTTATTCCGATTTTTCCCAGCTTCTATAGAACTTAGGCAACAAGGATTTTGGTGGGCGCATGATCTTTCAACGTATGATTCTGTTTGGAATTTTGGGAAGCTACCAGTCATTGACTTTATCTATGGTGATCATGTGAGTGTTTGGGCGTTACTTTGTACAATAACTACTTTAATTTATACTCATCTAAATAGCCAGATGATGGGAAGCCCTGGCCAACAGCAAATGCCGGGAATGAAATACATGATTTACTTAATGCCTATCATGTTTTTGCCTTTCTTAAATAAATTTTCAGCCGGACTTAGCTATTACTACACACTAGCAAACATTATTAGCTTCATGCAAATGTTTGTGATTAGAAGATTTGTAGATGAGAAAAAATTGCATGCTCAAATTGAAGCGCACAAGAAAAAACCTGCTAAGGCGGCATCCTCATTTCAGCAAAAGTTGCAAAAAAGGTTAGAAGATGCTCAGAAACAAAGAGCAAAGAAGTAGTCAAACTATTTTTTAAGAAAGGGAAAGAAACTTGCTTGCTTCTGATATTGCTTTTTGAAGTCCTTCTGAATTTGTTCCCCCTGCTGTTGCGTAAAATGGCTGTCCGCCACCGCCACCATTAATTTCTTTTGCAAGTTCTTTTATAATGTTTCCGGCATGAAGCTTTTTTTCTTTTACCAGGTTGTCCGATAACATAACAGAGAGGCTGGGTCTCCCATTTACTACAGCTCCTAATACTAGAAACAAATTATCGACTTTATTTTTAATATCAAACGAAAGTTTTTTTATTGCTTCGGAAGAATCCAACTCAATTTTTTCTGATATGAAGTTGATGCCATTCTTATTTTGAACTTTTGAAATTAGTTCTGTTTGTAAAAAAGTTGCCTTCTCCTGAAGCAAAGATTCAATTTGTTTTGATAGCTCTGAATTTTGTGATTGCAGATCTTGGATGCTCTTTAGTAAGTCCTTAGGATTTTTAAATAAGGAGTTCACTTGATTCAATTTATCTAACTGAGAATTCAAAAACTCTTCTGCTTTTGCAGCGGTAGTAGCTTCAATTCTTCGAATTCCTGCAGCAACAGCGCTTTCGGAAGTAATTTTGAAATAGCCAATCTCTCCAGTTGCGCTCACGTGTGTGCCTCCGCAAAGTTCAATAGAATAATTTTTATCCATGGTAACTACTCGAACAGTTTCACCATATTTTTCTCCAAACAAAGCCATGGCACCGGTTTTTTTGGCTTCTTCCACAGCCATTACTTGCGTTTGGCAGGAGATATTTTCGCGTATTTTTTGATTTACTAAAATCTCAATTTTAGAAATTTCCTCGTCCGTAACTTTTAAAAAATGAGAGAAGTCAAAACGCAATTGATCTTCATTAACCAAAGAGCCTTTTTGTTCAACGTGTTTGCCTAGTATTTGACGTAGCGCTGCGTGTAGTAAATGGGTGGCAGAGTGATTGTTTTTAGTATTCGTGCGCTTCGTATTATTTACGATTGCTTTAAATTCTACCAGTAAGTTTTTAGGTATCGCATCAGAATAATGAACGATAAGATTGTTTTCCTTTTTCGTATCTAGGATATTTATTTTTTCATTTTCAGATTCTAATACACCTATATCCCCAACTTGTCCACCACTTTCGGCATAAAAAGGTGTTTGGTTTAAAATGATTTGATAAACTTCTTTCCCCTTGGATTTTACCTTTCTGTATTTTACAATTTTAGAAATACAATCCAATGTGTTGTATCCAACAAAGGAGCTAATATCTTTGGGTGCGTTTCCAACATCAATCCAGTCGGCAACATCCACCTTGGCATCATCGCGAGAACGAGATTTTTGCTTGCTCATCTCCTCGTTAAATCCTTCCTCATCAATGGATAAGCCGGATTGCCTAGCAATTAAAGAAGTAAGATCCAGCGGAAAGCCATAGGTGTCGTAAAGCTCAAAAGCAGTTTTGCCATCAACAATTTTTGCATTTTTAGAATTAGAAATCTCAGAACAAACAGCATCTATTTTTTTTAACCCTTGTTCTAACGTTCTGAAGAATGCTGTTTCTTCTTCTTTGATTACTTTCTGGACAAATGTTTTTTCTTTTTCTATTTCAGGAAAAAAATCTCCCATTTGATTTGCAAGGACTGGAACTAATAAATGAAGAAATGGTTCTTTTATTCCCAGCGATTGATATCCGTAGCGCACTGCTCTTCTCAATATTCGTCTTATAACATATCCTGCTCCCGTGTTAGAAGGAAGTTGCCCATCAGCAATGGTAAAAGCAATGGCACGTATATGATCTGCAATTACACGCATGCCAATGTTTGTAATTTCAGATTGCTCATTTTTATCTTCTGGCTTGTATCTAAGCCCGCACATTTCTTCAATCTTCCGTATGATAGGCTGAAAAATATCTGTATCGTAAGTAGATTTTTTTCCTTGCAACGCCATGCTAAGCCTTTCAAAGCCCATGCCTGTATCTACGTGTCTTGCTGGAAGCTTTTCAAGTACTCCATTTGCTTTACGGTTATATTCCATGAACACCAAATTCCAAATTTCTACCACTTCGGGATGGCTCTTGTTTACTAAAGTTTTTCCATCCACTTTCTCTCTATCTTTCTCGTCACGTAAGTCTACATGTACTTCGGAGCATGGACCACATGGACCAGTTTCGCCCATCTCCCAGAAATTATCTTTTTTATTTCCGTTAATGATTCGAGCAGGCTGAATATAATTTTTCCAATTATCAGCAGATTCCTGATCAAATGCAATGTTATCGTCTTGACTGCCTTCAAATACGGTTACATATAATCGATCGGGTGAAATATTATATACTCCGGTAAGTAATTCCCAGGCCCATTTTATTGCGTCCTTTTTAAAATACCCACTGCTAGGTTTTGCAGGGTCTCCAAAACTCCAGTTGCCAAGCATTTCAAACATGGTATGATGGTAGGTGTCAATTCCTACTTCTTCCAAATCGTTATGCTTGCCGGAAACACGAAGGCATTTTTGAGAATCAGCAATTCGGGAGTTTGTAATTTTGCCATTCCCTAAAAACAAATCTTTAAATTGATTCATCCCTGCATTGGTAAACATCAGGGTAGGGTCATTTTTAATAACCAACGGAGCGGAAGGAACAATAACATGATTTTTATCTCGAAAGAACTCAAGATACTTTTCGCGAATTTTGACTGATTTCATCGTTTTGAATAAATTACGGATAAAAAAACGAGTTAATATCTCTGTTGATTTCGCAATATATATAGTGGTACAAAAATAGATTATTTCTGTACATTTGCTGCTGAAATTAACAAGGATGTCAAAAATTAAATATCGTTTTAACACTCACTCACTTACTTACGAGAAAGTTGGGTTTAGCTGGAAAAAGATTGCACTAAAGGTGTTTTCTTACCTAGCTATAGGAACGGTGTTTGCCGGAATAACCGTATTTATTGCCTTTACCTATTTTGATTCTCCAAAAGAGAAAATGCAAAAAAGAGAAATAGAGTGGATGTCCTACCAGTATGATATTTTAAATAAAAAGTTGGGGGAAGTTCAATCTGTGTTAACGGATATTGAAAAAAGAGATGATAACATTTACAGACTGGTTTTTGAGGCAGACCCTATTGCTTCGGAAATTCGCAGAGCAGGCTTTGGAGGAGTAGACCGATATAAAGAATTGGAAGGATACGAGAATTCTACTTTAATTATTGAAAATACAAAACGTCTTGATCAAATTTCAAAGCAACTATATATACAGTCTAAATCGTTTGATGAAGTAATAAAAATGGCTAAGAACAAAGAAGTAATGTTAGCTTGTATCCCTGCCATTCAACCTATTTCAAATAGAGATTTAAAACATTCACCATCAGGATTTGGAATGAGGATGCATCCCATTTATAAATATTCTAAGTTTCATTCTGGCATGGACTTTACTGCCAATGTAGGAGCTAAAATATATGCTACAGGCGATGGAGTTGTTAGTGCATCTGAGTATGGATCAGGCTACGGAAATCATGTGGTGGTTAATCATGGTTATGGGTATACAACCTTATATGCTCATATGAGTAAGATAGCAGTACGAGTTGGCAAGAAAGTAAAACGAGGGGAGCTGTTAGGCTACGTAGGAAATACAGGACTATCAGCGGGCCCACACGTGCATTATGAAGTGCATAAAAACGGAAGCCCTGTGAATCCGGTAAATTTCTATTACAACGATCTTACTCCGGCCGAGTATAAGCAAATGATAGAGCTGTCTTCTCGTGCTTCACAATCGTTCGACTAGGCTCAATACTAATATACAGCCCATACAAATGGGCGCACGACATTTTTCCGGTCACTTCAATTTCCTATGTGGGCTTCGACAAGCTCAGCCCACAATTTTTTGCCTAATCCGAGGTCTGTCCGAAGGCTGTTTATCGGATTTTTGTCCTGCGCCCCCATGCAAATGATACAAATTTTACAGAATTTTTTATTTGTATATTGGTATCATTAGCATTCATTAGTATATTCGTATAATATTAGTTTTTAAATTTGTTCTACGTAAAAGCCCAACTATGCCCTATATAGAAAAAGAACCGGAACGCATATTATTCTCAATAGGAGAAGTAGCAAAGAAGTTTAAGGTAAACACTTCGCTTATCCGTTTTTGGGAAAAAGAGTTTGACATTCTAAAGCCAAAGAAAAACAAAAAAGGGAATCGCTTATTTACAAAACAGGACATAGATAATTTACACATCATTTATCACCTAGTGAAAGAGCGGGGTTTTAAGTTGGAAGGCGCTAAGCGCAAGCTGAAGCAAAACAAAGAAGAAGTAGTTGATTCTGTTGAGATGGTAAAATCCCTAAAGAGTATTAAGAGTTTTTTGATGGAAATGAAAGAGCAGCTGTAATCCCCAAAAGTCCCATTTATTAAAATAGAACACAGATAACGCTGATTTTTTATGATTTTGTTCGAGCAGAGTCTATCGGCAGAGGACTCTGCGAAAATATTTCATCAGAGTCTCGACCTTGCTTTGCACGCTGTCGCAGAAGCTTTAGCGTAGGCGCCCAAAGCGCTGCGCGAAGGCAAGAGCGTAGGCTCTGATGGTCAGAAAAATTTATTTTATCTGTGTTAATCATAGCAATCAGTATCAACTGCGTTCCATTTATTTTTTCATCAGATGAGTGCTGTACCTAGGGCGCGGAGATTGTACAAATGCTTAAACGAGTAAAGAGTTTTCTTAAGGAGAAAAAGGAGCAAATTGTTCACCTCCTCAATCAGGCAACTTTTGACAGGTCGACCTTAATGGAGTAACCTAATTTTTTTAAAAATTTTTCGCAATCTTCCCAAAGTAAGCCAAAGTTGTTTACATCAGCAACACCGATTCTTGCAACCACATCTCTGATTTCCTTGCGATGCTTTTCTTCAAATTCAGCATCCATCATTGCATTTTCACACCAATAAATCAGTTGGTTTAATGGGATGCGATGTTTTAAATAAGCAAGAAGCTTTTCGGCTACTTTTTGTCTGGTTATTATCATTTGTATATTTTTTTATGCCCTTTATCTGCAGGGTATTTTTCGTGAACTTCAACTAATTAATTTTTCTGATTGTAAATTTCCTGATAGAATTTTATTGTCTTCTCGTTTTTGTCAACCACTTTTACATACCTGGCCTTCCAGCCATGGCGACCCGGAATTTCAAACCAGTAAACTCTCCCGTTATCTTCGGTCTCTTTCCAGTTCTCAAATTTGCTTTGATTCTTTTGCCGCTTTTTACTAGGCATTTCCAAAGATATAAATTATTATTTGAAGTCGAGCAAAAACGCAAACAGAATAAAGAGGAAGTAATTAATTCTGTAGAGATGACAAAGTGCTCAAAAATATTAAGAGTTTTTTAGTGGAGATGAAAGTGCAATTATAGCTCTTCTTTATTCGTATAATTCTTAAATAAATAGTAAAGTACAATTAACTTAATTGTAAGAGAATGGAAATTTATTAGAATGAATTTGAAGATTGATACTTACTCCACAATCACCACGACATCATCATAGCCGCAAATTCCAGACCATCTAAACACATAGGTTCCGCTTGCCAATCCGGTAGTGGTCGTAATTGGGCTGGCAGGTGTTGTGATCGTTGTAGCAGCACCACCAATTTGTGACCAAGTTCCTGTTCCGGTTCCTGCCATGGTTGCAACTGTTGTACCGATACAGAGATACTGATCTTTTCCTGCATCTGCTAATAGGGCAACTGTAGTTGATTGATTATTTGACGGAGGGGAAGTGGTTAAATATTTTTCTGACCCTACATTACAATTATATTCAAAGACTTTGTAATGATAAACGGTTCCGCTGTTTAGTCCCGATACTGTAACATTATTACCAATACCATTGTAAACTACATATTCGTTGGCAGCGATAGTACTTCCGTTTCCGTAAATAGCATCTGCGGTTTCGGTGGTGTTATCTGTTGGAGTGCCTGCCACTGCATTTGCTTCTTTTACTACTACAATCCTCTGGGTTCCATTTCCATTAGACCAATTAACATCCATCTGCGTGCATCCTACGGAAGCAAACGATAGAGAATTAGCCGGAGTAGTTGGCGTAGCACACACCGGCACAATGGTAACACAATAATCTTCTGTTTCCCCGTAGCTTAGTGTAGAGCAATAATCACCAGTTGCTGGAACGGCATTGTACATCACTCGTACGCGCATTCCAGTCGATTTAGCTGTTGTTCCACCTGGGATATTGATTACTCCATTGAACGAAGAACCGGTAGTTCCTGAATTCCAAACATCTTCACCTGCATCTGCAAAATCTGCATCGCCATTCCAGTCTACCCATATTCGTGCGCCAACCAGGTAGGTTGAAGTTGCTTTAGTAATATTGAAATTGAAAGAGGTCCCAGTAATAGCAGTTACGCATTGCATGGAATAATTTCCGTAGTGACTATTGCCTGCACTAGAACACCCTGTAGAATTATTAATGTTAGTGATGCCACCATTCGTGTTGAAGTTACTGATGTACATTCCATATGGACAAGCATCGTAGGTGAATGGAGGAACACAATAACATAGGTTACCTGTTGCAAATGTTCTTATACCTGCAGTTGGGCCGTTACCGCAAGCGTTGATTGGTACAACTTTCCAATAGTAAAGCGTATTGGTGCTTAGTGGTATTGGATTGTAGGTCAGCACGTTTCCAACATTTACACCATTCAAAATATTTGTTGCAGATGGATTTGTTCCTAAGTAAAGTAAGTAGCTGGTGGCAGCAGTTGAGGCGGTCCAGTTCAAGCTAGTTGATGTGTTATTCGGACACTGATTAACTGCACCATTAGCAGGTGTGCTAAGCGAGTTAGTTTGCGGTAGAGTAGTAGTTGTTACAGTAATGTTTCCAGAATTTCCAGATGTTTGACATGGATTGACTGCACGTACTCGGTAGAAATACGTAGTGCCTATTGTTAAGCCAGTTACATTATACGTTATTACATTACCGACATTTAGGTCATTATATCCAGGTACAAATGCGGAGAACCCGGCATTAGTTGCAACATCTAACCTGTAACTTCCTACTGCAGATACGGCAGACCAATTTGCAGTGAAGAATGAACAGCCAATAGCAGTGGCTGCGCTAGCAGTAGGGATTGCTGCAGTATTTAGGGTAGTTACAAGTCTGTAGGCTGCAACACCACTTTTTTGTCCGCAAGCGTCAACAGCACGTGTACGATAATAATAATTTGTGTTGTTTGATAATCCTGGAATTACAATCGTGTTGACATTTCCAACATTGAAATTTTGATAGCCACCTACAAATGTTCCTGCACCAAATCCAGTACTGGTTGAAACATCTATTTCATAGGATACTGCATTTGTTATACTACTCCAGTTTGCATTGAACTGGCAAGTAGCAATGTTGGTTGCTACATTGTTTGTCGGTGCTGCAAGGGGGCCTAATGTAAACACAGAACGATAGGCGGCAACACCGCTAGGCTGCCCACACGCATCGATAGCTCTTACTCGGTAATAATGCCAGGTTCCAGGAGTTAGGGCGGTTACAGAATACGTTAAAACGTTTCCAACATTGAGACCGTTGAATCCGGCTAAGTTTGGTGAGAAGGATGTGTTTAAAGAAACATCAATTTGGTAGGAGGCAGCTCCAGCTACGGAAGTCCAATTGCCATCAAATGCATTGCAGGTTATGTTTGTCGCAACACTGTTGGTTGGACTTCCCAGAGGCCCTAAAGTTGGTGCTGTTTGGTAAGCATTAAAGCCACTTGTTTGAGAGCAGCCGTCAATTGCTCGCACGCGATAATAATAGTTTGTATTGGGTGTTAATCCAGTTACAGGATATGTTAACACATTTCCAACGTTCAAATCCTGATAGCCAGTCACAAAAGTACCTGCACCAAATCCGGTGCTTGTAGAAACGTCTAATCGGTATGTAACTGCAGTTGCGCTTACTGTCCAGTTAGCAACGAAGCTGTTACACGCAACACTTGTTTCTGAGCTGTTAGTTGGATTCGAAGGAACGCTATTTGTAATTGTTAATGATGCTGCTTCTGAATTAGAAAAACACCCACCTGTGCCTGTGGTAGTGCACAAATATGAATACGTTGCAGCTACAGAAATGTTTGCAATGGTAATTGTTGGAGTTGAAGCATTGGTGTACACTGCACCTGCAGGAGTACCGTTCACCACATTGTTCCAAGCAGCTCCGTTCCAATACTTCCATTGATATGTGCTTGCGCCACTAGCAATAATTCCCAAATTAGCAGACCCAATATTTATACAGGCAGATGCATTGGATGGTTGCGTAGTCACAACCGCATCACATACATAAACCGTAAAGTCATAGGTCTGCCCGTAGTTCATACTAGCACCACAATCTGCTGTCGTAACACCAGGTATGGTATTATACTGAACAATTACGCGCATTCTCTTTGTGCCCAATGAAGTTCCTCCTGGAATTGTTATACTTCCTGCTGCGGAAAAAGCTACCGCACCTGTCCAAATATCTTCACCCGCATCGGCAAAGTCTCCATCATCGTTTAAGTCAATCCAGATACGGTACCCAAGTTGGTAAGCTCCTGATGCATCGGTCATGCTTACGTTAAAGGAGTTGCCGGCAGAGACGGTAACAGCTTGCGAAGTATAGTCAGTGTAATAGGGAGTAGTAACACAAGAAGGAGAAACGCTGATATTAGAAGATCCACCAGTGGTACTAAAATTACTCAGGTACATGCTATAGGTACATGCATTGGATGTGAACGTAGGCGTACAGAAACAAAGCGGTCCGGTGGTAAAAGACCAGATGACAGGTGCAGCCGCATCTCCGCAGTTGTTGGTAGGCACAATCTTCCAGTAGTAAGTAGTGTTGCGAGTAAGGGTAGGAACGTAAGTAAGTACCAGTCCTAAATTAGTTCCGTTAACGATGTTGGTAGCAGCAGGATCTGTTCCAAAATAAAGTTTGTATCCTGCAGGCGAACCTGTAGCAGCGGTCCAGTTCAGTGTAGCAGCCGTAGGGCCGTTTGGACAAAGAGCAGTAGCCCCGTTAGCAGGTGAAGAGATGCCGGCCACAGAAGGTATGCCACTTATAACAGTAAGCGAAGCAGAGTTCGAGGGCGTAGAACATCCGTTGATGGCATTACACATGTACGAATAAGTAGCAACTGTAGAGATACCGCTAACGGTCATAGTAGGAGTAGCGGCCGCTCCGTTAGTGTATACTGCTCCAACAGGAGTTCCGTTGACCACGTTAGCCCAAGCAGCACCGGTCCAGTATAACCACTGATAGGAAGTAGCACCTGAAGCAGTTACCCAAAGATTAGCAGATCCGCTGGTGACACAAGCAGAAGTGTTAGCCGGCTGTGTAGATATAGAAACAGGACAAACATTAAGTGTGTAATCTTCAATCTCACCGTTGGAAGCAGTTCCACATCCTGTAGAAGCTCCGGAAACAGTTAAGGCGGTGGTGCTGTACCACTGCGCAACACGCATACGGGTATAACCCGAGGCCGCTCCTGCAGGAGGTACGATGGTAGTAGAATAATCTCCGAGTCCGGCAGTACTGTACATGGTTTCATTGGCATCTGCAAAATCACCATCTTGGTTCCAGTCTACCCAGATGTACCTGCTGTCGGAATAGATGTTGGTAGAATAGTCGATGGTGATGGTGTAGGTGTTACCAATACTTACATCGGTAGAAAGGTTGGTGTAATCGGCATAACCACCGGCAGTATAAACCGCATTTATATTGTTAATGCTACCCATGGTAATTCCTCTGTTGTACCCGTAAGCAGAAGAAGTAGAAGCAGGCACACAAGGACAAGTAGGTCCTGTAATGAAAGACCAAGTAGCTGCACCGGTAGCATCCCCGCAGGAATTGGTTGGTACAATCTTCCAGTAATAAGTAGTGTTGGCAGTAAGCGCACCAGGGTTGTAAGTAAGCACTGCCCCTTGATCCGTGCCATTAACAATGTTCGTTGCCGAAACATCGGTACCAAAATAAAGTTTGTATCCTGCAGGAGTACCAGTAGCAGCCGTCCAGTTAAGTGTTGGGGCGCTTGCTCCTGAAGGACAATAGCCCACACTTGCATTAGCAGGAGAAGTAATACTCACGGTAGAAGGCACACCAGGAAGTATGTTCAGTGTAGCAGTAGCGGAAGTAATGGTACATCCACCGCCACCAGTTACTACACACTGATAAGAATAAGTAGCAGCAGTAGAGATGCTGGCGATTGTTACACTGTTAGTAGTGGCGTTTGTATAGACTGCACCAGTCGGAGTTCCGTTCACTACATTGTTCCAAGCAGCACCGTTCCAATACTTCCATTGATAGGCAGTAGCAGTAAGACTTAGACCAGCAGAACCAGTCGTAACACAGGCAGTATTGTTAGCAGGCTGCGCAGTGATTACCGCATCACAGACATTTACAGTAAAGTCATAAGACTGTCCGTAGTTCATAGAGGCACCACAATCTGCATTACCTACAGCAGGAATCGTGTTGTACTGAACAACCACCCGCATTCTTTTAAGACCAGGTGTTGTTCCGCCAGGAATCGTAATGGCACCAGCAGCGGAGAATGCCACGGCATAGGACCAGTTCGCTTCACCTGCATCGGCAAAGTCTCCATCATCGTTTAAGTCAATCCAGATACGGTACCCAAGTT
>CAYZTB010000012.1:0-3309 GCA_964481195.1 uncultured Bacteroidia bacterium | reverse complement strand
GGTAAGCTCCTGATGCATCGGTCATGCTTACGTTAAAGGAGTTGCCGGCAGGAATTGTTACAATAGAGGAGATGTAATTATTAAAATATGGTGTAGTAGTGCAAGTTGGTGAAACATTAATATTTGTACTGCCTCCTGTAGTTGTGAAGGAGTTTAAATACATGCTGTACGTACAAGCATTGGAAGTAAAGGCTGGCGTGCAATACGGTGCTTGCGCTATAGCTAAACTAGAACTGCCAATGCCAAGCAATAAAATAAGAAGTGTTTTGTATAATTTATTCATTAAATATTATTCTATCAATCTCTCTTTATAACTTTCTTAACAAAAGACTTACTTCCATTATTTATCCTCATAAAATATACCCCACCTGTAAATTCTGAAATTGATATTTTTTCTTTATTTAAGCCAAGCTTGGGTAAAACTTCTTTAGCTAAAAGTAATTTCCCTGCAACGTCACTAAGTTCAATCGTGACTACGTCCGTTCTAATCGCAGTGAATAAAACGTTTACTTCATGCTGCGCTGGATTTGGAAGCACACCAACAAAATTGAAAGATGAATTTTCATTGCAGTCAATGGCGAGAGGAGGAAAGTCCGTTGCAGTTCCATCGTAATCTGTTTGTGTTAAGCGATAATAGCATTCTCCAGGAGTTTCATTAGAGTCGGTATAATTGTAATAGTTGGTAGTGCTGCTGTTTCCTGCTCCGGAAATAGTTGCAACTTTTTCGTATTGGAAAAAGTTCTCATTGCAACTTCTTTCCAACGTAAAATAGTCGTTGTTGGTTTCAGAAGCTGTTACCCATGAAAGAATCGTGTTATCACCTTGACAAGCAGCGTCAAATAAAACTAATTCGATTGGCAGTGGTACGGGTGTGCTTGCAATAACTTCTTGAGAGAACCCTGTCATCCCTGTTCGCGTAACAGTTACCACATTGCCTGCCACAGAACTGGAAGCATAAGTACCGGATAAGGCCCATATTCCAGGACAAAATGTATTTCTTTTTAAAATAGTGTGCTCATTTGCTCCAGAGTTAGCATAGTTGGTTCCTTTTAATGTCATATCGTAAACAGGAGTTGCAGTATAACTGTTTGGGATAACGGTCCAAAGTCCACCGATTCCTCCAGGGTAACCGATTCCTGTATTTAATCCACCATTATCTAAAAGTGTTCCGTATGATCCACCAGTAGTGCCTTCAAATACTGGTAATCCAGTCCCGGTTGCATTTGCAACAAGAGGATTTTCAAATGAAGATGTAATGTCTGTAATGCCATTTAGTGCAGAAAAATTAATTGTCATTAGTTGATATGGGTAGACGTTGCCATATACCGGCATATTACCTACCGGAAAATCATAAGATACGCCAGCAGACACTGTTCTGTTTAATCTGCCAACCACGTATGAGTTCGCACCATGTCCAGAAATAGCCCCTGATGCATTACTAATCACTTTCACTTTTCTAACACCCTCTGTAACCAAAATTCCGGATTGAAAAATTAAACTACCGAAATTGCTAATTGGAAAATCCTGATACCCAACCTCATCTAACACAGTAACTTTCGGAATAGGCAGTCCCGTGTTAGCAATAATAACCTGATACAAAGGGTTGCCAGAAGCAGTACCGGATCTCAGGAAATTTTGAGGAACGGAACCCATGAATTTCATAATTCCCTCTTGTCCTCCGTTATTCAGGATGACCCCATTATCTATAAAGTCGCCACAAATATCTAATTCGGCATTGGTGCTGGAGAATGTTATTTTATTTCCTGAGGCGATAGTGATATCTTTACAAGCAGCCGCACCAGAACTGATTCCAATATCAGGAGAGTTGCTTACCGCCTGTGCAGGAGCATTAGGAATTAGTACGTCTGTTAAACAACTTGGAATACAACCATCTGCATTTCCCCAATTGTTAGAGTCAAACCAATTATCTGCACCTGTTGCACCTGCACCAGTCCAGGTATATGAAGATGCTACTGGAGCAACAATAGTTCCAACTGCAGACTTTGAACAATTGAATGAATTCGTTACCCAAACAGTATATGTTCCTGGCGAAACAGAAATAGCAGATAATGGTGAACCATTACTCCAGCTATAAGTTATTCCACCATAGGCGGAAAGCGTATTGTTTTGTCCTGCGCAAACATCGCCAGTAACAGTTAGTGTTGCAACAGGATTTGGATTTGTCACTAAAGTTGTAGAAGCCTGTTTTACACATGTGCCGTTTGTTGCTGTAACAGAATAAGTAGTAGAGCCAGTTGAAACGGGGGTTACAATAATAGATGAAGTAGCTTGTCCGCCAGGTGACCATGCATAGCTAAATCCTGCTCCTGCACCAGATGGAACAATAGTTGCAACCTGACCCAAACAAATTGGGTTGCCAGGATTGATGGACAGATTCAACAGCGTGCAGTTCAAAACCTGAAACTGGAAGTCCCTTCGTATCTCGCCAATCTTAACACCAGCACGGAACTCTTCAACTTTCATTGAGAGAACAAAAACACCTAGGTTAGGTGGCAGGGTATTGATTACTCCGGTTGTAGGATTTACAATCATGCCCGGATCGCCAATAGGATTCGTTGTGTAATAGCCAGCTTGCCAAGTTATTGGAGTATAAGGTTTAGGTCCTGTATTCAACGGGTCAGTTAGCGAATATACTAGCACATCTCCGTCTGCATCAGTTGCAGAGAACTGATCCGTGTTCACATAATTTTGACACATGTATCCATCTGGTTCAACGGAAAATGCGGGTGATGAATTCCCAAGTGCAGGATTAGGAATTTCTGCATAAAAAGTTTGACTTGCACTTCCAGGCGCAGTAATGTTTGTAATGGCAGCGTTTCTGCAACACAAAGTATAGTCCAGGTAATATCCGTTTGGATTGCTTGGTATTACAATCGTAGCGCTGTACACTCTTTTTTCAATACAAAGTGTTGGGGTGTAGCAACCATCTCCTAATGTTAAGGGGATAACTGCTCCGGGATTTAACACGAATCCTGCGGGGAAGGAAGGAGACTTCACATCCGTTACAAGATCATAAATATTCATCGTTATGTTACCAGGAAAAGCTGCGCCACCACAATCTCTAAAAAAGATGACTGAAACTGAAAACGTGTTGGCTGTGCCAGTATATTGAATAGAAATTTCTCCTCCTACGATGTGGGAGGCACGTAAATTAGTGCTCCAGGAAAGAGCCAAAACTATTAAGACAATAAGGAACTTCTGGGTAAAGATTTTCATTACATAAAAACTAGTTTCTAACTATTATCTAAAATTACATAACGAGAAATATGCGGATTCTAAATCATTGGC
>CAYZTB010000011.1:56225-79910 GCA_964481195.1 uncultured Bacteroidia bacterium | reverse complement strand
TTATATTAGTTTTGTATAAATATTACTATGAAGCGCTTATTTATTATATTTTTAACTCTTCTAATAACTATCGAATTTTTCGCCTGTCGGAAAATGCTTCCCGGTGCACCCAAATCAGAAGAAACGTTAGCCGAACCGCTGGAAGGACTAACACAAGAACAGCTTCTACTCTTTGCTCTTGGCGATGAAAATTTTGCTCACGTTTTTAGCAAAGACCAAGGCTTGGGCCCCATCTTTGTGCAAACTTCTTGTGAGGGATGTCATTTCAGCGATGGCAAAGGTCACCCCTTTAATAATATTACACGTTTTGGAAAATACATTAATGGCACTTGGAATCCTGTGCATTCGGAAGGAGGACCACAACTTCAGCAACGAGCTATTACAGGATATGCACCCGAATCATTGCCTGGCGGTGTGGCTTACGATGATTTACTCCCCGCTAATGTTACAGGGCTAGGTTTTTTAGAAACTGTGTACGATGCCACCCTTCTTGCATTAAGCGACTCTTCTGATGCAAATGCAGACGGAATATCCGGAAAAGTAAATTGGATAAATCCTCCGCCTTATTTTAAACCCAAACCCCAACACATTTCCGTCAACGGAAAATACATTGGTCGTTTTGGAAGAAAAGCCAGCTCCATTGACTTAATACATAGAGTCACTAACGCCTATCACGATGATATCGGAATAACTTCAGATAATGAAATGGTTGACCCGATAAATCACCTTGTTTCTGGCATAAACGGTGATGGTGTTGCAGATCCTGAAATTTCATCATCAACGTTAAGCCAAACAATTTTTTACATGCGTACACTAAAAGCACCACCAAGAAGGGAAACCAATCACCCCGATGTACTTGCAGGCGAAACAATTTTCATACAAGCAGGTTGTGCATCGTGCCACGTTCCGACATTAACAACAGGAAATTCTGAAATAGAACCACTCAACAACAAAACATTTCACCCATACACTGATTTACTATTGCACGACATGGGGCCGGGGTTAGACCGAGGATACACAGAAGGCTCCGCAGCCTCAAGCGAATGGCGCACCCCTCCACTATGGGGATTTGGGCTTCAGCAAAACTCCCAAGGCGGCATGCTTTTTTTATTGCACGATGGCAGAGCCAGAACTGTTGAACAAGCATTAAGTTACCACGGAGGTGAAGCTACCAAAGCAAAAAATAATTTCATGTCGCTTAGCGAACAGGATAAAATAAAATTAATTCGCTTTTTGAATTCACTATAAAATGAAGAGAAGAGAATTCATAAAAAGCTCTGCTGCATTTTGTGCGGGCATTTCTGTATTGTCACTAGCAGGCTGTAGTCCCTACCGATATGTATCAAGTGAATTTGAAAGCGGAATGCTTAAAGTAAAAAAGACAGATTTCTTAGAAGATAAATGGGTTGTAGTACGCTCAGAAAAAGCAAATGCCCCTATCCTACTTAGCAAAAATGAAAACAACACCTACACTGCAGTTTTAATGCTTTGCACACATAAGCAATGCGAAATTAGACCAGCAGGAACAATTCTTGCTTGCCCTTGCCATGGAGCTGAGTTTTCTTTTGAAGGGAAAGTTTTAAAAGAACCAGCAGAGATTGACTTGCAAATATTTCAAACTAGTGCCGATGAAAGTTTGATTTACATAAACCTAAAATAGAAAATGAAACAGTTATTATTTCTTGTTCTTCTTTCAACACTCTATTTAACAGCTTTTTCTCAAAAAGATAGTACCAAAACCTCACAGGATGCAATTTACGACAGACCCTTTATTACGATTGGCAAAACAAACACAGCAGTAGGGGGTTATTTGGAAGGGAACACTAATTATTTTTCGGAGGATGGGGTTACTGAAGGCTTTTCGATGGAAATGAGGCGCTTCAACATTTTTCTTTACTCAAATATTCACTCTCAAATAAAATTTCTTTCCGAGCTAGAATTCGAACATGGCACCGAAGAAATTTCTCTTGAAACTGCCTTGTTAGATTTTGAATTAAACCCTGCTTTAAATTTCAGGGCAGGTATAATTCTTCCTCAAATAGGAATGGTAAATGCTAATCATGATTCTCCAAAATGGGAATTTATAGAAAGACCATTATCCTCAACAGAAATAATTCCAACCACACTTTCAGAAATTGGATTTGGATTTCACGGTAAGCTATTTCAAAATAACCTAATTGTAGCCTACGATGCTTACGTTGTAAACGGCTTACAGGAAAATATTATTCTTAATGATGCAGGCAAAACGCATTTAGAAAGCGGTAAAAATCCCGAAATGTTTGGAGAGGATAACAATGGAACACCCATGTATAACATAAAGCTTTCCTTAGCAAATAACAAACTTGGCGAAATTGGATTTTCTTATTACGGTGGAGCTTATAATCGATTTAACTTGGAAGGAAATATAGTTGAAGAAAAAAGAAATCTCAATCTTTATGCTATAGACTTAAGCACACAAATCGGGAAACTTAAAATTATTGGGGAATACTCTTTTGTTTCTATTCAAATTCCAAACGACTTAAAAGGCTTGTATGCATCAAATCAATATGGAACGTTCTTGGAATTTTCTTATCCTGTTTTAAAACGAACAATGCTTGGATTTACCAAAGCAGTATTAAACACCAACATCAGACTAGAACAAGCAGATTACAACATGGGCATCTTTACACAGAGCAACACAAAAATTGGGGACGAAACATCTGCCCTTGCTTTGGGCATAGGCTTTAGACCTTCCTCATCTACGGTGTTTAGAGTCAACTACCGTTACCAACTTAATTACGACTTTTTAGGAAACCCTCCTGCACGTATTGGGGGTTTTCAAGTAGGAATAGCGAGTTACTTTTAGCACCTCTCCTATTTACATATTCTCTTTAAAAACTCAACACTTTTCCTTTTCATCTTTGCCTATATTTGTTTGATGGGAAAGGAGCTGCTTTTTGTTGATGTTATATTGCCGCTGGCAGTACCCTTGCTGTATACCTATTCCATTCCTGAGTCTTTACAAAAAAATATTATACCTGGACAACGTGTGGTTGTTCAGTTTGGAAAAAAGAAATTATATACTGCCCTCGTTCATACCGTTCATTCCAAAGAGCCTGCTATTTACAAAGCAAAGCCTATTGAAAGCATACTCGATGTTGAACCCATCGTTAACGCCAAGCAATTTGAACTATGGAGATGGATTTCAGATTATTACATGTGCAGCATGGGCGAGGTAATGAACGCAGCATTGCCCTCCGGCTTAAAACTATCCAGCGAGACCAAATTATTGCTGAGTGATGAATTAAACATTAAGAGCGAAGATTTAAGCGATGACGAATTTTTACTTTACGAAGCGCTACAAAAAGTGGGAGTGGTAACATTGGATGAAGCAGCAGAAATAGTTCAGAAAAAATCTGCTTTGGGAGTCATAAAATCACTCTTGGAAAAAAGAGTGCTAATCATTCACGAGGAGCTTAAAGAAAAGTTTAAACCCAAAGTAGAGCAATACATCTCCCTGAGCGAAGAAGCGACAGGCGATAAAAACTTACAGAAAATATTTCAAACGCTGGAGAAAAAAGCCTTCAAGCAACTAGAAGTGTTAATGGAATTTATTCATTTGTCTCAATCGCTTCCTGAAAATAAAAAAATTGTAAAAAAATCAGAGCTTACAAAAAAATTTAGCGCATCTACCATCAATGAATTAGAGAAGAAAAATATTTTCAAACTACATAGCGAAGAGGTTGGGCGGTTTCAGCTTTCAGACCCATCAGCAGACAGCAAAGGATTATCGGACGAACAACAAAAAGCACTCGCAGAAATAAAAAAATGCTGGCAAGAAAAAGACGTAGTGTTGTTTCACGGTGTTACCTCCAGCGGCAAAACAGAGGTATATGTGCGCTTGATTGAAGAAACTATAAAGCAAGGCAAACAAGTACTTTTTCTGCTTCCCGAAATTGCATTAACCACCCAAGTAGTAAGCAGGATAAAAAAATATTTTGGTAATCAGCTAGGTGTGTACCATTCGCGCTTTAATGAGAATGAAAGGGTTGAGGTTTGGAATACAGTTCTAAGTCAATCCCCCGCCTTCTCGAAGGGAAGAAGTCAGAATGCGCAAGTTCCTCCCCAATGGGGAGGCCAGGAGGGGCAGCACCCTTTCCAAGTGATCCTTGGCGCACGCTCTTCTTTATTCCTACCCTACTCTAACTTGGGATTAATTATAGTAGATGAAGAGCACGATGGCTCCTACAAACAATTTGACCCTGCACCAAGGTATAACGCACGCGACTCAGCAATTTTGCTTGCACATATTCATAAAGCAAAAGTTTTGTTGGGCTCCGCTACCCCCTCTGTAGAAAGTTATTACAACGCCACCGTATCAATAGATAATTCAACACCAAAATATGGTTTTGTGCAGTTGAACACACGTTATGGCGGAGTAGAATTACCCGAAATTATTTTAGCAGACATTAAAGACGCTTCCAAGCGCAAGAAAATGAAATCGCATTTTTCTCCTCAGCTCATGGAAAACATGGAGGAGGCATTAAAGAATAAAGAGCAAATAATACTTTTTCAAAATCGCAGAGGCTTTGCCCCGCACCTGGAATGCAAAACCTGCAACTGGATTCCGGTTTGTAAAAACTGTGATGTAAGCATGGTATACCACAAAACAGGAAACCAACTTCGCTGTCATTACTGCGGCTATATGACAGGAATTCCAAATACCTGCAACGCTTGCGGCAGCAACGAAATACAAATGAAAAATTTTGGCACCGAGAAAATTGAAGAAGAACTACAACTTTTTTTTTCCGAAGCAAAAATTGCCAGAATGGATTACGACACTACGCGCTCCCGCTTTGCACATGCCCGACTTATACAGGATTTTGAAGAAGGCAACATTGATGTTTTAGTGGGCACACAAATGGTTACCAAAGGACTTGACTTTGGAAATGTAAGCATAGTTGGAATTTTAAATGCCGATCAGATGTTACACTTCCCCGACTTTAGAGCCCATGAGCGAGGATTTCAAATGCTGGCACAGGTATCGGGCAGAGCAGGCAGGAAAAGTAAACGCGGCAAGGTAATTATGCAGACTTATAACCCCGAGCACCACATACTTCATTACGTAATTGAAAATGATTACAAAAAAATGTTTACTGAAGAAATTGAGCACCGCAAAAATTTTATGTATCCCCCATTCTACCGAATTATTGAGTTAACCATTTTAGATAAAAACTTAGATAAAGTAAATGCCTTTGCCGATGAGCTTAGCAGCCTGTTAAAACATGACCTTGGCAATCGGGTATTGGGTCCTGAGTTTCCTATAATACCAAGAATAAAAAACCAGTATCACAAAAAGTTTGTCATAAAAATTGCTCGCGATGAGTCTGCCAACAAAATTAAAACACAGATACGCAACAACATTAATGCCTTACAAAAACACGATGCCTACAAATACATTAAAGTGCAGGCGGATGTAGATCCGATTTGAGGACAATATATCTAATTCATATATAATGTAGCTGAGTCTTACTCCAAAGGAACCCTTCGGGTCAGACCAATTGATGATAATAATAATTGAAATTATTTAAAATTCGAATCATAGCAACAGCGTCAAGCAGCAGCTGTTATAGCCAATTTTAATAGACAAACTACATCATTGATAATGAAAAACAAAATCAAAACATTCTGATTATTTCTGTTTATTGTAACAGGGCAAATTGCATACGGGCAGACCAACAAAGAAAAAGCACTTGAAAAAAGGTCTTGAAGCGATTAAGCTTATGGACAACGGAAAGTTTGATGAAAGCATTAAACTTTTAGAAGAAGCTCAAAAGCTTGATCCAAAAAAGTTTGACTACCCTTACGAAATAGCTTATGCTCATTATATTCAAGAGGACTATAAAGGAGCAATAAAAATTTTGGTTTAGTTTCTGTTTTGTGCGTTTACACATTACCTAGTTGCTTTGTCATGTGAGTTTGCCGCTTTTGCATCTTACATTGTTACTTTGTTATGCCTCATCGTAAAAAGACCGACAGACCTTCAAAACATCGACAGCAAAAATGAAAGACAACCAACCCTTCGCAAAATTAAAAGAGGTGTTTTGCCAACACACTTGCCGACCCAAAAACACCACATTTAATTTTGCCCAACCGCACCCAAAGCCCACCCACCACCCGACAAATGAACAGCGGACAATTTGAGTGCAAATTTGACAACAACAAAGTTTTAAAAAACTAACTTTACGACCTATAAAAGCAACGGAATTAAAATAGATAATGGCTAAAAAAGAAGTAAAAGAAAAGGCAATTGAAGTAACACTTTGGGAAGCTGCCAATAAATTGAGAGGTAGCGTTGAACCTGCCGAATACAAGCATGTGGTATTGGGTCTTGTTTTCTTAAAGTTTGCCAGCGACAAGTTTGAAGAACATAGAGCAAAACTTATTGCAGAGAAAAAAGAAAAGTATGTAGAAATGCCTGACTTCTATAACATGAGCAACGTGTTTTTCTTAGAAGAAATTTTACGGTGGAGTTACATTGTAAAGAAGGCAAGACAAAACGATATTGCTTTAATCATTGACACGGCACTACATACCATTGAGAAAGACAACAAAGCATTGAAAGGAGCAGTTACCACCTTACGACACAAGAAAAAGATAACAACCAGCTTATTTTATTTTAATTTTACTTCAAATGAAAAAGATAAAAAGATAAAAAGATAAAAAGATAAAAAGATAAAAAAATTAAAAAAGAAATTCCAAGGACGAAAGTCTGTCGAATCATATTGAAAACCGCCATGCGGTAATCATTAACTATAAAAAGCCGTTCCTACAATGGCACAAAAAATTATATCCATGGAGAGAACCCGATCCTGCTGAGAGAATTGAAAATCAATGCTCACGAGTAAGCCTTTTTCTCTGTGAGGACAAAAAAGAGCACGAAAAATGGCTGAAGAAAAATTACAAGCGCATATTTGAGGAAGAGCTTGATGACCATGCAGGTTCAAAAAAGAATGGCCTAAAAATAGGACATACAAGCTTTTCCATAGGTGGTTTCATATTTCATTCGCAGACCTAATCTTTGATGAGGACAGACACACTCCTATTGACTTTTTTTAAAGAGTAAAGGATAAACCCCCAGTTGGGCGAAGGCTGCGCTTAACCGAGAATTAGCAAATACTACTTGTTGTAAAAGTTCTTTTGAGCTAGGTCTTTTAACAAAACATGATTGCCCTTGTAAACTGCTAGCACAAAGGCATCGGCAGTTTCACCTCCAAGCGAGGCGATTTCTTTCCTTTTCTCTTCAGCCTCAGCCAGAGAATTAAAATTACCTATCGTAAAGCGAGTAATGCCATCGTTGTAGTTTCTGGTTTCAATTTTTCCAGCCGAAACTAGATGGGAGTAATTAAAATTATGGGCCTCAAAATAGGCTCCTACTTGAACAGTAAATGAAAGGCTCTCTGCCGAAAGCTTACCAAACTCATTCACAATATCATCATACGAAGACAGACTAAAATCACGAGCTGCCCCTGCACTATCAATGGATGGAATAACCGACAATAGCTTATACTCAGGATATAAATAATCATATCTAAAATTCTTATCCTTTCCACGTAACAGCGTTTTCTGTACTCCCGATACTGAAATAATTAGTTTATTTATAAACTCCACATCTTCACCAAACAATTTAAAAAGCACTTTTTCATCCGCAGGTAAGTAGTTGAAAATAAATCTTCCGTCACGCAGCTGTGTCGAAGTTTTAAAAACAGAACCGTCTGCATTCAAAATTGACAATTTATTCTTGGCTCTTTTTGCTAATACGTTTGAGGTGTAAAAGGACACATCTATCGTTGCTTCTAAATAATAATCCACGTTCGAAGTATTAAACGACTTTATCTGATCCTCCTTGGTTGAATCGCAGGTAAAATAAATTCTATAGTTGGCTCCTACTGGAAGGTTCAATAGATACTTACCAGTAGCGGCATTTGAATAATACACACCCTGTTCGCTATCGCTATCAACGTTTACTACACGAATCTTTTCCTTACTTGGACTATCGTCCAAGGTGATGGTTCCTTTTAGGGAAACCAAGGCATTCCTTTTGCCGGCTACTCCGGGTTTTACTTCGTATATATCTTGCTTGCCATATCCTCCTGCCCTACCTGATGAATAATATCCTTTTGAGCCATCGGCAGTAACAACGTAATAAATGTCATCGTCAACTGTGTTAATCGGATAGCCAATATTCTGCGCCTTGGACCAAGTGCCGTCATCCTGCAAGTAAGTTCTAAACACATCGTATCCTCCCATACTCTTAATACCATTTGAACTAAAGTGTAACATCTTTCCATCAGGGTGAATAAAGGGCGCATCCTCATCAAATGCGGAGTTAATCACGGAACCAAGGTTCTTTGGTTTGCCCCAGGTACCATTTGCATTTAATTCCGACTTCCAAATATCTTTCCCGCCATATCCACCCGGTCGTTCGCTAGAAAAGTAAAGCGTTCTTTCATTGGCAGAAAGCGAACAGCTTCCCTCCCAAGAGTTGGTATTAATGTTCTTGCCCAAAGAAACCTCCGGCATCCACATGTTTCCCTCTAGCTTGCTCATGTAAATATCACCGTTATCTTTCTGCGTACTTTTAAATAAGAACAGCTTTTGCCCGTCTGCCGAAAGCGCAACAGCAGCGTCATGATAATTTGTATTGATATTTTCAATAGGATCTGGTGTTAACCAACGGCTACCAATATTATAGGAATAAAAAATATCCTCGTAATATTGTTGCAAAGAATCCGGCAACACCTTGTAGTCAGAGTACACACTTTGCATGCCACCGGTAGATCGCACACCTCTATAGGTAAAAATCAAAAAAGCTTCGTCCGATGAAATGACGGGAACATATTCAGAATGAATAGAATTTATTTCCTTGCCTAAGTTTTTAATATCCGCATTGGTAGGCAGGGCAACTTGATCTTTAGCATTCTGGCAATACTTAACAAACAACCTTGCCTGTTCTATGGTCTTAGAACTTGGCTTAGAAGCAATGTATGTTTCAAATTCAGCAATCGCTTCATTGAATAAATAATTCATGTGCAGGGCCCGACCATAATAATAATGCAGATCCGGAATCGAAGGGTTCAATTCTAGCACCTTCTTGAGCAATTCTTTTGATTGTTCAGGAACATCCGACTTGCTCAAATAGCAGATGCCGGCTTTATAGATGATGTATTGATCGTTGGGATACTTTTGTAAAAGATTATCGTAATAGGGCAAAGCGTCAAGAAAATTTTCATCTTGCATAATAGACTCCGCTTTCTCAAGAAGTGCCCGGTCCGATTTATTTGCCATTAGTTCCGCACTAATCAATCCTTTGTTATCCTGAGCAGAAACTTCGTTAATCGCAAAAAGAAAAAATGTTGCTATTAATAGGAACCTCATAAACAAATATAGTTATTTGAATAATAAGAACACATGCTATAAAAATTTGGTGTTGTCAAACAAGTTACTTACCTTTGACGTAAGTAACGCAAGTCGATAGTATGCTAACCTCATTTGGTAATAAAAACACAAGAAAAATTTGGGAAGGCGAACGAATAAAGGGATTGTCGACAGAAATTCAAGAAATAGGGCGCAGAAAACTACGAATGTTAAACAACTCACAAAAATTAACTGACTTACAGGTTCCACCTTCGAATCGACTGGAGAAATTAAAAGGTAAGCTTAAAGACTATTACGCTATCAGAATCAATAACCCATGGAGAATAATATTCAAATGGAATAATGGCAACGCACACAAAGTAGAAATAATTGACTATCACTAAATAAATAAAAATGAAAAAAATAAGAAATATACATCCCGGAGAAATTCTATTAGAAGAATTCTTACTGCCTCTTAAAATAACTGCATACAGGCTTTCGAAAGACATTAGAATCCCGCAGACTCGTATTTCGGAAATTGTAAAGGGCAATAGGAGAATAACTGCAGATACATCTCTTAGGCTATCAAAGTATTTTGGTAATTCGGCAAAATTTTGGCTCGGACTTCAAGATGACTTTGACATCGAAGAAGAAACATCCAGGAAAACGTCTGAACTAAAAGCAATTAAGCAATACCCCCGTCACGCAGCATAACAGCTAACCACCCTAGTTGCCACTAAGCTGTATTTTGTTTTTTGTACCAGCGCAGTTGTCCCGAAGGGTATATACTAGACCTACAAATATTAAAATGTTGAATCAAGGAAACGATAATATAAATATTGAATTGAAAGGGAGTGTAATTGCTTTACTTGATGAGTATAGAAAAGCCATTGACGAACTTATAAGTGTTATCAAACCTATAAATGACAAACAACTTTGTGAATTAGTTGACATAAATACAACTGATTTAGACTGTAAATCAATCCAATCAATATTAACACACGTTGTTTGTTCGGGATATGGTTATATAATTTATATCGAAAACTATATCGGAAATAAAAAACCACGTCTCGAAAAAGTAACTTATGAAAATGCAAACAGGTATGTTGAGCAGTTAAATTTAATGTATGAATATTCCATAAACTTCTTTCAAGAGAATTTAAATTTAGAAATTGAACAATTGGATAATTTAAAAAAAATAAATGTAAATTGGGGGCAGCAGTACGATATAGAACAATTATTAGAACACGCTATTGTTCATGTTTTGCGGCATAGACGTCAAATAGTTAAGTTCATAAAACAACAAAAAAAACAGGATAAATAACACCCTAGTTGGGCGAAGGCTGCGCCTTCGTCAACCTATCATTGAAGCTTTAAGCTACATAAATAATAAAACAAAGTCTGCAGCCTTCGCTTAACCGAGAAAATTAGAATTAAACTTAGCTACCATACATAGCAGTACGATTTGCAAACTTGGCCCTACTGCAGATTGCCTACCTTTGTTCTCAATCCATGACTACAGATATAAAAGTAAACAAGCCGGAACTAATTACGCCCGGAAAAAATATTGCATTCTTTAAGCAAGGAACAAATGTGCCGCTTACCATTGCCGCGTTGGAGGAAGGCAACTTTGTGCTTATAACAGAAATTTATCACAACGGATTGACCCTACTTAAGGAGTTGCACACGCATCTTAATAAAAAACTTCGCAATGAATCTTTTCAGGAACAACGCGAGTACAGATCAGCATATCAGAAATTGTCAAATCTTATTTTAATTGAAATTGCAGATCACCTGCTGGTTGTAAAGAGTTCTCCTACTATTGGCTGGCTGAAAAAACTATATCCTAACGATCACAATTTCTTTTTATCCTTTCCTCAGATACAAGGGCTGAACAGCGCCTGGCAGTGGTATCAAAATGGAATTTCAATTCCTGTTTTAAGAAACAAAATACATCCCTATTATGGCACTTACTTTCCTACTCGTTTCGATCACTTAGAGCTTTTCAATAATTGGCTGAAACGATACCAAGGGCCTAAAAAATCGGCAATCGATATTGGCTTTGGCAGCGGAATACTCTCTTTTCAAATAATAGAACATGGTTTTCAAAAGGTATATGGCACAGATATAAACCCAAATGCATATGTAGGATTAACAGCGTATATGGGTACTACAAAGTTATCCCGCAAAATAGAGCTTGACCTTGCACCACTTTTTGGTAAATGGAAACAGCAAACCGAACTAATTGTTTTTAACCCTCCTTGGTTGCCGGAGTCTGGCGAGCTGGATAAAATGGATGAAGCCATCTACTACAACGATAAGCTATTCCCTGATTTTTTTTCAGAAGCAAAGCTCAGGCTTCTACCCACAGGTAAGCTGGTACTGCTGTTCTCAAACTTAGCGCAAATAACAAATGTCACAAAAGAACATCCAATAGAAAAAGAACTATCCGAAGGCGGAAGGTTTAAATTGGAAAGATGTTTTAAGAAAAACGTGAAAGCTGCCTCCGAAAAAACTAAGCGAGATCAGCACTGGCGCTCCTCGGAAGTAGTAGAACTTTGGGAACTAGTACATAAGGAATAATCCTACACTTCCTTATCCTGAATCTGCTGAATGATTTCTTCAATCAGCATATCTTCCCCTTGAGTAGGGTCGTATTTCCACTTGAGGTTGTTTCCAAATAATAGTCCAAAAGATTGCCACATGAAGGCAGAGAACCCACCGCGGTAGTCTTTAATAACCTTATAGGTTGTCATGCCGGTTTCGCGATTTATCAAGCGGATAAGAATTTTCCCTTGGCTCATGGTAAGATTTTTCAAATCGCTGGTAAATTGATCTTTTAATTCTTTCTCTACTTTTCTAAGATAAGCAGCGCGTTTTTTTTCTGGCAGGTTTGCTAAAGCAGCATCGTGCTCTTTTAATTTAATTGCTGCTAATACGGCATAGGGGTATGCTTTCTTTACATTTCTGCGCAAGCGATAATAATCTTGTTTCTCTTTATCGTTTTTAAACTTACGGTTGGATATCACATTATATTCATTCAACGTTATCGTTGGCAACTCCTCCCCATTAAATGGAACCGAAGCAACCATAATATCGCGGTAAGAAACTTTTGGTGTTGATTTTACAACTTGAGAAAACAAACCCGATGTAAAAAATAATACAACCAGTACTGTACTAAGAATACGCTGCATATTATGTTTTTTTGTTTCCATTGGTTATATAATTCAACAATTGTGCCAGTACTATAACGAATGAAAGTCCTAAATGTTACGGCAATTGACAATACTATGTTAACCGTTAAATTTTATACAAAAACACTACTTATCGCTATACATCCTGTTCCTTTTCCAGTTTGATTGAGAAGGCTTAACTACAGAATCCGATACAGAAATCACTTTTTTTGAGTTTAATAATTTAACAGAAAGAAATGCTGCCAAACCGGCTTCCTCTTTGTTTTCGGCAGATAACTTATCAGGGGTAAAATACTTTCCTACAAAGTGAGTATCAAAATTGCCCGAAACAAATGCTTCGTGCTGTAAAACAAATTTGCAAAAAGGCATGGTGGTCTCTACGCCAATTATTTTGTATTCATCAATGGCACGAATCATTCTTGCTATGGCCTCTTCCCTATCTTTTCCGTATGTTATTAGTTTAGCAATCATAGGATCATAGTAAATAGGAATATCCATTCCTTCTTCAAATCCATCATCCACACGAACCCCCGGCCCTTGAGGAATTTGATATACTTCAAGCTTTCCAATGTCTGGTAAAAAATTATTTGCAGGATCTTCGGCATACACACGCACTTCGATAGCGTGACCATTAATTTTCAGATCTTCTTGTTTAAAAGAAAGCTTTTCTCCCTGCGCCACTTTGATTTGTTCTTTTACCAAATCAATTCCGGTAATCAATTCAGAAACCGGATGCTCCACCTGCAAACGCGTATTTACTTCTAAAAAGTAAAAGTTCTTATTTGAATCTACTAAAAACTCAACGGTACCGGCACTTACATATCCACAAGCTTTGGAAAGATTAACCGCACACTCTCCCATCTTTTTACGAATTTCAGGTGTTAAAACCGTTGAAGGCGCTTCTTCAACTACCTTTTGATGCCTGCGCTGCACAGAGCATTCCCGCTCAAAAAGATATAGCACATTGCCGTGGCTATCTGCTAAAATCTGAATCTCAACATGCCTGGGTTTCTCCACATATTTTTCTATAAACACGGCTCCATTTCCAAAAGCGGATACTGCTTCGCTGGATGCACGTTTTACTTCTTCCTCTAAGTCACTTTCCTTTTCAACAACGCGCATACCTTTGCCACCACCTCCGGCACTTGCTTTAATTAAAATCGGAAATCCTATTTCTTTAGCAACTTTCAACGCAACTTTTAAATCATCAATTGCACCTTCGGTACCCGGAACCATAGGAACATTATGTTTTTTTGCTGTAGCTTTTGCAGATAGTTTATCACCCATCATTTCCATGGCTTCGGCAGGAGGGCCAATAAATATTATATCATTCTTAATAACATCACGCACAAACGAAGCATTTTCAGAAAGAAATCCATAGCCGGGATGAATTGCATCCACATTAAGTTTTTTACAAACGTCAATAATTTTTTTTCCGTTTAGGTAGGATTCCGAAGATGCCGGAGGGCCAATGCATACGGCCTCATCTGCATATCGCACAAAGGGAGCATTTCTATCAGCTTCCGAAAAAACGGCAACTGTGGATATGCCCATCTCCTTGCAGGAGCGCATGATGCGTAATGCTATCTCTCCTCTATTAGCGATAAGTATTTTCTTAATTTTTTTCAATGTGATTCAATAAAATTAATGATTGATTCGTAAATATAATCCAAATCTTTATCAGTTATGCAGTATGGAGGCACCAAGTAAATAACATTTCCTAGCGGACGAAGCACAATTCCCTTATCCATAAAAAATTTAGCAGCAGTATCCCGCACCGAATTAAAATAGGATGTCTGCTCGTTCGTTTTCAATTCAATTGCCAAGATGGTGCCCTGCACCCTGCAATGTACATCCGTCAATGCACGCAACGCTTTTGTAAAATTCAAATGACGTTTATTGATTCGTTCGATATTGCTCCATGTATTTTTATTTTCAAAAATATCTAAACTCGCCAGTGCTGCGGCACAAGCAACTGGGTTGGCTGTAAAAGAATGTCCATGAAAAAATGTTTTCATTCGATCTTTCGATACGAAGGCGTTAAAAATATTGCTCGTACATGAAGTTACTCCCAGTGCCATGGTCCCTCCGGTAAGTCCTTTGGAAAGACACAAAATATCCGGCTTTACTGAAAGATAATCCGAAGCAAAAAATTTGCCGGTTCTTCCAAATCCTGTAAACACTTCATCGGCTATGGTAAATATGTTATGTTGCTTACAAATTAAAATCATTTTAGAAAGCGCCTTGGCTTCATGCACTACCATACCTGCTACTCCCTGCACAATAGGCTCGAAAATAAAGGCAGCTATTTTAGATTTATCTTTATTTATAGCATTTTTAAGCTGCTGAATTGCTTTACTCTCGCTACCCTTTACAGGCGCATCAATAAAAATTACATCAAACAAATTTACATCAAAGGGTTTGCTGAATGCTCCTCGTGCACTTACCGACATGGCGCCAAACGTATCTCCATGGTATCCATTTTTAAAGGCTATTATTTTCGGCTTTTGTATTCCCTGATTAGTCCAAAATTGAAAAGACATCTTTAACGCCACTTCAATTGCTGTGGAGCCATTGTCAGAATAAAAAATTCTTTTTTGATTCTTGGGGAGAATCTTTAACAGTCGCTCAGCCAACAACACTGCCGGCTCGTGTGTGAAAGCAGCAAAGATTACATGCTCGAGCTTTTTAATTTGTGCAGAAACTTTTTTAGCGATGTAGGGATGGCTGTGTCCGTGAAGGCAAGTCCACCAAGAAGATAAGGCATCAATGTACTTCTTACCTTTTTCATCATAAAGGTAAGAGCCCTTGGCCCTCACAATTCCAATAGCCTCTGGGTTTAAGCCATGCTGTGTGTAGGGATGCCAAATGGATTTCTTATCTCTTCTTACAAGTGACATAAACTATATATTCTCAAAACTTTTGGCGTACTTTAATATCGTTGCTTTATCTACTTTATCTTCCTTAGTTACATGAGCTATACGAGGCACACCACTAAACTTTAAAACAATATTTTCAGATGGAACATGTGGCGATCCGCAGAATACCAGTCCAACTATATTTAGTCCTCTGTTCTTTAATGCATCTACAGTTAACAGCGTATGATTGATGCTTCCCAAATAATTTTGAGTTACAACTACCACCTCTGCATCAAACTTTTTAATTAAATCAATGATAAAAAAATCATCCGTCAAGGGCACTAACAATCCTCCAGCACCTTCAATGATTAGTGTTTTGTTTTTACAAGCAGGAAGTATGATTTTATTAGGATCAATAATTACGTTTTCATTTGCGGCAGCTTCGTGCGGAGACTTATGCTCTTTCAAAGAATAAGATTCCGGATGAATGACAGACACCTCATTACTAATCAGGTTTTTTATGGTGGCAGAATCCGTAGAAAAAAAAGATCCCGACTGTACAGGCTTCCAATAATCTGCTTTTAACGCTTCCACTAACATAGCTGATATAACGGTCTTGCCAACATCAGTACCAATTCCGGTAACAAAAATTTTTCTCATAAAATAAATTAATTAGCGTATTCCTTTTCGGGCACCAGATCCATGTTCTTTTTTAGAGACTTAAGCAAGTTAGAAATTTCCTGTTCTGTGTTAAAAGTATGTAGGCAAATCCGTATTCTTTCTTTTCCTGCCGGCACCGTTGGACTCAATATTGGGCGCACATCAAACCCGTCTGCTTGTATGCTTGCAGCAAGTTTTTTTACTGCCTGATTCCCTGGAAAAATAAACGACTGAATAGGACTAAAACTTGGCAAAAATCCTATCACATTATTTACTTTAACTAACTCTACAAATAAATGAACTATGCTATTGATATTAAAACTATTATGTTTTTCATTTACTAAATATTTATACACTGAATTTAGATCAGATAAGGAGTGAAAAGGAAGCGCTGTTGTATAAATAAATGAGCGAGAAAAATTTATTAAAAAGCTACGTAAATCTTCGGAACCTAACACAACAGCACCGTGACAACCAAGCGCCTTGCCAAATGTGTGCACACGCGCAAAAACATTTTTTTCCAAACCCAATTCAACCACCTTTCCCTCGCCCTTTTCTCCAAACACTCCCGTAGCATGCGCTTCATCAACAATAAGATTAGCATTATGCATTTCGCACAAAGAAGCAATTTCAACTAATGGAGAAAAATCTCCATCCATGGAATAAACACTTTCCACCACCACAAAAATTTCGCCCTGCCCTACCTTTAAGGAGCTACGTAAAAAAGCAAGTCGCTCGGCTAAGTGCAGCACATCATTGTGCCTAAACGGAAAACTATCTGCTTTAGATAAACGTACTCCATCGTGAATGGATGCATGTGAAAGCTCATCGTATAAAATAACATCGCCCTTTTTTGCCACACAAGACAATAGACCAACATTGGCATCGTATCCTGAGTTATAAATTAACCCAGCTTCGGCTCGATGGTGTTTTGCTATGGTTTTTTCTAACTCCACCGCAAACTCCAAATTACCTGTAAGTAACCTTGACCCTGTTGAGCCAAGCGATGTTTTGTTTGCAGAAGCGGCTAAGGCAAACTCTTCTGCCGCAAGCTTCTTTAGCGCTGCAGATCCAGCTAAGCCCAGGTAATCGTTCGAGGAAAAATCTATTAAATTATTTTCCGAAGGCAGGCTTCGTAACAATCCTTTTTCTTCACGCTCTACCAAACGTTTATGTAAAAAATTCTCTTTCAAAAAAAATGAATTAATTGTAAAACTTTCCCAAATCTACCCGCACACCAAATAATAGGCTGGCAGAAAAAACATGATGCCTAATCTCTACAGGTGCTTCGAGACCGGAATTATCATAAAATTTATACTCTAAATTTGGCAGCGCAAATGCATAAACATAAGGATATAATTCATAATCAAACATTACCCCGGAAGTAGCCATGATACTTATGGGAAAAGGCTTTTCCCCTAAAAAATTAAATCGCTTTACATTGGTGTACCCAAACCATCCCATCTTCATATTCAAGCTTATGGAATATTTTTCTTCAGTATCAAACTTAAATGGAATTTCAGTCTGCAAATATATTTTATCAAAGCGCAATCCTTCGTCAAAAAGCAAATAATCCTCCCCTTCTTTGGTATAAATTTTTAGCTTTGTGATATAGTGAAACTCAAAATCTATTCCCAGCCCTATGCGTATACGCTTTATGGGCGCCATTACATTCACATCATAATTTCGGGTTGGGCTATTTGCATGAAATTTAAAATCACCGGAATTAATTACCGCTCCATCCTTATCGTAAAAATCTGTGCTTTTAAAAATTGAATTCCACCGTGCGGAGCCCATTCCATATCCTAAAGAAACAAAATATTTTTCGCTACTCTTTTTTGAATGATAAGAGTATTCCCTTTGCGAAAAGCCAGCAAGTGCCGAGCTAAGTAAAAAAAATAGTATTACAATTTTCTTCATGCAGAAACTGGTTCTTGCTGTTTAGGTGCTGCTCCGTATTTAAAAGCCTCTCTCGATTTCAATCCAAAAAGTTTAAACATCTCCATGTCCGCGTTAAATGCCGGATTGGGGGTGGTCAACAATTTATCACCAGCAAAAATAGAATTTGCTCCCGCTAAAAAACAAAGCGCCTGTCCTTCTAACGACATTTGTGTTCTTCCTGCCGATAGTCTAACCACTGCTTTGGGCATAACAATGCGCGCAGTAGAAATCATGCGAAGCATCTCCCAGATTGACACTAACTTTTGATTTTCAAGTGGTGTACCTTCAACAGGAACAAGTGCGTTAATTGGGACAGACTCTGGAATAGGATTTAAATTAGAAAGCGTAAACAACATATCTATTCTATCATCTACCGACTCTCCCATTCCAATGATTCCGCCCGAGCAAACCGTAACTTTTGCTTTGCGAACATTCTCAATCGTATTCAAACGGTCGTCATACTTTCTAGTAGTAATAATTTTTTTATAAAAATCTTCGGAGGAATCTAAATTATGGTTGTAAGCATATAAACCTGCGTCAGCTAATTTCTGTGCCTGATCTTCGGTTAACATTCCCAGCGTGCAGCACACTTCCATACCCATGTTGTTGATGGATTTTACCATTTCCAACACGCTGTCAAAATCTGAATTATCTCTTACTTCTCTCCAGGCAGCACCTAAACACATACGAGAAGCACCACCATTTTTGGCATTATCAGCAGCCACCATTACATCTTTTACAGAAAGCATTTTATGCACATCAACTCCCGTTTGATAGCGTGCGGCCTGTGGACAATACCCGCAATCCTCCGGACATCCACCTGTTTTTATCGATAACAAGGAGCTAACCTGAACTTCAGATGCATCGTGAAACATCCTATGCACAGCAGAGGCTCTAAATATCAAATCTAAAAGTGGAGAATCGTAAATGGCTCTTATCTCTTCCCGAGTTCGCAAAGTAGTCCCTTTTGCATCGTTTTGGAAGGTGCTATTATCTTTATTCATAAAGTTTTGAGTAGAAAGAACAAAGATATGACTTTGTTTCGGCATAAAGAAATCTTATTTGTCCATACTCCCCTTGAATTTGTTGATTACTTTTGACATGTGAAAAAACCAAGAAAATCGCGCATCTTTCCTTTACATATTGATATTATTACTGTTTTACCACAATTGATAGAAAGCCCTTTTAGCCACTCCATCGTAAAAAGAGGCATTGACAAAAAACTAGTGAAAGTAAATGTGATTGACCTACGCGACTATACCAACGATAAATACAAAACCGTTGATGATTACATGTATGGTGGTGGAGCAGGAATGGTAATGATGATAGAGCCCATCGCAAAATGCATTGAAAAGCTTAAGAAAAAAAGAACATATGACGAGGTAATATATATGTCGCCCGATGGAGAAAAGTTTGACCAAAAGATGGCAAACAAACTATCCATGTCAAAAAATTTATTGATACTTTGTGGGCATTATAAGGGCGTAGATGAGCGTGTACGCGAGCATTTTATTACCAAAGAAATATCCATTGGCGACTATGTGTTAAGTGGCGGAGAGCTGCCGGCAGCCATAGTTTGCGATGCTATTATACGCCTCATTCCGGGTGTTATTTCGGACGAAACATCTGCCCTAACAGATTCCTTTCAAGATGATCTAATCTCCCCACCAGCCTATACCCGTCCGGCAGACTATAAAGGCCTGAAAGTTCCTGATATTCTTCTTTCAGGAAATACAAAAAAAATCGATGAATGGAGGCATGAACAATCAATTGAAAGAACCGAAAAACGAAGACCTGGGCTACTTTCTTAAACCATAGAAGGCAACATTATGAATCATCCATTTAAAATACAAATGCCACAAAGACAGAAAAGCACAAAGATTCACTAAGAAAACAAGTATTTTTTGTGTTACTTAGAGTCTTAGCAACTTAGTGGCAAAATTTAACCTAATCCAAATAGTTACGACTTCATTCCATTAGATAATTCCCTTTTCTATTATAAAAAATCTATTATCTTTGCCGTCCTTTAAAAAACTATAAGCCATGAGCCTTTTATTACAATACGCAGAGCAGCAACTTATTACTAAAAAAGATTTACCAGATTTTAAAGCCGGAGATTCAATCACCGTTAGCTATAAAATTAAAGAGGGCGACAAAGAGCGTGTACAGCAGTTTGCTGGCGTAGTGCTTCAGAGAAAAGGTAACGGCTTGGTACGTTCATTTACTGTAAGAAAAATTTCTAACGGTGTGGGCGTTGAGCGTATTTTTCCTCTTTACTCTCCATTTATTGATAAGATTGTTGTAGAGAAAAGAGGTCAGGTTCGTAGAGCTAAAATATTTTACCTGCGCGATGCGATTGGTAAAAAAGCAAAGATTGATGAATTGAAAGAAGTTGAAGTAAAAGCAGCAGTTGTAGCTTAATACTTACTAATATTTAAAGATAATAGCATAATCCTCGATTTATTAATCGGGGATTTTTTTTGCACTCAATCTTATTTTTAGATAGTTACAAAAATATTTTACATTCGCTTTTTATTAAAACGAATGAATCGGTTATCCCGAAAAATATATTTATTACCACTTGTTTTAGCTCTCAGCTTTTGTGCTGGAATTGAAAACAACCTTTCAGCGCAAATCTACCCCGTACAGCTTACCGCACAACTAATTCCTCCCTATAACGGCTATCTGTTAGATTATGCCGATCCATCTTCCGAAAAATTAAAATTCATTTTTCAGTTTAATGATTTTACAGTTCCCCAATATAATATCAGGCTACGCCTAGAGATTCAAGGCAATGGATTTAGCATTAGCACCAAGCAAATTTTTAACCCACCTCCAATTATTGTGCAACCCGGCATTCCTTATGTGTTTAGTGGCAGCGACCTTGCCCCCTATTTAAACAGCAAGAATCTGGATTTTGTTGGCATCAATCAGTATCAGTACGATAAAGGAAAAACACTTCCCGAAGGCCATTATTCAATCTGCGTAAAAGCGTACGACTATTATTTGTCCAACACACAAGTAAGCAACGAAAGCTGCGCGCAGGCCTGGTTCACGTTAAGTGACCCACCGTTTTTAAATATGCCTTTTTGCAACAGCATCGTAACACCGCTAACACCTCAAAACATAGTATTTCAATGGACTCCCATGAACATGGGCTCACCAAATTCTGCCTTCAACACCGAGTATGATTTTGAACTTTGGGAAATGCGACCTGATAGTACGATTGATCCCAACCAGTTGGTGTTGAGCACATCGCCCATCTACAAAACAACTACCCATCAGCAAATATTAAATTACGGAATTGTAGAGCCTCCCTTAAATTTATATATGAAATATGCTTGGCGAGTGAGAGCCAGAGATATTAATGGTTATGACTTATTTAAAAACAAAGGCTACAGTCAGGTTTGCACATTTAGCTACGGAAGTGCAGGCAAAATATTGGAAAACGCTTACGCATTAAACTTATCAGCACAAGGTATTACACACCGACTCGGAAAATGTTTTTGGACCTATCAAAATGTTTTTACCTCCTACCTGCTGCAAGTGCGAAAAAAAGGAACTACAAATTGGTTTGACTATCGCACTACTTTTAATACAGAAAAAATTCCAAACCTAGAACCTGCAACAACCTACGAAGCGAGGGTACGAGGCGAAGGAAAAGATATTCCCATAGGCAGCTGGAGCAGCCTAGCAACGTTTACAACCTTAAATGACCCCATCTATGCCTGTAACGACCAAACACTGCCAATTGATCCATTGCAAGCGAAACCCTTGCCCGCTAACCTTGCCATTCCGGGATTAATAATTCAAACGGGACAGTTCGAAGTTTTTGCTACAGAAATTTTTCCCACCGGGAGTCCGGGTTGGTATGGAGGAAAAGGATATGCCAGGGTGCTTGGTGCATTTCCATTAGCAGTACAATGGAAAAATATTTACATCGATGACAACAACCGTCATCAGCAAGGACTCATTGAAGCTCTAACACGCGGTATTGACTACTGGACACAGCAATGGGATTTACAAAAGGCAGAAGAAAATGCTGCCTATGTAAGTGGCGTGATTGATACAACTTATATAAACGGCAATCAGGTTTGTGTGGTGTTACAAGGAAGCTTAACACCACAATGTTTCCCTTTTCCTCCCGATGAAAATGTGTTAGTGATACGCGATGAAAATGGAAATCAATATACCATAACAACAAACCCTCCACCTGCTAAAATTGAAGGGCCTACAAATTACATCACACCAAGCACAGATAATTTAGATGCAAACGATAGCACGATGGTGACTTTTAGCGCAAGCGCAAATCAAAATTTTGGCTTCGACAAAAAAGAATACGTTGCCTATACCCTAAACTACGAAGCCATAAAACTTAATAACGGAAAATATTATTTTGTACCTTATAAAAGTGTGGGCGAAAGCAAAGCCGATGAGGTGGTGGCAGATATACAAATAAAAAATTTCTCTCCTACCCTTCTTAGCTTTAAAACAAAAAGCGGTGCCGTTGCTGCTTCCCAAAGCACGAGCAACAATCAATACAAAGTTACGGTGCCAGACAATGCCGAATGTATTTATGCTTGGTATGGAAGTAAAAAGATTGGCAAGTTGAATGTGATATCGCTAAAGCCACTTGTAAAAAATGTTGTATTAGTTCCTGTAAACGGTGCAAACACAAATTACACAAATACACAAATTGAGATAAACAAAATATTTCAGCAAGCCAATGTAAGCTGGACTTTAAAAACTGCTTCTTCATTTACCTTTGATTTAGGTTCTGATGGACTGGAAGCTGCCAACACCACGCTGATGAGTAAATACAGCAAAGAGATGCGTGCTTTGCGCGATGCATTTAGAAATAAGGACACCGCCTACGATAAAAATGCATATTACATTTTTGTAGTGCCTCAATTTAATGACCCTGCTATACAAGGATATATGGTGCGTGGACGAGCGGTAGGCTTTGTAAGTGCCAGCGCAACCTCTACTGACTTTGCCCACGAACTTGCCCACGGTGCTTTTGGTCTCGAGCATACATTTCCTAAAATTGAAAAATCTACGAGCACTAATTTGATGGATTATAGTGGAAAAAATATCCTTACATATGTACAGTGGGCTGCCATCCAACTTGGCAAATTTGTGTTTAACTGGCTGGATGGTGAGGAGGATGGGGCGATTGTTGATGGTCGTGTTTTTGTATTGGAATCTCTAAATCAGATTAAAACAGCCTATCAAAACAACATCTCTGCCACATTTAAACACAATTCACCAATTGGAAATATGTATATCGTTTACGATGTGTCATTGGCAGGCGTTAAATATCCATATATCAAATTAGCCGTAACCAATCAAACTGTAAAACCGCGCGACAAAATTGTTGAAGGTCATGATAATTACCTTCCGCATAAAGATTTTTTAAATGTGGATGGTCATGTGCGTGTATTTGTTCCAAAAGAACTAATACCACAAATGAAAGAATTCTTAACCAGTCCTGCAGATCGCAACCTACTGCTATTCGTAGGTGGTTACATTCCGTTTCAAGAGGTTTTCACAAAACACCCAGATGTTGTTTATCAGGGCGATGTTTGGGATTACTGGGGAGGAATTGACTCTAAGTTTATTAATGCAATAACTAC
>CAYZTB010000011.1:25940-56125 GCA_964481195.1 uncultured Bacteroidia bacterium | reverse complement strand
AATATGGAAGTTTTGAAACTTTGGAACCAATAAGAGAGCAAGATGGTGTTGCTCCACAATGCCCAGTAGTTGGCATATTAGCTATGGGAGCTAATGGAGGAAGAATTCAAAATTCTGGAACGAAAAAAGGATGGATTGATAGTCATTTAGTTACAAATTATTCATGGATATTTAACATTAATAGCTTACAAAATGGATACGTTAAGAAACGTCTATAGATTAGTATTTGTTGTTTATTCTTTATTGATTTTCTCTTGCTCTTCAAATTCTTTGAGCTCTAAAATTTCTAAAGAATTTATAGATGCCAATTTTAAAGATTACGAACCAGTTTATAATCTATTACTCGATTCGTCCAATTTTTATGTTGAATCAGCTCTGAAGACTTTTGGAGGTGAATATACAAGCAATTGGTTTTTAGATTCAATGATTTGCATCAATTCCACAAATGACAAACTTGTTGGAATATTAATATCTAGCAAGGGAAATGGTTCCGAAAATTTTATAGACATGGCTACAAAAATACTTGGGAAACAAATAGATGGTAAGTGGTATTTTTGGAAAGGAATTGAAACCTTTGCAATTGTTAGAGAGGAATTTGGCTATTCCGAAAATAATGCTCCACCCGTAATTGTCTTAAGTTCGCTTGCTCGTCACTATCTCCTTACTTCGGCTTTAGTGAAACAACAATCTAATTACGAGGTTAATGATGAATGGATAAATAAAATATTTTATACAACTGGCTATGACCCCACCTACACTAAGGAACAAAGTGATAGTCTACATTGGCACCTCATCATGGATAAATGGAATCACAAAATAGATACCAACGAATACAAACCTTTGAAGAAATTTCACAAAGACAAGCCTACTTCTTAAGTTATCAAATGCTTCACGTAATAGTCAAACAAAATAACGACCCCAGCTCGCGCGGACATGCTGTCCGTGCGTTATAAAATAATGAACCAGCTCGCGCGGACATGCTGTCCGTGCGTTATAATAGCAGATTTTTTTAGATTAATTCTCATGTAAAAAATAATTAAAAAAAAAACTAAAAAATATTAATAATAACTATACTTATGCCTATCCTACATAAATGCAATCAATTCTTCATTAAAATTCTCATTACGTGGCTTATATCTCTTTTCTTTCCTAATGCCAACTGTAACGCTTTAGCTTACACGTCAGGAACTATTATTTGGAACAATGATTCCGTCTCGGAGGCTTTATTCCCTATTACTTATAATGCAAAACATAATTGTATTCCCTACTGGATTTATGAAAAAAAAATACCATATTTTAATTCCGATAATCAGACTTTTAATAAAACCCTCTCTCCCAATGATGTAAAAGAAGTAAAATTTATTTTTCAAGGCAATGAAGTTAGGCTGCTTTCTATTTCTGGTTTATCAAAAAACTCTCGAATATTTCTTCCTCTAGTAGTAGATGGCAGAGTCAAACTATTAAATAAATATCAAATAAACTCCACAACGGTTGGTGGTCCAAATTCTAATCTTTCTAATGAAAGACTTATTGAAAAATCAATTATTATGGCTGAGTCTGGCATAGTGCAGAAAATTAGCAAGTCAAACTATCAAAAAAAACTAAAACACCTCCTTTCAGATTGTGGATTAGTAATAGCCAAAATCGAATCGAAAAAATACCTATACATACATTTAAAAGAAATTATTTTTGAATATAACAGCTGTCTCAAATAGCACCAACGAACACAAATCTCAAAAAAAAATAAAAACTTTAAAACTATAATTAAAAAATGAAAAACAAATTAACCCTCTTTTTACTTTTTGCAACTCTAACTGTAAGTAATGCTCAAGTATTAAACACCATAAAATATAGCACAGCAAATTCTGGCCTTCCAAATGATCAGGTCATGGGCTTAGACATTACCAGTAATGATGTACTCTGGATATCTACGTTCGGAAATGGGCTTGTTTCCTTTGACGGAACAAATTGGGTTAAGTATGATGCAACAACACCAAATTTTCCGGGAGACTACGTCAAGGATGTGATTGTTGATAAGAACAATAATGTATTTGCCATAGGCGGTTTTATGGTGTCAAAATTTAATAACAATTCATGGAGTGATATCTCTACGAATAATGGAATCCCAAAGGCTTTTACAAAAGATGCCAACGGTAATATCTGGCTTGGAGATAATGACCTACAAAAATACAACGGCACTTCCTGGGACACACCTGTTACAATTCCTTCTAATGTTAAGTATGAGCCTATAAAAATGGTTGGAGATACCAATAACAATATATGGATTACGAATGGTTCCGGCCCTTCTGTAACAAAATACAACCCATCCTTATCCACTTGGGTCATTTATGACACCAGCAATGTTTCTCTTTTTAAACAACAGTCTACAATTAGCACTATTAAAACAACACATGATAATAAAATTGTAGCACAAGGCTCGTGGAACACCCTTTATTTTGACGGAACTAAATGGGGGAAGCTCGATTCACTCGCTGGTCTAGTGCTCATGGAATTAAATGATGTCGCTATTAGGAATAATGTATCATGGTTAGGCATGGGAAACGGCTTTGGACTGGCTTCTTATAATGGGCTATCTTGGAAAAAATATTCCACCAATCCTTCTAATCTTTTGCTTAGCGGCATGCGATTTGACAGTAAAGGCAACTTATGGATAGGTGCTGGTGACGGGCTATATAAAATCAATTCCACTAATCTTGCAATTAACAATATAAATGAATTGACGGAGGTAGCTTTACTCTATCCAAATCCTTCTAAAGGCGTTATGAACCTGAAGCTTTTAGCAGGAAATCCTGGCAATGCAGTTGCAAATATTTTTTCCGCCAACGGGAGTATTGCTTACACTTTGGAACTGAATTCAGGCGACAATACTCTTGACCTCACCCATTTATCAGAAGGCGTTTACATATTGAACATGATAACAAGTCGTGGAAGTTATTTTCAAAAAATTATTCTACATTAATTTGTATTGCACAACATCAGCTCTCAGAACGCGCGAACATATTGTCCGTGCGCAGTACCCATCAATTATATAGATTTATATTGTCTCTACAATTACAAGATTAGAAAAAAAAGGATAAAATTTATTTTATCACTATGACGGCTCTTGGTTACCTATTGCCTTATCCCTAATTCCTTTTGCCATTTGCCTTTATTCCTTTCTCCTTCTGCCCTTTCCCTTATCCATCTGCCTTCTCACCTCCTATTCCCTAAATTACTCCTTTACAAAAACACTCGTCAACACTTTTCCTTCGTATGAAAGTCGGAGTACGTACATTCCTTTTTCAAGCTTGATGGTGTTAAAGATAATTTGATTTAATCCTTTATCGCTTTTACCATCTAATGGAATTGCCACTACCCTGCCGCGGGCATCAATTATTTCAGCTTTAGTTTTTCCTATATCGGGAGTAATAAAGAAGAAATTTATTTCTCCAATCGTAGGGTTAGGAAATGGGTTTAACAAGGTAAACTCATTGTTAATGGCAATACATTTTTTATTGTTGGAAACCACATCATCTAGCTGCCCATTTACTTTTTTGATATCTACGCATACGATGCTATGCTCGTTGTTGACCAGTTCAAATGCTGAATTAAAAGAGTATAATATCGAAGCTCCCGGCTTTATCAATCCGGACCAATATTCTTGAATTGGAGTGCCATCATCCAAATAGGCAGAGAGTACTATACCCGTAACATCCAGCGTGCCTACATTTTTTAGCAGTGCAGAAACAGAGACCACACCAGATGAGTTTCCTGCAATCACGTTCATTACGCTCATATCTAAGCGAGGGATGTCGATGACAATTGATTGAAACGAAGTATCCAAACACCCAAAAGATGATTGAGAAATTAGAGTAATAACAAAAGTACCTGTGCTTTGATAAGTATGCACTGGGTTTGAAATTGAATCCACTCCCCCATCACCAAAACTCCAATGTATTACCATGCTACCAACCGAAAGATCTGAAAAATTTACCGGCTGCTGTGGGTAACTATAAGCAGGCGTAAAGCTAAAGTTAGACACCGGCAAAGGCATGGCAGAAACAGTTTGCGTGCTTGCAGCAGAACATCCTTGTGCCGAAGTAGCAGTTAATGTAACCGAATAAGTTCCGGGCGACAAATACGTTGCAGTAGGATTTTGTAAGTTGGAAGAACTAGAGTTTCCAAACTGCCAAGACCATTGCGTGATGGTGCTTCCAATTACAGTACTTGAATCTGTAAATTGCAATGGACTACCAACACAAATATTTTTTGCTACAAATTTTGACTTAGGCAAATGATTTACAATAACATTTTTTCCTCCAGTACTCACACATCCATTAGAAGCCGTTACTTGTAGCGTAACATTATGCGTTCCCGATGTAGAATACGTATGCGTAGGATTCTGAATCGTTGAATTAGTGCCATCGCCAAAATTCCACAGCCAATTTGAAAGCGTGCCAAGCGAAGTATCCGTAAATGTAGTTGCACTACCCAAACAAACCGTATCTACCAAAAATCCAAAAGAAGGGGATGGAGAAACAAGCACTGTTGAATACATCGTATCCTTACATCCTAGCAAGGAGCCAACAATTAATTGTACCGTGTATGTTCCAGCAGCAGTATAGGTGTAGGAAGGATTTTTAACTACCGAAGTATCAGCTAACGTTGATGGATCACCAAAATCCCATTTCCATGAACTTAATGCACCACTTGAAATAGTTGACATATCCAAAAATTGTGTTGACGCTTTTGTACAAGCAGGAAACAAAGAAATATTAAAGCTTGCATTAGGTACAGGATACACGTTTACTACCAACTGCGTAGAAGCCGGACAGCCCGAATCAGATACCACCGAAAGTATTACCGAGTAAGAACCCGCAGCAGCATACGCATGAACAGGGTTTTGCGCTGAGCTTGTCGAAGCGTCACCAAAGTTCCATGCCCAGGTTGCAATACTATCGGGCGTGGGCACTGTTGTATTGTCAGTAAATGATATTGCATTTCCAAAGCAAGCCGGAGGAGCAGTAAATACTGCATTGGGAATTACGCCCTTAATATTAATCACTACCGTATCTTTAGCAACACATCCCAACGCATTTTGAACAATTACAGAGTACGTTGCAGAAGCAGAAATAAGAATAGATGAAGTTGTTGCTCCCGTTGACCACAAATACGAAACGGCCTGCCCTGCCCCTGCTGCTAAACTTAAATTTTGTCCTGAACAATAAGCAGTATCCGGACCAAGCGAAACTTTCAAAGCAAAACTATCAATCGACACTGTAATAGAATCTGAAAAAAACATACAGCCTAAAGTATCTGAGGCTCTTACATAATACTTACCTGCCTGCGTAATTGTCATAACAGAATCCACTGAAGCATCCTGCCATAAAAAACTATACCCAATTTTATTTAAGCCTGTGTTCCAACGTAATGTATCGCCTAAACAAATAGTAGTATCCGGAAAAGGCTTAAAGTTTCCTGGGTAGGAAACATTAATTGTGTCGGAGGAAGCTCTTCCAAAAATATCAACTACATCTACCCAATACTTTCCTGATTTATTTACTCTTATAGATTTGGAACTGTCTCCAGTAGACCAATTGTATTTAGGGAAATACTTAGAAACAACTAACATAGTGTCACAAAAATAACTAGAAACAATATCTACCCCAAGCTTTACAGGAGGTGCGTATTTATCCATTAAATAGTTCTCCACTTTTATTCTTGAAGTATCATGCAAAACAGTATCAAATAAAATAAACTCTGCAAGATTCCCATTAAGTGACTCTGAAGAACTAGAACCAATATACATTGCCCCACCTGAATTAGAATTGGCATTACTTGCTCCACCCGAGTTTACACCATTCAAAAAAGTACCGTAATTATCATTGTCAAAATCGTGAGAATCAAAATAGAGATTTCTTAAATTTATAGAATCTACCAACGAATAACTACTTGCATTTGAATTGGGCCAAATAGCAACATTTCTTTGAAGCGGATAACCAGATACTGCATTAGTCCCATAAAAAGATCCTTGATCACCAGTTCTGTGAGAATAAATAACAAATACAGAGTATTTATTTGGTCTAAAATAAGAAGCCTCTAGTTTTGAACTTATTCCATCAAATTTTATTACAGGATAATCATTTAGTAAAGTATCAGAAGAAAGCCAAATAGGTTTTTTAGACGCCATACTTTGAATTACATTATTGCCATTGCCGCTCATGTCATCCCATTGATCTACTAAATTCCCATTTAATGTTAATCCTGAATCTGACTTAAACCACATTTTTAAATTATTAATATCCGAAGGCACAAAACAGGATTTTAATACACTTACAGAGAAGGTAAAAGTATCAATGCATCCAAATGAAGATGTAACTATTAATTGAACTTGATAATCTCCTGCCGTAGAGTATATATGAGTAGGATTTTTAAAATTAGAAACAGGAGTTCCATCTCCAAAATCCCATTTCCAAAAAACCATTAATCCGTTTGTCGACATATCTGAAAACTGGATACTAGCCCCTGCACAAATAATTGGAGTAGTAACAGTAAAAGCAGCAATAGGTATTGGATGTATCGTGTCAGTTTTAGTTAAAGCAGCAATACAGCCTGAATCAGAAACAACTGAAAGTTGCACGGTGTAGGTACCTGCTGCTGTATAAGTATGTACAGGATTTTGCGCTGAGCTTGTCGAAGCGTCACCAAAGTTCCAATTCCAAGAAGCAATGCTGTCTAACGAGTACAACTTAGTAGAGTCTGAAAATTGAGATGAATATCCGAAACAAACGGGAGGAGAATAAAAGTCAACAGCTGGAGCATAACCTTTAACATTCACATCAATCGTATCAAGAGCAACACAGCCAAGTGCATTCTGAACAGAAAGCGAATACGTACCCAACCCTGTTGAAGTAATAATGATAGAAGCAGTTGTTTCTCCTGTAGACCACAAATAAGAAGTTGCCTGTCCTGCTCCAGAAACTAGCGAAATACCTCCCCCTGAGCACATTGAAACATCAGCACCTAGAGAAGCAGTCTGAGAAAAATTATCAATACTTACAATAATAGTATACGAAGTAGATGTGCATCCTGTCACGCCAACAGTATCAGTAACTGAAACATAATATTGTCCCGCTTGAGTAATAACTAAAAATGAATCTGTTGTTGCATCTTGCCATATAAAACTAAAACCTGTTTTATCAAGACCTGTATTCCAAATCAATGTATCTCTGTAACACATTGTCGTGTCGGGAAATGGCCTCAAGTTCCCGGGAAATGTTACATTAATTGTGTCTGAAGAATTCCTACCAAAAATATCAGTTGCATCTACCCAATATTTACCCGTCTTATTAACTTGTATTGACTTTGCTGTACTCCCTGTTGACCACAAGTATGAAACAAAATAAGATGAATCAGAAAGCATAGTATCACAAAAATATGCTGAAGCAATGTCAGAACCCAAATTAATTGGAGGCGCATATTTATTCATTAAATAATTTTCAATTTTTACTCTGATAGTATCATGCAGCGTAGTGTCGTACATTAAAAATTCCGCAATATTTCCGTTCAAAGGTTCGCCAGGGCCAGAACCTATATAAATCAATCCTCCTACTGAAGGAAGGGAATTAGTAAACCCACCTGCAAGATTCCCATTTAAGTATGTATTGTATTTATCGTTTTGAAAATCATAGAAATCAGCATATAAATTACTTGAATTAAGAAATCCAGACAATGAATAATTAGCAGCATTTGAGTTGGGCCAAACAGCTCCATCTCTCTGTAATGGATAACCCAGTACAGGGCTTGTGCTATATAAGCACCCTGTATTACCAATCCGGTGAGAGTATATTACAAACACACTAAACACATCGGGCTTTATAAAAGCAGATTCTAGCCTTGAATTAACCCCGTCAAACTTAACAACAGGAAAATGACCTAATAAAGAATCTGACGTGTTCCACAAAGGCTTATTTAATGCAGCACCTTGAAAAACATGATTACTATTCCCACTAATGTCTTTCCATTGATCAACAAGATTACCAGTTAGCGTAAGCCCAGTATCAGCTCTTAGCCATAGTTGCAAACCACTAATGTCCGAAGGCTTAATTGAGGATTGCCCAATTACATCATTTTTGTAAAAAATAAAAAAAATAAGCAAGAAGGCGCCTAATAATCTATTAAAGCAATAATGCATTATAAAGGATTTACTTAACTACAAAGTTAATTGTTTTATCTTTGTATACAAAACTAGCTACCTTGTTATTATCCGACACATTTTATTTTATTATAGTAAAATTCACCAAATTGGTTTTCCAAATAATGAAAAGCTCCTTTTAACAATTACATGTTCACCATATTTGATAATTTACTTTTTTCTACTTACAAAAAAATCAAAAGTGACCTCCCCTCTTTTGTTTTCAGAGCAACAGTAAAACTAATACCACTCTTTATACTCACTTCTATGTTCGAAATTATAGGACTAGCAGTTGTTGTGCCTGTAATAAATTTATTAGTCGACCCAACTCAAATAAATAAAAATAAAATAATTTACTACCTATACAATGCAGGGGGGTTCAACAATAACTTAAGCTTTGTACTGGCTACCCTAATTGCAATTGGGATTATTTTTATTCTAAAAAATACATTACTATACTATATTTTAAAACATCAAACAGAAATAGGGTTTTCCTTAGCAAAAAGGCTAGCAACAAACAAATACAACAACTACCTTACTAAGCCATATCTTTTTTTTTCTGAAAATAATACTGCAGTGCTCCTCAGAAACATAACACAACTACCTTCCGACCTAATTGTTTATAACATTTTCCCATTTATTGGCTTACTAAATGAGTTTTTCATATTGCTAGTTATCATATTAGCGATGACTTTTTATAATCCATTACTGTTTCTTGTAACTATCGCATTTGCTATCCCATTTCTAATCCTATTTAATAGGGTATATAAAGGCAAACTAAAACACATATCTGAAGTCCGAGATAAAGAGAGCTCTAATATGTACAAAATTGGCCTTCAATCTCTAGAAGGATTTAGAGAGATTACAGTCTTCAATAAGCTTGATTTTTTCAAGCCATTATTTCAAAAATCTATAGATTCATTTACGAAGGCTTCTTCTTCAGGTTATTTTTTAAACATCTTCTCTCCCAAGCTCGTTGAAACTGTCGCAATTTTATGCTTAGTAAATATTTTTCTTTTCGGTTATATTTTCGAGGAAAACATGGAAGCCCTAACTCAATTCATGATTGTATTTGCCATAGCAGCTTATCGAATCATTCCTTCCATAAACAAAATAATTCTATTTTCCAACTATATTAAATCTTGCTCATTTGTTTTTTCGTATTTCAATAAAGACGATGACGACCCTATTTCAAAAAACCCAAAAGATCAAATTGCACCAATACAGGCACTACTTTTTACAGACACCCTCTTTTTAAAAAATCTTTCTTTTAAATTCAAAAAGGAAGATTATATATTAAACAATATAAACTTAACAATAAAAAAAGGCGAGAATATTGGCATTGTCGGACCTTCTGGTAGTGGGAAAAGCACTTTGTTAAATATTTTCTTGCGACTATATATAGAAGAAAATGGAGGAATATTTGTTGATAGTATTAAAGTAGACAAGGGAAATCGAGACCAATGGTACAAACTCGTAAGCTATGTACCTCAACAAATGACACTTATAGAAGGCACGATAAAAGAAAATATTGCATTCGGAATTGAACAAAATAAAATCAATGAATCTCTTCTCAATAAAGTGATTGAACTAGCGCAACTACAAGACTTCACAAAAAATTTGCCGAATGGCGTAAATACAAATATTGGAGAAAAAGGCATAAACATTTCAGGAGGACAAAAGCAAAGAATTGCTATTGCTAGAGCATTATATCATGGTGGTGAAATTCTAATATTTGATGAAGCTACTAGCGCCCTAGATATTGAAACTGAAGAAAGTTTAACAGAAGCAATTCACTCTCTGAGTAATCAGAATTTAACTATAATCATTGTTTCACATAGATACCAAACCTTAAAACATTGTAGCAAAATATTTAAACTTGAAAAAGGCAACCTAAATGGACCAATAGCATATAACCAATTTGTACAAAACCACCAAAAAAGTTCAAATTAATGTTTCTCATATCATGCATTTTTAGCTAAGAGAGCTAGCTTACTTAAAAAGGTGTATAAATGCGGCTTGAAATTATAATATGAAAATTCTTTTCTACACATCCTTCAACATTCGATCAAGAGATACTGAATCAATCATTGAAGGGTTTATTAAAGAAAAAAACACTGTTTACATACTAACACAAAAATCAAAAGGAGAGTATCATGAAATCGGCTCTAAATTAGGCGCTAAAACATATTGGTCAAATGTTAACAGAAAACCTACTTGGCATTTCTTTCTACATCACTGGACCTACCTTATATACTTTTCCTGGAAAAACAAAATAGACATTGTTTACGCTCACTTGGAAGAGCCTGGATTAGTAGCGGTATTTGCACAATACTTTATTCGAGCAAAAGTTGTTGTTTGTAGGCATATTGTTGATGAAGCATATTTATTCAACAATAGAAATTTTATCATACTCAACAAAATAGTATATACCCTTGCTCGAACTATTGTTGTAGTATCAAAAAGAGCTAAGGAATTTATGATTAAAAAAGAAAAAATAGACCCCCACAAAATATTCCTAATTCCGCTTGGATATAATTTCAATTTTTACGATAGCCCTAACACGGCAGAAGTAAAAAAAATAAAAAATAAATACAAAACAAACTTACTGATAATAACTGCATGCCGATTGGTGTCTGCAAAAAGACCAATGACTTCAATAATAATTATAAAAAAAATAATTGAAATGGGCTTGGACTGTAAATTAATTATACTTGGAAGTGGCCCTCAAGAAAACGAGCTTGCTCAATTTGTAAATACTAATAATCTATCAAATAATGTTTTCATTTTAGGACATAAAAAAAATATAATAGACTACATGTCTGCAGCAGACTTACTGTTACACCCTTCAATTTTAGACTCAAGCTCTGTGATTATTAAAGAAGCTGGACTACTTAAAAAACTTGTTTTAGCTTGTAAAGATGTTGGTGACGTTAATGAATACCTAATAAATGAAGTAAATTCGTTTCTAGCCAATAAAGATTTTCCTGAAAAAGATTTTATCACTCATATTGAACATATTATCAAAGCCATGGATATAAAACAAAAAGAAAACATTACAATGAATTTACATGAAAATATCACCCAACTCTTTCATATAACAAAGGCTCTTACTTTATACCGTTCTTTACACAAAACGTTAGGTTTTCAATAACTAATCGAACCCTAAACAAAAAAAATAAATCATTTAAGGACACAATCGGTATTATCATAAAAATATTACATGCTTGGCCACTTAAATAATATAAAAAAAGTTCTTTCTCGTAATGATTCAAAAAAATGGAATCTTATTGCCATATATCTAAGGCTATCGATAAAATATTATTTATTCTATAAAATTTTAAAAATAAAAATAAAAAAAGATAAAATCTTTGGCATATCTGTGTATATAAACAACTATCCTACTTTTGTCTTTCTTTTTGAAGAAATTTTTATTCAACGCCAGTACTACTTTACACCCTCAAACCAAAATTCAACTATAATTGATTGCGGAAGTAATATTGGACTAAGCCTGATTTTCTTCAAGATATACTACCCAAATGCATCACTGATATGTTTCGAGCCCGAACCAACAACTTTCAACCTACTGCACAAAAATGTCCATACAAATCACCTTCAATCTATACAACTGCATAACTTGGCAATATATAAGGAAAAAGGATTCATTGATTTTTACAAGCCCAATCCAGAAAACAGCACACTAGGAGCAAGTATTAATAAAAAAAACCATAGTATAGACAATTTAATTCAAGTACCTACATGTACTTTATCAGAGTTCATTAATCATCCAATTGATTTTATCAAAATGGATATTGAAGGAGCCGAAACCTTAGTTCTTCAGGAGCTATCAGAAAGTAAAAAACTTTCTTTAGTTACCGAAATAAGCATAGAGTACCATCATCATCTTGAAAAAAACGAAGACAGCCTTTCTACTATATTGTTAATTTTAGAGTCTAATAATTTCGGATACCATATCACCGACATTTACGGAGACACGCAATTTTCAAGACATGGAATCAATCAAGATATTTTGATTCGAGCGTACAACAAAACAGTTGATAGTAATCTAAACTCAGCATAAAATTATCTGCATTTTTTCATGAAACTAAGTATAATCCTTTGCACAATAAACAGAATTAAGGAAGTTGAAGAATTTCTAGATTCTCTAAACAATCAAGGATATAATAACTTTGAGCTAATACTAGTAGACCAAAACAAAGACAAGAGACTTTTCCACTTATTAGCGCCTAAGAAATACTCATTCAACATCAAACACTTACAAAGTCCACCAGGGCTTTCAAGGGGCAGAAATATTGCTCTACCACACATTACTGGCGATATTGTTGCAGTACCAGACGATGACTGTTTATACCCTAATATGTTACTTAAAGAAGTTGTTGATTTTTTTAAAAAAAACACACACAGCGTACTTAACATAAGAATAATAAATTCCTTAAACAATGGCTACAGATGGCCTTCATCGTTGAATGACAAAGAAATGACAATTAAAGATTCTTTTTCTTCAGCATCATGTGCGATTTTTATACAAAAAAAAGTATTTGATACCATTGGTGGGTTTGATGAGAATCTGGGCCCTGGGGCTGTAAACAATTTAATAGGAAGTGAAAAGTTAAAGATTTTAGGAGGAGAAGATATTGATATAATTATCAGAGCAATCAACCATGGGTTTAAATGCTATTACAATAGTGTTATAATTGTAATGCACCCACTATTAAACCTGTCCGTTGAAAGAAAAAATAACACGAAATTGTTTTCAGCTTATAATAAAAGAATGGAAAGCGCTGGCGCCTCGGATTTTTATATATTAAAAAAGCATTTTGCGTTTTCTAAAAGGCTACATATTACATTAAATAATTTTTTTGCAATAATTTACTTTCTATTAATTAAATTTGATATCGAGTCCTCACTAAGACACCTGCATAGATTTAAAGGAATGATGCATTCGATTATTAGATTAAAGTCAATATAGATGTTAAACAATAATCAATAAGATATGTGCTTTTTTTCAATAATCATTCCAACATATAATCGAATAGATTTTATTGAAAATACATTAAACTCTATTTTAAGTCAGAGTTTTAAAGATTTTGAAATTATTATTATAGACGATGGCAGCACAGACAACACAAAGGAACTAATAGAAAGCAAATACCTATTCAATAATCAAATAAAATATATTTATCAACTCAATACAGAAAGAGGAGCCGCACGTAATCATGGCTTTAATATTTCAAAAGGGAAATATGTTATTTTTTTCGACTCAGATGACTGGATGTACCCGAATCACTTATCAATTCTTCATGAAGTTATTCATTTAAATCCTAACATTCGGTTTCTAAGTACAAAATATAGTTATCTAGATAACGGAAAGATAAAACCATCTTCTTCCCTATCTTTAATTGAAGGGTGGCATAGTGGCGAGATCTATTTAAGAGGCGGAGTTACTGGTATTATGATTTGCATATTAAAAAATAACTTTAAATTGAAACCCTTTTTAGAAGATAGAGCATATTCTACTCTAGAAGACTGGGTGTATTTAGTTCAAAACCTACTACATGATCAAATTTACATAGTTGACAAAATTTCAGTTTTAGTAAATGACCACCCAGCTCGTTCAATGAGAGCGGACAACTTAAAGATTATTAAAAAAAGGCTAATTGCTACAGATTGGATAATAAATAATGTAAAACTTAATAGCAAGCAACAAAACTTACTACTTGGTCATTCTTATTATTTTTGCGCCATACATAGCTATCTTGATAATTCTAAACTAAAATCTGTTCAATATTTATGGAAAAGTATTTTAAGAATAGGCATAAATCGCAGTATATTACTACTACTGATTAAATCTCTGCTTGGGAGGAATTTTATCAACCTAATTAATAAAAAAAACATGCAACTACTATGAATAAACTACTTTTAGTTACGGGAGGTGCAGGCTTTGTAGGTTCTAACCTTGCTATTTCTTTAAAAGAAAAATATCCTAAATACAAAGTTATTGCTTTTGATAACTTAAAAAGACGAGGTTCAGAATTAAACATTATCAGGCTAAAAGAAAATGGTATAGATTTTATTCACGGTGACATTCGCTGCAAAGAAGATTTTGAACAGGTAGGGAAAGTAGACGTTGTAATAGATGCATCTGCCGAACCATCTGTATTAATGGGGATTGAGCAAGGGGCCGAGTACCTAATCAATACCAATTTAACTGGCACAGTAAACTGCCTTAACTTTGCAGTAAAAAATAAAGCACAATTTATATTCTTATCTACTAGCCGAGTCTACCCAATTCAAACCTTAAATCAATTATCTTTTAAAGAAGATAATACTCGCTTTTCGTTGGCATTAAGACAAAAAATAGCAGGCGTTTCTAAAAAAGGAATTTCAGAAAATTTTCCTCTTGAAGGCAGCCGCTCCCTTTATGGTGCCACAAAGCTTGCTTCGGAGCTTATCATTCAGGAATACCATTCCTTCCTAAATCTACAAACAGTAATTAATCGCTGCGGAGTTATTGCAGGTCCTTGGCAAATGGGCAAAGTAGATCAGGGCTTTGTAGCGTTGTGGGTTGCAAAACATTATTGGAAACAGCCTCTTTCCTACATCGGCTTTGGAGGTAAAGGCAAACAAATAAGAGACCTTTTACATATCAACGATTTATTCAACCTCATAGATTACCAAATTATTCATGCTGATAAAATTAATGGTCAAACTTTTAATATAGGAGGAGGGCTGCAAACTTCCTCTTCGCTACTTGAAATGACTAAATACTGTACAGAAATAACCGGCAATAAAATTAAAATTCAGCAGGTAAAACAAAATCGTCCGGCAGATATTAAACTATACTATTCCGACAATTCAAAAGCCGAGAAAATAATGGGATGGAAATCTAAGTTATCGGTACAGGACATTGTGGAAGACACTTTTAACTGGATTCATAAAAACGAAAACACGCTAAAAAATATTTTGAAATGAATGTTGCATTAATTACAGGCTCTGCAGGTCTCATTGGCAGTGAATCTGTTCAGTTTTTCTCAGAAAAATTTGACATAGTGCTGGGCATTGATAATGATATGCGTAAAAACTTTTTTGGATCAGAAGCCTCTACTGAGTGGAATAGAAAAAACTTGGAGTCTCTTTACAAAAACTACAAACATTTCAATATTGATATTAGAAATCAAGAAGCGGTTGAAAAAATATTTAAAGAATACAATACCGATATTAAACTCATCATTCATACTGCCGCTCAGCCAAGTCACGATTGGGCAGCCAAAGAGCCTTTTACTGACTTCACCGTTAATGCAAATGGAACACTCAATCTTTTAGAGTACACACGCCTTCATGCTCCAAAAGCAGTATTCATTTTTACCTCCACCAATAAAGTGTACGGTGATCAACCAAATGTTTTACCCTTAGAAGAAAAAGAAACACGATGGGAAGTAGCCGAAAATCATTTTTACTTTAAGAACGGCATTGATGAAAAAATGAGCATTGACCAAACGCTACATTCCTTATTTGGAGCATCTAAAGTCGCAGCAGATATCCTAGTTCAAGAGTATGGAAAGTATTTTAACATGAATACTGGCGTGTTTCGCGGTGGTTGCCTAACAGGCCCTAACCACTCCGGCACCATGCTGCATGGGTTTTTAGCCTATTTGATGAAATGCGCTGTAACTGGTACTCCTTATACTGTTTTTGGATATAAAGGAAAACAAGTACGAGACAATATTCACAGCTTTGATTTAGTAAATATGTTTTGGCATTTTTATAACGCTCCTAAAAAAGGAGAAGTATATAATGCAGGTGGTGGTCGTTTCTCAAACTGCTCCATGCTAGAGGCTATAAAAATGTGTGAAGAAATTACCGGAAAGAAAATGAATTACAAATATGCTGATCAAAACAGAGTGGGTGATCACATGTGGTGGATAAGTGATGTTACTAAATTCAAAACACACTTCCCTGAATGGACTTGGAAATATAACATCCAAGATATTCTCTCTCAAATACACAAGTCCTTGCACTAATCTAAATGAAGCTAAGCATTGTCATACCCGCCTACAACGAAGCTGGCTCATTGCCTGAAACGATACAAAACCTTTCAGACACCATGTCTTCTTATAAAATTGAGTACGAGATAGTTGTAATAAATGATAATTCGAAAGACAACACGCTAGAAGTACTAGAAAAACTGAAACTTAATATTCCTTCTTTAAATTATTATACCAACGCTAGACCAAATGGCTTTGGTTATGCGGTACGTTATGGGTTAGAAAAATTTACTGGCGACTGTGTAGTAATTATGATGGCAGATTTATCGGACTCACCAAACGATTTAGTAAACTATTTTTTCAAGATGCAAGAGGGTTACGATTGCGTTTTTGGCAGCAGATTCATTAAAGGAGGCAAGACGATTGATTATCCAATGATTAAGCTTATCATTAACAGAATCGCAAACAACCTAGTTCGCATTCTCTTTGGCTTTAGATATAATGATATTACAAATGCTTTCAAGCTTTACAGAAAAGAAACTATCATTGGACTGAAGCCTCTGCTAGCTCCTCACTTTAATTTAACGCTAGAATTGCCTCTTAAAGCTATCGTACGAGGATATTCCTATGCCATACTACCAAACACCTGGACAAATCGAAAACATGGAGTATCTAAGTTAAAAATCAATGAGATGGGAAGCCGTTATTTTTTTATTATGCTCTATTGCTTGATAGAGAAATACTTCTCTAAAGGTGATTTTAAAAAAAAATAAAATGACACTTATATTACCCCCGAAAAAACTCGACCAACTAGCTCTTCTCTCATTCATTGCACTATCTTTTATTTTTTGGAAGACTAGCGCACATTTTTTTTGGAGGGACGAGTGGTATCTAATGAATGAAATGCAAAATATTTCATTTGCCAAAATAATAGAACCAATAAATGGGCAAATTGTTCCTCTTTTTAAATTTTTTTATTTCGTGGAGCTCAATTTATTTGGGGCGAACACCTTATTATATTTGTACTTGAATTTGACACTATACAGTTTCACTATTTATTTTTTATATAAATTAATGCAATTACATTTCCCATCAAAATTATTTTGTTTTATCATATGCTGTTTTGTTTTGCTGCATCCCATTAATCATAATCATTTGTTATGGACGTTTCAAGTAGCTCAAACATTGCAATTTATGTTTCAAATACTCTCCGTGTTCTTTTTGTTCAGTTATTTTAAAGAAAATATTAAAAAACATATTTATTACTCCATATTTTTTCTCATAATACAAAATTATTTTTTTGGAAATGGGGTGTTTATGCCACTTCTCTTTATCTTAGGTCTTCTTACTATACCTAAGCATATAAATATGTTTCAAATTCTAACATGCCTTAGTATCTTTATTGCATTTGCAGCTATTCAGCTTACAATAGGGAAAAGTGAAAAAATAGCAAATGGAATGTTTGAGCAACTCCCACAAACCATGAATGCATTTATACACTTTTCAGAGATTAACTTTGCTAGATATCTTTTTGTAAGTGAAAAATGTTTTGGAAGATTTACCACAGGGATATCTATAGTAATTTTCATTGTCATTATCCTATCAGGCTTCATAAACAAAAAGACGAATAAAAAATTATTGTTATTTTACTTAGGCTGGTTTTTCATAACAAGCATTTCTGTTCCACTAGCAAGAGGCAGTGTATTAATTGGTCTAATTAAAATCCCTGACTACTATTCCGTGCTTTGCTTTATACCCTTCATTTTACTGTTTTCAGAAATTTTTAGCACATGGCAAATTAAAAACTTACAAGCTTCTTCATCCATTCACAAACTCAAACCAATTATACTTGGATTAGTATTGTTTTTTTTCTTTTTAATAGATAACCGCATGACTAATACTTATACGATTAGGAATGTCAGAAACGAAGCCAAAATGAATATGTCAATAAACAACAACTCGCCCTATTATGCATTTGACGATCCACACTATTGTGATATTAATAATCCAAGAAAAGATGGGTTCTATGAATACATGATACAAAACCCCAAAGAAGTATACATATACTGGAAATCAAAGACCTTGATTCCTTCTCTTAATTCAAATTTAAAAAACGAGTAGCTATTCCATGTCAAGGAGCATATTAGTTATTACCTACTGGAGTTTTAAAGACGCTCTTATCCAAACGTACACTCTTCCATACCTTAGAATCATAAGAAAAAATATCACAAATGACAGTCTACTTTATCTTATAACTTTTGAAAATAAGTATTACAAAATAAATAAAGACGAAATTAAAAAAATCAAAAATGAACTTCTAAAAGAAGGAATACACTGGATTCCCTTAAAGTATTATTCATTTGGACTTCAAGCATTGGCAAATGGTATTTTTTCATTTTTCAAGTTATATAAAATTTGCATTTTGCGTAAAGTGAGTAGCATTCACGCTTGGTGTACTCCTGCAGGATCCTTTGGTTATTTACTATCAATATTTTCTGGCAAACCTCTAATTATAGATAGTTACGAACCGCACGCTAACGCAATGTTAGAAAACGGCACCTGGAAAAAAAAGGATTTATCCTACAAAATACTAAGTTTTTTTGAAAAAAAACAAACTCTGCACGCTACTGCATTAATAGGAACTACTCCTCAAATGCTTGAATATTCAAAAGCTACCTATAAGCATTCTTTAGAAAATTTTTATACCAAACCAGCCTGTGTAGATTTAGATGCCTTTTCAATAAAAAACAAAAAAAACAAAAATCTACTTAGTGAACTTCAATTAGAGAATAAAATAGTTTTGGTTTATGCAGGAAAATTTGGAGGAATCTATTTAGACAAGGAAGTATTTGATTTTTTAAACGTAGCAAATGAATATTGGGGCGAGCGTTTCAGGGTACTACTTTTAACCTCACACTCAAAAGAAGAAATTACCAACTACTGCATAAAATCAAAATTTAATCAAAAGCTTATCGTACAACGATATGTGTCACATAGCGAAATACCATCCTATATGGGACTTGGAGACTTTGCAATAACTCCTGTAAAATCTGTTCCTACAAAAAAATATTGCTCGCCTATAAAAAATGGAGAGTATTGGGCTTTAGGGCTTCCCATAGTCATTACGCCAAACATTTCGGACGATAGTGATCTTATTGCTAAAAATAAAGCTGGCGCAGTACTCGAATCGCTCGACAATTCTGGCTATTTAAAAGCTATCAAAATAATTGATGAAATATTAAAAAGCAATTCCTCAGAGGAAATTTATAATAATATTAGGCCATTGGCTGAGACATACAGAAATTTTGAAATAGCCGAATCTGTTTACAAAAAAATATATACAGCAAATGAATAATCACTTTTCAAATTGCTTACTGTGCAATAGCAACCAACTAATTAAATTAAATCGTTATAAAAATGCTTTTTTAGTTCAATGTAGAAAATGTGATTTTGTTTTATCTTCTAAAATTCCAAGCGAAGCAGAACTCAAAGAACATTATAAAAATTATGCACCAAATTCAGTACTATCTGAAATTACCGAAAAAAGGTACCACGAGCTTTTAGATCAGCTGGAACCATTTAGACAAACAAACAACATCTTGGATATTGGATGTGGGGAGGGTTATTTTCTCGAAGTTGCAAAAAAAAGAAATTGGAATGTGTATGGCACAGAGTATAGAGATGAAATAATTTCTAAATGTGAACATAAAGAAATTAAAATGCATAGCGGAAAACTATCTTCTCATAATTACGAAAAAGTATCGTTTGATGTTATTACATCTTTTGAAGTCATTGAACATATTAATAACCCAACAGAAGAGATTAATACAATTAACAAGCTTTTAAGAAAAGGTGGAGCGCTGTATATGACAACTCCTAATTTTAATTCCTTAAGCAGGCTATTGTTGGGAAGTAAATGGAATGTGATTGAATATCCAGAACACCTCTCTTACTACACAAGTAGCACCTTAAACAAATTAGCAATTAACCAAGGGTTCACAAAAAAATACTGCTTTACAAGCGGGATAAGTTTGGCAAGAATTAATAATAGCATTGGCGCAAGTAAAGTCAATACGAATGATGAACTATTAAGGGAGAAAACAGAAAAAAAAACCATTTACATGATGGCTAAAAAAATAATCAATCTATTTCTTAAGCTAAGTAATTGGGGCGATTCCTTAAAAGGCTTATTTGTTAAGCGGTAAGGATGCGCCTGCGTTCTTCTTCCTCCCTAAAAAATCAATAATTAATAGAGCAGATAAATAAAATGGCATTTGAGGTATTCGCAGTCTCACCATTGCACCAAAATTGGAAGTTGAAATAGCTACCGAAAAAGCAAAAAACACAGCAAAAATTAAACAGAATAAAACCAGGGGATTAGTAAAAAGATTTGTAAAAGCTGTTTTGGGCTTTCTAAATAGAACATATAAAGTAAAGCCAAGGATTAAAAGATTTTCTAGTCCCGATAAAACCATGACCATATTTTTTGCTTCCCAAATATACGGCCTGAATAAACCGGCTACTACTGCTTGAGGAAATTTTGACATCACTCCAGCTAATGTTGGGTCAAACGTTCCTAAATCAAATGAATTACCTTGATAGTAATCCTGCTTTAAATCTTCGGATGATACTGCAGCTTTCTGAATCATTTTGTCGATACTTGAAAAATCCCCAAGATCAGAACTTACAAAACTCCAAACTATAAAACCAATACTTATTCCTAAAATAAATATCACCGGTACAATGAGCAATCTAACTAACCAATTTTTCACCGTAATAATCCGGCTCCAAACTCCCCAAAGCAAACAACCCGGCAGTATTGCTATAAAAATATAGGGCTTTATAAGAATTAATATTGATGACGCTACCAAAATAGCAATGATATTAATAAGCAATTTTTCCCTTTTTATAAATACAAAATAAAAAGAATACGTTAACCACCCTGCTGCTGCAATTGTCCAGGAATCTTTTAACATACCTGAACCCCAAAATACTACTGAAGGGAAAAGCAATACAGATAAGACAAAACTCTTCGTTAATTCCGGATAACTTAAAGTGAAAAGCTTAAATAATTTCCAAATTCCTGAATAGCAAACTACGGCTATTAAAACAGAAGAAATCAGATAACTCTTAAATCCTAAAAGCTCAAATGGAGTTACAAACCTTACAACATTCCAGGCATGAATGTCTGTGGGCGAATAATATGGGTAGCCTGTTTCATTATTAAAATAATAATAAAACTCATTTTCAAAACCTCCCAACCAAACTTTAAAAAAATCATTTGGACTGTAAAGAAGCAAGTTTACCATCACTTGAGAAGAAGAGTGATAAGAAAGGGTATCTCCTCCTTCTTTATAATAATACACATATATAATACATACAGAAATTGCTCCAACTATTTTTGCAAATAATCCCCACAAAAAATATTTGTAGATGGGTTGCTTTTTAATTTCTTTATTCTTAATATAGGAAGCAACAATGTATATAACAATGACATAAATAGGAACCAATAGCCAATCAAAGAAGGTAATTATCTGGGCATCAAACATTCCAAGGAGTGTTAAATTTCATAGTTTTGCAACTTATTTTTTATAATGAAATACCCTTTCAAAAATATATTCTTTATTATAGTTATAGTAACGTTTGTTTTTGCATTTCCCTTTATTTACATAGTTGCTAAAAATATTCAAAACGACCTCCCACTTCGAGAATATGTTAAAGAATCCTTATTAAAACGCGTAAACAAAGATATACATCGCTTTTTTTCTTTCACAAGCAAAGATAGAGTAAAACTTCCTGCCCTATATCTTTCAATAAACGAAAAACAACTTCAAAAGTTAGATAGTATTATAGTAGACAAGTTAGATGCTGTAGACGATGAGGACTTGGCACTTACAGGTCAAAATCAATGGCCCTATGTAAAAGCTACTATTGCTTTAAATGACACGCTTCATAATATTAAAATAAGGATTAGAGGCGACATGCCCTCCAATTATAATCGAGGTCTTGAAAATGCTACGTATAGAATAAATATTGTAAGCGAAACGGCTATTTATGGAAAGCAAAAGCTCTCGCTAGTAAGACCATTTTTAGAAAATAACTTTTACGGCTATCTCTTCTCTCATTTTTTCGAACATCAGGGATTTATTTCAAATGACATACATTTTATTCGTCTGTATTTTAATGGAAAAGACAATGGCATATATTATTTACAAGAAGGTTTTGCAAAGGAACTGATTGAGTCTGCCTCTTATCGAGAAGGTGCTTTATTACGCTTTAAAAATGATTGCGAAGACAACAACGGAACATACAACAACAGCGGCTTTCCTGAATTAACGGCATACAGCGAAAAAAAGACTTTAAAAGACACTGCCCTATCTAACATTTATAGCAGAGCAATATTCAAATATAAATCTCTGCAAGAAAATAAGTTAAAACCTTATCACTGTTTTAATATAAAACAATTTGCAAAGTATTTTGCATTATGTGATATTTTTTTGGCACATCATTCCTATGTATGCCATAATGTAAAACTTTACTTTAATCCTATAAACGATAAATTTGAGCCCGTTGCCTGGGATCCGGCTAACTTTATTCGATATAAAATAAAACTTCCTGTAAATCCCGGCTTTACCCATACTGCTGGGCAGCTCTATGGTGGTAACACTTTTTACCCTATTCACAATATCCTCAATCAAGATACAACCTATTTAAAAGAATTCAATAGCATGCTTTATCAGTTCACACATAACAGTGAAGTTACTGATTATATTTCCCAATACAAACAAGTGATAGAGGATCTTGACCCTGAATTATACCGGCAACGATTTCAGGAAAAACACAGCTCTTCACTCATCCTAAATAATATTACTTGCATTAAAAACTGGTTCACAACCGATAACAGAATTACGGCCAATGTTTATCGAACAGAAAAATTTTTGGTGGTACACTCTTTGAGCAACTTGCCGATCTTAATCACGCAGCTTAAACTTGATTCAGGCATCGTAATTCCCATGCATAAAGTTTTACTTCCTTTTGCATCGGACACCATCGCCTTTGCATCTGACAACCCGGAGACTTGGGGCAGAAAGTTTTCTTTGTTTACTGAATTCTATGGACTTGAAAATACAAGCCAGCGATATAAAGGAATTGTATTTGAAAAAAAAGATAACATCAACAGCGCTCTCCTGAAAGAAACTATTGACACCATCCTTTTACGTGTTGACAAAAAAAATAATTCCATATCGTTTCGCAATCCTACTACAAAACTTACTAAAAGCGTTTTCATTCCTGCCGGATATAAATTTTATATGTCTGCCGGCACAGAGGTTACGCTGCTAAATAACTCCAACATAATTAGCGAATCAGCCATAGTAGCACTGGGCACAAAGCAAAAGCCAATTAAATTTTATTCCGATGGAACCGGAGGTGTCCTAATAAAAAACTGCGAAAACACTTCTGAGTTACATAACGTTACTTTCAACGGACTCTCTTCCCCTTCGGATGGAAATTGGTCTGTTACCGGGGCTGTTACTTTTTACAACTGCACAGTAAATATTACAAGCTGCGCTTTCAACAACAATAATTCCGAAGATGCTTTAAATATTGTTCGAGGAAAATTTACAGTGGACAGCTGCACCTTTACAAACACAAAATCGGATGCGCTGGATATCGATTTTGGAAGCGGAAGTATAAAAAACACCAACATTACGAATGTCAAAAATGATGCGTTAGATATTTCAGGCGCATATGTAGAAATCTTCAATGTTGTTCTTTCCAATATTGGTGATAAGGGATTAAGCGGTGGCGAACGAGCAAACATCTATGCTTCAGGAATGACTATTGATAATGCTTTTATCGGTGTTGCGTCTAAAGATAAGTCTGTTGTTTCGATTAATTCCTCAGCCATTTCACACACTAAATATATATTTGCTGTCTTTCAGAAAAAAGCCGTGTATGGGCCCGCTGTATTGCTTTGCGAAAATGTTGTTTGTGATGAAAAAAAATATATGATTGAAAAAAACTCTATCCTTATTGCCAACTCGGATACACTTTTTGGAAAACAAAACGCTGTATACAATTATTTATACCCCTAAATTGATAGCTGGGTTTCTAAAGTTGTAGTGTCGTCAGGTCTTCCGACCTGACGTAATAGCAACTCTAATAATATTCGTCAGACAGAAAGCAACTCCTTGTGTTTTGTAAATTTGTACCTTCATGCATCTTATTTTAAAATCCTATTTGTCATCATAAAAATACTTTTCATAGGAGCCCACCGTCTCAATCGATCGCCCAGCCAACGGTTTAGATTTGAGCAGTACATTCCCTATCTGGAACAAAGTGGGATAGTTTGCAAGCTCTCCCCTCTCCTTTCCGAGTCTGAAGATGCTATATTTTACAGCAAAGGAAATTTTATTGGAAAACTTATTACTGCATTTCGTGCTTTTAGAAAACGAAAGAAAGACCTAGTAGAAGCTGAGAAATTCGACCTAGTTTTTATTCAGCGGGAAGCCTTTATGACAGGCTCTACCTTTTTTGAGCGGGCCTTACAAAAGAAAAAAATAAAGATTGTATTTGACTTTGACGATGCTATCTGGCTACCTAACATTTCTGACAACAATAAAAAATATGAATGGCTAAAAAATTCTTCAAAAACATCAGAGCTAATATCCATTTCAGATATGGTATTTGCAGGTAATAGCTTCCTCGCTGATTATGCATTGCAATACAATAAAAATGTTCAAACCATTCCTACCACTATCGACACGGATTATCACAAAAAGAAAATAATAAAAAAAGATAGCAGAATATGCATTGGCTGGACTGGAAGTCATACAACCATTCAGCATTTTGAACAAGCAGTACCATTTCTAAAAAAACTAAAATTAGCATTTAATGATTCTATTTACTTTAAAGTAATTGGAGATCCACAGTATTCTAATGAAGCTCTTGGAATTCAAGGAACAAAATGGACACTGGACGATGAAATTGAACAGCTATCAGAAATTGACATTGGCATTATGCCATTACCGAACGATGAATGGGCTAAAGGGAAATGCGGGTTAAAAGGCTTGCAGTACATGGCTCTGGAAATTCCTTGCATCATGTCGCCAGTGGGAGTTAATACTGAAATAATAACTGACGGAGTTAATGGCTTTTTAGCAAATAGTGAGGAAGAATGGATTTCAAAAATAGCAATGCTCATTCGAGATTCTGAACTACGGACAAAAATTGGTGCTGCTGCAAGAAAAACTGTTGAAGAAAAATACTCAGTTGCATCACAAAAAGAGAAATACCTTAAAAAGCTTTTAGATTTAAATAACAACCAGTATTAAGAATGATTTCGAAATAAAATAAATGTATTTTACCACTCTAATATTTGTAATTTAAAGCATATGAAAATTTTAGTCACAGGAGGCGCTGGTTATATTGGCTCACATACAATACTTGAAATACTCGAGCAAACTACCTGGGATGTTATATCTGCAGATAATTTCTTGCGCTCAACGCCCAACACGTTTGAAAGAATAAAAAAAATATCCGGAAAAGAAATTAAAAACTACAACATTGATCTTTGCGACCTAGAAAAAATCAGAAGTCTGTTTATTGAGAATAAAGACATTCAAGGGGTGATTCATTTTGCTGCTTTAAAATCAGTTCCTGAGTCGGTAGCTAATCCCGAGCTGTATTACAGCAACAACAACGACTCTCTTAAAAACATTTTAGCCTGTGTCAAAGAATTCGGAATAAAGAATTTTATATTCTCTTCTTCCTGCTCTGTTTATGGGAATATTAAATCTCTTCCCGTAAACGAAAATACTCCACTCGAAAAAACACAGTCTCCATACGCAGAAACCAAAGTTCAGGGAGAAAAAATACTTTTAGATTTTTCAAAAAGCAATCCTACTATAAAATCAATTGCACTTCGATACTTCAATCCGGTTGGCGCACATATCAGCGGCTTAACGGGAGAGGTTCCTCTTGGCAAACCAGACAATATTGTTCCGGCCATAACACAAACTGCAATAGGCAAGCTGGAGCAATTTAATGTATTTGGCAATGATTATAACACCCGAGATGGTAGCTGTATACGCGACTACATTCACGTAACAGATATTGCCAGCGCTCATGTATTGGCCCTTCAATACTTGATAAACTCCGGCAACGCTTTAAATTTCGACATCATAAACCTAGGCAGTGGAAATGGCGTTACAGTACTTGAAGCAATAAAAGCTTTTGAAAAAGTTAGCGGCAAAAAACTAAACTATAAAATAGCGCCTCGCAGGGAAGGAGATGTAGAAGCAATTTATTCAGATTCGAGCAAAGCAAAACAGCTTTTGAATTGGAGTGCTAAATACAACATCGAACAAATGATGGACACCGCTTGGAAATGGCAAGGGAAGGTCAAGTAAGAAGGCAAAGGGAAGAAGGAAAATGGAATATGGCAGAGGGAGAATGGCATAAAGAGTTAAGAATTAAAAATTAGGAATTAGGAATTAGGAATTAAAGCAGCCAAGAGGAGCTAGAAACTAAGAATTCTCTATTTGGAACTAGGAGCTAAAAACTAACGACTACAGACTAACGACTAGGAACTAACGACTACAGACTAACGACTAGGAACTAACGACTCAAGACTAGTGGTGGTACTTCTCCCCTCTCAAAATTGTAAATCCTCTGTATAGTTGCTCTAAAAACAAGACGCGCACCAATTGGTGAGGGAATGTCATTTTAGAAAGTGCAATTTTCATGTTAGACCTATCATACACCCCCTTCGAAAAACCATAAGCACCTCCAATAACAAAAACCAAGTTCTTGGTTGCAATATTTTGATGATGGCCAAGTAGTTTTGAAAAATCAATGGACGTTAGCTCTTTCCCTTTTTCGTCTAAAAGAATTAAAAAATCTTTTTCCCCAACCCTTTTTAAAATGCTATCTGTTTCTAGTTTTTTTATCTTGTCTGGATCCCCCTTTCCAGGCTGAACATCAATAATTTCAAATTTAGAATAATGTTTAATCCTTTCAAGATAGATTGAGATTCCATCTGCTACATAGCTTTCAGTAGTCTTTCCGGTACAGATGAGTGTTATATTCATTGGTAAAAATCAACAATAAGGAGCAAAAAAAGTATAATTTCGCTACATAGCCTAATATTTTTGTATTGGCTTGATATTTGCACCTTTATAGAAAAACAAACATTATGAACCTATTTATCACAACCCTACTGTTTTTTTTCTTACCTACAGAACCGTTGATGGACATTTCTGACGATGCTTCGGCTGCAGTAAAAACAGGTAATGCTGCTAATGTGGCCAAGTATTTTTCGGCTAACGTAGATTTAAAAATTCTTACCAAAGAAGATGTTTATAGCAAAGCTCAAGCAGAATTAATATTAAAAGAATTCTTCACAAAAAATCCTGTTAAATCATTTGCTATCATGCACAAGGGTACTTCAAAAAATGGAGATCAGTTTGCTATTGGAACCTACGAATCGAGTGCAGGAAAAAAATTTAGAACCTATTTCCTTTTCAAAAAAGAAGGTGCAGCTCTTACCATTCAACAACTTCGATTTGAAGCTCAAGATGAATAAGCTTATAGTTTTGTAATTGCTGATGAGCTCCCAAAGATTCCTTTATAAAAACTTTAACCTAGACAGGTTTATTCTCAATTCACTCAAAGAAGATGTAGGCTCTGGCGATCGTACCTCTTCTTCTACCATTCCACCCAAAGCCACAAATTCAGCTTCACTTATCATAAAAGATACTGGCATTCTTGCAGGAGTTGATTTAGCAAAAAGAATATTCTTTTTAGTCGACAATAAATTAAAAGTTAAATCCTTTTTTAAAGACGGAGCCAAAGTAAAAAAAGGCGATGTTGCTTTTATAGTAAGCGGCAATGCTCGTTCCATCTTAACTACTGAAAGGCTGGCGCTAAATTGCATGCAGCGCATGAGCGGAATAGCTACTCAAACAAGTGAATTTGTAAATGAAGTAAAACCCTATAAAGTTAAAATTCTAGACACCCGCAAAACCAGTCCGGGACTACGAGCTATTGAAAAATGGGCAGTGCTAATTGGCGGTGGACACAACCATCGTTTTGGGCTTTACGACATGATTCTCATAAAAAATAATCATATTGATTTTGCTGGCGGAATCCAAAATGCTATCCTATCTGCTAACAAATATTTAAGAAAGAAAAAGCTGAAATTGAAAATAGAGATTGAAGCCAGAAACTTAAAAGAAGTAACGGAAATTCTAAAAACAGGAAACGTAAACCGAATATTACTTGATAACTTCTCCCCTTCAAACATCAGAAAAGCTGTTAAACTTATTGACCATAAATACGAAACAGAAATATCAGGTGGAATAAATAAAAAGAACATCAAATCATATGCCTCCTGTGGTGCAGATTATATTTCTATTGGAGCGCTTACTCATAGCGTAAAGAGCCTAGACATGTCCCTAACAGCAAGCTGATTTTTTCCAATATTGGTTGTGTGTTAATATATTATACACACCACAAATCGGCAGGAAATAATTAGTGAAAATTCGTGTAATTCGTGGAGTAGTCTATTATAATGAATTTGTTTTATCAGCCACTAATTTCACTAATTAACACGAAACAATTGGTAAGAATATGTCGCATCGGCATAACTATTAGTTTCTATCCCTTCGTGAATAGCTAGATTTAGAAGCATATTTATTTATTGCACATCCTGAAATTTCTTTTTTACCTACACATCCAAACAAATAGTATTTTTATACCATAATAATTTTTGTGTCTGAAATTCCAAAAACATATAGCTCAATAGAAGTAGAATCCAAGTGGTATGCCTATTGGATGGAGAAGAAACTTTTTCGATCTACTCCCGATGAACGCGAGCCCTATACCATAGCAATTCCTCCTCCAAACGTAACTGGAGTACTGCACATGGGGCATATGCTCAATAACACCATTCAAGATGTGTTGATACGCAGAGCAAGAATGCTTGGAAAAAATGCTTGTTGGGTTCCTGGAACCGACCACGCTTCCATAGCTACCGAAGCAAGGGTGGTTGCTCTTTTAAAAGAACAAGGAATTAAAAAATCAGACCTTACTCGTGAAGAATTTCTGAAGCACGCTTGGACTTGGAAAGAAAAATACGGAGGAATCATTCTTGAGCAACTAAAAAAACTTGGATGCTCCTGCGATTGGGATCGAACCCGATTCACCATGGAGGAATCTTTAAGCGAAGCAGTAATTGATGTATTCATTGACCTACATAAAAAAGGACATATTTACCGTGGACATAGAATGGTAAATTGGGATCCTGTTGGATTAACTGCTGTATCTGACGAAGAAGTAAATCACAAAGAGGTGAACTCTAGGTTATTTTATGTAAAATATAAAATCGAAAACTCTTCGGAATTTATTACGATTGCCACTACTCGTCCTGAAACAATCCTTGGCGATACCGCTATTTGTGTGCACCCTGAAGACGAGCGATTTACAAAATTAAAAGACAAGCGCGCCATCGTTCCATTAGTGGAGCGCTCTGTACCAATAATTTTTGACGAATATGTGGATAGAGAATTCGGAACAGGCGCATTAAAAATTACTCCTGCTCACGATGCGAACGATTACATTCTTGGAAACAAACATAAACTTGAAACCATCGATGTGATAAACGCCAACGGCACCATGAGCGAAGCTGGCAAGTTTTATGTTGGTGAGGATCGCTTTGTTGCCAGAAAAAAAATTGTTAAAGAGCTGGAAGCAAGAGGAAATTTAGTTAAAGTTGAAGACATAAAAAACAAAGTAGGATACTCTGAACGTACAGATGCCGTAATTGAACCACGACTTTCCAGACAATGGTTCGTGAACATGAAAGAAATATCCAAGCCTGCATTGGATGCTGTGGTTAATGGGGATGTAAAACTAATTCCTGATAAATTCTTAAACACGTACAAACACTGGATGGAGAATGTACACGATTGGTGTATTTCCCG
>CAYZTB010000011.1:0-25930 GCA_964481195.1 uncultured Bacteroidia bacterium | reverse complement strand
GCTTTGGTGGGGGCAGCGCATACCCGCTTGGTACAATGAAAAAGGAAATTGCGTAGTTGCAAAAACAGAAAATGAGGCATTAGCACTATTTAAAATTCAGAATAAGAATCAAGAACCAGGAACTATCAAGCAAGATGAAGATGTACTAGACACCTGGTTCTCTTCTTGGCTATGGCCCATTTCAATTTTTGATGGATTTAAATATCCCAATAACGCAGATATAAAATATTATTACCCAACCAACGATTTAGTTACAGCTCCAGAAATACTTTTCTTTTGGGTTGCCCGCATGCTAATTGCAGGATATGAATACCGAGGCGAAAAACCATTCAGCAATGTTTACCTAACCGGCATTGTGCGCGATAAACAAGGAAGAAAGATGTCTAAATCATTGGGCAATTCTCCCGATCCTATTGAACTTATTGATAAATACGGAGCAGATGGCGTGCGCGTAGGAATGCTGCTTTGCTCTCCTGCCGGAAACGATCTGCCTTTTGATGAAAGCTATTGCGAACAAGGAAGAAACTTTTCAAATAAAATTTGGAATGCGTTCCGACTTGTAAAAATGTGGGAGGTAGATGAAAAGCTACAACAGTCTGAAGGAAACAAAATTGCCATTGATTGGTTTAGTGCAAAGTTTAGTGAGCAGCTAGAAGCAATCAACGAGCAGTATCTAAAATATAGGATGTCTGAAGCATTAATGACCTCTTACAAATTAGTATGGGATGATTTTTGTGCCTGGTACTTAGAAATGATAAAGCCAGAATATGTAGATGGAAAATCTAACCCCATTGACAAAAAAACTTACGATTCCACCATCAACTTTTTTGAAAAAATATTGCAGCTCCTCCACCCTTTCATACCCTTTCTAACTGAAGAACTTTGGCACCTTACCAAAGAAAGAAATAAAAATGAAAGTATTATGATTTCGAAATGGCCTGCTTCAGAATCTAATATCAACCAGCATGTGCTTTCTAAAATGGAAATATCCATTGAAGCCATTTCTCAAATACGAAATTTCAGAAACTCAAAAAACATTTCTCCAAAAGAAAAACAACAACTATTTATCAAAGGAAATTTAGATACTCTATTTCCAACTATTATCGGCAAACTTGCAAACTTATCTAGTTTTGAACCTACTGCCAGTAAGACAGATAATGCATTTTCTTTTTTAATTAAGGATTTAGAATTTTTTATTCCGATGGGCATCGCCATTAATGTAGCAGAAGAAGTAGAACGATTGTCAAAAGAATTAGAATACAATAAAGGCTTCTTGCTATCCGTACAAAAAAAATTAGCTAACGAGCGTTTTGTTCAGAATGCTAAAGCAGAAGTAATTGATATGGAAAAGAAAAAACAAGCCGATGCGGAAGCAAAAATTAAAGCTATTGAGGAGCAGCTAGCTTCTATAAAATAAATTTAATGAGGCATTCCATTCGACTCCTATTCGCATACATTCTGCTTTTTACATTCTCCTCTTGCTCCCTAGTTGGCATTCACCTTCAGGTAAAAAATCCAAAACATCCTGGCAGCTATCCACATTTTTCTAAAACAATCAAGTTACTAGGCGATCAAAATACAAAATACAGAAACAGTTACGATGTTACTTTTTATAATTTAAACATCACGGTTGACCAGAAGAATAAATACTTGAAAGGAGTAGTTGAAATGAGAGCCATAGCACTTACAAACCTAGATACTATCCAAATTGATTTGTTCGAAAACATGATAGTGAAATCTATAAGCTACGCTACGCTTATGTCGCACACCGAAACAGGCACGGGATTAATTACAGCAAACTTCACCAGAAACCACGGGGCAATATTTATACCTATAAAGCAAAAAGAAAATGAAATTTTTAAAATCAGAATTGAATACGAAGGAAAGCCCGTGATAGCACCAAAACCGCCTTGGAAAGGAGGATTTGTATGGAAAAAAGATAAAGAAGGAAACCCCTGGATAGGTGTAACCTGCGAAACAGAAGGTGCAAGTCTTTGGTGGCCTTGTAAAGATGTTACCAATGACGAACCCGATAGCGCTGCCATTAACATTACAGTATCAGGCGATCTAACAGCTGTAAGTAACGGTAAATTTTTAGGTAAAGAAACTAATGGCGATAAAACCACTTTCAAATGGTATGTTTCAAACCCAATCAACCTTTACAATGTTACCATATACGTTGGAAAATTTGCGCTTATTGAAGATTCTCTTAAAAGCGCTGAATCGGGTAAAGTACTTTCTATAAATCATTATGTGCTGCCGGCAAATTTGGAAAAAGCAAAAAAACATTTAGCGCAAGCAAAAGAACAAATCGCCTTTTATGAAAAAATTTTTGGTGAATACCCTTGGTATAGCGATGGCTACAAGCTCGTAGAATCTCCATACGAAGGCATGGAGCATCAAAGTGCCATTGCGTATGGGAATGGATACAAGAACAGTTACAACGGCTTTGATTACATCATACTGCACGAAAGCGCTCACGAATGGTGGGGCAACAGCATTTCTGCATCTGACTTATCAGATGTTTGGCTGCACGAAGGGTTTGCTACTTATGCTGAGGCCTTGTTTGTAGAAAAAACACAGGGCGAAAACGCTTACTTGCGCTACTTACTTATGTACCGCATGTTCATCAAAAACAAACGCCCAGTAGTTGGCCCTGTTGGAGCAAGATTTTTTGACTACAAGGATAGCGATGTATACATGAAAGGCGCTTGGATACTTCACACCCTACGAACTGTTATTGCTGATGACAAAATATTTTTTGATATCCTCAAATCGTTTCGGGTAGAAAATAACGGCAAAACAGTAAGCTCGCTAGATTTTATAAAAATGGTAAATGAAAAATCAGGCAGGAATTTGAATTGGTTTTTCAGCCAATATTTGAATAAACGAGAAGTTCCTTTTCTTGAATTCTATTGGGATGGAACTGACTTTTACTACAAATGGAAACAGGTAGATTCTACTTTCATTATGCAATCAGAAATAATACTTGATGGCTTAGTAAGAATCCTATTAAAACCAACTGCAAACGTTCAAAAGTTATCTGTTTCAAATAAAACCTATAGTGAAATTGCATTCAATAACTATACGCAACTTTTTGGAACAAAAGAGAATAAACGCCTTGTAAAAGAATTTGGCACAAACCAAAAATAAAAACTGCAGGAAAGAAGACTTAGCTAGCTATATCCTTTCAACTTATACGCTACCACCCCAACCCATTCGTGTATAAGTGGGTTCCACATCATAATAGTTTTCGCATCTGGAATAAATAGGTGATCGAAGGTGAATCTTCTAACCGGACTTGCCATTCTGTCCACACTATAAGAGCTTACATTAATTCCTAGCTTTTTAAAACAAACTAAAGACCTTCGCATGTGCTGCCCTGATGTGATTAGCAGAAAGTTTCCATCAAGCAAGTTACCTGACCTTAGTATCTCTTTTGCATTTACAGCATTCTCATAGGTATTACGTGACTCGTTCTCAATCCAAATATCATCTTCAGGAATACCTAGCGTAAGCAAATATTGTTTAACAAACACTCCTTCTTTCAAATGCGCAAATTCAATACTGCCACTACCTCCCACAAAAAATATTTTTTTTATGTATCCCTTTTTATAAAGCGCTACTGCCTGAAATAGCCTGTCGGCACTTCTATAAAACTGAATTCTTTCTAATTGCTCATCATATTCCAATATACCGCCTAAAACAATTCCTGCATCGTACACCTTAAGTGCTTCATATTTTGTTGCGGGTATTTCCCAAATTCGGTTTACCTCCTCTAAGATGAATGAATTGGTAAAAATGTAAAATACTGACACAGCATAAATCAATACTTTTTTCTTTCTCTTTAAATCCTTGATAAAAAACAATGAAATTAACAAGGAAAACACCCAAATGATGGGAGTAAAAACAAAAGCAATTATTTTGGAAAGTATAAAAAACATATTTTTCTAATGGCAACAAATTTACAAATCATTTCATCCCTTTAACTTGCATATCAAATACGTTTTTCTACCTTTAATCTATGAAAAGCAAATTCTCATTATTGTCACTACTTGCTATTGTAGTTGCTACAATGCTTTTCACAACATGTAGCAAAGACAAGGGAGTGATTTCAAACGGGTTCCCTCCAGAGGTAAATCATATTTTACAAACTAAATGCGCAACTCCTGGTTGCCATACAACAACTAGCAAAGAAGCTGCTTCGGGTCTCTCCTTACAAAGCTGGGATGAATTGTTTCAAGGAGATAGAAACGGTGCAGCATGTATTCCTTTTCGTCATGACTATAGCACACTTTTTCTTTTTACAAATAATGACCCTACAAAAGGCGCAATTAACAATCCGCTAATGCCTTATAATAAACCTCCACTCAGCAAAGCAGAAATGGAAATCCTAACGAACTGGATAAATGCTGGAGCGCCAAACTCCGATGGCAAAATTGCTTTTTCCGGAAACTCAAACAGAAGCAAAGTGTACGTAACAAATCAAGCATGTGATGTAGTAACTGTATTTGATGCAGCTACACAACTTCAAATGAGATACGTTGATGTTGGGGTTAGTCCTCAAATTGAATCCCCACACATGATTAAAGTTTCACCTGATGGTAAATATTGGTATACTGTTTTCAGCGCTGCATCTACTGTATTACAAAAATACAGAGCATCGGATGATTCTTATGTTGGAGCCGTAACACTTCCTGTGGGTTCTTGGAATACATTAACAATTAGCAACGATTCTAAACACGCTTTTGCTGTTGATTGGAATCCAGATGGTAAAATTGCTTACATCGATCTTGAAAGCATGACACTTTTAGGTGGATCCCCTTGGTCTGGATTTTGGGATGCGCACGGTTCTGCAATTAATCCAGGTGGCGATACGCTTTACGTTACTGCTCAACTTGGAAATTATATTCACAAAATTCCCGTAAATGACCCTGGGTCCTTTGAACAGAAAGCATTAAATCCTCCTGCCATTCCCAGTCCAACTTCACTTTTTGACCCACATGAAATTGCTTTTTCGCCAGATAATTTACATTACTTTGTTACCTGCCAACGCAGCAATGAAGTTCGTGTAATGAGAATTTCTGACGATGGACTAGCAGCTGCTATACCTGTTGGCGCTTTCCCTCAGGAAATGAGTTTCTCAAAAACTAAACCTTATTTATTTGTTACTTGTGAATATGATTCTACAGGTCCATCTACAAACAGAGGCTCAGTTACTGTTATAGATTACACCACACTCACTAAAGTAGCAAACCTACGCATCAATATGTCTGAGCCACATGGCATTGCCGTGGATGACGCCAATAACCTTGTGTACGTTGCTAATAGAAATATTAGCACCGGATCAATTCCGCATCACACCAGTAACTGCGGTGGCACAAATGGATTCATCAGCTTTATTAACCTGAACACCCTGCAGGTTATCCAGGATAAAAGAATTGAACTCGCTGCCGACCCCTACTCCATTGCGGTAAGACCTTAAAAAATGAATTCGCAAGAGCAAAAAGTAATTCTTCTTTTTGATGGCGTTTGCAACTTTTGCAATAAGTGGATAAACTTCATTATTAAGCACGATAAAAAAAACAAATTTCTTTTTGCTACGCTTCAATCAAATGCAGCCAAAACATTATTGAAAGAAAACAACATTCTTGAAGATCAAAAAAGCGTTGTACTTATTTACAATAACAAAGTTCACATAAAGTCAACAGCCTGCCTTCACGCTTGTTTTCATCTAGGAGGACTTTATGCGTTGCCGTTTTGCTTCATCATACTCCCAGCCTTTGTTAGGGATTTCTATTATGATATCGTTGCCAAAAATAGATATAAATGGTGGGGAAAACAGGAATCATGTATGATGCCTTCACCTGAAATAAAAAAGAAATTTATCGACTAGCTTCTAACCTTAATTCTTTTTTACGGTAGTCAATTAGTGCTTTGTATTTCTTTAACAAGTCGGAGCCTAACACACCATCTATGGGTTTAACCTTTAATTGAGCATAAGCTACATTTACGTGAGCTAAATCAATAACAACAGTTTTGTAGTTACGAACATTGATTTTTCCAAGCTTAATACTTTCAATTATAACCAATTTGCTTTTCATAGTGCTGGTTCCAAGTCCTGTAGAAAGTTGGTCGTGCTTCTCAAAAAATTTTTTTGAAACAAACTTTGCACTTCTTGAAATATCAAAAACCGTTTTAGAAGCACCCGTATCTATCAATACATTAACTTTTTTTCCATTAACATGAATAGTTATTAATAGACGAAAGCCATCTTCTAACTTTAAAAACTTTATAGGAATATTTGCTTTCATAAAAAAAAGGGTTGAAAAAAATTCAACCCTTTAAGTTTTAAATCTATTTTGAATTAAGCAACAACTTTCATATTATCTAACACAGCCATCACTTCTTTAACAGCTTTAGCAGACGAAGCTAGGTGTTTCTTTTCTTCAGCATTAAGTTTAAGCTCTATGATTCGCTCAATACCATTCTTTCCAAGTACAACTGGCACGCCAAGGTAAATATCTTTCAAGCCATACTCACCATTTAGCATGGCACAAACTGGAAATATCCTTTTCTGATCCAACGCTATCGCCTCTACCATTTGAGCTGCTGCTGCTCCCGGAGCATACCACGCAGAGGTTCCTAAAAGATTTACAATTTCTCCTCCACCTACCTTCGTACGCTCAATGATAGCATCAAGCTTATCTTTTTCAACTAACTCAGTAACTGGAATTCCAGCAACTGTGGTGTACCTAGGAAGTGGAACCATGGTGTCGCCATGACCACCCATAAGCACTGCTTGAATATCTTTTGGAGAACAATCCAATTCAGTTGCTAAAAACGCTCTATAACGCGCTGTATCTAAAATGCCAGCCATTCCAAACACTTTTGAAGACGGCTTCTTGGCTGTCAAGTAAGCGCAATAAGTCATAACATCAAGCGGATTGCTTACAATAATTAAAACAGCATTTGGAGAATATTTAAGAATGTTTTCTGTAACAGACTTAACGATACCTGCATTGGTAGAAATAAGATCGTCTCTGCTCATACCCGGCTTACGCGGTAAGCCGGAAGTAATAACTACAATATCTGAATCAGCCGTTTTAGAATAATCATTGGTGCTGCCCTTCACCCTTGAATCGTAAAGATGAATTGGTGCTGCTTGCCAAATATCAAGCGCTTTACCCTCTGCAAAATTTGGTTTGATGTCTAATAGCCAAACCTCGTTGGCATAATCTCTTTGAGCTATTACATCGGCACATGTTGCGCCTACATTTCCTGCTCCTACTACTGTTACTTTCATGCAATTTTCGTTTTATAAAGTTAGAGTGCTAAATTAAAAATTTATGCACACCTATAGCATGAAATAAGTAACAAACAAATTAGTAATGATAAAGATTACCGTTTTACCACCTGATTTACGTTTTCTTTAGGAGTCAGTACTAAAATCCCTACTCGAATATTTTTATTTGCTTCCAGTTGATTTTGGGGATTAGAGTAAATCATTCTGCTGCCTCCGAATCCATTCGCCACTAACCTATCTTCCTCTACTCCATTTTCCATTAAAAAGCTTTTGATTTTTAATGCTCTTAATTGTGAAAGTTTTTTTGATGTACCGGTAAAACTTCCTTCTGTAAAATCATCTGGCGATGCTTTAATTCTATTATTGCCATTCGTAAACCCTTGTATTTCTATTCTCACAGTAGGATTTTCCTTGAGGTATTTTAAAAGCTTATTTAATTCAGAAGATGCTTCAGCTCGCATAGCGTACGTATTTGGGAAAAAATATATTTTATCCATCGTAAAATCTTCTCCCTCTTTAATGGGAGTTAAAAAAACATAATGCTTAAAAGACGCTATCGAATCGGTAGTGACAATTGATGATGTTTTATCTTTATATCCAAGTGCAGAGAAATGAATTGAATACACGGTGTTTTTCTCTAAGACAATATCCCCCCTACCTTTCAAAGTTGTGTTACTATTTTTGCGTTTCTTAGTCCATGTAATTTCCGCATCAATTACGCTGCGCTTTAAACTATCCCACACTACATAACTTGCTATAGCATTTTCGTTAGGTAAAACAACTTTAACTACCTCCACCTGTGGAGCTCTAACAGTTACAACTTTTTCAGTTTTAACACTGGCTATTTGAGATTTGTAACAAGGGCTATATAACGATTGAAAAGTTTGAGATCTGTTATTAGATTTTAATATTAATTGCTGTCCGCAATCCTCACCGCTCATATGGTAAATATTCAACAAAAGCACATCGCCTTTCAAAGCCGTTATTGCGCCATGATAAGCAGTATGGTAAAATTGTTTTGTATTTTTTTCTTTGGTGGTATCGGCATAATCTATTTCAGCGCTTTCAGATAATCCAGTACCGGATTTCTCCATTTCATCCATGTACAGATTTGCTCTTACTGGAAATATTTTTTTTTCGTAAACATCTTTTAGATCTATATCGCCCGACTTCTTGTATAAAAAATAATTATATCGATTGTTTGATTCAGCAGGAAAAATCTCAAAGGTTATTTCGCAATCTTTGTTTGCATATATCTTATACCAAAATGAAGCCGTTTCTTTTGGATATGAATACACCACAACGTTATTGTCCAAATCTACAATTACAGTATCATTTCTATCTGACGACAAAGGATGGATGCCACTTTCTTCAACAACAATTTCTTTTACTTTGTCGACTTTAGATTTATCGCTTTGAGCTAGTAAACTAACAAAGCTCAAACATAGGCAAAACGAAACAAAGTATCTTAGCTTTTTCATATCTCCAATATTTGAATTCCTAAAAACATAACCTATAATCTATTCTTACAAAGTGACAACCTAAAAGCCAATACATTTCAAGCTACCGAGAGATTGTTCTAACATATGCCTGTTAATTAAATTCAAAAACATACTCTCATTATTATTTACAAAACCCAAATGGCATTTCTAATAGAAAATATCACCATATTGTTTTAAAGCATTGACTATCATGTATTTAATATACATTGAAAATACTTTAAAAATGGTGCTGTAATCAATAAGCCTCCTGAACTCTTAAGTTCGATGAGGTTTAATGACTCCTCGTTATTGATTTAACTTTAGCTCCAACATCAAGAACCGATATTATTTTTAGCGTTACATGCAGTCAATACAATACTAGTACAAAGAAAATAGTTGTAAATAAATAATTTTTATTACATTTGCGCCCTTATTAAACAAATATAAAGAACATGTTAATAGTACCAATTAAAGACGGAGAAGGTGTTGAAAAAGCACTTAAGAAACTTAAGAAGAAATTCGAAAAAACCGGAACACTTCGCGAGCTAAGAAGACGTCAAGTATTTACAAAGCCTTCTGTTGTGCGCAGAGAAGGTATAAAACGCGCTAAATACAAACAGAAGCTTATTGAAGCATTAGATTAGTTTTCATTTATTTCTTACCCAATATTTTATTGCGGATTGAATTCAATTTCAGTTCGCAATATTTTTTTTATACATTCGTTATTTACAAACAGAATTAATAAAAAAAATAGTATGTATAAAGACATTATCAGTTACGAATTGGCAGAAAATATATCGCAAGACCAATTGATTAAGGTTGCAAAACAAATAGTAACCGATTGGATGAAGAAACAAACTGGATTTATCAAATGGGAAGTTCACATAAATAGTGATGGGGGTTTAACAGATATAGTTTATTGGAAATCACAGCAAGACGCTAAACTTGCAGAGAAAGAAATGGCAAATATTCCAAATGCTGCAGAGTGGTATGAGTGTTACAAAAAAGGAAGTATTTCCAGTAAAAATTTAACTCTTATTGACGAGTTTTAATAAAATGCGGAAAAGAGACTACAAAATGTACCAAGAGACCTTCATCAACCATCTTCGTTTCGAAAAACGCTTATCTCCGCATTCTGTCATAGCATATACTAACGACCTAAATCAATTCTACACGTATCTTAAGACCACCTATTCTGCCGAGAATATAAAAGACATAAACCATTCCATCATTCGCTCCTGGATTGTTTCCTTGATGGAAAATAAAATTGCTGCCAGATCTGTTAATCGAAAAATTAGCACCTTAAAATCCTATTACAAGTTTTTACTAAGAGAAAAAGTTGTGGAGATTAATCCAATGAATAAAATTCAATCTCCCAAAAGCCCTAAACGTCTTCCTGTATTTGTAGAAGAAAGTAAAATGGGCGCCCTCATTGAAGATGTTTCGTTTCTTGATGACTTTGAAGGCAGAAGAAACCTTCTTATAATTGAGCTCTTGTACTTTACAGGTATGAGAAGAATAGAATTGGTAAACCTAAAAGAAGGAGACATTGACTTCTATAAAGGCACTGTTAAAGTGCTTGGGAAAAGAAACAAAGAAAGGCTTATTCCTATTACAAATGAATTAATTGATCTAATTAAAGAATACCTTATACAAAGGAAGAAACTGAATAACATATCAGGCGAATATCTTTTTCTTACTAATAAAGGTAACCACATCTACCCTACTGCTGTTTATAGGATAGTTAAATCCTCTCTTGAAAAAGTAACCACTTTAGCCAAAAAAAGCCCGCACGTATTACGTCATACATTTGCCACTCACTTATTAAATAATGGCGCAAATTTAAATGCCATTAAAGAACTACTAGGCCACGCAAATCTTGCTGCTACACAAATCTATACTCATAACACTATTGAAAAACTAAAATCAGTATATTCGAAAGCACATCCCAAAGCATAAACTAAAAACTATTCTATGAATATTCAAATCCACTCTATCCATTTTGATGCAGACAAAAAACTAATCGACTTAATAACTAAAAAAGTTGAAAAGCTGACTCACTTCTTTGACTCTATTATTGGTAGCGAAGTTTTTCTGAAAATTGAAAACATAAGCTCCGGAGATAATAAAGTGGTAGAAATAAAATTAAATGTACCCGGCAACGATTTATTTGTAAAACGTCAATGCAGCTCATTTGAAGAAGCCACGGATGAATGCACAGAGGCTTTAAAACAGCAGCTAAAAAAGAAAAAAGAGAAATCCAGAAGAAGCCTTTCAGGAAAGAAAGATTCCGCGAGGCATTCCTCATAAAGTAGCTTTTCTTCATTCATTAAAAAAAACACATTTCTTGTTCACAGAACGAAATGTTTTCTACTTTTGCCGCCCAACTACAAGTTGGCAAGTTTTTTTTTAATAGTTCATTGCAATATTTATTAGCCAGCGTAGCTCAGTTGGTAGAGCAACTGACTTGTAATCAGTAGGTCGGGGGTTCGACTCCCTTCGCTGGCTCTTAATGTTAATTGAAATAGTGTCGGAGGTCCCAGACGATCTAACCAAAGCGTCAGATGTCTGGATGCAGGCCGTAGCGCCTGCATTCGACTCCCTTCGCTGGCTCTTAATGTTCTTTTTTTCATGTTTCATGTTTAAGTTCACATTGCTTTTTTGTTGAACCTTGAACTAAACTTGTCTTGGGGAGATAGCCAAGTGGTCAAAGGCAACAGACTGTAAATCTGTCTTCTTCGGAATTCCAAGGTTCAAATCCTTGTCTCCCCACATAAGAACGTGAAATCCATGCGGATGTAGCTCAGTTGGTAGAGCATCGGTTTTCCAAACCGAATGTCGCTGGTTCGAACCCAGTCATCCGCTCTAAATTTTTGACAAGGTTATTTGTTACTCTGCTTTTCGGCTTCTCCCCGATTTGTTTTTTAACTAGTAACTACAAGTTGAGTTAGGCCAATGTAGCTCAGTTGGTAGAGCACATCCTTGGTAGGGATGAGGTCACCGGTTCGATTCCGGTCATTGGCTCTATAATATGTTGAAAATTTTAATGTTTTAGCATAATTGAAAGTAAATATTTGTTGATTTTTTAATATAGCCTTCCAAAATCAAATGGTCCAAGAACGCTTCCCTGCGGACCTGTTTTTTTAGGAAAAATGTTACGTTATTTTCATTGGTGGTGAGGAAATATTGTTTATCTTCGCACCCCTTAAATAAAAACTATAATAATTCAGTATAAATCGTTTAATTTTTTAATCACTAATAACTATGGCAAAAGAAAAATTTGATCGTTCCAAACCACACTTAAACATCGGAACAATTGGTCACGTTGACCACGGTAAAACTACATTAACAGCAGCAATCACTGCCGTGCTAGCAGAGAAAGGCTTAGCTACAGTAAGAGATTTCGCATCTATCGACAATGCTCCAGAAGAAAAAGAAAGAGGTATTACTATCAATACTTCGCACGTAGAATATTCTACCGAGAAGCGTCACTACGCTCACGTAGATTGTCCAGGTCACGCGGACTATGTAAAAAACATGGTTACAGGTGCTGCACAAATGGACGGAGCAATTTTAGTAGTTGCTGCAACTGACGGTCCAATGCCACAAACTCGCGAACATATTCTTCTTGCACGTCAAGTAGGTGTACCTTCTATCGTTGTATTCATGAACAAAGTGGATATGGTTGAAGACGCAGAGCTAATTGATTTAGTTGAAGAAGAAATCAGAAGCTTATTGACATTCTATAAATACGATGGGGAGAAAATTCCAATCATCCGCGGTTCTGCTCTAGGTGGATTAAACAAAGATCCAAAATGGGTAGGCAAAATTATGGATCTAATGGACGCTGTTGATGAGTTCATTCCTATCCCTGTTCGCGTTGTCGACAAACCTTTCTTAATGCCTGTAGAAGATATTTTCTCTATTACTGGTCGCGGTACAGTTGCTACCGGCAGAATTGAACAAGGTATTTGCAAAGTAGGAGAAGAGATTGAAATCGTTGGAATGCGTGAAGAGAAATTAAAATCTGTAATCACAGGAGTTGAAATGTTCCGTAAAGAACTTGACTCAGGACAAGCTGGCGACAACGCGGGCTTATTACTTCGTGGTGTAGATAAAAAAGATATCTGGAGAGGTATGGTACTTGCTAAACCAGGCTCTATCACTCCTCACACTATATTTAAAGCAGAAGTTTACGTTCTTAAAAAAGAGGAAGGTGGACGTCATACTCCATTTCACAACAACTACCGTCCGCAGTTTTACATGCGTACAACTGACGTAACTGGTACTTGTACTCTTCCTGAAGGACGCGAAATGGTTATGCCTGGCGACAACGTAACAATTCAAGTTGAGTTAATTCAACCAGTTGCGATGGACAAAGGACTACGTTTTGCTATCCGTGAAGGTGGAAGAACTGTTGGAGCAGGTCAAGTAACTGAAGTAATAAAATAAACAAACTGGTGGCTGAACGCCTGTCTTCGGGCAGGCGAGCTACTTTTTTGAGTATACGGGCGTAGCTCAATTGGTAGAGCATCAGTCTCCAAAACTGAGGGCTGGGAGTTCGAGCCTCTCCGCCCGTGCATATAATAAAGAAGAATGGGAAAGATAAAAGACTATATAAATGATACCTACAGCGAGCTTGTAACTAAAGTTTCTTGGCCTACTTGGAAAGAACTTAATTCAAGTGCTGTTATTGTTATGGTATCTACACTCATTACATCAATTGCCATTTACTTAATGGATGTATCCTTTAAGTTTGTTATGGGAATTATTTATGGATTTTTTGTATAAACAATATGACATCTACAGATAATAGCGAATTAAAAGCTGAAGGTTCTGCAATAAAAGCTATGCCTTCCACTCCTAAGCCTGCTGCCGATGAAAAAAGTTGGTTTGTAGTGCGAGCTATTAGCGGAAAGGAGAAAAAAATAAAACTTGCTATAGAATCGGAAATTAAAAGACTTAAGCTAGGTAAATTTGTTTCTCAAATATTAATACCTACTGAAAAGGTCTTTCAAATTCGCGCTGGAAAAAAAGTTAGCAAAGAGCGAAATTTCTTTCCTGGTTATATTTTAGTTGAGGCTGTTCTTTCTGGAGAAATTCCACATATCATAAAAAATATTACTGGAGTATTAGGATTTCTAGGTAGCAAAACCGGTGAGCCTACGCCACTTCGACTTGCTGAGGTAAACAGAATACTTGGAAAAGTAGATGAACTAGCAGAGACATCCGAAAAAATAAATGTTCCTTTTTACGTTGGCGATACAGTAAAAATTATTGATGGACCATTTAACACATTCACCGGATCTGTCGAAGAAGTTAATGAAGACAAAAAGAAACTTAAAGTAACTGTTAAAATATTTGGACGTAAAACTCCACTTGAATTAAGTTACATGCAAGTTGAAAAGCAATAACAATCAAAACAAGTCCTCTCTCCTACTATGGCTGAGGCAAACAATATGGCAAAAGACATTGGAGCAGTAATTAAATTGGTCATTAAAGCTGGAGCAGCTAATCCAGCACCTCCTATTGGACCTGCACTAGGTGCGAAAGGGGTAAACATAATGGAGTTTTGCAAACAGTTTAATGCAAAAACTAAAGACTTAGGCAATAAACAAATTCCAGCTATTATCACTGTATACACAGATAAAACTTTTGAATTTATTCTCAAAAGACCTCCTGTTGCTGCACAGTTGAAAGAGATGGTGAAAATTGAATCTGGCTCTGGAGAACCAAATAGAAAAAAAGTAGGCTCAATCACTTGGGATAAGATTAAACTTATTGCCGAAGACAAAATGGTTGACTTAAATTGCTTTAAACTGGAGTCTGCCATGAGTATGGTAGCAGGTCAAGCAAGAAGTATGGGAATCACTGTAGATGGAAAAAATCCGTTGAAAAACTAAATATACCAATGGCAAAGTTAACTAAAAAAAGAAAATCAGTTGTAACGAAGTACGATGCTACTAAAGTTTACAACTTACGCGATGCTGCAAGTATTGTGAAAGACACCTCTACAACAAAGTTTGATAGCTCAGTAGATTTAAGCGTTCGTCTAGGAATTGATATTGCAAAAGGACAAATTGTACGCGGAACTGTAGCTATGCCACATGGCATTGGCAAGTCGGTTCGTGTTCTTGTACTTTGCACACCTGACAAAAACGAAGAAGCTAAAGCTGCTGGTGCCGATTACGTAGGTCTTGATGAATACGTAGAAAAAATTAAAAACGGATGGACTGACATAGACGTTATTGTTTGTACTCCTTCTGTTATGGGTAAAGTTGGTGCAATCGGAAAAGTGCTAGGTCCTCGCGGATTAATGCCAAACCCAAAATCAGGAACTGTTACTATGGAAGTTGGAAAAGCTGTTATGGAAGTAAAAGCTGGTAAAATTGATTTCAAAGCAGATAAGCAAGGAATCGTTCATGCTTCTATTGGCAAAGTATCGTTTGATGCAAATAAAATTGCTGATAACGCAAATGAATTATTGCAAACTATTGCAAAACTAAAACCTGCTGCTTCCAAAGGAACATATATAAAAAGCATCACTTTATCCAGCACCATGGGTCCTGGAATAAAGATTGACGCTAAAGTTGTTAGTTAATATTTTTTAAGATGAACAAAACAGAAAAAAATCAAGCGATAGATTCTCTTTCACAAATGCTGAAAGACAATCCCCACTTTTATCTTACAGACCCTTCTGGACTTACTGTTGAGAAAACAAATAAGTTAAGACGTATGTGTTTTGATAGGGATGTTAAAATGATGGTAGTAAAAAACTCTTTGCTTAGCAAAGCAATGGAAAAAACCAGCAATATCTACGAACCCTTTCACGACACGTTAAAAGGAACTACAGCTATTATGTTTTCTGCTGTTGCAAATACACCAGCAAAAATCATGAAGGAGTTTAGGAAAGCTAGCAATAGCGAAAAGCCTACACTTAAATCAGCTTATGTTGAAGAGTCTGTTTATATTGGTCACGACCAACTAGACACGCTAGCTAACATTAAGAGCAAGAATGAGATGATTGGAGAAATCATTGGACTTCTTCAGTCTCCAGCAAAAACTGTTATTGGCGCATTACTTGCAGAAAGAAAAGGCGCTAGTGTTGAGGCCGCTGCAGAATCACCTACAACGCATGAAGCTCCAGCAGCACCAGAAGCATCAACAACACCTGAAGCTCCAGCAACACCAGAAAATTAATTACAGAAAGACAAAAAGAAAAACAACAATCAACTATAACACACACACACGATGGCCGAATTAAAGCAAATTGCAGAACAGTTAGTAAATCTAACCGTTAAAGACGTAAACGAACTTGCTAAAATACTAAAAGACGAGTACGGTATTGAACCAGCAGCGGCAGCAGCAGCACCAGCAGCGGCAGGAGCAGCAGCAGAAGAAAAATCTACTTTTGATGTAATTCTTAAGAGCGGTGGACCTGCTAAATTACAAGTTGTAAAACTTGTAAAAGAGCTTACTGGTCTAGGACTTAAAGAGGCAAAAGATTTAGTTGATGCTGCACCAAAGCCAATTAAAGAAGGTATCTCTAAAGAAGATGCTGAGTCGTTGAAAAAACAACTGACCGAAGCTGGAGCAGAAGTTGAAGTTAAGTAAGCTTTCAGATAAGTTTTAAGAGATCTCTCTGACACAATAATATTGTGTCAGAGCAGGTCTATTTGTGTTTTTAGAACACAAAGAGTTAAAAAATAGTGTCGTTAATATAATTTAATTGAAATAGTTTTATGGCTGCATCAAAGAAAAACTCGCGCGTAAACTTCGCCAGCTCAAAACATCAGATCGACTATCCAGATTTTCTGGAAATTCAGGTCAAATCATTCAAAGATTTCATGCAGGTGGATACCACCCCTGAAAATCGAAAGAATGAAGGACTCTATAAAGTATTCTCCGAAAACTATCCTATCTCTGACGCAAGAAATAATTTCGTGCTAGAGTTTTTGGATTACTACGTGGATCCTACTCGTTACTCTATTGACGAATGTCTAGAGCGTGGGTTAACTTACAACGTACCATTAAAAGCGCGTTTACGCCTTTCATGTACCGACCCGGAGCACGAAGATTTTAAAACCGTTATTCAAGACGTATATCTTGGAACCATTCCATATATGACTCCGAAAGGAAGTTTTATTATTAATGGTGCTGAGCGTGTAATCGTATCACAACTACACCGTTCTCCTGGAGTATTTTTTGGTCAAAATCGCCATCCCAATGGAAGTCGCCTCTACTCTGCTCGAGTAATTCCTTTCAAAGGAGCTTGGATTGAGTTTGCTACAGATATTAATAATGTGATGTATGCATACATCGACAGAAAGAAAAAACTTCCTGTAACAACCATGTTACGTGCAATAGGTTTTGAAAATGACAAACAAATTCTTGAGCTTTTCAACCTAGCAGATGAAATTACCGTTAGCAAAGCTTCGTTAAAGAAAACCGAAGGTCGCAAACTTGCTGCTCGTGTTCTTAAAACATGGGTTGAAGATTTTGTGGATGAAGATACTGGAGAAGTAGTTTCTATTGAACGTAACGAAGTACTTATTGAGCGTGAAACCATTTTAACTGAAGAGCATATAGAAACCATTCTAAATGCAAATGTTAAATCTATTATTCTTCACAAAGAAGATAAAGAGTTTAGCGACTACACCATTATTTACAACACGCTACAAAAAGATCCTACTAACTCTGAAAAAGAAGCCGTAGAATATATTTATAGACTTTTACGTAATGCAGAACCGCCAGATGAGGAAACAGCAAAAGCAGTAATCGAAAAGCTTTTCTTCTCTGACAAGCGTTATGATTTAGGAGAAGTAGGACGTTACCGTCTAAATAAGAAATTAAATCTTTCAATACCAGATAATGTTCGTGTACTTACGAAAGAAGATATTGTTGCGATCATTAAATTCCTTATTCAGCTTATTAACTTAAAAGTGAATGTGGATGATATCGATCACTTGAGCAACAGACGTGTAAGAACAGTTGGAGAACAACTATCTACACAGTTTGGTGTTGGTTTAGCTCGTATGGCTCGTACTATTAGAGAGCGTATGAATGTGCGTGACAACGAAGTGTTTACTCCTATTGATCTTATCAATGCGAAAACGCTATCCTCTGTAATTAATTCGTTCTTCGGAACAAATCAGTTATCTCAGTTTATGGATCAAACAAATCCATTAGCCGAAGTAACACACAAACGTAGATTGTCTGCCCTTGGGCCAGGCGGTTTATCTAGAGAGCGTGCTGGTTTTGAAGTTCGTGACGTACACTATACACACTATGGTCGTCTTTGTACGATTGAAACACCAGAAGGTCCAAACATTGGTCTAATCTCTTCTCTTTGTGTTTATGCAAAGATTAACAAACTTGGTTTTATCGAAACTCCATACAGAACTGTTTCTGATGGTAAAGTTGATATGAACAAGCCTGTTATTTATTTAACAGCTGAAGAAGAAGATGAAAAAGCTATTGCTCAATCTATGATGAGCATTAATGAAAAAGGAAAAATTACTGACGAAAAAGTAAAAACTCGTTTCGAAGGTAACTACCCACTTGTTGATCCAGTAAACGTTCATCTGATGGACGTAGCTCCAAATCAAATTGCTTCAATTGCAGCATCATTAATTCCTTTCTTGGAACACGATGACGCAAACAGAGCACTGATGGGATCGAACATGATGCGTCAAGCAGTTCCGCTACTTCGACCAGAATCTCCAATTATTGGTACTGGTTTGGAAGGAAAAGTAGCTATGGACTCACGCACTATTCTTACAGCAGAATATGATGGAGTTGTTGAGTACGTTGATGCAAATCAAGTTACAATTCGTTATACACGCGATGATAATGAAAAGCTACTTAGCTTTGAAGAAGATGTTAAAACATATAACATTACTAAATTCCGAAAAACTAACCAAAGTACTTGCGTAAACTTGCGTCCAGTTGTTAAACAAGGCGATAAAGTTAAGAAAGGTCAAGTGCTTAGCGAAGGTTACGGAACTCAAGACGGAGAACTTGCACTAGGTAGAAATTTAACCGTTGCATTCATGCCTTGGAAAGGATATAATTTCGAGGATGCTATTGTAATTTCAGAGCGTATAGTTCGCGAAGATATTTTCACTTCTATTCACGTAGATGAATACTCACTTGAAGTGAGAGAAACTAAACGTGGCATGGAGGAACTTACTTCTGATATTCCAAACGTGAGTGAGGAAGCTACTAAAAATCTAGACGAACGTGGTGTTATTCGCGTTGGTTGCGAAGTTAAAGAAGGCGACATCCTGATTGGAAAAATTACACCTAAAGGCGAAACTGATCCATCACCGGAAGAAAAACTATTACGTGCAATTTTTGGAGACAAAGCAGGAGATGTTAAAGATGCTTCATTGAGAATGCCATCTTCTACTTACGGTATTGTAATGGAAACAAAACTATTCTCTCGCCTAATTAAAGACAAAAAAACTAAGGCAGACGAAAAAGATGTTCTTGATAAAATTGACAAAGAATTCAATCACAAATTTGCTGAATTAAAATCAAAGCTTGTTACAAAGCTTATGAAATTAGTTAGCGGAAAATCTTCTCAAGGAGTAAACAACTATTTGAAAGAAGAATTGATTGGAAGAGGCGTTAAGTTTACGGAGAAACTGCTTACAAAAATTGATGACTACACAGAGGTAAATCCATATAAATGGACCACCAGCAAAGAAGTGAATGACGAGATTTATGAAATACTTCATAACTTCAGAGTAAAGCATAACGAAATTCTTGGCGAACATAAACGCAGAAAATTTGCTGTTCAAGTTGGCGATGAATTGCCAGCAGGAATTGTTCAGCTAGCTAAAGTTTACATCACTCAAAAGCGTAAGCTTAAAGTGGGAGATAAAATGGCAGGCCGTCACGGTAACAAAGGTATTGTTGCAAAAATTGTTCGCGATGAAGACATGCCTTTCTTAGAAGATGGAACTCCTGTTGACGTGGTTCTTAACCCGCTAGGTGTACCATCTCGTATGAACTTAGGACAGATTTACGAAACTGTACTTGGATGGGCTGGACTAAAACTTGGAATAAAATTCAGCACACCAATTTTTGATGGCGCTTCAAACGATGTAATAAACGAGTATACAGATCAAGCAGGTTTACCGCGTCATGGTAAAACATATTTGAAAGATGGCGAAACAGGAAAACGTTTTGATCAGCCTGCAACTGTTGGAGTAATTTACATCTTAAAACTTCACCACATGGTGGATGATAAAATGCATGCACGTTCTATCGGCCCTTACTCACTTATCACACAACAACCATTGGGTGGTAAAGCACAGTTTGGAGGTCAAAGATTTGGTGAGATGGAGGTTTGGGCACTTGAAGCGTTTGGCGCAGCTCACATTCTTCAGGAAATACTCACTGTTAAATCAGATGACGTTGTTGGAAGAACAAAAACATACGAAGCAATTGTGAAAGGCGACAACCTTCCACTCCCTGGAATTCCTGAATCATTCAACGTATTGATGCACGAATTAAAAGGATTGGGATTAAACATCTCTTTACACGATTAAGGAGTATCATAAATAATAAACAATTGAAACATTAAAATAATTTAAATGAAAAAAATTAACTTTCTCCTGTTTTGTGGAATATTTATTGGAAGCACAAGCTTCGCGCAGACCGGAGTTGCCATAAGTGCTGCTGACAATCCAACTACAGTTCCTTCTGCGATGCTTGATGTTACCTCAACCACTAAAGGTGTATTGGAAGAGGGTTATGGTGGAGTTATTTAGCATGTCCTCCATCTACCGATCTAGTAATAGTTTGTAAAAATTGATATTGGTGATAAACACTATACAAAAGCTGTAATTAAAACAAATAACAAGTAAATCTACAAAAACACGATAATCAATAATTATTAACGACTAACGAATTCCATATATGAAAAAGGACTTAAGGCCAAAAAGCAACTTTACCAAGGTTACGATTTCTCTAGCGTCTCCAGAAATGATTCTAGACTGGTCGCATGGTGAGGTAACTAAGCCCGAAACAATTAACTACCGTACATACAAACCAGAACGTGACGGTTTGTTTTGTGAACGTATTTTCGGTCCTGTAAAAGACTGGGAATGTCATTGCGGAAAATACAAACGCATTCGCTACAAAGGAATCGTTTGTGACCGTTGCGGAGTTGAAGTTACTGAGAAAAAAGTTCGTAGAGAAAGAATGGGACACATCAATTTAGTTGTTCCTGTAATTCATATTTGGTACTTCCGTTCTCTTCCAAATAAAATTGGAGCGCTGCTTGGCCTTCCAACTAAAAAGCTGGAAATGATTATTTACTACGAGCGCTATGTGGTAGTAAACGCTGGGGTAAAAGAAGCAGATGGCATTAAGTACTTAGATTTTTTAAGCGAAGAAGAATATTTGAAAGCGCTAGATTCTTTACCAAAAGACAATCAGCACTTAGAAGATAACGATCCTAATAAGTTCATCGCTAAAATGGGTGGTGAAGCTGTTATTGATTTAATGAGCAGACTTAACCTAGATGAGTTATCATTAACTCTAAGAAGTACTGCAAACAATGAACTTTCTCAGCAAAAAAGAAATGAAGCACTTAAGCGCTTACAAGTTGTTGAGGCATTTAGACAAGCAAACAAACATATTGTAAATCGCCCGGAGTGGACTGTAATTAAAATATTACCTGTTATCCCACCAGAGCTTCGTCCGCTTGTACCTTTGGATGGAGGAAGATTTGCTACATCGGATTTAAATGATTTATACAGAAGAGTGATCATCCGTAACAATCGTTTAAAACGATTAATTGAAATTAAAGCTCCTGAAGTAATCTTACGTAACGAAAAACGTATGCTTCAGGAATCAGTAGATTCATTATTTGACAACTCACGTAAAGCAAGTGCTGTTAAAACAGATGCTAACCGTCCATTAAAATCACTTTCAGATAGCTTAAAAGGAAAGCAAGGTCGTTTCCGTCAGAACTTACTAGGAAAACGTGTTGACTACTCTGGTCGATCTGTAATCGTTGTAGGTCCTGAATTGAAACTACACGAGTGCGGACTTCCTAAAGATATGGCTGCGGAGTTATTCAAGCCGTTTATCATTAGAAAATTATTAGAGCGTGGCGTAGTAAAAACTGTTAAGTCTGCAAAGAAAATTGTTGACCGTAAAGAACCTATTGTTTGGGATATTTTGGAGAACATGATGAAAGGACATCCAGTTCTTTTAAACCGCGCTCCTACCCTACACCGATTAGGCATTCAAGCGTTCCAGCCAAAACTTATTGAAGGTAAAGCTATTCAACTTCACCCTCTTGTTTGTACTGCATTTAATGCGGACTTTGACGGTGACCAAATGGCGGTTCACGTTCCATTAAGTCATGCTGCAGTTCTTGAAGCACAAATATTAATGCTTGCTTCTCACAATATTTTGAACCCTGCAAACGGAGCTCCAGTTGCGGTTCCTTCTCAGGACATGGTGTTAGGTTTATACTACATGACCAAAGGAAGAAAGAACACGAAAGAACATCCGGTAAGAGGAGAAGGAATTACTTTCTACTCACCTGAAGAAGTTATCATAGCTTACAGCGAAGATGTTGTTGATTTACACGCTTACATTAAAGTTCGAATCAACAATTCGAAAAATGAAAAAGGCGAATTAGTAAAAGCAATCATCGAAACTACTGTTGGAAGAGTAGTCTTTAACCAAGTTACTCCTGATGAAGTAGGATATTTGAATGATGTAATGACTAAAAAATCTCTTCGAGATATTATCGGAGATGTTCTTAAAGTTGCAGGAACAGCTAAAGCAGCTAAGTTCCTTGACGATATTAAAGAATTAGGTTACAGACACGCATTCATGGGTGGATTATCCTTTAACCTAGATGATGTAATCATCTCTGAGGATAAAGCAAAGCTCATTGCTGAAGCTTACAAGGAAGTAGAAGAAGTAGTTGATAATTATAACCAAGGTTTCATTACCAATAACGAACGTTACAATCAGGTAATTGACATCTGGACACATACAAACTCCAAGCTTACTAAAAAAGTAATGGATCGCCTATCTGCCGACAGACAAGGATTCAACTCTATTTACATGATGCTTGATTCTGGTGCGAGAGGTTCGAAAGAACAAATTCGTCAGCTCAGTGGAATGCGCGGACTAATGGCTCGTCCACACAAATCAGGAATGGTTGGTGGAGAAATTATTGAGAACCCGGTAATCTCTAACTTTAGAGAAGGACTTTCAATTCATGAATATTTTATTTCAACACACGGTGCTCGTAAAGGTCTAGCGGATACAGCTCTTAAAACAGCAGATGCGGGATATTTAACAAGACGTTTAGTAGACGTTGCACAGGACGTTATTATTACTGTTGAGGATTGCGGAACACTAAGAGGATTAATGGCTGCCGCTCTTAAAAAGAATGATGAAGTTGTAGAACCTTTATATGATCGTATTTTAGGACGTGTTGCATTACAAGATGTTTATCACCCATTAACTGGCGATTTGATTATTACTTCTGGAAATGAAATTAAAGAAGAAGACGCAGTTAAAATTGAGAACTCTCCTATTGAAGCAGTAGAAATTCGTTCGGTACTTACATGCGAATCTAAACTAGGAGTTTGCGCTAAGTGTTATGGCAGAAATCTTTCTACAGGTAGAATGGTTCAAAAAGGAGAAGCTGTTGGAGTAATTGCAGCACAATCCATTGGTGAACCAGGAACACAGTTAACACTTCGTACATTCCACGTAGGTGGTGTGGCAGGAGGAATGACTTCCTCTTCATTAATCGAAGCTAAATACGATGGTATTGTTGAGATCGATGAGTTAAGAACTGTTGAACGTAAGAATCCGGATGGTAAAAAAGTAAAAGTTGTTGTTGGACGTTCTGCAGAAATCAGAATTGTGGATGCTAACACAAAAATTGTACTTACTACAGGATATATCCCTTACGGTTCATTATTATATATTGAGCCAGGCGATAAAGTTAAGAAAGGAACTCTTCTTTGCGATTGGGATCCGTATAATGCAGTTATCATTGCTGACTTCCAAGGTAAGATTGAATTTGAAAATATTGAGGAAGGTGTTACCTACCGAGAAGAGTTTGACGAACAAACTGGTTTCCGTGAGAAAGTTATTACTGAAACAAGAGATAAAACAAAGAATCCTATTATCAAAATCGTAGATAAAAAAGGTGACTCTTTAAAATCATACAACATCCCTGTTAGTGCACACATTTCGGTAAATGGTGGCGACAATGTTGAAACAGGACAAATCCTTGTTAAGATTCCTCGTACTACCGGAAAATCTGGTGACATCACTGGAGGACTTCCTCGCGTTACTGAATTATTCGAGGCAAGAAACCCAAGCAACCCTGCTACCGTTTCTGAGATAGATGGTATTGTAACCTTTGGAAAAATTAAACGAGGAAACCGCGAAGTTCAAGTTGAAGCTAAGACTGGCGAGATCAAGAAATATCTTGTTCGTCTTTCTAATCACATACTTGTACAAGAAAACGATTTCTGTAAAGCTGGAGAGCAGTTAACAGATGGCGCCATTGCTCCTGCCGATATTTTAGCAATCAAAGGCCCTACTGCGGTACAGGAATACTTAGTAAACGAAGTGCAAGAGGTATACCGTTTACAAGGTGTAAAAATTAACGACAAGCATTTTGAAGTTATTGTAAAACAAATGATGCGTAAGGTAGAAATTGACGATGCAGGAGATACCATCTTCTTACCTAAACAATTTACAAACCGTGCAGACTTCATGGACGAGAACGACAACTTATATGGCAGCAAAATGGTTACCGATGGTGGTGGGTCAACTACTATGAAAGCTGGTCAGATAGTAAACGCACGTAAGCTACGCGATGAAAACGCTATGCTGAAGCGCAAAGGAGAAAAACTTGTTCAAGCTCGCGATTCTATTTTAGCTACAGCTCGCCCAGTATTACAAGGTATAACTCGTGCTTCGCTTCAAACTAATAGCTTTATCTCGGCAGCATCTTTCCAGGAAACAACAAAAGTATTGAGCGAAGGTTCAGTAGCTGGAAGAATGGACGACTTATCTGGATTGAAAGAAAACGTTATTGTAGGACACTTAATTCCTGCAGGAACTGGATTACGTGAATACGAAAAAATCATCGTTGGTTCAAAAGAAGAGTTTGATCGCTTAATGGCATCAAAATCTGAAAGCACCACCGAAGAGACACAAGAAGCATAAAGGCAAGTCTTTAGTCGTTAGTTTTTAGTCATTCGTGATTAAACAACTAACGACTAAAAACTATACTAACGACTTTGTACTAGTGCCTAAATACTAATAACCCTGTACTAAAGACTCCCATGGAAGAAAATCCGAATAACCCAAACAATCAAAATCAGTTAAACATTGAACTAACTGAAGAGATTGCAGAAGGTATTTATTCCAACCTAGCAATTATTACCCACTCCCCTTCTGAGTTTGCATTGGACTTCATTAAAATCATGCCTGGCGTTCCTAAAGCTAAAGTAAAGGCACGTATCATCCTTACTCCACAGCATGCTAAGCGTTTAATGAAAGCATTGAAAGATAATATCTCCAAGTTTGAAGCTGTGAACGGATCTATCAAAGATACCGAAGGCCCTTCTGGCGCATTACCGCTTTCTTTTGGCGGACCTACTGCACAGGCCTGAGTACATTTTACTTTCATTATTTATTTAAATACACTATCAACCGACTAAAATCCTCAAAAGAAATTTTTCTGTTTAATTGCATTGTTTTGACTGTATTTTAAGCTTTCCATAAAGTGACCCCTGTTGTTGTTATGTAGGAAACAAACTCGGCATTTCAATTTTTTCAGCAGCATAGTTTCGTTTTATGCCCCTCAACAATTCCGTCACGTCAAGCATGCTGATAAGATGTATTCTTATTAAAGTAGCTACGGTGGAAAATGCTTTTTTCGTGTTAGCAATTTTTTGAAGCACGGTGAGCAATAGTTGGGCAATTAAAGTACACCACACCTGTGTTCTTATGGCATTTTCATTTTCTCCATAGAAGTAATGCAATTGAAAGTTTTACTTCATTTTCTTAAATAATAACTCTATTCCCCATCGCTTTTTATATATGAGGGCGATTTCTTCTGCGGTAATGATAA
>CAYZTB010000010.1:0-81896 GCA_964481195.1 uncultured Bacteroidia bacterium | reverse complement strand
GTATATATCTTTCATTATATTTGTCTAATTAATATAATAAACAATAACTAATCTTTAAAACATGATTTATGGGTAGGACAAAACTCCTCGATTTGTATCAACGACCAGGATGGCAGAAACTCACCACGATGCAAGACCTTCGCAAAGAAAATGCTGAGATGAAAAAAGAAGCAGATTATCTGCGAAAACGTTTCGAAAGCATTTCAGAGAAAAAAAAGCAAATTGAAGATCGTTGTACGGATTTGAAAGAAACTGTTTCTAGCTTACGAGAAGAGTTAGCAAATACAAAAGAAGATAACGCTGGGTTGAGAAAAGATAACGCTTCGCTAAGAGAGCAAGTTCGTTTTTTGAAAGCTCAGGTTCCGAATATAAAGCCTAGTATGTCAAGAATGAGTTAGGCCCAATAATTTTATATTTAAAATTCCGTTTCAAGTATTTTGATTCGGATTTTTTTTTGCAAATTGAAAATTATCGGAATAAAGAAACGGTGCCAGATATTTTCGAGTCATCCCCGTTAGATGATTTGGATTTTATCAAATACATATATACCCCGGCTTGGCAAACGTCCCCCTTCTTTTTTCCATCCCATCCTTCAGCAGGATTTGAAGTTTCAAAAACGGGAGTACCTGTTCGATCAAAAATGGTAAATAAGTAATCGCTGGCATCAATAAATCCTACATAGGGCAAAAACACATCGTTCGTATTATCATTGTTGGGAGTAAATGCATTAGGGACTAAAATTCTAGGATATTGATAAACGTGAACTATGTTAGAAGCACTTGAATCCTTGAAGCTAAAAGTATTTCCATTTCCTTCTACTCCTACTACGTAATATGAAAAATTTCCTCTGCTTGTTAGAAAAGGTGATATATCATCCACGTATACTCCATTTGAACCGGTATAATTTATTGTTGTAATAGGAATTGGGTCCCATGCACCATCTACTGCTCTGTATACTTCGTAATAATCTACACCCCCTAACCAACCTCCATAATCATTCCACGATAAATTTACTTCAAGGTTTGGGGCAATAGAAGCGGCTAGTAATATCGTAGTATCAACATTGGTAGTAGTGATAACATGACTGCAAGAATCCATCGCATCAATTTTATAAAAATAGCTGTTGCTTGTTGTGTTCACCGAGTTGTCAAGATATGTAAGGGCTGTTCCTATTGGAGTGATGGAAGGTGCAATAATTGAATAACTTCCACTAAGAGCAGTGGCTCTTTGAATTCGGTAATATTTAACACTGGTGGAGGCAAAATCCACATGAGCTTTAACCAAAATTGAGTTGTTGCCAGTTACGGTTGCTGTTCTATTATAGGTAAACGTTGGAGGCTGTGCAACATTAGGATTAAAACAAACCCTATTAGAGGATGAAGATTTTCCAGTGCCATTTAAGACTCTAATAAAATAGCAATACGGAGTTCCAATTACTAATCCATTATCTGTAAAAGTTGTATCGGTATTTGGATTGGTGGCTATTAAAGAAAAGGTGCCGCCATTAATACTTTTCCAAATTTGATATTGTGTAACACCCGGTGTCCAGTTTACATATTTATTCCAAATCAGCGAAGAGGTTGCTGCACAAATATCAAATGAAACGGATAGGTAAATGGTTTTATGAAAAGTGCCTAAAGGAGAAATGTTCCCACAAGAATCTAAAACAGCTAACCTGTAACTTTCAGAAACATTCGCTGCGTTAGAAAGAGGATTTTGATAAAATGTTGTTGGAACTGCTACGGTAGCAATTTTATTCCAAGCTGGTGCGAATAGTTGATAGATTACTACAGAATCTGCATCCGGTGATGTGCTGGGAATCCAACTTATGGTTGCTAGATCGGTTGTCCCATCTACGCTTACTGTGTCAATAGGTGCATCAGCAGGGGGAGTATTGTCCGAAAAAACACTTCCGCCAGCCACGTTTGAAACCGATGTGCATCCTGTATTATCCGAAATTTCGATTTGATAGCTCAATATTGCACTGCATAATCCGATAACATCAGTATAAAAAAGAGCTTGAGTGCTATCGCGCAAAGTCCAAGTGCCGATAGGATATTCCCTGTAAATTTTGTACCAGGTAGATGCTGTAGGAATTGTTTTAATAAAAAATTTATTCCATGCTAATAAAGCAGTTCCGTTGCCTGTATTGGTAGCAGTCAAAAAAATTGTTGAAAGTGTATCAACTGGGGGAGCAAGTACGGTGCCTGGGTTGTAAGAGCTTTGAACTTTATAATACTTGCGAATTAAATTTGCTCCGGCACCAACATGCGTATAAGATGTTTGGGAAAAAGTAGTTACGGTACCTACTAACGTATAAGGTCCGGCTAAGTTAGGCGATGTGAATATTTGATACTCAATAAATCCTCCTGGTCCGGCAGGAGTTGTCCATGTTAACGTGACATCACCATTTAATGGATTAACAGATATACATTTAACATTTGGTGAAGCAACAGGTTGCGAAAAGCAAATTGTGACAGAAAAAATAAAAAATAGAAAATATAAAAATGGATTTTTCACGTAAAGTTTGTTGCAATAACACAAATTTATTCAATAAACGCTGAATAGAGCAAATTATTTGAAACAAGATTAGTGTTAAATAATTGAAATACACATAGTTATTGATTTTTATCTATTTAACTTGAACTCAATTAATAGATATTTAGAATAAATAATTGTTAAGAGGGGTTTAAAACATAATAAATGCTAATCCAAAAACTTCTATACTTTTGAATCAACTTCTTCAGCTACATAAATTTATACAATCCCTCATGTCAATTTTTAGAAAAAAATCCATTGATGTATTAATGAATGAGGCAGATGACTCTGAAAAAGGTCTCAAAAGAACATTAACAGCATTTGCGCTCATTGCGCTGGGAATTGGGGCAATTATTGGGGCAGGATTATTTGTACGAACTGCTGCCGCAGCTGCCAATAACGCTGGACCTTCTGTCACGATTGCTTTTGCAGTTGCAGCATTTGGTTGTGCATTAGCTGGTCTTTGTTATGCGGAGTTTGCATCTATGATTCCAATTGCAGGAAGTGCATATACTTATTCTTATGCAACAATGGGTGAATTAGTAGCCTGGATCATTGGCTGGGATCTTGTTTTGGAATATGCCATCGGAGCTGCAACAGTAAGCATTGCCTGGAGCGAATATTTAAATAAATTGCTCGGATATTTTAACATGCAAATTCCTTTTGAGTGGTGTCATTCTCCTTTTGATGTGCTGAGGGACGCAGCAGGAAATGAAATTGCACACGGAATGATGAACATTCCGGCACTATTTATTCTGTTGGCGCTTACCGCATTGTTAATCCGCGGAATGAAAGAATCCTCATTTGTAAATGGACTTATTGTTATATCAAAAGTTACAATTGTTATTCTCTTTATTGTTATTGGATGGACCTTTATTATCCCAGCAAACCATATTCCGTTTATTCCAGAACCTGGAATTTATATGGATGACCTTGGCATCTCTCATAGCTATGGCGGAATAATGGGAATCATTGCAGCTGCAGGAGTAGTGTTCTTTGCATTTATTGGATTTGATGCTGTTTCCACAGCTGCACAGGAAGCAGTAAATCCTAAACGCGATATGCCAATTGGTATTTTAGGTTCTCTTGTAATTTGTACGGTCCTGTATATATTATTTTCTTATGTGCTAACAGGAATAGCCAACAGCGAAGAATTTAGAACAACAGGAAAAGAAGCATCTGTAACCTATGCTGTACAAACCTATATGATTGGCTACGGCTGGTTGGGAAAATTAGTTACGGTAGCAATACTTGCAGGGTTTTCATCAGTAATTTTAGTAATGTTAATGGGACAATCCCGCGTATTTTATTCGATGAGTCGAGATGGGTTGGTGCCTTCTATATTTTCTGATTTACATCCCAAGTTCAGAACCCCTTATAAATCCAATTGGATATTTTTAATTTTCATTGGATTGTTTGCAGCTTTTGTGCCTGGTGATATTGTTGGTGACATGACTAGCATTGGAACTCTATTTGCGTTTATATTAGTTTGTGCTGGTGTTTGGATATTGCGCATAAAACGTCCGGATTTAAAACGTAGTTTTAAAACTCCTTTAGTACCTTTGGTGCCTATTCTTGGGATACTAGTTTGTAGCGCAATGATATTTGGACTAGGATGGACAAACTGGCTACGATTAGGAGTTTGGTTATTAATTGGTGTCATAATGTATTTTTTATACGGAATAAAGAAAAGTAAACTAAATAATAAATAAACATGAGTAATAACGATTCTTGGGGCTCGAGGGTAGGACTTATTTTAGCCATGGCAGGAAATGCTGTTGGATTAGGTAATTTCCTGCGCTTTCCTGTTCAGGCTATACAAAATGGTGGAGGAGCATTTATAGTTCCTTACTTAGTATGTTTTTTATTAATGGGAATACCTCTCTTGTGGATTGAGTGGAGCATGGGCCGTTTTGGGGGTAAACATGGTCACCACTCTACGCCTTTTATTTTCGATGCAATGGATAAAAGAAAATTTTGGAAATACCTAGGTGTTTTTGGAATTTTTACAAACCTAGCAGTTGCGGCTTACTATTGTTATTTAGAATCTTGGACTTTATCCTGGGTTTATCACTCAGTTACAAGATCGTTTGCCGGGCAAACGCAAGATCAGGTAGCTGGATTTTTTGGCGATTACGTTTCTTTAACAACGGTTGAGCCAATTATATTTTGGGTAGTTTGTTTATTGATTAACACTTGGATTTTATCTAAAGGATTAAGTGGTGGTGTTGAGAAAGCTGCCAAAATAGGAATGCCATTACTTATACTTTTTGGAATTGTGTTAGCAATTTTTGCAACAACCATGAAAGCCGGAGAACATGGTGCAATTAATTCTGGAACTGCAGGACTTAGCTTTTTGTGGACGCCTGATTTTTCTTCTATCTGGTCGGCAAAAGTCTGGCTTGCTGCAGCCGGGCAAATATTTTTTACTCTTTCCGTAGGAATGGGAACCATTCAGTGTTATGCTTCTTATGTAAAGAAAAAAGATGATATCGCCTTGAATGCGATGAGTGCAGGGTGGATGAATGAATTTGTTGAAGTAGTGCTTGGCTCAGCGGTGTTGATCCCTATTTCAGTTGGCTTTCTTGGAGTAGATAAAGTAGTAGAAATGACCAAGAGTGGTGGCTTAGGTCTAGGATTTCAAACGCTGCCTTATTTATTTGAACAATGGGGAACTACCTTAGCTATTGTTTGTGGAGTAGCTTGGTTTGGCTTATTATTCTTTGCCGGAATAACATCCTCGCTAGCTATGGGAACTCCTTGCATTGGGTTTTTAAAAGATGAATTTAATTTCACGCAGACTAAAGCTGCTTGGACATTTGGCTTATCAGTATTCTTGCTTGGCTTGCCAACAGTTTTATTTTTTAATTACGGAGTATTTGATGAATATGATTATTGGGCCGGTACGGTTTCGTTAGTTGTATTTGCGCTTTTTGAAGTAATCCTTTTTGCTTGGGTATTTGGAATGGATAAGGGCTGGAACGAAATTAATGAAGGAGGAGATATTCAGCCTCCCATCATTTATAAATATATAATCAAGTTTGTTACGCCTGTATTATTAGGTTGGGTTTTCTTGGCGAGCTTGCCAGGCATCTGGTCTAAAATTTTAAATGAAGAGATTCACGAAAAAATTACTGCAGCAACTGATTCTGCCGTCATAGAACAATTAAATACACAGTTAGTATATGTAAATGCGTCACGATTGGGGCTTTTGTTTGTATGGTTAGGAGCTGCATATCTGGTTTATGTAGCCTATAAAAAAAGAACTAAAGAAGGAAGAATTACATCATGAACACATCCGCAATAATAATGATGGTAGTAACAGAAGTTACTATTACATCAATTACGCTTTATTTTTTCTGGAAAGTTTTAACAACTCCTCCTCGTAAAGAACCCGATTCTTATTCGGAGAACGGTGAGACGCCTCGTTAATTAAGGGGTTTTTGTGTTTGAGACTATCCAGAATATTTCTTCTAAAGATTTAGAAGAGTAAACTAATTTTCATGAAACATTTTTTTCGTGATTATTTTTCGTTTAATAGAAGAGAGCGAAATGGCGTATTTGTACTTCTTGCCATAATAGTAATTCTAGTTCTTTACCTTTCTTTTTCTAATTTATTTTATTCTAGACAACCTATTGATTTCTCAAAGTTTGATAAGGAAATTGCTGAATTTGAAGAAGCACAAAAACTTGCTCGTGATTCGACTAGCTACCTAAAAAGCAATTTGGAGTTATCAGGGAATGAGCTTGTAGAGAACAAGGAAAAGAGTGAGAAGTGGAAAGTATTTAAAAATGAAAGGAAGATTTTGGTGGTAGAAATTAATGCAGCCGATACCACAGAACTTAAAAAAGTAAGAGGGATTGGTACTGTCTTTGCAAAGCGTATCGTGAAGTTTAGAGATGCCCTGGGTGGATTCAGAAACAAAGAACAATTGCTGGAAGTATATGGCTTAGATCTGGAAAAATACAAGGAAGTTGAAGAGCAAATGAGCGTAGACAGTTTACTGATTCGTAAATTAAATATCAATATTGCTTCAGTAAACGACCTAAGCATGCACCCTTACATTAGTAAAAAAGAAGCTGTAGCAATTTTTACTAGACGGATTAAGCAAGGTGATTATACAAGTCTAGACGAGATAAAAAAGCTAGATTTGATAAGTGAGGAACTATATGTAAAAATCAAACCTTATCTTACTTTGAAATGAATTTAGAGCAAAAAATAAAATCTGTTATTCGTGATGTGCCTGATTTCCCAAAGAAGGGGATTGTGTACAAGGACATTACTCCGGTCTTAAAAAATGCCGCTCTTTGTACTGAAATTGTTGATGAATTTATTGAAAAGCTTCGAGCAAAAAAGATAGATGCTATTATTTGTACAGAAAGTCGTGGATTCTTTTTTGGATTTTTACTGGCTAATAAATTGCAAATACCATTAATCCCCCTACGTAAAGCAGGTAAGCTACCTTATAAAACAGTTTCTTGTGAATATGATTTAGAATACGGCACTGCCAAAGTTGAAATGCATATAGATGCATTAGAAAAAGGATGGAATGTGCTGGTGCACGATGATTTATTAGCCACAGGCGGTACTGCAGAAGCGTCAGCTAAATTGGTGCAAATGCAAGGAGCACAGGTAACTGCTTTTGCATTTTTATTAGAACTTAGCTTTTTAAATGGCAGACATAAATTAGAAGCTTATTCGAAAGACATTATTAGCCTAATTAAGTACTAATTAAAGCGCTCTGATTGTTATTAATTAAAGAATCAATAAAATGTATTATTCGTAATTTCGCCTACCTGCCGATTGGCAACTATAACTAGTAATATTATACCATGTCACATACAGAAACTACTACCACGTTAGAATTTACACTTAGCGAAAATCAGCTTATGATAGCTGATATGATTAAGAAATTTGGAGATGAGCATATTCGTCCTGAAATGATGGAGTGGGACGAGAGCCAAAAATTTCCTGTGGAATGTTTTAAAAAATTGGGTGAGCTAGGCTTGATGGGCGTATTAGTACCTACAGAATATGGTGGCTCTGGTTTTGGCTATATGGAGTATGTTACTGTGATTTCGGAAATTTCTAAAATTTGTGGCTCTATAGGTTTATCTCTGGCAGCACATAACTCTTTATGTACCGGGCATATCATGCAGTTTGGAAATGACGAACAAAAGAAAAAGTATTTACCAAAACTAGCTACTGCTGAATGGATTGGCGCTTGGGGCTTAACCGAAGTAAATACGGGCTCTGATGCGGGTGGTATGCTAACAACTGCTGTGGCTGATGGTGATTACTTTGTGTTGAATGGTTCTAAAAATTTTATTACACACGGAATTAGCGGAGATGTAGCAGTGATTATTGCCCGTACTGGTGAAAAAGGAGATTCGCATGGCATGACAGCCTTTATTATTGAAAAAGGAACTAAAGGATTTTCCGGAGGAAGAAAAGAAAATAAATTAGGCATGCGTGCTTCAGAAACATCGGAGTTGATATTTGATAATTGCCGTGTTCACAAAAATCAGGTGATGGGAAAAGTAGGAGACGGTTTTGTGCAATCTCTTAAAGTTTTAGACGGTGGACGAATTTCCATCGCTTCGCTAGCATTAGGCATCGCAAAAGGTGCTATGGAAGCTTCCATTAAATATTCTAAAGAACGTGAGCAGTTTGGAAAGCCTATTTCTGAGTTTCAGGCTATTGCATTTAAAATTGCTGATATGGGAACTAAAATTGAAGCTGCCGAAATGCTCATCTACCAAGCCGCAGATCTAAAAAATAGAGGCATGAAAGTGACCAAGGAGTCTGCCATGGCAAAATACTATGCTTCCGAAGTATCGGTTCAAGTATCTACCGATGCGGTGCAGATTTTTGGTGGATATGGCTATACCAAAGATTTTCCGGTAGAAAAATATTTCCGCGATTCAAAACTATGTACCATAGGCGAGGGTACTTCCGAAATTCAGAAACTTGTTATATCTCGAGAAATTTTAAAATAATAATCAAACAATAAATAACAATGAAAACAAAAACATTTTTAAATTCTGCAGCTGTATTTCTTGCTGCTTTAATTTTTACTTCATGCAGCACTTCGGTAGATATTGCAAAGCGCCAGCATAGCAATGGTTATTACATTCATTTTGCATCTAAAAAACAAACTTCTAAAGATGTTGAAAAGGATGTTGTTGTAAAGCAAGAAGTTAAAGCTGTGAATATTAACAACTCAGAATCTATTATAACTGCTCAGGTTATATCGGAAAAAAACACTTCTATTTCTCAAGCTAAAGAATCTGTTGAGTTGGCATCAACTAAAAAGCAAAAGGCTATAAGGCCGATAAAAGTATTTAAGGAAGTAAAAACTGAAGCTACTGCTGATGTTTCTAAATTTTCTCCTTCGGTTGGAATTACAAAGTCGCTAAATAAACTAAGCCCAATTTCACTCCCTGTAGTTATGAGAGGAGATGCTTCTGCTGTAGTATTGGTTTTGTTATGTATTTTTTTACCCCCTGTAGCTGTTGGGATTGTCGATGATTGGCATACTAGATTCTGGTTTTGTCTTTTGTTAACGCTATTATTTTATTTCCCGGGTATGATTTATGCGTTCTTTGTTTGTTTTGGATAATTAATAATAAATTTTTTTAAAGCCATCGCTATAAAAAGTGATGGCTTTTTTGTTTGGTTAAAGTGAAAGCACTTTCATCATCTGTACTAAATCGGGATTAAGTTCCGAAAAGTGTTTGATGGCTTTATTGAAAGGGGTGAGCGATGTTTTATTGTTAACGATTCCTATCATCACATTTTTCTCACCTTTCATAAGTGCCTCTACCGCAGAAAATCCCATGCGAGAGGAGTTTACCCGATCCATGCAAGTGGGATTTCCACCCCGCTGAATATGTCCCAGTATTGATACTCGAATATCTAGTTGGGGAATTGCTTTTTTTACTTCATCGGCAATTTTCATTACACTGCCCGTGCCATTTTGTTCGGATACTATTACAATCTTTGAGGCTTTATCTTTTCTCCCAGATTTTAAATGCGAGATTAGATTCTCCATATCGATTTTAGATTCTGAAATTAATATTGCCTCAGCTCCAGAGCCTATCCCGCTACGTAGTGCAATAAGCCCAGCATCGCGCCCCATCACTTCTACAAAAAACAAGCGATCGTGACTTTCTGCCGTATCGCGTATCTTATCCACTGCTTCTACTACAGTATTTATAGCGGTATCGTAACCAATAGTAAAATCCGTTCCAGCTAAATCATTATCAATAGTGCCCGGACATCCAACAAAAGGGACAGAACATATTTTGCTGAATTCTAATGCTCCTTTAAAAGTACCGTCTCCTCCAATTGCTACTACACCATCAATATTATTCTTTTCTAAATTTTGTTTTGCTTTCAGCATTCCATCAGCAGTCATAAACTCTTTGCTGCGAGCCGTTTTTAAAATTGTACCACCGCGATGAATGATGCCTGAAACAGATTTTGCGGTAAGCGGAATAAATTCATTCTTTATCATTCCATCATAGCCGTGAACAATCCCAACTACTTCTAATTTATGAAACAAGGCTGTACGTACTACAGCTCGTATGCAGGCGTTCATGCCTGGCGAATCTCCTCCGGAAGTAAAGACAGCAATTTTTTTCATCTGCAATTTTTAAAACGCTCTACTAACACCCACCATCCATCTGAATTTTAAATAGTCGCTTTCAGTAGCAGGTATTCTATTTAAAAATAATGGCATATCAAATCGAATGGTAAGTGGATGAACGGTTTCTAATACTCCCCACTTTTTAATTGTAAGAGCAGTTCCAACTCCTGCATCGATTCTGTAATCTGATAATAAAAGTTTTTTATTAGGTTTGTTGTAATTTATAACACCAATATCCCCAAACAAATAAGTATTTAGCGCAAACGTTTTGTTAAACCATTTTACAATGCCATTTTGGTCTGTTATCCGTATGAACTTAAATAGTTTGCCAAACTCCAGCTCTGCATTAATAGCGGCACCGCTGTTACCGCGATACGTAAAGTATACATTTCCATTTTCATCTTCCTGTGGCGCTAAATATCCGGCATAGCCACGAAGGTTTAGCCCGCCACCCATCTGAAAATTATTTGTTCCCGTTCCGTAGCCCATCCAGTCAGAAGGGAAAAAGCCTACGGAGCGTGTAAATTTATTGTCCATCAACTCTTCTGGACTAGCACCAGAAAGAAACAAAGACGATTCTTTGGGCGTGTTGTTGCCTGTTCCGTATCGTACTAGCGTGCGGGTATTAAAATTAAGAGGACCTAATTTGTTGCGATTAATAACTTCTAAATTTAGATAGGCATAATCATAGTCGCTAAATAAGGATGAAGAGCGCAGACTAAGATTTATTTTACCAGTACCATTTTTGTATTTATAGTTATGTTCGTAACCTAAGGTTAACGTGTTGTTTAATTTATCAGCTTCCCATTCTTTAGGAAAAAGCAAATATGTTAAATCCTGCTGCCTAATTCGAATCATGGATTTGAAAGACGCATAATACTTATCCTCATTGTCTTTATCTCGCTTTTCAACTCCGGCAGAATAAGCGTGCAGCCCATCTAAATATTTAGCAGAGAAATTGACTGATGAATATTGAACAATTCTGTCGGTAGCGGTTTTGTAATTAAATCTAAAAGACAAACTATTAAAGCTGTTTCTTGAAACAGTGCTATCCAAATTCATTTGTCCCAAGCCAGAATTTATCCAAAGGTTGGCATCAAAAATATCATAATGGTTTATGAAATTTCCATTTAGATGTATACCGCCTTTCATGCCGTCAAAATTATTGTACCAAATATCAGGGCGTGAAAATAGCTCGTAGTGTTTCCAGTCGGGTGTGTTTGCCACTTTTGAATCAAAGAAATAATTTGTTTCAGCAGGATATCGGTTGTTACGCATATTAACATCAGCCAGCCTATCCGTAGGATCTATGATTACTTTTTTTACTCCATTGGGAATTGTTACTGTAGCCTGATACATAGGCTGAATTTTATCCCAACCAAACCATTTAGGAAGCACCGTAGCATCCGTATTTTTTATAAACCAAGTATTTGGAATATGAAATTTATGAATAGAGTCCTTTTGATCTATGACAATAAAATCAATAGGCATTTGCATTTTTCCTTCTCGCTCAAAGGTGATGGTATACTCGCCAGGATTTTTATTTTTCTTAACGGATTCTATTTCATAGTCAATAGTTTTTGAAGTTTCCAGCCATTGATCAAAAAACCAATTCAAATCTGCATGCGTGAACTGAATAATGGAGTTTCGAAAATCTTCGGGATAGGGGTGAGCAATTTTCCATTGATTAAAATAATGCTGCATGGCTTTAATAAATAATTCATCACCTAAAACATATTGTAGGTTATAAAGCATCACCGCAGTTTTGTAATAAACATGACGATAGCCACCACCATGTCGCAATGTCGTATTAAAATCGTTGGAGTGTTTGTTAATGGTAGTCTCTTCTTCTTTAATGGCATCCAACATATAAGCAGTATACACCTCGCTGTTACGAACTAAATCGGTATGACGGAATGTGTTTAAATAATTGGAAGCAGGTCTGGAGTTCAATCTCTCTTTGCCGTCAATCTTTTCGTAAGCCCAGCAGGTTAAAAACTGTGTAAAGCCTTCATCCATAAAAGCACGGTACGTTTCGTTGGTTCCTATCATTCCAAAAAACCAATTATGTCCCACCTCGTGGGCTATTAAATCTCTGTAATCTGGGTCCCAGCCACCATCAAGTGTTAGCATAGGATATTCCATGCCATCACGCGCATCGGCAACCACAATTTTTGGATAGGCATACATGCCAATGTCTTCAGAATAGGTTTTAATTACCTCGGCTGTGTATTGAGATGCATTTTGCCAACGTGCCGCAACAGATTCCTGAGCGATTGCAATTACGCTAATTCCTTTTCCTATATATCCATTTGGTTTGCAAATAGTTTCCGAAATTCTGTAAGTAGGATCGGCAGTAAAAGCGAAGTCGTGAACATTTATTGCATGGTATTTCCAGGTTTTATGTTTGGTACTATCGTATGGAGTAATGATGGATGGCTCCGAGAACATGGGCTTGTTTTTGAAATTGCTGATGTCCAACTTATTTCTTAAAACTCTAGGAAGCACTTCGTTCTCGTTTTGCAATTCTCCGGTAGCCTCAACAATATAATTACTCGAAAAAGTAAGTTCCACATCGTACGTTCCAAAGTCTCCATAAAATTCTTTTTCCATGTGCTGATCAGTTTCCCAACCAAATTTACGGTCGTATACTGCAATGCGTGGATACCAGTGTACGCCATCAAAGTGTTTGTTTCCCCAAACATCAAAGAACTTCATTCTTCTGCGCTGCGTTCCGGCATCAAAGTAAGAATTAAAAGAAATGTTGATAATAACAGAATCGTTTGGTAATAAAGCATTATTTAAAAATACTTTTAGGATTGTGTTGTCTGCTTCTTGTCTAAGGTCAATCCCACCAGAAGTAATTTGCATGACTTCTGTATTTTTTTTCTGTGCTTCATATTTACCATATTTGGGAGTTACTCCATTTTCCAAAGTCATATTATGGAAATAAGAACCCGGCTGAAACGCATTTTGATATAGGTGAAAATAAACAAAACTCAATGTATCGGGAGAGTTGTTGTAATAGGTTAACTCTTCCTGAGCAGCTATGATATTGGTCTTTTCATTAATATTTGCTTTTATTTTATAGTGCACATCTTGTTGCCAATAGCCGGCAAAAGGCGCAGCGTTTTTCCAATAATACTCGTTGGATGGGGAGCGATATGCTTGTGACTGAGCTATTAATGAAGCATAAGCAAAAATAATTAAGAAAAGAGCTTTTTTCATATTAATATTATATCTCACGAATATACAGAATCTAAGTAAATGGTATTGAGTCAGTTTCAAGGCTATCATTTCTTAGCGGACTTTGTGAGAAGTATCTTTGTGTATTTTGTGGTTAAAAATACAGAAACCACAAAGCACACTAAGAAAACGCAGCACAAAGAAAGCAAAGAACAGCCAAACTGACCCACTACCTAGCAAATCGGTTGATTAGGAAAGCAGGAGATTTTTCTTATTTTTGGCTCTCACAAATAATTTATAAAATGAAAAAATTCGCTCTATTATTTTTCTCTTCAATATGCATAATATCTGCATCCTTTGCTCAATCTATCACACCAGAAATTATTGCTGATTTGAGCAATGTTTCCGAAGTAGCCATTTCTCCTAATGGAACTCAGATTGCTTATACGGTACGAGTGCCGGGCGGGGATGCATCCGGACATCAAAAATCTATATTAAAAGTAATTCCAAAAGCTGGAGGAGTTGCTAAGGATATATTAGGGAAAGAATTTAATGCTCGTAGCATCGCTTGGAGCAACGATGGAAAAAGTATTTACTGCCTATTAAAAGATACCGTTAAAAAGAGTGTGCAAGTTAATAATGTTCAAATTCAAAATTCTGAAGTAAAAGCAATAACATCAGGCGCTAGGTCGGTTAAGCACTTTGCATTTTCGCCCGATGAAAAAAAACTTGGAATTATTTATGGTGATGAAAAAAATGCTACTCAATTAGCCGATGAAAAACTAAAGAAGGATTGGGATGTTGTTGGTGAAAAGCAAATGTATGACCGCATTTATGTTACAGATGCAACGATGAGTTACCCTCCAAAAGATGTTAGCACAAAGGTTTTGCACGTAACAGATTTTATTTGGTCGCCCGATGGAAAAAACATTTTTTTCAAAGGCTCAGACAAAACAAGCGTGGATTATACCATGATGTATCAAAGCATCTATCGCATTAGTGCAGATGGTGGAAGTCCGGAGGTAGTTTGCAAGACAGAAGGTAAGCTAGGAAGCATGGATGTTTCGCCCGATGGAAAAAACTTGGCCTATTGCGGAGCAGTTGATATATCTGATCCACTGGCGCAAAGTGTATTTATTGTTCCTGCAGCAGGAGGAGATGATAAAAACTTCACTCCCGATTACAAAGGATCTGCTGTTGATTTAAAATGGACAAACTCAGCTACCGTACTTGTTCTAACTGCCGAAGGATGTTATTCTGCATTAAAAAAGATAGATATAAAAACAGGAAAGATGTCGGATGTTTATAATAAAGGAGCAATCATTAGAGGCATGAGCTTGGATTTGAAAACCGGTGCCATGGCTTTTTCTGCATGCACACCGCAGCATCCGTACGAAGTATTTACAGGAACTGTAGCGGGCGGGCTTAAAAAAATTACGGATCATAATCCGGTATTGAAAACTATCAAGCTTACAAAGCAAGAAGTAATTTCCTGGAGTGGAGCAGAAGAGTGGCAGATAGAAGGAGTATTGACCTATCCTAAAGATTATAAAGCAGGAGCCAAGTATCCGCTATTGCTTCAATTGCATGGTGGTCCTGAAGGCGTGTCGGCAAATGGATTTAATACCCGAGCAATTTATCCAGCACAACTTTATGCAGCCAATGGCTTTTTTGTTTTAGAGCCCAACTACCGTGGCAGCCAGGGCAGGGGAGTGGCATTTGCAAAAGGCGATCATAATGATTTGGGCGGAGCCGAATATGATGATGTGCTAGCAGGCATTGATCATTTAGTAGCAAAGGGAATGGTGGATAATAATAAAGTTGGCACAGGAGGTTTTTCCTATGGTGGATATTTTTCGGCCTGGGGAGGCACCAAGCATAGCAAACGTTTTAAAGCTGCCGTGATGGGTGCAGGAATCTCAAACTGGATTTCTTTTAGCGGCACTACCGAAATTATTCATGAAAATTCATTGGTGCACTGGAACCTTTGGTGGTACGATGACATGACCTTGGTGTGGGATCGCTCTCCACTAGCGCATATTAACGAAGCACAAACTCCCATGCTCATTGTTCACGGTGGTGCAGATACAAGAGTGCCATTAACACAAAGCGAAGAGATGTACAACGCCTTAAAACTTAAAAAAGTTCCTACAGAGCTTGTCATCTACCAGCGCCAGCCACATGGCATATTGGAGCGAGAAGCACAGCTGGATTTTATGAATCGTACTTTAAATTGGTTTAAGGAGTATGTGAAGTAGTAGCTTGTTGCTTAATATGGTGGTAACAACTTGAATACGAAAAAAAGGAATCAATCTAATTGCCCAATTTATTTAATGTACGCGTTTGTTTTTCATGTATTACTTTCGCCAAAGTTTTGGGTTTCGGCTTAAATGAAAAACAGCTATCACAACGATTTTACTTTCATCAATAAAGTAAAAAAATCCGTATGGGAAACGAGGGGTAATTTTGTAACGTATATTTTTATGTTTTTCCTGAAAAAGAAGAGGGTTTTCTGTAATTACATTGAGCAAAGCTTCTACACACAAAAGAAGTTCTTCGCCTAAGCCATTTCTTTGCTCCTCGTACCAGTTTTAAGCATCTGCAAGGTGCTTTTCTGCACGCTTGCGGATAATGAGGGTGTAGCTCATTTATTTTTTGAAATGCGTTTTTTAATTTCATCTCAGGATGAGCCTTCATCCGGATTTCGGGCATAATTTGCCATTTCCTCTTCTAGGATATGTATCTATTCAGGACTAAGGGAGTATTTACTGCCTTTTTTCTTTTCGTTGGCAATGCTATCCTAAATTGTTTCCACCAAAAGGATTTTTTCTGGCACGCTAAGGCTAAGTATCTGAGAGAGGTTGATTTCCATCTTATTTTTGATTTTATACCGATGCTTCATATCTTTTAGTCCAAGTATAATTTGTACTTGATCGGCATTATACCAAATGTTATGGACTAATATATAATCAGTAATGGTATTATATTCAAAGTTAGGAATTTCCTATGAGAAAACAATGCAATACTATTTTTTTGTTTCTCTTTTGTAAATTATTATATCTGTACTCAGTTAAAAGTAGCTTGTAAAATAAAAGATAAACATTTGGGCGTAGGCGCAGCCGTATACACTGCTGTTAGATACTAGGTTAAACTGAGGTATTTGTAATACTGTTTGCATTGTAGGTCTGCTACTAAGGTTTTTGAAGTAATATTTACGAGTAGCAAACACTATTCTTTCAAACCATAAAATTGCAGTTTGTTATTTAGCGTAGTAATTTCATCCTGCATATTGTTTATTCGCTGTAATAAATGAAAGATGGTTTCAATGCCTTCCAGATTAATGCCTAAGTCGCTGTACAGACGAACAATCCGCTCGAGTTCAGGTAATTGATTTTTTTGAATATATCCTGTTTCTTCAATCGTAGTAATTTCTATTAAGCCAACCTCTTGTATAGATCGGATAAATGAAATCTCTAAATTGTGACTAGAACAAAATGCTATTTCGGAAATAAGTTTTTCTTTTTCCATAAGTTTAATTTTTATGATTTATTTTAGACAATTCAGAAAACAGTTCCTTTTGTTTGTCGTTTAAATTCGTTGGTATTTTAATTAAATAGGTTACGAATAAATCCCCAAACTGACCTTCCTCTTTATAAACCGGAAATCCTTTTCCTTTAAGTTTTACTACGCTTCCATTTTGAGTTTCGGGCTTTACGTTAAGTTTTACTTTTCCGTCTAGCGTGTCAAGGGTGATTTCGCCACCCAGCACGGCAGCAAACAAATCTAAATCTACGTTAGTATGTAAATTGTTTCCTAAGCGTTTAAAGGTTGGATGTGCTGCTATAGAAAATGTAATGTATAAGTCTCCATTGGGCCCGCCATTTACTCCTTGCCCACCATGACCGGAAATTTTAATGGTTTGTCCATTTTCAATACCGGCAGGAATTGTAATTCGTATACTTTTATTATTTACAGTTAGCGTTTGCTTGTGAGTTTTATAGGCATCTATAAGGTTTAAATGCAATTCGGCATTGAAGTCCTGCCCTCTGAATTTAACTTGCCTGCTTCCTCCAGCATTTGCAGCACCTCCAAACATAGATTCAAAAAAATCTGAAAAATCACCTTCTGATTGTGCGCCTGAATAATTTTGATTATAGGAGCCTGAAGATTGTTGTTGGTTTTTTCTCATTTTTTCAATATCGTCAGAGTGTTTCCAATCTTTCCCGTGTTGGTCGTACTTTTTACGCTTTTCTGGATCGCTTAATACTTCATGTGATTCGTTAACTTGTTGAAATTTTTGTTTTGCATCTTTATCATTTTGATTTAAATCGGGATGATACTTTCTGGCTAGCTTCCTATATGCTTTTTTTATTTCTTCTAGGGTAGCAGTTTTATTTAATCCTAGTATATTGTAGTAATCGACAAACATTTAAGAATGATTTAATTTTGGTTATAAGAGCTATTTTAACTTCTTCATTTAAAAATGTAACGTCTAAACTTTTGCAGAGCCGTTAGTGTTGCCATCTGACGAAAATGTAAATCGCTTTCCCTTTATTCAAAAATAATAACTACATAAGTTATTGAATTGTTTCGCGGCATAAAGAAAATATCTTTGATGGGTTTGTTGTTTGAATTATTTTTTATCCATTTTTCTATCAGCTTATAATCGTCAAGTTTGTCGGAGTGAATATTTGATATAATGACTCCACCTGGCATAGTAACCCTGACCAAATTATTCCAGAAGAAAGGCATTCCGTTTGGAGCATAAAAATTTCCTCCGGCAGGCGTATCTGCTACAACAAGGTTATATTTTTTATCTGTTTTAAAAATATAATCTAATGAATCCTGATTGAAATACTGTACGGGATATCCTCTAAATACTTTTTTGCTAAGGTCATGGTATTTTTTGTCAAGCTCAAAAATATCGAGAGACTGTACGTGCTTTATATAATCTTTGGTATGCCATAAGCCGTGCATGCCAAATACTTCAATGGCAATAATGTTTTCAGGAAGCAATTTTTTAAATTCCAGCAGCAGTAAAATTCTTTCCATGCCGGTTTTTAAGCGTCCAAATTTTTTAGAAATAAAATCGCCTAAATTGGTTTTAATAAGATCCTTCAGGTACTGGGTGTAATGCGACATGTGTTTATCTATTATTGTTATGCTTTAGTTCTGAAATATACAATCATATCAGTTGCGGGAATGCTTGTAACTCCATGAGTTCGTAAAAGCGTAATGAGCTGTCCACGATGCGAAGTGCTGTGGTTCATGCAATGCATAATCATTTGCCAATTCGCATTGATGTGTTCATTTCCTTTTAAGTCTTTGTAGGTAGAATTTGTTTTCAAAAATTCTTCATCTTTTGAGCTAACAAAATCTATAAAGGATTGTGAGCGAGCAGCATGTTGTTTAATAAATAATTCAAAATCTTTTTCAGCATGCTGCATGTTTTTTAAGGGTTCTCCATTTAGTCTGCGATACCAAACTTCTTCTGCCATAAACATGTGCTCAATTGTTTTTCGAATGGAGGAGAAGCTACTTTTAACTTCTTTGTCAAGGAAGGTGGTGTCTGTATTTTTAATCAGCTCAATAATCCGAAAATTTGCCCATAAATTATATTGAGTGTAATTGAGAATAGTTTCTTTCATGCTAGGATTTTTTTGGCTTTTGTTGGCTATTGCCTTTTGCCCTATGCTTTATGGCTTTCCTTCTTTGCCCTTTGCCTTTTTTCCTTCCCCCTTTGCCCTTTGCCTTCTTCCCTTTTGCCTCTTCCTTCTTCCCTTTTACTTCTACTCCCATCCACTCACCAACACATCGGTAATGTGCATCACTTTCAAATTTATTTTTTGCTTTTTTACATAGCTATCAACGTGTAACAAGCATGACATATCAGTCGATACCATGTAATCAGCTTTTACATCCATTGCATTTTTTACTTTTTGCTCTACCATGCCCACGGCAATAGGTTCAAACTTGGCAGAAAATGTTCCACCAAATCCGCAGCATACATCGGTATCTTTCATTTCGCGCAGCTCCAGACCTCTAACTTTTGAAAGTAATGTTCGGGGTTCTTGCTTTATGCCATATTCGCGTAGGGCAGAGCAGGAATCGTGATAGGTTGCAACGCCATCTAGTTTTGCTCCTAAGTTGGTAATCTTTAAAACATTTACCAAAAAATCGGTAAACTCAAACATGTTTTTTTTAAGTTGCTTCACTTCGTTATGCACTGCCGAGTTGTTGAAAATCTCAGGCAATGAATTTTTTACATAGCCCGTGCAAGATGCCGAAGGAGAAACAATGTATCGGTCGTTTTGAAATTCTTTAATAAATTTTTCACCTACTTCACGCGCTTCGTCCCAGTAGCCCGCATTGAATGCTGGTTGTCCGCAACAGGTTTGCTCCGGGTTGTAATTTACACCACAGCCAAGCTTCTCAAGAATTTTTACCATGTTCAATCCAACATGTGGATGAAGCTGGTCGACAAAACAGGGGATGAAAATATCTACAATCATATGCTACGAATAACGAATTGATACGAATATACAAATACTGCGAATTACGAATAGGCAAATTTTAGTTGGTAGTTAATTTTAGTTTTGGTATCCTTAATAACAAGAGGTATCCAACTATAAAAAACAGTATAAGTGCTAAAATGGGATTTCGCATGCTTTCGCTTATTTGTTCTATCATGCCAAAGAGTGCCATGCCGCAAACGATGCATAGTTTTTCGGTAACATCATAAAAGGAGAAAAAAGAGGCGTGGTCCTTTGTTTCAGGTAACATTTTGGAATAGGTGGATCTTGATAGGGATTGAATGCCTCCCATTACCAATCCTACAATAGCGGCAATAATGTAAAAATCGCGAGCTGAATAAACAAAATATGCTGCTATGCAAACGCCTATCCAAATTAATACAGCAGCTTTAAGCGTAAATATATTTCCCTTTTTTTCTGACAGATAGGAAAATAAGTATGCGCCAAAGATTGCCACAAATTGTATGACAAGGATGACAGTAATTAATTGAGAAGATTCTAAATTTAGTTCCTTACTGCCAAAAAGTGTTGCGATTAACATAACAGTTTGTACGCCCATGTTGTATACAAAAAAGGCAGTAAGAAATTTTGCAAGTCTTGGATGTTGTTTTAGTTCCAGCCATACTTTACGTAGCTCTAAATAACCATTAAATAGATACTGTCCTTTTGGAGTTACTCCATAAACGTTATTAGGTAAATAATAAAAAGTGATCTGCGCAAAAAGAATCCACCATACACCAACTGTTAAAAAAGATATGCGTGTTGCCATTCCTGCGTCAGAAATTCCAAATAGTTGTGGCTGAAGTACCATGGCTAGATTTACAATGAGTAAAATACCACTGCCAACGTAACCCAATGCAAAGCCTTTTGCACTTACCCGATCGTGATCCTTGCGTTCTGCAATTTCGGGTAGAAAAGCATTGTAAAATACCAGACTTCCTGAATAGCCTATGCAAGCAAGTATTACAGTAAGGATACCAATCCATAAATTTTCTAATCCGGTAAAAAAATACATTGCCGAGCAGGAAATAGCTCCTAGGTAGCAAAAGAACTGCATAAATCTTTTTTTGTTCCCACTGTAATCTGCAATTCCTGAAAGAAGTGGTGCAATAGCAGCAACAATTAAAAATGCAAAGGCTATGGAAAAAGAATAAAGAGTTGAGTTGGTGTATTCCCTACCAAGAAAGTAAACGATGTCGCTTTCGCCAGTTTTTGTAACAGAAATGTAATAGATGGGAAATATGGTAGAAGTAATAACTAAGGAGTAAACCGAGTTTGCCCAATCATAAAAACTCCAAGCAAGGATAATTTTTTTATCTCCCTTTTTTAGTTTATTCATTCGTAACAAAGGAAATGAAAAAAAATTGGATTACGCTCAAGGAGGTTAAAAAGCTGTTAACAAAGTGTTACTTATCCTTTCTCCTATGATCATTTAACAATTACTTAGCATTAGGATTACATTGACTTTATATGGAGTCATTATTTTTGATTATGAATAACAAAAAGATATTAATTGTTGACGATGAGCTGGATGTGCTTGAGTTTTTATCATACAACTTCAAAAAACAAAATTATCATGTTGCATGTGCTTTAAATGGCAAAGAAGGAATAAAAATTGCACATGAATTTAAACCTCACATAATAATCTCGGATATCATGATGCCCATTATGAATGGAAATGTAATGTCAGAAACACTTGGAGCGGACGCAAACCTAAAGAATACCCCTGTAATTTTTCTTAGTGCTGTTCAAGATGAAATTACTGTTTTACGTGCAGCAAAATCAGGCAGCGACTTTGTTTCTAAGCCAATATCTTTTGAATTACTTCTAAAAATTGTAGAATCTCATTTAAATACTCAACCATAAAACTTAACAATTTGATAATATTGAGATTAAAGTCAGGTAACAAGCTCGTTAGTTATTTGCATCATATTTAAACGAACAAAAATCTATACTTCTGATAATTCAAAAAACAATTCTACTCCTAGTAATTCTAGCATCTGGTATTAATTCGGGTTTTACTCAAGAAGCTTCAGAAGACACGCTTCAAAAAACAGTAGAAAGTATTCAATCAGATATAAAAATTATGAAAAGGCTGAAGATTACAGGCTACTTGCAACCCCAGTTTCAATATATAGATTCTGCAGGAGCCCCTTCAGTTGCTGGAGGTGATTTTTCAAATGGTTCCGGTATCTACTATAGTAGGTTCATGATGAGAAGGGGTCGATTTAAATTTACATACGACAATGAAAATGTACGATTAATGATTAATACTGATGTTACCGAAAAAGGATTGTATATGAGAGAAACATATGTAAAGGTAACAGATACGTGGAAAAAGATGTTTAGTCTTACTGCAGGATTACTTCAGACTCAATTTGGTTTTGAGGTAACCCAATCTTCGAGTGAACGCGAAACCCCTGAGCGGGCAAGGTACAATCAGACTTTATTTCCTACAGAAAGAGATTTAGGTGTTTTTGGTTCAATGGAATTTCCTAAGACTTCAGCTTTAGCAGGACTTAAAGTTGATGCTGCTGTTATGAACGGCTCTGCAGGTGTAGCTTCTGAATTTGATAGCCACAAAGATTATACAGGACGCGTCCAATATAAAAAGACTACTAAAAATGAAAAAGTAGAATTTGCAATCGGATCATCGTATTATTATGGTGGTTATAGAATAGGTACTGTAAAAGATTATCAATTTGGGACACTATTAAATGGAGTACAAGGTTTTGACTTTGCAGCGGATACCGGAAACTATAACCGTGTAGCGCGCAGAGTATACATGGGTGTTGATGCTCAGGCATCAATAGACTGGGCTGCAGGTATCACAACGTTAAGAGCAGAATATATTACTGGGGAGCAGCCGGGCACCGACAAATCTTCGAAGAGTATAGGAGCAGCGCCATCCTCTGCTATCTATCACCGTAATTTTGACGGAGCTTATTTTTATTTAATCCAGAATATAGGTAAATCTAAAATTCAGCTAGTTGCAAAATACGATTGGTACGATCCTGATACCAAAATTGCTGGTACTGAAGTTGGGAAAACAGGCTCTAACACAAATCTTGGTGATGTGCGATTTGATACATATGGATTTGGTTTTATTTATCACATGAATGCACACGTAAAAATAATGACCTATTATGATATTGTGAAAAATGAAAGTACACTAGTAAAAGGGTATTCGAAAGATATTCGCGATAATGTATTTACCTTGAGAATGCAATTTAAATATTAATAAATATCTTCTTTACTGTTTATATATATTGCCTTCTTTCATTACAAATTTTACATCCATCAATGTTTTGATGTTGGTTAACGGATTTTCATCTACGGCAATGATATCTGCAATTTTTCCTTTTTCAATGGTGCCAAGTATATCGCTAATTCCCAGTAGCGCAGCACTTGTTACAGTAGCTGAACATATCGCTTCCATGGCAGGCATCCCTGCTTCCACCATGTATTGAAATTCCATAGCATTTTTTCCATGTTTAAAAACTCCGGCATCGGTACCAAAGGCAATTTTCACTCCTGCTTTATAAGCTTTAGCAAATGCGCCTTGTATCTTCGGGCCTATGGCCTGCGCTTTTGGAACTACAATGTCAGAATAGAATCCAGGAATTTTTGAGGAATCTGCTACTGACTTTCCAGCAGTAATGGTAGGCACATAATAGGTGCCGTGTTGTTTCATAAGCGTAATTACTTCGTCATCTAACAATGTTCCGTGTTCAATGGAAGTAACCCCTGCTCGTATAGCTCTTTTCATTCCTTCTGCTCCGTGTGCATGACAGGCAACTTTAAGATTTAAGTCTGTAGCTGTTTGCACAATCGCTCTTATTTCTTCTTCTGAAAATTGAGGCGCGGAGCCATCCTTAGCTGCGCTTAGCACTCCGCCTGTGGATGCTATCTTAATTAAATCTGCCCCTGCTTTATATTGCTGGCGTACTGCCTTTCTGCAATCATCCACACCGTTGGCTACACCTTCTTTAGCAGATGGATCTCCCATTAATTCATCGCAATATCCATTGGTAGGGTCCATATGACCTCCCGTTCCTGAAATTGATTTTCCGGCAGTATAAATTCTTGGACCAACTATTTTTCCGGCATTCACAGCGTTTCTTAAAGATATATTTACTCCGCTGCCACCTAAATCGCGTACGGTAGTAAAGCCAGCCATTAACGTAATTTTTGAGTATACAACTGAGTTAAATGCATAATCTGCAGGGTTCATGGTAAATTGATCTACCGATCCACCTTTACGTGATTCCATTTCCAAATGTACGTGCATGTCCATCAACCCTGGAAGCACAGTTTTGTTTTTTAGGTCAATAATTTTTTCTCCATTGGAAGCAACTTTATACCCATTTTCTACAGCTACAATTTTTTTACCTTCTACTACAATGGTCATTTCTTTTTTGGATGTATTGCTAATGCAGTCAATCAAATTACCGCAATAAACATAGGTCTGTTGGGTGAATGCAAAACTTGAAACTAATGCTGCAAAAATGAATAGTATAATTTTTTTCATAATAATTATTGTTTAATAATAGTAAATTCTACTCTTCTGTTTTCCCTTTTTCCTTCTTCCAAATTATTTGATGCAATGGGTTTGCTGCTTCCTACGCCATTAGATTCAATTTTATTTTTTACTCCCTTAGCGTAAAGATAGTTTTTCACCGAGGAAGCTCTCTCGGAGGATAAGATTAAGTTTTCTTTTTCATCTCCTGTATTGTCTGTGTGTCCTGTTATTTCAATTTCTGCCAAAGGAGTTTTTTTCAACCATTTTGATAGACTGTCTAACGCAGCAAAAGAGCTTGGCAAAAGCACAGATTTTCCTGTTTCAAAAAAAATGTTTTCAATAACAATTGGTTTTAATGGTTCTGGTTTTAATGTCGGAATTGATTTTTTTATTGGGTAATTACACAGCCCTTTTGTTGTGTCAGATGCAGCCATTAAACATAATTCGTCTAAGTATATACGAATGGAGTAGGGCTTTGTATTTTTTGCCATTTCGGTATTCAGCTCATTCATGGCCTCTTCCAGTTTACGATGTTTTTTTAAATATTTTTCTCTTTCATCTGGAGATAAGGTCATGTATTCTGCAAGCTGATCTGCAACGGGAGTTTCAGAAATAAAATCTCCAATTATTAAATAAACTTCATTGCCGGTGGCAGTAAATTTTCCATGGAGATAATTCCATTCTTTCTCTTTGTTTTCAAAAGAAACAGGAATCACAACCTGTGGCTCAAAAAAAATGAAGGATGGATTTGTAACGGAATATTCTTTTTCTGTAAAGGCTATTTCTAGTCTTTCAAAGTTTTTGTAGTTTTCTTGCTTTTCGGCAGCTAGTAAAATATTGCCCGAAAAAATATAGGTTGTTCCAGCAATAAGTTTTTGATCTAGTTTAACCATCATGTATTCACCTGCTTCTCTGGAGTGAAGACAAAGTCCAGCAAATCCTTTCCCTTGAAAAGATGTATTGGCATCTTCACCGCTATATTGTGCCTTTCCAACCGGACATTCACACAAATAATGATAGTACTTGCCTGTGGGCATACTCCAATTAGAAACAGGTGTGTTTAGCCCAAGGCATTTTTCGTGCAACTCAAATCCCGGATTGGGAATCAAGTTTTGTGTATAGCTAATAATACCAGTGGAAATTGCAAGAGTAAGTAAAAGAGAAGTAATAAATCGCATACTAATTAAAATCGAAATTCTTTTATCGTATCAACAAAGAACTTTACTTTTTCCTTATCGGTATCAGGATATAGTCCATGTCCTAAATTAGCGATATGCCTGTTTGGTCCAAATGCGCGAAGCATTTTTTCGGTTTCTTTTTTAATGGTAGCATGATCTGAATAGAGCATGCAAGGATCTGCATTTCCTTGTAGGGTTTTTTCTGAACCAATTAATGCACGCGACTCGTTAATATCCATGGTCCAATCCAACCCAATTACATCACAATTAATTTTGCTAATATTTTTTCTTGCAAAAAAAGCGTCCTTTGCAAATACAGTTTTAGGAACGGTTGTAATAGCATCGCATATTTGCGAAATGTACGGTAATGAAAACTCTTGGTACTGCACGGGTGATAATACGCCTGCCCAGCTATCAAAAAGTTGAATTAAATCTGCGCCTGCCTCAACTTGAGATTTCAAATAATTGATAGTGCTATCTGTAATCTTTTGAAGTAAAGCGTGCGAAAGTTCAGGGTTAGTGTAAAGCATCTTTTTAGCCTGAGAGAATGTTTTACTTCCGCTACCTTCAATCATATATGCAAATAAAGTCCAAGGAGCGCCAGCAAACCCAATTAATGGAACACGATTATTAAGTTCCCGTTTAGCAAGTTTTATTGCATCGGTTACATAAATCAACTCTTCACCGGAAGCAACATGTAATTTATCTAAATCACTTTTAGTTTTGATTGTCTTTTCAAAGTAAGGCCCTTTTGCTTCTATCATTTGATAGGGCAAGCCCATTGCTTCGGGAATCACTAAGATGTCGGAAAAGATAATAGCTGCATCAACGCCTAAAATATCTACCGGCTGGATAGTTACTTCAGCAGCAAGCTCCGGATTTTTTACAAAAGCTACAAAGTCTTTTGCTTTTTCCCGAACCTTTCTGTATTCAGGTAAAATCCTTCCTGCCTGACGCATCAGCCAAATGGGTGTTCGTTCAACTTCTAATCCTTTTGCAGCTCTTAGTAGTAAGTCGTTTTTTAATGCCATAATTATGGCAATATTCGTGAAATAAAACACATAAAGGTCATTAATTTGTCATATTCGTACCCAAATAAAAGTGTTTAATTTTGGTCTATACATATATTTACTTTATGAGAAAGCAACTATTGAAACTTGAAAAAATATCTCGGCAATTAGAGCCTAACTCTACTCAACGAAAAAAAGTAAGAGATAAGGTAATTGTATACAGCGAACAGTTTTTAAACAACATTAGTAAAATCAACGCTTATAATGTAACAACTTCAAAAGGGAAAGATTTGTTGAAATCGCCCATTAACGAAGGCTCCATTGGTATTGAGCAAGCAATAAAATTAATTGAGAAAAATGTTGATTTCCCTGGGTTGAATCCTGCTTCAGGAGGTCATCTTGCATACATTCCCGGTGGTGGAATTTACTATTCTGCTTTAGGTGATTATTTAGCAGATGTGTTTAACAGATATGCAGGAGTGTTTTACGCTAGCCCAGGAGCAGTACGTATGGAAAACATGCTCTTGCGTTGGTTAGCTTCGATTGTAGGTTTTCCAAAAGGTACTGCAGGAAATTTAACTTCAGGTGGTTCTTTGGCAAACTTGATGGGGATTGTTACTGCTAGAGACGCTAAGAAAATTAATTCTTCAAACATAAAAAAGAGCGTTATCTACCTAACCAAACAAGTGCATCATTCAGTAGATAAGGCCATACGAATTGCAGGATTAAGTGAGTGCGTAGTTCAACATATTTCAATGGATCCCAACTATAGAATGGATACGACTATTTTAAAAGAGCAAATAGCAAACGACAAGAAAAAGAATCTCAACCCTTTTTTAGTTATTGCCTCGGCAGGAACTACAGATGTGGGTGCGGTTGATCCCTTGCAAGAAATTGGCGCAATATCAAAAAAGAATAAACTTTGGTATCATATAGATGCTGCCTATGGTGGATTTTTTGTGCTTACCAAAGAAGGAAAGCAAAAATTAAAAGGCATGGAGCTAGCTGATTCATTGGTAATTGATCCTCATAAAGGTCTCTTTTTACCCTATGGTTTAGGAGTTGTTTTGGTGCGTGATGGAAATAAATTGCGTAAATCTCATTTTTACCAAGCGCAATATCTTCAAGATGCAATTGCTGGTGCTGATGAAGATTCGCCTGCCGATCTTTCGCCTGAGCTCACCAAACATTTTCGTGGAATGCGCCTTTGGCTTCCATTAAAACTAATGGGTGTTAAACCTTTTAGAGCATGTTTGGAAGAAAAACTTTTACTTTCAAAATATTTTTATGATGAAGTGAATAAGCTTGGTTTTGAAGTAGGGGAGCTGCCTGATCTTTCGGTGGTAACTTACCGTTGGATTCCAAAAAGAGGAGAGGCTAATGCTTTTAATAAAAAACTTTTAGAAGCTGTAGTTTCTGATGGAAGAATATTTATTTCTTCTACTATGATAAATGGAAAATTTACGTTACGATTTGCATGTTTGGCTTTTAGAACGCATTTGAAGGAGGTGGATTTGCTTCTAGCTATACTTAAAACAAATGTTGCAAAATTTGAGAAGCAGCAATAAGAAAATTATTTATTTTCAATTGCCTTCTTTAGATAGTTTAGGTAGTATTTTTTTATTGAATAAAAAAGTTCATAATCCGAAGCAGATACAACAAACTGGTTAGGCAGGTAGCAATAGTTTAAGAATGTAGGGACATCTAATGTGTCATTTCCTGTAATAACTCTTACGAGCTCGGGATTTAACCTAGCTTCAATAATTTCATCAATCAATAATTGATCGTATAGGAAAGAAAGTTTTTTTAACTCCTTTCCTTTTTTACTGAAGGTATAATACAGTGCATCGATGGGGCTTGCTAGCGGAGAAGCAATGCCTCGGTGGTATTCATCAATTTTTCGCTTATACATTTCTTTTGATTCTTTTGAAAAACTGTTTGGTCTAACGATTACAGGATTTAATTCTTTTGCCTTGGATTTTAAATACACCTTGATATTTAATGCAGCGTTTTTTACTGAATCTTTAAGCGTATGGGTGTAGACTTTTGTCACAAAGTATCCTAAGTATGAAAATGTTAACGTATCTCCCGGTTGAATTTTTAAAGTAAACTTCCCTTCTTCATTTGCCACTATGCCGGTTGTTGTATTTTTATTTATTACGTAGGCGTATTGCATGGGCGTAATGCTGTCTTTGTCGTAAACTATTCCTTTTACTGTAATACTTTGAGAAAATCCGTAGCAACAGGGTAGGAAAAATACGAAGGATAAAGTGGTGCGGATATTCAAAATGTAAATTGATTACAGCATTTTGTAAATTTTAGTTTCTCGAAATTTTTGATACGGCTTAGGGGCTTTTAAATTAAAGCGATAGCCAAAATCGAAAGAACCTGCTATGAATCTCATATCAAACTTCATGTCTTCAGATTCATAATTGTTAATGTCGTATATAGTTGATAGGCGCATGAAAAACCTTTTTCCATTGTAGCCAAAGGATGCTCTCCAGTCGCTGGCAGACCAGGTTTTCCAATAGGCAAAGTGCACATTTTCGGGCTGAGTATAGTAATGCCTGTATTGCCTTTCTAAACCAAAAGTGCCAAGGATATTGAAATAGAAATTTTGGGCAATAATTAACGTGTAGGTGCCACCAAACCCTGCAGAATATGCGTATACATTCATCCGGTTTAATCCGTCCCACACCACACCGTATTTTGGTTGAAGAGGGGTAGGGATAATGGAGGAGTCGGAATAAAAATTTAATGAATAAAAATTTCCAATGAGTAGCCAAGAGCCTTTGGATTTCACTTGTCTTTTCACATTTGCATACGCTGCACTAAGTGCAAACTTCTTTTTATTGAACGTGTAAATAAGTTTTGTTTTTACAACACGTAAATTTAAGGACGGGTTTTGAAAATAATTTGTAGAATCTGTAAATGGAAGTATATAATCCGGTGAATTCAAATCATAAAATCCGGTGTAACGTTTAAAGCTGTTTTCTAAGCGAATGCTACGGGTATTAATGTTAAGACCTAAATCCAAGTAATCAGTACTGCCAGTTCTTTTATTGCCTCCTGGTAGAGACCTGTATCCAAAGGCAAGACCAATGATGTCGAAGTCAAGAGAAACACCAGAAACTTTATTGGAGTTTGCAACATAATTTATTGCTGAACTTGTAGAATCGTGTCCAAACTTTTGATCAATAACTATTTCGAACCTACGCTCAGACTGCCAAAGTCCCACTATTAATTTGTCTTTGTAAGATTTAACATAGTTAGTATCAATGCGATTGGTATCTTGGCTAGAGAGAGATGCTGTTCCCGATTCTTGGGCACATAAACATCTTCCTAGTAGATTAAGTGTAAACAAAAGGAAGGAAATCGAACTATTCTTCATTTACGATTGAATATTCTCCAAGTCATCAAGATCTTTATGTCTTCCACTTGCTCTTTTCGTAGTAAGTAAGTCTCTGTAATCTATTAATCTAATGTCAATCCTGTCAACTTTTCTCAGCACTGAGTTAGGATAGGCTTCTCTAAATAATACACCTTTAACGCTTGTCATAATATCAATACAAACAGGTGGTTTGCCATACGTAAAAATGTCTACATTCTTATCGTTCAAAAAAATATCTTTCGTCATTCCCATAACCGGCATTCTGAAATCAGCAAAAGCTTTGACAAGTTTGTTATAGTTCTCTTCGGTCTTAGCTACCCAAATATCAATATCACCAGTTGTTCTAGAGTAACCGTGTAAGATGACCGCATATCCTCCTATTATCAAATATTCAACTTTATTTTTATTTAAGGCGAGGAGAAATTCTCTAAAGTCTTGGTTAAAGATATTTCCCATCAGTGATGTTTTCTTTGTCGGTGAAGTGTTTTATCCATTCTGGGCGGATTGCTAAAGTCATAATTAAATGCAACACTGTTTAAGTACATTGCAGCTTTTAGTCGTTCTTCCGCTGACTGTTTTTTCCAATAAGAAGCATGTGAGGAAGGCTCATTGGCACTTTGTGATTTAAAAGCAGTTCTATCTAGTTTATACATTTACGACTCGTGTAATTACGCCTTTGCTTTGGCGCGAATAATATTTAACGCGCCACCGGCTTTAAACCATTCTATTTGTTGTTCGTTATAAGAATGATTTACTTGAATGATTTCATGATCTCCGGTAGTATGGTGCAGCACCAAGTTGAGTTGCTCTCCTGGTGCAAACTCTGTTAGTCCTAAAATATCAATCAAATCGTCTTCTTGAATTTTATTATAATCATCCTTATTAGCAAAGGTAAGACCAAGCATTCCTTGCTTTTTAAGATTTGTTTCATGAATACGAGCAAATGATTTTACCAGCACTGCCCGTACTCCTAAATGACGAGGTTCCATTGCTGCATGCTCTCTGGATGATCCTTCTCCATAGTTTTCATCGCCCACTACTATAGAACCGATGTTTGATGCCTTATAAGCACGCTGCACTTTTGGAACCGAATCATATTTTCCATCCAGCTGATTTTTTACACAATCAGTTTTTTCATTAAATGCATTAACTGCTCCAATTAACATATTGTTGGAGATATTGTCTAGATGACCTCTGAACTTTAACCAGGGACCTGCCATTGAAATATGATCGGTAGTACATTTTCCTTTAGCTTTTATTAAAAGCATTAAGCCTTTTAAGTCTGCCCCTTCCCAAGCAGGGAATGGATCAAGTAATTGTAAGCGCGTACTAGTTGGAGAAACGGTAACAGTAATATTTTTTCCGTCCGAAGCTGGGGCTTGATAGCCGGCATCTTCAACAGCAAAACCATTCTTAGGTAATTCATCTCCGGTAGGGGGATCTAATTTTACTTTTTCACCTTTTTCATTAATCAAATAATCGGTTAGTGGATTAAACGTAAGATCACCGCCAATTGCCATTGCAGTTACAATTTCTGGTGAAGCAACAAATGCATAGGTGTTTGGGTTTCCATCGTTCCGCTTTGCAAAGTTTCGGTTAAAGGAGTGGATAATAGTGTTCTTTTCTTTTTTCTCTGCACCCATTCTGTCCCACATGCCAATACAGGGGCCGCAGGCGTTGGTAAATACTTTAGCGCCAATCTGGTCAAACACATCCAAGAAACCATCTCGCTTGATGGTATAGCGAATCTGTTCAGAACCAGGATTGATAAGATATTCGGATTTTGTCTTTAAACTTTTGGAGGAAACTTGTCGGGCCAGACTCACCGCCCTGGAAATATCTTCATAGGATGAATTAGTGCAGGAGCCTAACAGTCCAACTGATATTTTAGTTGGCCATCCGTTTTTGATAGCAGCATCTTTTAATTGAGAAATAGGAGTAGCTAAGTCTGGAGTAAAGGGGCCGTTTACGTGAGGCTCTAATTCAGATAAATTTATTTCTATTATTTGGTCAAAGTATTTTTCCGGATTTGCATATACTTCAGCATCTGCAGTAAGATGTTCTTTTACTTTGTTTGCAAGCTCTGCAACATCAGCACGTCCTGTAGCATTCAAATAGCGCTCCATGGATGCATCGTAACCAAAGGTTGACGTAGTAGCTCCAATTTCTGCACCCATGTTGCAAATCGTTCCCTTGCCAGTGCAGCTCATGGATAATGCTCCTTCGCCAAAATATTCAACCACCGCATCGGTACCACCTTTAACGGTGAGTATCCCAGCAACTTTTAAGATTACATCTTTTGGAGCAGTCCAACCGCTTAATTTCCCGGTAAGTTTTACACCAATTAATTTTGGCATTTTCAATTCCCAAGCAAGTCCAGCCATTACATCGCAAGCATCAGCTCCGCCAACGCCAATAGCAATCATGCCAAGTCCTCCTGCATTTACAGTATGAGAATCGGTACCTATCATCATTCCGCCAGGGAAAGCATAATTTTCTAAAACTACTTGATGGATGATACCTGCGCCAGGTTTCCAAAATCCAATGCCATACTTACTGGAAACAGAACCTAAGAAGTCAAATACTTCTTTGCTTTCTTTCGTAGCAAATTCCAAATCTTTTGCCGCACCATCTTTAGCTACTATCAAATGATCGCAATGTGCTGTTGAAGGTACTGCCACTTTTGCTCTGCCTGATTGCATAAATTGAAGCAATGCCATTTGGGCAGTTGCATCCTGCATGGCTACTCTGTCTGGAGCAAAATCAACATAAGATTTTCCTCTGGAAAAGGTACCTGCTTTTTGATCAGCGTGAAGGTGAGTGTATAATATTTTTTCTGTTAGTGTTAGCGGGCGACCAACAATTTTTCGAGCAGCTTCAATCTTTGAAGGTAGATTTTTGTAGATCTCGCGAATCATTTCAATGTCAAAAGCCATAAAGTATATAGTTAAATGAGTATAAATATTATCGAATCAACTTTCGGAGCAAATTTACAAAAATAAAAACTGCTGACCCAAAGACAATTATAGTTTTTTGCCATTATAGGTTAATTGTTGGCAAAAAAAAACCTGACGAATTCGTCAGGTTTTTTTAGTTTATAAAAAACCTATTACTTGGTAATAGTAATTTTTTTAGTAATTACTGCTTCTCCCGATTTCAGATGATAAAAATAAATACCTGAGCTGAAATTGGATGCATCAACAGCAATGGTATTGTTACCCGCTTTTAGGTTGTCAAATACCATCACAGTCTCTCCAAGTGCATTTAAGATACGAATAGAAGAGTTGGTGTTTCCGGAAATGTTGTATTCAATATTAAATGAATTCGTTGCTGGATTTGGGTAGTTATACATCCAGAAGTTCTCATTTTCCATATTGTTTACTGCTGTTACGCATGGGTTAGAAGTGCCATCCCATTTGTTTTGAGCTTGACAAGCACTTAGCTGGATATCAGCTAAATTATCACCTCCAATTAGAGCAAAAGCAACGGTTATACTGTCACCAGCAGGTATGTTAAGCCCTGTGGAGCTTACACAATTCATTACGTCACCACCACCAGCTCCATATCCATCGGCATTTCTGCTTGTAGTCATAGTGGTGTATTTTTCATTTGTTAGGTAATCAGTTCCAGCATCTACACCGCCATTTCCTCCTGCTACAAGGTCAATTACGTAGTTGTTAACGGTACCGCCAGTAAGTAGTTTTATTCCTGCATAAGTACCAGAAGCAGATGATACGTCATATACATATCCCATTTTATTTATAGGATCAAAACCTCCCTTGTTCTTTGCAGCATCTATAATGTCCCAGTCAGCAACAATACCTACGGCAATATTGCTTAAGGCACTACTACTAGTGTTCTTTATTACATATTTAACAATAACAAATCTTCTGAAAGGGGCAGTACTCCATGCATAAGCATTGTGATGTACTTGAACTGGCACTGGGCTTGGAGAAGTTGCATCAGTAAATTTGCCATCCAAATCAAAATCAGATACAGTAGCTGGGTTCACTTGGTAAACTCTTGTAGAAGATGTAAAATCTGAGTTCCCTGTTCCTGCTTCACGAAACATGTCAGAAACAGAAGTAGAAGATTTTCCAACCATTAAACTCATCTCATACAACATTTGAGTAGAAGGATTAGTTACTTGATAATCAAATCCTAGTCCTTGTTGAGTACCGTCTAAATTGAATCCAATTCTACCTTTACTTGTGATAGAAGTATGCACATCATTATTTATAATGTTAATATAATCAGGATTTACTGTGATATCAAAGTATTGAGATCCTGAAAATGTACCATCGGTAATAGTTACTTTAAATGAAATTTTAGAATTAACAGCAGCACCTGCTTGTATGGTAACTCCAAATGGTGTAGCCATAGTATTAGTAGCTAATGTAGCTAATGCGCCAATGGTATAATTTCCATTTGTAATAGTACCTGGACCAGAAACAATGGTAAGAACTGCAGCAGCCGAAGCTGATGAAGCATCTAGATAGTTGATGAAAGCACCACCAATAGTAATTGCTTCACTTGGCATAAACACATTATCGTTTCCATCTGTAATTGTTACTGGGTTCATTACAAGTGATTTTGCTGTAATGGATGAATTTACTGCTCTAGCAGCATCAATTCTACCTTTACCCATTTTACCAGCATTAAATAAAGCAATCGTTGAAGATCCTGCAAAAGGATCGCAGGTTTGTTTCATTCTTTCCCCAATTTGAAAGGCATTTGCATAATTCCATTGAGATTGAATTAAACCAGCTACGCCAGCAGAAACTGGACTAGCCATAGATGTTCCATCCATTGAACCATAACTAGTGTTGTTAGTGGTAGAATAAATCCCACTTCCTGGAGAGCCATAGTCAACATCTAGACCATAAGAAGAAAATCCAGATCTAGCATCTGAGCTAGCTGTAGATGCAACACGATAAACATTATTATATGAAGAAGGCCATAAAAACTCTTCAACCCCACCGTTACCAGCAGAACAAGTTAACAAGCAATTTTTGTTAATCGCAGCATAGTCAACAATTGTTTGACCGTAAGTTCCTCCTCCGGAGCCGCCCCAAGAGCAGTTAATAATTTTACAGCCGTTATCTGCAGCCCAAGTAATACCAGTATATCCTGCAATTAGTGCACCTGAAGCATCCGCAATTTTAATAGCTTTAAATTTGCAATTGTAACCAGGGCTTGCTACGCCAACACCATTGTTTGTTACAGCGCAAGCATCGCCAGAAACAGCAACTCCGTGAGCATTGCCTTGCCAAGTAGGATCACTGTCATTCATTCCTACATCATATCCTCCAAGATAGTTTGCTGCTAAATCAGGGTGATTTGGAGAAGTTCCGGTATCTACAATTCCAATTACAACAGAAGGGATTCCTGTTGTAATGTTCCATGCGTTTTGAGCATCAACACTACCTGCAACGTTTCCTTTAATAAAGTATTGGTTAGCATTGTAACTAGGATCGTTTGGTACAAAATGTAGTTGGTGAATATACCAAGGCTCAACAAATTCAAAATAACCAAGAGCTAAAAACTGATTGATTACTTTCTCAATAGACTGAGAGCTAGAATATTTGAAAGAGTATATAAGTGAAATGTCAACTAATGGCATGCCCACATCATTAAATTCTTTTTCTGGTGGTCTGTGGTTAGGATATATTTTAGCAAAATCTTTTGACCCAACTGCAGAAAGTAAATCCTGCAAGCGTAAAATATTGTCTATAGAATTTGCTTTGCAATTCTGACGATATTGGGATTTCACCTTAAAAATAATTGTGTTTGGTAAGTAATCTTCGGCTGTTAATTTTGGATCCATCCTAAAAGAAGTAGGAAAATGATCTCCAGGAATAATTACGGTTGCGCGATTACCTGCGTGTGTCATTAATGTCCCAAATGCAAAAAATGCTGCACAAAAAAGAGTAATTTTTTTCATTATAGTTGAGGTTTAATTTTTGGTTTTTAATTAAGGTATGTAAAGGTATAAATCTCGAAATCAAAGTCAAATTTTAAGCAACTTTTTTTTGAACTATTAAGTAACCATTTTTAGCCAAAATCAAAGAGGAAATGATGGAAAATCTTTTAAAAACACATATTCTTGACTTCCTTCCTTCATCCCATTTTGCACGTTGGCTGAATTTTCGCAACAGAAATGTTTAAGACCATTTGTGATTGCTAAGTATTTAGCAGGTTTATTAATTGCTTTATTGTATGTAGCAAGCTGATCAAAAGTTTTTTGTGATAAAGTAATATCGGTTGATTTACATTCTACAAGCATCCATATCACGCCACCTTTATCATAGATAGCAATATCGCATCGCTTTTGTAGCTTATTATATTTCATGCCAGCTTCAACAGCAATGAGTGAAGAAGGATATTTTTTTTCTTGTATCAGGTATTGAATAAAATTTTGCCTTACCCATTCTTCAGGAGTAAGAGTTAGGTATTTTTTTCGGATAGAATCAAAAATTTGCACACCTTTATCTGTGTTTTGGATGCGAAAATCATATTCCGGTAAATTGAGTTTGGTCATTAATTAATTCTAAATTACTTACTTTAGAAGGTTACGAAAATACAAAATTGTAATTTGGCTTTTCCCTTTTTGTATTTTCGTTCATATTAAAATGTGCTGTAAATTATGGATTTTGAAAAAATTATATCTGACATTAAAAATAAAGTATACCATCCAGTATACTTATTGATGGGTGATGAGCCCTTTTTTATTGATGCTGTTGCTAGCGTAATAGAAGATAGGGTATTGGAGGAATCTGAAAAGGCATTCAATCAAACAATATTATATGGTGGTGAGACATCCATATTGCAAGTGTTAAGCGAAGCAAAAAGCTATCCGATGATGAGCAATTATAGAGTGGTAATTGTTAGAGAAGCTCAAAACATGAAGGACCTGATTCCAAAAGAAAAAAAGCTTTCTTCATCTAAAGAGGATGAGTTGAAAAAACATCCTTTGGAAATATACTTGAGTAACCCTCAAAAAAGCACCATATTGGTTTTTTGCCATAAATACAAAACAATAGATATGCGAACTGCATTTGCTAAAACACTTAGCAAAAAAGCAGTAGTTATGAAGTCGGTAAAGCTGTACGATAACAAAGTCCCAAGCTGGGTAGAAAATTTTATTAAAGAGAAGAAATATACAATGGAGCCCATGGCGGGACAACTGCTTACAGAATTTTTAGGAAATGACCTTAGTAAGATAGCTAAAGAAATGGAAAAGTTGATGATCAATTTACCATTGAACACTAAAATCACCACCGATCACATTCAAAAATTTATTGGAATAAGTAAAGAGTACAATAATTTTGAGCTTCAGGCAGCTATTGGGAAAAGAGATTCTTTAAAAGCCAACCGGATAATAAATTACTTTGCTTCCAACCCCAAAGACAATCCTTTGGTAATGACAATAGCATTATTAGGGGGGTATTTTTCTAAAATATTAATGTATCATTTTTTACAAGACAAGTCTCAGAACAATGTAGCCTCAGCGTTAAGGGTTAGCCCCTATTTTGTAAAAGACTACACAAGCGCAGCCAATAACTATTCAAGAGGGAAAGTAATGGGAGTCATTTCAATGCTCCGACAATATGACCTTAGAGCTAAGGGGTTTGATGGAAACAGCGTGGATCAGGGCGAGTTAATGAAAGAAATGATATTTAAAATAATTCATTAGCCGTTACTTTTATATTCAAACCAAATAAATAAAAAACCCCGTCAGAGAAATTCTCTGACGGGGTTTTTGAATTTATTTTTTAATTATTGAATTTTTATCATTCTAGTGTTTTTAACAAATTCGCCTGAGCTAATTCGAATAAAATATACACCGGATGGTATGTTAGCAATATTTACTTTTTGAGTGAAAGTGCCATCGGCAGGAACTACTTCTTCAAGTACAGTTTGTCCAAACATATTAACAATGCTAACGTCTAGATTTGCTGAAGATGAAAGTGTACCTTCAATATTAATATACTCATTCGCAGGATTAGGGTATACTTTAATAGTACCATTATCTGTTAAGGAAGCTAATCCAGTTACGAAGGATACGTTCACTATAGAACAAGTAATACAACCTCCTGCATCAGTTACGCAAACGGTGTATGAACCTACGCATAGGCCAGATGCTGAAGAAGCGGTTCCGCCAGCAGGAGACCAAGCATATGTAAATGGACTAGTGCCAGTTTGTGTTGCAGCAGCAGTACCATCGCAACAAGAACTACATGACGCAGGAGTTGAGGTTGTAGTAACTGTAAGTACGGCAGAATTAACAGTAACCGCTAAACAACTAGGTAAGCTAGTTCCACATCCATTCCCAGCAGTAACACAAATGTTTCCAGAAGTAGTGCCAAGTGTTATTGAAGAGTTTACCGTTCCTTGTCCAGCAGATACGGTTGCACCTGTTGGTCCAGACCAAGTATAAGTTGTAGCATTAGCAACGGGAGCAATGGAGTAGTTTCCAACTTGTCCGCTACAAACAGTAGTAGCCCCAGATATTCCAGCAGGAATTGCGGGAGCATTTGGAGATACTGTAACTGCTATGCAGCTCTGTGGACTAGATCCACACGAGTTAGTTGCATTTACGCAAATGTTTCCGGAGATATTACCAAAAGAAACGGTAATTGTATTTGTTCCCTGACCAGCAGTAATGTTTGCCGCAGTAGGTACAGTCCAATTGTATGTAGATGCATTTGCAACAGCAGGTAAAATATAGGTAACGTTTGATTGATTAGCGCAAGCAGCAGTAGGTCCATTAATGGTGCTAATAGCACCAACAGCTGGATTAGGATCTACTGTTATAGCTTGACAACTAGCAATACTTGTGCCGCAAGCATTGCCTGCAGTTACGCAAATATTACCTGAAGTTGTTCCATAAGTAACACTAACAGAAGTTGTGCCTTGTCCAGCAGTCACTGTTCCACCTGTAGGAACTGTCCATGTATATACAGTTGCGTTTGGAACAGAAGCTATAGTATAAATTTCACCAATCTGACCACTACAAACAGTAGTAACGCCAGTTATGCCAGCAGGAATCGCAGGTGCTGTTGAAGCAACTGTAACTGCTTCGCAAATCTGAGAAGTTGCACTGCAGCTGTTATTGGCATCAACACATACATTTCCTCCAGATGATCCGAAAGTAACAGTAATAGTTGCAGTTCCAGCTCCAGCAGTAATATTTGCTCCAGAAGGTACAGTCCAATTATAATTTGTAGCTCCAGATACAGCAGTAGTTGAGTAAACAACGTTTGATTGATTTGCGCAAACTGCTTGAGGTCCAGTAATTGCACCAATAGGCCCAACAGCTGGATTAGGATCAACAGTTATTGTTTGGCAACTAGCAATACTTGTACCGCAAGCATTTCCAGCAGTTACACAAATTGTACCTGAAGTAGCACCAAAATCTATAGTTGCAGTGTTAGTTCCTTGTCCAGCAACAACCGAAGCGCCAGCAGGAACTGTCCATGTATAAACAGAAGTATTTGGTACAGATGCTATCGTATATATTTCTCCTAATTGACCACTACAAACTGTAGTAGATCCAGTTATTCCTCCTGGAATTGCAGGCGCTGAGGGGTCAACAGCAACAGCTACGCAATTTGGAGGACTTGTACTACATGCATTACTAGCATCTACGCAAACGTTTCCGCCTGCAGTAGCAAAAGTAACAGTTATTGAATTTGTACCTGAACCAGCAGTAATATTTGCTCCAGCAGGAACAGTCCAATTATAGGTTGTAGCACCTGATACAGTAGCTATTGAGTATGCAACTCCAGTTTGGTTAGCGCAAACAGCGACTGGTCCAGAAATAGATCCCACTATTCCAACAGCAGAAGCTGGGTCAACTGTAATTGAAGCACAACTTCCTAGGCTTGTTCCGCAAGCATTTCCTGCAGTTACACAAACAGAACCTGAAGTAGCAGCATAAGAAACGGTTATTGAGTTAGTGCCTTGACCAGCTGTGATGGTAGCACCAGTAGGAACAGTCCAGCTATAAGTTGTAGCATTTGCTACAGCAGAGACAGAATATTTGATTCCAGTAACATTACTACAAACTGTTGTAAGTCCTGTAATTCCACCTGGAATACCAGGAGCGTTAGGGCTTACAACAATTGCTTTACATTTTTGCGGACTAGTGCTACAGCCATTTGCTGCATCTACGCATACGTTTCCTGCAGAAGTGCCAAAGGACACTGTTATTGAATTTGTACCTGCGCCAGCAGTAATACTAGCTCCGGTAGGAACTATCCAATTATAAGTTGTAGCATTTGCTACAGTGGGAATTGAATATAGAACACCAGTTTGATTTGCGCAAACTGCAATAGGGCCTGTAATTACCGTAACTGTATCTACAGCTTGGGTAGGATCAACAGTTACATTAACACAATTTGCTAAACTTGTTCCACAACCGTTTCCGGCCGTTACACAAACAGATCCTGAAGTAGCTCCAAAAGTAACCGTAACTGATTTTGTACCTTGTCCAGCGTTAACGGTAGCGCCAGCAGGAACTGTCCAAGTATAAACTGCCGCATTATTAACAGTAGCTACAGAATATATAACACTTCCTTGAGCACTGCATACAGTAGTTGGTCCTGAGATTGTTCCCGGAATGCCAGGTGCACTTGGAGAAGCAACAACAGCTAAACAAACAGGAGTGCTTGTGTTACAAGAGTTTACTGCAGAAACACAGATGTTAGTATTATTATTAGTACCGAAATTTACTGTAATAGTATTAGTACCTTGTCCTGAAACAATTGAAGCATCACTATTTTCTGTCCAAGTATAACTTGAAGCATTTGCTACAGGGGCTACTGTAAATATTACACCTGTTTGATTATCGCAAACTGAAGTTGGTCCTGTTATCGAACCAACTGTGCCTACTGCTGGAGTAGGGTCAACTGTAACAGCTAAACAAACATCAGCACTTGCTCCGCAAGCATTGCTTTGATTACAACATACATTTCCAGAAGTGCTTCCAAATGTAACAGTGATAGATCGAGTACCTTGTCCAGAAGTAATAGTTGCCCCTGGAGGAACAGTCCAGTTTCTAATTGGAACTGGTGGAGTAATACCTGGTACAGTATAAGTTACGCCTGATTGACCACTACAAACAGTAGTTGTGCCGTTAACGGATGCTGGTGCATTTGGAGGCACAGTGCTGACCATTACCGTTACACCTTGATTATCAGTACAGCCGTTAGAGCTGGTGCCTACAACATTATAGTTTGTTGTAACCGTTGAGCTTGCAACTACAGATGTGCCTGTAGATGAGCTAAGAGTTCCTGCAGGTGACCATACATAACTTTGAGCTCCACTTGCTGTTAGATTTGCAGATGTGATTGTACAGCCTACGTAACCTGTTGAAGGAGATACATTAACATTTGGATTTGCAAGCACAGTGATGTAGCCAACTTTAGTTTCGACATCTGTGCCTTGGTTAGGATTAGTATTATTGGTAGCTGTTAATACAACATTATATACGCCTGGAGTAGGATAGGTCCTGGGCCCTGGAGTGTTTGATGTAGAAGTTGGGTTTGGGTTTGCTCCTGGAAATTGCCAAGCCCACTGAGTGGTGACACTCGTATTTTGACTAAGGTTAGTCCATGTTACCGCTTGTCCTGCACAAATTGTTGTAGGAGAACCGGAAAAGTTTGCAATGGGTTGTGCAAAGGACGCAACAGTAACTCCAACGCAAAGTAATGAGGTGATTAGATTTTTTTTCATTTTGTGAAGTATAGTAAATATTAATTATTTTTTAATGCAATTTTTTAATATACCAATGTAATAATACTATGTCAGATTGATTTAAATCTATTTCGTTATATCATTGCACGAATTATTAACTTATTTATGATATTTATTGAATTTGTTAATTCTTTAAAAAAAGCATTTGTATATTCGCATTTCGATAAATTATATAATCAAAAATGAAATATAAATAATTACTATATCTATGAAAGTCAAGTACTTATTTTTTATTTTATGTATTAATTTTATAACGTGTTTTTCACAAGAATCACCTAAAGAATTTGAAGGTATTATCACATACAAAACAGTAGCACTTTCTAAAACAGAAGATTTTTCGACAGAAAAGCTTCAAAAAGTGTATGGCGATATACTTACTGTGTATTATAAAAATGGTAACTATAAAATGGTTTATAGCGGAAATGAGGTAAAGGAAATATATTACTTAAAAGATAAAAACAAGCAGTACAGAACTCTTTTTGGGAGTGACACTATGTTGGTTTCTGATTGTTCAAACGAAACAAGGGTTCTGGTGGAGACAAAGATTACAGAAAATGCGGAGAAGATTATGAAAAGGAATTGCAATTTACTAGTCAATGATTTGGGGGATTCCAAGAGTTACTATTGGTATAATAGCTCAGTTCCTGTGAATCCGGATCATTACAAAAAACATGTATTCGGTTATGTAAATGTATATTTTGAAAAGGCTAAATCATTCTGGCTAAAACAGAAATATGAGTGTGATTTTTTTGACTTAACACACACGGCTATCAAAATAAAAAAGATTAAAGTTGCTGATAGTGTTTTTACATTACCTAACTTACCTGAAAAAGTGTTTCATTAATTTTTTATTATGAATTATTATCTTGTAAAATCTGAACCCGAAACCTACTCTTGGTCTCAATTTGAAAAAGAAGGAAAAACCATGTGGGAAGGCGTTCGAAATTACGCAGCAAGAAAACACCTTAGAGCAATGAAAAAGGGCGATAACGTTTTGTTTTATCATAGTGGAGGTGAGAAAAGTGTAATGGGTATTTCTACTGTAGTTAAAGAAGCGTATCAAGATCCAACAACTAAAGAAGATTGGTCGGTAGTAGATTTGTCTCTCGTTTCTGCAATAAAGAAACCGGTTTCATTATCAACTATTAAAGCAGAAAAAAAACTAGCTAATATTTATTTAGTTCGACAAGGAAGGCTTTCGGTTATGCCATTAGAAAAGCAAGAGTTTGATTTGATTGTAAAGATGGGAGCTTAATTTTCATTCAACCCTGAATGTTAATTCATTTTTTTAGTTTACAAAGCGAGACATGTATTAAGCTGTAAATTTGCATTATCATGAATTTGCTTGAAAACCATTCTCTTAAAAAGCTTAACACGTTTGGGGTAGAGTGCTATGCAAAAGCCTTTGTGGAAGCTAATACAAAGAGCGACATTCAAAATTTATTATCAAGTAAAAATATCGCCAGTCAACCTATCTTGATTTTAGGAGGTGGCAGCAATATTTTATTTACAAAAGATTTTGATGGATTGGTAATAAAAAATAATATCTCTGGAATGGAGCTCATAAAAGAAGATTCGGAATATTATTATGTGAGAGCAGGAGCTGGAGTTGTTTGGCACCAATTTGTTTTATACTGTATAAAACACAACTATGCTGGTGTAGAGAATCTCTCCTTAATTCCCGGATCAGTAGGAGCTGCCCCCATTCAAAATATTGGTGCTTATGGCGAAGAGCTGAAAGATATTTTTTGGGAATTAGAGGCTATTAACATTCTTGAGGATAAAAACATTGTGTTAAGCAATTCTGACTGCAAGTTTGGATATCGAAATAGTATTTTTAAAAATGAGGCAAAGGGAAAGTATATTATTCTCACGGTTACTTTTAAACTGCTCAAGAAGCCAAAACTCAATACTAGTTATGGAGCTATTATTCAGGAAATTGAAAAAATGGGCATAAAAGAAGTTTCTGTTGAAGCTATTTCCAAAGCAGTTTGTAATATTCGAAGAAGTAAATTACCCGACCCAGAAAAGATTGGCAATGCAGGAAGTTTTTTTAAAAATCCTGTAATAAGTCTTGAGCAATTTGAAAAAATTAAAATAGAATTCCCGGAAATAAAATCTTTTAAGGATTCGGGAGGAATGAAACTTGCTGCCGGTTGGTTAATTGAGCAATGTGGTTGGAAAGGAAAACAAATCGGTCAGGCTGGAGTTCATAAAGATCAAGCATTGGTTCTTGTAAATTACGGTACTGCCAAAGGCGCTGAGATTTATGATCTTTCCAGTAAAGTTTTGCAATCTGTAAAAGAAAAATTCGGAGTAAGTCTCGAAAGAGAAGTAGTGATACTGTAGTCAATTATTGTCGTTCACTTGCATATTTATTTTATTCATGTCTTTTATTAGAGAACCGATTCCCATTCAAAAACAAATAAAACTTGGATTTAATACTTTTTTTGAAGCAATACCATTCATTTTTACAAATGGTTTAGCTTGGACTTTTGTTGTTCCGGTTTTATTGAATGTTATTTTATTTGTTGGTGGATTTAGTTTGACAGAGTCTGTCACAAATAGTTTGCAGACATGGATTGTATTGAAGATTAATTCAGCAGCTTCCAATTTTTTCCTATTTGAATATTTGCCAGGATTTATAAGTTGGATTATTTGGATTCTGACGAAAGTAATTTTCTTTTTTGTTTTTGCATTTTATGGAGGGTTCATTACCTTGTTTTTGTTATCACCTCTACTAGCTTTTGTATCTGAGAAAACGGAAGAAAAGATTACCGGAATAAAAACAGATTTTAATATTACTCGTTTCCTTAAAGATATTTTCCGAGGAATGTTTATAGCTGTTCGAAATGTTTTTTTAGAAACTGTTTGGATTGTATTGTTATTTATAGTGGGTTTTATACCTTTCATAGGTTGGCTTGGATTCATTCCTTTATTTTTGATTTCAGCCTATTTTTATGGTTTTTCATTTATGGATTATTCTTGCGAAAGAAAAAGAATGGGTATTCCTGATGGCGTAATTTTTATAAGAAGCAACAAGTGGTTTGCAATTACTATGGGTGTCATGTTTTGCATTTTTCTTTTAATTCCATTTGTGGGTGTATTTCTTTCTGGATTTGTAGCTATCGTTTCGGTTGTAGCTGCTACTAAGGGAGTTTATGAAATAAACACTTCAAGCTATTAATTGTTTATTAGGTATTCTTTAAAATAATTAATTTTGAAGAACTTTATGGGAAAAACTCCGCTTCGAATCTCTGTCGTATCTTACTTAAACGCCAAACCTTTTGTGTATGGAATACAACACTCTGGTCATATAACTGATTTTGAACTAGCCTTAGACCCCCCAGCAATATGTGCTGAAAAACTAAAAAATAATGAAATAGATATTGGACTTGCTCCAGTAGCAATCATTCCGGAATTAAAAGAGTATTATATTATTCCAGATTTTTGTATAGGGTCAAATGGGCCAGTTCAAACAGTAATGTTATATAGCGATGTGCCGCTAAGAAATATAAGATCTATCCTTTTGGACTATCAATCAAAAACTTCGTGCTTATTAGTGCAAATTTTAGCAAAACATTGGTGGAAAATTAATCCTAGTTGGATAAAGGCAAAGGAAGGGTACGAGAAAAAAATAAAAGCAGCAGCAGCGGGACTTATTATTGGCGACAGAAATTTTAACCTGACAAACGAGTATAAATATTCGTACGATTTATCGGAGGAGTGGAAATTGTTTACTGGCCTTCCTTTTGTATTTGCTTGCTGGATATCGAATAAAAAACTAGACGAAACTTGGGCGAATTCTTTTTATCAAGCTCTGAAATTTGGTGTTGATCATCGAAATAAAGTAATTGATAATTTAGAGCAGCAAGTTGATGAAAAAATCGCTAGAAATTACATTTTTAATCACATTCAATACAATTATGACGACAAGAAGAAAGAAGCTTTAGAGTTTTTTTTAAAACTTGGCAAAGAATTTGCTTGATTATTATTTTAGAAACCGGAATAAACAGTAATATCATTTTTTGGGTTATACTAAAGGATTCTTTATGTTTGCAGCCTGATTAAATATCTATAAAGCTTAATACCTAAAACCAATGAAGCATTTTACCACAATTTTGTCTATAACAGCCTTGTTTTTTTGTGCTGCAGAATTTTCGTTTGCTCAGAAAAGTAAAGGCAACGTATTTGAAAAAGGTACAGACGAGTATAAAATATTTATGGCAAAACAAGACTTCTTTACAGGAGATTATATGTCAGCGATAAATAAGTATAAGGAAGTATTAAAGAATAGGCCAACAGATGCATCACTTCAATATTTTATTGGAGAAAGCTATTTTATGATGCGGGAATATAATGCCTCACTTGAATTTTTAGAACGTGCTAAATCACTTAGCCCCAATGCAAATGAAAACTTATTTCTTTTACTAGGCAGAACGTATCATGCTAAAGAAATGATTGATAAAGCATTGGATGAATTAAATGTGTTCAGAAAATCTATTGCTGATAGCCCTAAAAAAATTGAAGAGTCGCAAGTAGATATTTTTATCTCTCAATGTAAGCTTGCTAAAGAACTGATGGCAAATCCAGTGGATGTCAAAATCATTCCTCTTATTGATATAAATTCTATACACGATGATAAAGGGCCGGTACTTGCAAACAATGATAAAACTATTGTATTTACATCTCGCAGGCCCGGTGGAGATAAATCAATGAAAGATACAGAAGGTGATTTCGGGTATTACGATGATGTATACGAAAGCTATTGGAGTGATGAAAAACAAACTTGGTTGCAATCTGACTTAATTCGTGGTCCAATCAATTCGGAAGGATACGATGCTTGTTGCAGTATTTCTGATGATGGAATGACCATGTTTATTTACCGCAATGATCCTTCTGCTGCTCGCGGGGGCGAAATATTTATGTCTAAAAAAGCTACTTCCGGAAAATGGAGAAAGCCGGAAATATTATTGAAGCCTATAAATACTAGTTATTACGAAGATGCTGCTTGTCTTTCGCCAGACGGAAATTTATTGTATTTCATTAGTGAACGTCCGGGAGGATTGGGAAGAGGAGATATTTGGGTTGCGAAAAAAAGTGGAGAAGGTTGGGCCGACCCTATTAATTTAGGTGCTCCAGTTAATAGCGAACATGATGAGAATGGCCTATACCTTCATTCCGATGGAAAAACATTATTCTTTTGTTCTAACGGACCCAATTCCATGGGTTCATATGATATCTTTAAAACAACAAAAGGAGCTGATGGCAAATGGTCTGCCCCTGTTAATTTAGGATATCCAATTAATGGAGTTAATATAGAATCTAAATTTGTGATGACAGCTGATAAAAAAACAGCCTATATTTCATCAGTTAGAGAAGGAGGAATTGGAGATAGGGATATTATTATGATAGATATTTCCAAACTAAAAATTGTAGAATAGCTTTAATGCCACGTTTCTGCATCATTTTTTTATGAAAAAATGATGTTTGTAGGATTGATACCTATTTTAAATAATTACTTACCTGCTTTTTTATTTGATTTTTTTATATATCCCATTTAATTAGCTTGTATTCGGCCTGTAGACACTAAAGTTTTTATACAAAAAAGCTAAGTAAAAATGACTTATGTATAATATATTTTACGATATTCGCATCCCTAAAAATATATAAAGAAAATGCCAGCAATTATTAGATTATCTCGTCACGGAAAGAAAGGTCAACCATTTTATCATATTGTTGTGGCCGACAGCAGATTCGCGCGTGATGCTCGTTTCATAGAAAAGATTGGAACTTATAATCCAGGTACAAACCCGGTTACTGTTGATTTGAAATTTGACCGTGCAGTTGAGTGGGTTCAAAAAGGTGCTAAGCCTTCTGATACAAGTCGTTCAATTCTTTCTGCGCAAGGCGTAATGTTTAGAGCTCATCTTCAGCGTGGTGTTATTAAAGGCATTCATACGCAAGAGCAGGCTGATGGAAAATTTAATAAATGGATATCTGAAAAAGAAGTTACTTCTAATAACAAAAAGTCTAATACCGAAGCATCTCGTAAAGAAGCTTATACAAAGCGTATGGCTTTAGAAACTGCTTCTCGTGATAGTCGTAGTGCAAAGCGTCAAGCAAAGGCAGCGGCAGCAGAAGCTGTAGCAATCTCAGCAGCAGCAGATACTGCAGCAGACACAGCAGCTCCTGCCGTAGAAGCATCTCCAGCTCCTTCATCTGATGAAGCAGCGCCTCAAGCATAACAGTTTAATTTCATAGTATTAATATTTAAGTGGGCTTTAGCCCACTTTTTTTATTTGTATGGAATTTTTTAATTTTATTATTAATGGCATATGCAACCTATTAATACCTTTGGTGCATCATATTTGATACAGGTTTTTGTAACTATCTTACTTGTTAATTCGTACAATTAAGCATATTGCTTAGTTAAAATAGCAGTATCCTACGAAATTATTTCATGCGTAACCCAGTTTTTGCCTTTAAGGAATTCTCTGTTTTACAGGATAAATGTTCTATGAAATTAGGAACAGACTCTATCTTACTTGGAGCCTGGACAAAAGCTAAAGACGAAAAAAGAATATTGGATGTTGGTACTGGCTCTGGAGTTATTGCATTAATGCTAGCTCAAAAAACTAAAGCACAAATTGATGCTATTGATATTGAATATGCAGCACATATACAAGCAAAAGAAAACTTTCTCAATTCCAAATGGAAGCCTCGATTAACATCTATCCATAGTTCAATTCAGGAATTTTCGCCTACTAAAAAGTATGATTTAATTGTTAGCAATCCTCCTTATTTCCCTTTGCCAAAGTCACACATATCATCAAACGGGAATCAAGCACGTTTTACTCATTTATTATCGTTTTCGGATTTAGCAAAGCACGTAATTAGATTGCTCAATACCAAAGGTCGTTTCTTTGTTATACTTCCAATACACGAAGGCGCTATGTTTACTAATGAAGCAGAGAAGCGCAAGCTTTATCTTAATAATTATGTTTGGGTGAAAACTACCAATAGAAAAAAGTTTCCAAAAAGAATCCTAATGGAATTTAGCAATTCTACATCGGATATTAAAGATGACTCAATGATAATTATACAAGCTGACAATAAATATACGCAAGCCTATAAAGACCTTGTAAAGGGTTACTTTTTATAATTTTTAGCTTTGGTCTTAATAAATTTCAATTGCACTTTCCATTCATTTTATTAATTTCGTGTATATCATAAACATAATCTATGTCTAAAATAATTACTCTTTTCATATTATTGAATATATCTGCTTTTTCAAGCATTTATTCACAATCGGAAGTTTTTTATAAAAATGGTCTTTCTAAACAAAGCGCAGGGTTGCATGATAATGCAATAGTAGAATTTACTAAAGCTATTATAGGTAATGAAGCAGCTGTTCAGAAGTACTTAGTAAAGTGGAATGATTTTCAAAAAAATAGTAAATTTGAGAATGCAGAAAAAAATATTGAAGCTCCCCCTGTTGATATCGCACTAGCTAAGCCCTATTATCATAGGGGTGTTTCATATGCTGCTTTGAAAATGAAAGAAGAAGCCATTCAAGATTTTACTACTGCTATTAACATCAATCAAAAATTTGCTAAATCGTTCTATGAACGTGGTAGATTATTGTGGGATAGTGGTAAGAAATACGAAGGTTGCAGTGACTTAAGTTCTGCTAAAAGTTTAGGCGACACTTTATCGGTAGATTTATTTGACAACAAATTTTGTTGGAGTGAAGCGGTTACCTATTATAAAAATGCTCAATCCAGTATTAAATTAAAACAATACTCTAAAGCATTTGATTTAATTACTAAATCTATTCAACTAAGCCCTGATAGTGCAGTTTATTACGGTGTTCGAGGCATGTGTTATTTAGGAATGGAAAAACTGGATCTTGCCTTTCGTGATTTTGATAAAGCTATTGCTGGTTCACCAAATAATATTGAAGCATTGTTTGGTAGAGGTGTGGCATACTATACAAAAAGGAAATATCAAGAATCGTTTGACGATTTGAATAAAGCAATCCAACTAGATTCAAAATTTTCAGATGCTTATTTGTATAGAGCATATTCTTGTGAAGGAATGAATAAGGTAGCTTCTGCCATTTATGATTACCAGCAAGTTCAAAAATTAAATCCGCGAGATCCAATAGCATATTACAGAAGTGGATTATTGAAGAACGATAATAGTAATCCTAAAGGTGCTTGTGCAGATTTTAAAAAGGCTGCAGCATTAGGTAGTGCAGAAGCTGCAGATTACGCTAATGGTTGTGATAAATAGTACATGCGTAAAATATCTATAGGAACAGTAGTTTTTTTATTAATAATATCAATATTTATTTCCTGTCGTAAAGAGGATCGGAACCCTTTTTGGGATGTAGATTTGCTTTTCCCTGTAGTAAAATCTACACTCACGATCAACAATATTATTTCTGATACTTTATTAATTAAAAATCCTGACAATTCGTTGGATTTATTTTATAAGTACTCTTTATCTTCTTTTTCCATAGATTCTTTATTTAGTATTCCCGATACTACTATACACAGTATTTATCCGGCACCTTTTACTTATACCGTAAGCCCTGGAGGTGTTATTATACCGTTATTTTCAAATTCAATTTATTACCCGTTGGGAGATGCAAAACTTAGCCGTGTTACTTTACGAAGTGGCAAAATGCAACTCACGATAAAAAGCCAAATAAAAGGATTGGTGGACTTTACCTACACCTTACCCAAAGTTACTGATAAGTATGGAAATGTTTTTGACACTACATTCACAGTGCCTGCTGCTACGCAAAGTAATGGAGGGCTATTTGTTGGGGTGTTTGATCTTTCTGGTTATAACATAGATTTAAGTGGTATTAATGGGTTTAGTGTAAACACCATGGTAACTAGCTACAGTGCAATATTAAGTCCCACAAACCAAGGCTCCGTTACAATTACAGCAGCAGAAGATGTTGATGTTGCAAATACTTTTTTAGACATTGTTCCGCAATATGCTAAAGGCTACTTTGGGCAAACAGTAAATTCGGTAGGTCCCGATAGTTCTTTCTTTACCATGTTTAAAAATATTATTGGAGGCAATATTAATTTTGAAGATATTGATATTGGACTACATATTCAAAACAGTATTGGCGCTGATTCTAGAATTACTATAAATCAATTATCATCTATTAATTCCCAAACAGGCAACACCATCCCGCTTTCTCATTCGGTAATTGGCACACCAATAAATATCAACCGAAGTCTTGATAATGGAGGAATTGTTATTCCATCAACATACAGTGTTTCATTTAATCCAACTAATTCTAACATAAAACAATTTGTAGAAAACTTACCTAATCAACTTAGTTACCAGTTAGATTTAGCAATTAATCCACTTGGAAATGTAAGTGGAGGAAATGATTTTGTTTATTACGACAAGTTAATGAAAACGGATCTTAACATGACTATTCCGCTTTCGTTGATAGCCAACAATCTGACCATGGCAGATACTTTGAAATTTAAAATGCCAACCAATTCCAATAATGTCAATTCTGGTTTTTTGTATTTAATAGTAGACAATGGGTTCCCTTTTACAGCTGAAACACAGTTATATTTAATGGATGCTAATTATGTTGTTTTTGACTCATTGATTAGTTTGCCTAATATTATCGCTGCTCCTTTATTAGATGGTAATTTTATTTCAGCAGGTAAAAAAACCACTAAACTAACCTTCCCCATTGATGCAGAAAAGCTAGTTCACTTAAGAAATAGCCCTAATATATTTATTAAGCTAAAATTTAATACTCAGAATCAACCTAATTATGTAAAGATTTATAGTTTTTACGAGTTAAACATAAAGCTAATAGCTGATTTTAATTATACAGTAGGTAAAAAGTAGATCGTCTCAAAAGTAAGTGGCAAGTATGAAAAAATTATATCCTTTTATTTTTTCTTTATATGCTTTATCTATCCAGTCTTTGGCTCAGGATACTATTTTACCTACAGTACCCAAAAAGCATATAGAGTTTTTAGCTGAAGGCTACATAAATTCAAATGCCATTACTAATAACTTCGTTAAGGCATTCTACTATGGAAATTATATAGACGATATTATTAAGTATAATTCTGCAGCTAATTTATCAGATATAAATAGGCTAGGTGCTGTTTCAAAGTGGGGAATTAATTATACAGTAAATCCAAATAATGCTTCAAATAGTCCGGCATTTTCATTTTCATTTTATGATCGGGCCAATATTGACTTGAAATTTTCTAATGATTTATTTGAAACTATATTTTATGGTAATAAAAAATATGCAGGGACAACTTCTTCGTTAGGGAATTTTAAATTTAGATTTTTGAGATACCAGCAAATGCGATTTGGTTGGGATTGGCTAGGAGATAAGACACATGGCTCTTATGGATTTGCTTTTTCATTACTTAGCGGAGATCAAAATACATACATAAATGGTCTTATTGCTGATTTATATACAGCGCCTGATGGTTCTTTTTTGGATTTAGGTCTTAAAATGAATGTTGATCAAACAGATACTGCTCATCGCAGTTTTTTTTCTCAGAATGGAGTAGGGTTGTCTACAGATTTTTATTATGAATTGCCTTATCTTGCTTGGAAGAACCCTGGTAAAATAATAATTAAAGTAAAAGATTTAGGTTTTATAAAATGGAAAAACTCTTCCATGCACTATCAAGTAGATTCTTCATTTCATTATGAAGGAATTTCTGTGTCTGATATTTTTAATCTTGATAGCTCGGCCGTTTCATTTACTGTTGATAAAGCATTGGATGAAAATACTAAGATGAGTAAAGCTAAATACAGAACATCTATCCCTTTTACACTAGATGTACATACTAAAGTGCTATATGGCAGTGATATTGCTTTTGAAAAGGGAATTATTTGGCTGTTCCAGACTTCTGCAAAGCCATACATTTACGGTAAGTTCCACTTTTTATTTGGCCGCAAAAAACCTTTCGATATGGCTTATACGCTTGGCTATGGAGGTTATGGTAAATTCACCTCAGGCGTAGATATTAATATTGACATTACAAAGCATTATTCCCTGCATTATGTAAATAATTTTTTATTCTCAGGTATTGTAGCTCGTACAAGTCATGGAATGGGAACTTATGTTAAGCTAACAAGAAATTTTTAAAGAATAAGCCTATCCATTTACGAATAGTAAATAGGAGATAACAAAAGGTGCGGAAATAATTACTCCATCAAAGCGATCCAAAATACCTCCATGTCCTGGAAGTATGGTGCCTGAATCTTTCACATCAAGACTCCGCTTAAATTTAGATTCTACAAGATCGCCTAACGTTCCAAAAACAGAAACTATTAATGCTAAACCTAGCCAATGTCCTATTGTGAGCGTAGTTATTTGCGTAGAAATATATGCGGCAATTAGTTGAGAACAAAGTAAGCCACCAACGGCTCCTTCCCAGGTTTTTTTAGGCGATACTTTTTCGAACAATTTTCGTTTTCCCAATGATCTGCCAACAAGGTATGCGAATGTGTCATTTGACCACATTAAAATAAAGTATCCTAATATAATCCAGGCATTATTTTCGCTAGCATAATTTGAGATAGTTGAAAAATATAAAATGATGTAGCAAAAGGGAAATACAATAAATAAAATTCCAAATAGGGTGGGTGAAAAAATTGTTAGCTGTGAATCCTTTTTAAAAAGTTCGTAAATCAGATACAATGGAAAAAGAAGAATGATATATTCTATACCCGGAAAACTTAAAATGTTTTTAGTTGAAAGGAAATATTTTCCGCTACATGCAGTAAGTAATATTATTCCGAGCGCCATTCCGGGTAATTTCTGTATGCCTTTTTCTTTCAGTCCGGTAAGGGAATAGAACTCCCAAAGACCTAAGAGTGTTATCAATGAAAAAAGAGCGATGTAGGACCAAACATTCCACAATATTCCTGCAACCATCATTAAAACAAATAAAGTCCCTGTAATTGAACGTATAACTAAGTTGCTCACTTTTTTGATGTTGGTTTTACTAAGAACTTAATGTGTAATTATCAATAACAAATTTTGCTTTTACAACGACCTCTCGATTCACCAGTACTTCAATATCTCCAAATTTGTACAAGGAGTCCTGGTGATTAAGAATAACACTTTGAATTTCGTTATGAGCTAAAACTCCTTTAATCAATTCGGCATTTTGAATATTTCCGCATGTATAAACAGTAGCCCAACTCTTATCCATTTACTAGAAAAACATAAATTTCTTTAGGTCCATGTGCGCCTTGTACCAATGTTTTTTCAATATCTGCTGTTCTGCTTGGACCAGATATTGTAACTATCATAGACGGGAAGTTTGTTGTATACTTCATTTTTATTGCTTTTAAAGCTTCCTTAATGGTATAAACCAGCTGTGAGGAGTAGGCGATTACAATATGATAATTTGCAAAACCGGGCAATCTTCTGCCGGCACTTTGTTTTGATGAAATAATAACGCTTCCTGTTCTAGCAACTAAATTTTCGCATAGGGACACTCCAACATTTGCATTTCGAATGTCTTTTTGGATTTTTGAAAAAGAAACCTTTGCATTATTTAATACTTCTTGAGCTTTATCTTCAAAACAAAAAACATTTTCCCATTTGTTTTCATCTATTAAAGACGCAATACTTTCCGATAGTTCTCTTTCATCTTCGCAATAAATAAACTTTCCGTTTAATTTAGTAAGCTCTTTTGCGAAAACAATTTCTAAGGGATCTTCAGATTTCTGGTAAATATCACTATCAAAATCAACATTTATACCACCGACTGTTTTTTCAATGAGTGCTTTTCTTATTTTTTTAAGAATCTTCTCTTTGGTGTTGGTTTCCTGATTCATGAGATATTATTTGCTGATACCTATGAGTGAAAGAATTGTTAAAACAAAGTTGATTGCTTTTTTTCGTCATTATTTTCCTCTGTACCACTTTCGGAAGTTGGGCTGCTCCCATTAGATTCAGTAGAAGTAGTTTGAGTCGTTTCAGCAAGAGGCTCGGTTGTGTCTTTTTTGGTTTTTGAATCTACTTCTTCAACTTCAAAAGGACGTTTGCCAAAGATCTCTTCTAAATTCTCTTTAAATATGACTTCCTTTTCCAATAAGTACTGAGCAAGTTTATTTAGTTCTTCTTTGTGTTTAGTTAACGTTTCTTTTGCTCTGATATATGCCATTTCAATTAACAGACTTACTTCAATGTCAATACGTTCAGACATTTTTTCACTGTAAGGCTTGTGGAAGGACATTTCTGAATTGCCCGAGGAATCATAATAGCTGATGTTTCCAATTTTATCATTTAATCCATAGTACATTACCATAGCGTAAGCCTGTTTGGTAACTTTTTCTAAATCGCTTAATGCTCCAGTAGATATTTTACCAAAAGTTATTTCCTCAGCAGCTCTGCCACCCATGGCTGCGCACATTTCATCCATCATTTGCTCTTTAGTGGTTATTTGTCTTTCTTCTGGCAAATACCAAGCAGCACCTAATGATTTTCCTCTGGGAACAATAGTGACTTTAATCAATGGGTGAGCATATTCAAGCAACCAACTTACGGTAGCATGTCCAGCTTCGTGAAATGCAATTACCCTTTTTTCATTCTTAGAAATTATCTTATTCTTTTTTTCTAACCCTCCGATAACACGATCAACCGCATCTAGGAAATCTTGACGTTCAACAATCTTTTTGTCTTTTCGGGCAGCTATAAGAGCTGCTTCGTTGCAAATGTTAGCAATATCTGCACCTGAAAATCCTGGAGTCTGTTTTGCTAAAAAATCTGTATCAACGTCTTTTCCGATTTTGATAGGCTTAACGTGTACTTTGAAAATTTGTCCTCGCTCAATTAAATCTGGCAGGTCTACATAAATTTGTCTGTCAAAACGACCTGGTCGTAACAAGGCTCTATCTAATACATCTGCTCGGTTAGTGGCTGCTAGTAAAATAACACCAGTGTTTGTGCCAAAGCCATCCATTTCAGTAAGCAATTGGTTAAGTGTACTTTCCCGCTCATCATTTCCACCTTGAACCATCCCCTTTCCGCGAGCCCTTCCTATGCCATCAATCTCATCAATAAAAACAATGCAGGGAGCTTTCTCTTTTGCTTGTCTAAATAAATCTCTAACACGAGAGGCGCCAACTCCTACAAACATCTCTACAAAGTCCGATCCAGACAATGAAAAAAATGGAACTTTAGCTTCTCCGGCAACGGCTTTTGCAAGTAATGTTTTTCCTGTTCCCGGAGCTCCTACCAGTAATGCACCTTTAGGTATTTTTGCTCCCAGTTCAGTATATTTTTTAGGATGTTTTAAGAAATCTACTATCTCTTTAATTTCAACTTTTGCTTCTTCTAAGCCAGCAACATCATCAAATGTTACATTTACTTGCGTGTCTTTATCATACAATGCAGCTTTGGATTTTCCTATACTAAAAATATTTCCTCCACCAGCACCACCACCGCCACCACCCATTCTGCGCATTAGTACAAACCAAACAGCTGTAATCAATAAGATTGGAATAATCCAACTCATATAATCGTTCATGCCTGTTCGGTTTTCACTACTGGGTAAAACGCGGTCTTTGGGATTTAAATCTTTTTGAACTTCATCTAATTGCCTTGTAAAAGATTCTTTTTCGATTTTCATCACATAGTGCGGTCCAGGATTATCTTCTTTTGTGATAGGACGTTCTTTTACTTCCTTGAATTTAGGGTCATTAAGCTTATCTTTTTTAATATAGATTTCAGCTATTTGTTCATTAACAATTACAATTTTTCTTACATCGCCAGGCTTTAGAATAGTTTCAACAAAATCTGGCCATTCAATACGCTGGGTATTATCCGTAAAATTTGGAAACCACATAAGAGCAAGTCCCACTAGAATTACGATGTAAATCCAATAGAAATTAAAATTATTAGAGTTCTTGGGAAGTTTATTTTTAATCTTCTTAAATTGCTCTTTAGGATTCATATCCTTTTTAGCACCGGCAGGATTGGTTGCTTCGTCTTTTATTTTTTGATCTTCGCTCATTTCTTTTTCACTTTCTTTTTAGCTGGTTTCTTTTTCACTTGAGATTTCTTTTTGGTCTGCTTTACGGTTTTCGCTTTTAGAGCTTTCTTTTTTGGTGCAGCTTTTTTCTTAGCTACAGCCTTCTTTTTTACAGGAGCAACTTTTGCAGATTTTAAGTTAGCGATTTCAGCATCTGCCCACATATCTTCAAGCCCATAGTGCTCTCTGAATTGAGGTTGAAAGATATGTACTACAACGTCAATATAGTCCATCAAAATCCATTCCGCATTTTGCGAACCTTCAATGTGCCATGGGCGACCGCCCTTATTGTTTTTAACGATTTCCTCTACACTGCCGGCAATTGCCTGAACATGTGTTCTGGAAGTACCTTCGCAAATCACAAAGTAATCGCAAGGGGAATTTGATATTTTCTTTAGGCTGAGACAAACAATCTTACTACCTTTTTTTTCTTCTATACCATCCACTATTTGCCGTACTAACGGAAGTGAATCTGCTTGTTTATTACGAGCAGGCTTAGTTTTTATTTTCATAGTTTATAAGTACGCAAAGATAGGTTTTTTCCTTCTTATTGCTTATATTTTGAACATACAGAATGAGGTATTTTAACAATAAAAATAAGAAGGCGATTTGTATATTCGTAGTTAAATGTAAGGGCTGCATAAATTATTTTGATTAGCTATGAAGGCACTGTTTATAGGTAGGAATCTCATAAAAGTTGATAAAACAGACTCTACCTCAAGTTTTTTAGCTCGTTTAAATAGTGAAAAGCCCTTGCTTGAGGGTGCTTTAGTAATTACAGGTAATCAAGAGCAAGGAAGAGGGCAGCGTGGTTCTGTTTGGGAAAGTACTCCCAATAAAAATATAACATTAAGTATACTATTATTGCCTGCTTTTTTAGAGCCCGATAAGCAGTTTCAATTAAATAAGGCTGTTTCTATTGGAGTTATGGGTTTTATAGTGGCAATGTTGTCTAAATACAACTCTTACCCCCAAATAAAAATTAAATGGCCCAATGATATTTATGTTGATCATAAAAAAGTAGCAGGCATTTTAATTGAGAATACGCTAAATGCAAATAAATTTCAAAATTCTATTATAGGAATTGGGATAAATGTGAATCAAGAAACATTTTCAAATTCATTAATAAATCCAACGTCATTAAAAATAGTGTCTGGGACAGATTACCATTTAGATGATTGCGTAGCAGAACTCTGTGTATATATAGAAAAAAGATATCTAGAACTCCGATCAGGAAAAATATCAGAAATTGACAATGTTTATCAAGAAAGCCTCTATCAAATCAATGAGTGGAGGAAGTATAAATATAAAGGAGTGTTTATGGAGGCAAAAATTATAGGGGTTTCAAAAGTTGGTAAGTTGCTTTTGGATACTGACAAAAACGAAACTATAGAATGTGATTTAAAGGAAATTGAATATTGTTAGAAGATTTGAAAAAGAATTAATTTTTTTTCGTTAAATCAATATTGTAGTTTATTGCTACTTGAATATATTGTTTTGTAGTTGTCCCTACGGTTTGTGCTAAATAACCTACCTGTAAGTTAGCTGAAGGAAGCAGTTGATACCCTAGGGCTCCATATAATCGGTTTCTGTCAAATGGTGTATTAGTTAAATGAAGAAATACTTCGTTGTAAAAACCAATAAATAGCGTACTCTTTTCAATTACTTTTTTGTTTAGGGGAACAGTAATTCTTAGTAAATATCTTACCCTATTAAGATAGCGATTACTATTATTTTGGTGATTTATCCATCGTTGTTCTAAGCGATATCGGTGCTCGAAAAAAAACTTTCCAGTATTATTTTTCATTACAAATTGCTGCCAGATACGATCTTCAGCAACTTGTATGCCTGGATTTATAGTGTTGTCATATGCATAATTTGTAATATTTCCATATCCAATTGTTGCAGAGGTGCTGCTGGAAATATGATAATTAATACCTGCTCTAATTAACAGTTGTTCTGAGTTTGGAGCTATCTCATAACTTCGGTATTGAATTTCCGAATGTAAGCTCCAGTTTTTATGGATCTTAGTTTGATTAAAAAACATTAGCCAGCCCCCAATTGTATTGGATGGAGACTGGCTAAATGATAAAGTTATTTTTAATAAAAAAAATACTATAAATACAGAAATAGATTTCGAGGAAACTCGATTCATCTTCTGTTATGCTTTTAATATTGTAGAATCATCGTAAAAGGATACTTCGCCAGTAGAGATATCGTGAGTACCCCCAACAATTCCAATCTCTCCTTTTTCTATCATCTCTTTCAAAATAGGGCTTTTGTCCATGATAGCTTTAACTGTTTGTTTTACATTTAAGGTAGAAACTTTTTCAACAAACTCTGCATTTCCGGATGTTCTATTTTCTTTAACAGAAGTTTCAGCGTTTACGGCAGGTTCTATTTTGCTTAACAGCGTAGTTAGATTTCCCATTTTAGCATGGTCGCAGGCGCCTTTTACCGCACCGCATTTTGTATGCCCTAGTACAACTATAATTTTCGAACCCGCTAGCTTACATGCAAATTCCATGCTTCCTAAAATATCTTCATTCGAAATATTTCCTGCTATACGAACGCTAAAGATATCTCCTAGACCTTGATCGAAAATTAATTCGGCAGATGTTCTGCTGTCAATACAGCTTAAAATAACTGCAAAAGGATGTTGTCCATCCGAAGTTTCGTTTGCTTGCTGCAAAAGGTTTCTGTTTATTTTGAGATTATTTACAAATCGTTTATTCCCTTCTTTTAATAATACCAAGGCGTTAGAAGGGGAGATGGATGCTTGCATTTCTTTAGTTTGTGTTTTCATGTTTTTTAATTTTTTATTTTGATGAGTTTTTATTTTGCTTCTATGAAATTTATAGTTTCTACTGTAATATTTTTCTCCTTAGCATTTATTTTGAAATTCTGAATTATTTCTATCACATCATAGGCTATAGATTTTGATTTACTACAATCAATAATTACTTTTGAATTTGGAGAAATATTATCAAGGGCTTTTATTACGCTTGCTTTATTAAAAAAAGAAACCTCTTCTGCTAATACCAAGTGGTGAACTTCTTGGCCTGATTCATTGGTTTGTTTATTTTTCATATGATACGAATTTCTATAGCTGTGCCGCAACGTGTAAAATATTCCCATGATAACACCTATAGTAATTCCTTTTAGTAAATCTGTTAAAAGAATAGCAACTACAGTGGTTGTGAATGGTATAAATTGTTCCCATCCTAATTTATACATCTGCTTAAACAAAGAAGGTTTTGCTAATTTATATCCAACGATGAATAGAATTGCTGCTAAACTTGCAAGTGGAATCATATTTAAGACGCCTGCGATAGTAATAGCGCTCAATAACAAGAAGACTCCATGAAGAATAGCTGACATTTTAGTTCTGCCACCAAAATTTATATTTGCAGAACTGCGAACAATAACTTGTGTAATTGGTAAACCGCCAATTAGTCCAGAGATAACATTACCTAAACCTTGAGCTTTTAATTCTCTGTTAGTTGGCGTTATTCTTTTGTATGGATCTAATTTATCAGTTGCTTCAACACAAAGTAGGGTTTCTAAGCTTGCAACAATTGCAAGAACAATAGCTATTTTCCAAACTTCAAAATTTGTAATCGATGAAAAGTCGGGAAATGTAAATTGTGTAAAAAATCCTGATAAATTTTCGGGAACGGGAATGCTAACCATCTGCTTCTCGTTTAAGCTAAAGCCTAAAAACCCAGAGGCAAAAAGGTTACTCATGATAATTCCAAAAACAACAACAACAAGCGGGCCTTGAATTAATTGAAAAATTTTATGTTTTTTTGTTAGAACAGAATCCCAAAAAATCAACAATCCTAATGATACTGCTGCTATGAGGAGTGCTCCAGGAGTTATGTATTCAAAAGCTTTAAAAATTTCTGAAAATGTATTTTCCCCATCTGCTTGAATAAAGGAATCATCTCCTTCTGCATCTTTATCCCATCCTAGTGCATGTGGAATCTGTTTTAGTATAATTAATAAACCTATTCCGGTAAGCATTCCTTTTATAACCGATGAAGGGAAAAAATATGCTATAAACCCTGCTTTTGCATATCCTAATGCAAGTTGAATTAGTCCTGCTAATACTACTGCAGTTAAGAAAGCTTCCCAATTTCCGCCAAGTGCAGCGATGGAAGTTAATACAATCACTGCTAAACCTGCAGCCGGTCCACTTACTCCAAGTGGAGAACCACTTGCAACACCAACTACTATTCCTCCAATTATACCTGCTATTATACCGGCAAATAAAGGAGCGCCTGATGCAAGTGCAATACCTAAACAGAGTGGTACTGCAACAAAAAATACTACTATACTTGCAGGAAAATCATGCTTAATGTCTTTGAAAATATCTTTCATTGTTTGTAGTTTAGTGGTTTATGAATACAAAGATAGTAATAATATTATATTAAATAGTGTTACTGTTAAATAAAATATTATTACTTTTACGTCAAATATTATTTGAATGAGCGTTTACTTAAAAATAAATATGAATGAAAACCTGTTCCTTCGTAACCCGGAAGAAACAGAGCTTGGAGTTAAAATCATTCAGAATGGAATTATTTTGATACATCGTATTGGTTTTGAGGAGTTTACATTCAGAAAACTAGCAATAGAAATTGGCACAACAGAAGCGGGTATATATAGGTACTTTGAAAATAAATTACTTTTCCTTATCTATATAGTAGATTGGTATTGGAGTTGGATGGAGTACCGCTTGAATTACCAAACTAATAATATTTCTAAGCCTGAAATAAAATTAAAAACGGTAATTAAGCTTTTATCAGCACCCGTAGTGGATGATTCAAGTACCCCATATATTAACGAAACAATACTATATGAAATTGTAATGTCAGAAGGTGCGAAATCTTATTTGACTAGACATGTAAAGAAATACAATGAGGCCAAGCTATTTAAACCATATAAAGATCTTTGTGCGCGTATAGCAGATATAATAAGCGAGAATAATTCTAAGTATAAATTTCCTAGATCTCTTGCTTCAACAATTATTGAGATGGCGCATTCACAGACTTATTACATGAAAAATCTCCCTTCGCTAACAGATTTTAGATCAACTAATGACGAAAAAAAATTAGTAGCCTTTTTAGAAGATTTAATATTTTCATGTATAAAAAATATTTAAATCTATTAGTAGGAAGTGGTGGTAAAATCACCGGGTAAAGAAACTTCAAGCATCTCTAAATCTTCAGAAAAACTTGTGATTTGATGTTTTAGATTGGGAGGAATTACAAAGGCATCACCTTTATTTAATTTTCTTTTTTCATATCCATCAGCAAATAGCTCTAACTGACCTTTCATGACAAATGAAAATAGGATATCAGTATTGTGAGATGTAGCTTGTGGGCTGCTGTTTGTTTTCATTGGTCGAGCAACATGAACAGATGCAACTCCTTTAGTTGCTTTATTGATGCCTGTGTCTCTAAATTCAAAGCCATTTATTCGCCAAGGTTCCCACTTAGCATTTTTTACTTGATGATGACAAAATAATTGCCCTTGGTATTCCCTGTTGGGAATGTGTTTTCCAGTTGGCAATTCCATTACATGGTCTATGGTAGTCATGTGTTCGGCTGGAACACCAATTTCAATGACTTCTAAATTATCTGATGCCTCCAGCACGCGATGCCTGATTTGAGGCGGTTGCGTTACACAATCTCCAGCAGATAAGATAAAAGATGGTCCCTGATCTTCGTAAACTAGCTTAACCCAACCACGGTAGCAAAATATTAATTGAAATCCTATGGTATGGTAATGAACCATATCGGGTACAGGACCGCCATTTGGAATGCGAATATGTGATGCTATAATGCTTCCACCTAATCTATCAGGAATTAAATCGCGATACAACATTCCCGCTCTTCCGATTACCCACGGATCTTTATCTTGTAATTGTCGAACTTCAAATTTATGCTGAGTAGCTGGAGTATGTACCTTGTAGGATAGAGGCTTTATAATTATTTTTGTTCCGTTAGGTGCAGTATATTCAGTTTTTCCTTCAGCTATCTTTTCGGGATTGTCAGTTAATATATGAAGAGTAGCAGTAGGGGTGATGTCGTTCTTGTCAATACGTAAATGCAAGCCATAGCCAGACATCATGGCAACGGCAGGATCATCCGAAGGAAAAATATTATCGAGCCGGAATCCTAATTTAGTAAAGAAGTTTAAATCAGCAGTGAGATCCTTGCTTGGTAATATAACTTGAGCGAATGAGTCGGAGTTTTTATTGTCAAGCATGTATAGGATAATAAGTAGATAAAAGAGAATTGCTTGTTATAGCTCTTTCATTTTTCCAGCAAGCAAATTAAAAAAATTTCGTAATGGTTTTTCTACCATCATCGCCATCATTGGATTTACATCTGCATCAAAAATAAGCTGACCAGAAGTTTGGGTAGGAGTAACCTCGGTTAAAACAATATCTAGCTTAAAATTAAATGGAACTTTTCCGTTTGATGAAACTTTAATTAATGAGTTAGGTGTCTTCTCGTCTATTTTCATTCCAATAGTAGCCATTCCGCTAATTGTAAAGGAACAGTCATCTTGGGTGCTCTGCCAATTAGTTACCTGAGGGGGCATTAGCTTTTGAAAATTATTAAAATCGCTTAAAAAAGTAAAAACCTCTGCAGCCGACTTATTAATTTCAGATTTGTCGCTTTCTATTTTCATGACATTTCTAGTTGTAGGTAGGAATTACTTCATTCCAAGCCCTCCAAAAGGGCGAACCGGCTCTTTGCCATCTTGTTCCCACTTTTCTGGGGCTTCACGCCATGATTTAAGAAGTGCTAAATCTGCTTTAGTTATCACTTCTTTTTTAAGTGCTTGCTTAGTTAATGTTTCGTAATCGCAAAGGTGATATACAGGGCATTTCTCTTTTTTGAAAGCATCGGATGCTATCTTAAAATTATAAGTGAAAATAGAAATCATGCCTTGAACAATGCAACCTGCATTTCTCAGAGAAGTAACTGCTTTTAAACTGCTTTTTCCTGTAGATATTAAATCTTCGACAATCACAACTTTTTGACCTGCCCCAACAACTCCTTCTATCAAGTTAGTGAGTCCATGAACTTTAGCCTCTGCTCTAACATAACAAAAAGGAACATTTAATGCATCGGCAATCATCATACCGTGAGCGATACCACCAGTAGCAACTCCGCAGATTACATCTACTTTTCCGAATTTTTCTTTGATTACGTTTATAAACTGATCTCTTAGATAGTTTCGAATTTTTGGAAACGAAAGGGTCCTTCGATTATCACAATAAATGGGCGCTTTCCATCCCGATGCCCAAATAAATGGTTTGTGGGGTTGTAGTTTTATTGCTTTAATTTGCAACAGATGGTCCGCTATTTTTACTGCGGTATCTTGGCTTACGATCATATAATTTTTATTTATACAAATGTATAAAGTTTTTTCAGGTAAGAAGTGCATTATCCTCTCTGAGAAGGAGCCTAAAGGCCTTGAAAAAGGATTTCAAGTCTTACAGTTTTCAACTACAGAATTACTTCATAAAGGCTATAAACAGTTCGTTAGATCCTCTAAGTATAATACGTTGCTTGTTTTAGGCAAAGAAGACCATATTTGGAATGTTTTTCAATCATTATTTTCATGCATAGAAGCTGCGGGAGGGGTTGTTTATAGCCCTAAAAGAGAATTATTGATGATTTACCGAAACAAACATTGGGACTTACCAAAAGGAAAAATGGAAAAGGGCGAATCTCCCGAACAAACCGCAGTTCGAGAAATAGAGGAAGAATGCGGCATTAAAGAATTAGTAATAAAAAAGCCATTGGAATCTACCTATCATATTTTTTTTCAAGATAAAAGAGATTGCATAAAACGAACTTATTGGTTTGAAATGACTAGCAAAGATACAAGACTGCCAACACCTCAAAAAGAAGAAGGTATATTAATTGCAAAATGGATGAAAAAAGAGGAGCTTAAAAAAGAATTTAATAAAGTATATCCCTCATTAATTGACGTGATCTCAGCTACCTCTTTCGTTTAATTTCTGTCATGAAGGGTTCTATATCTGCTGGATTAAGTGCCGGAGATTTTAAAACATTTCCCAGTGGATCAATCATGAAATAGGTAGGGACCGTAAGTAAATTAAATTCTTCTTTTGCATTTTTAAAATTATTGCAGTGCAGAAATACCCACCCGGCACTTGCTTTATCTGACCCAAGTTTTGGATTTTTCAGCAAAAAATTTATTAGATCCTCTCTTTTTTTATCTACGGAGATATTTATAAAAGTTATTTTGTTTCCATACTGTTTTTTCAATTCCGGAATAAGTGTCATTTCTTGAGTGCATGAAGAGCACCAGGTTGCCCAAAAACTTACATATAAGTATTTGCCTTTAAAATCGGAAAGCGAAACACTTTTCCCTTCCATATCTTCAAACTTGAGTTTTGGGGCAGGGCGGCCAATGGCCATAACGGCTAGTTTCTTTTTTAGATTTAGTGCAGTTTTTCTGTTTAATTCAGATTTGCATTTTATTGATGCTTCATCTAAAATCGCTAATACTGCGCTGGTTTTATAATCTTCGTAGCGAGCATATTCTGAAAGTGCTTTTAGTATAACGGTCTCGCAGACCGTATCGTTTTCAAGTAATTTACTGTGCTTAAAAATAGTTACTAAAGAATCATAATCCTGACGGTTATTAATTTCATTGGTCATCTTGGGGTTATTCATAAAATAACTTGCGGTCACAGAAAATAATTGATTAAAAAAAGTCATGTATTCGTAGTTACCTAATAATACAGGCTTACCAGAAATATATTTTTTTAACATTTTCTCTTTGCCTTTTAGGGTAAGACTTTCTTCTAATAACGCAAAAGTGTATTGGATGTACGTATTGAGGTAGGGCTTGTTGTGAACTTTATATTTTTCACTAGTAAGCATTTTCATTGTGTCAATCTTGCCAAATATTTCAGAACTCTTACGAGTAATTAATGGACGATGAAATTCTAGAAATGCTTCGTAACGGCTAGTGAAATCTGCTATGAGATAATTAAGATCTGTAGGACCTGCGTTGTTAAATTCTATTTCTACAGGAACGGATAAGCTTAAGGTGTTAACAGCATCTGCCTCTTTAGCAAAAAAATTTATGTCGTATGTTTTTCCTGGCTCCACTACCATTTCTGCTTTGGCGTTGTCAACGAGTAGTGCAATATGAGTAGGTTGCGAAACTGAGAAGCTTAATGAGAAAGCACCTTTATTGCTTAATGGACTCTGAGCTAGTTCTTCTTCCTGAAATGAAATAAAATCTTTGAATTTAAGTACTTGAATCGAATTGACTGAAGAAAGATAATTTGCGTCTACTGTGCCTGTAATAGAAACAGTTTGGGCAATGCAAAATGTATGAGAGAGAGAAGAAATGGTAAATAGTAGTATGGTTTTATTTAATTGCACAGTAAGATATTAAAATACTATTTCAGTTTAGTTCTGATAGCGGTGGGTACAAATTGGTCAGCATCTCCGCCATTGCGAATAATGTCGCGCACAACTGTTGAGTTTATTGCAGAAAGTTCGGGTGTAGAAAGAATAAATATGGTTTCAATATGCTCATTCATGGACCGGTTCATTTGAGCGATCACTCTTTCAAATTCAAAATCGGCCGAAGTGCGCAAACCACGAAGTATGTAGTTTGCATTTTCTTGTTTGCAAAAATCAATAGTCAAACCTTTGTAAGTTTTTACTTCTATTTTTTTTTCTGTTGAAAAGACTTCTTCTATCCAATTTTTTCTTTTCTCAATTGTAAAAAAACTCTCCTTGTTTGAGTTTACTCCAATAGCTATAATGATTTTATCAAACAGAGGTAGTGCGCGTTGTATGATTGATTCATGCCCGGTGGTTATTGGATCGAATGAGCCAGGAAAGACTGCAATTTTACTCATGTGATAAAATATTATCTATAAAAACGGTTGTTTCCGAAGATAGAGAAATTCACCGTTCCATACTCTCTGGTTTCATGCAGCTGCATTATTTTTGCAAAATTTACACTGCTGGGATGTTCAACGATAAGAACACCGTTTTCGCGCAACAGCTTCTTTTCAAATATTAACGTAGGAATGCGTTCAATATTTTCCATTTTAAAAGGAGGGTCCGCAAATATTAAATCAAAGGTATCTGAACAAAGGTTTATGTATTTAAAAACATCCATGCAAGTTACTTTGATGTTATCCATTTTAAATAGAAGCGCGTTTTTTTTAATAAAACTTACGCAGCTTGGATTTTTTTCAATCGTAGTTATTTCTGAAGCTTCTCTGGAAGCGAATTCGTAGCTAATACTTCCACTGCCGCCAAATAAATCTAATACTTTCATTCCTTCAATATCAATGCGATGTTGAAGAATATTAAATAAAGCTTCTTTAGCAAAATCAGTAGTAGGGCGTATGCCTAATTTTTCCGGTATACTAAACTGCCTGCTTCTATGTGTGCCACCTACTATACGCACAAGTATTGGTTTAAGAGAGAAAAATAGGTGTGTTTTTGAATGTCATCAAACTTGTAGCTGTATTTGAAAGCATCCGGGAGAGAAGCAAAAGTAATATGCCGAATGTAGTTGTATAGTAAAGAATGTTCCTCGGCAATTTTTTCTATTTCACCCGATACAATCAACTCAATTTCTTCTGGATTGAGGTGTAGCTGTTCGTAGATAAAAAGTATATAGTAGGCAATATCTTCGGCTGATTTATATTGAAAGGCATTGTTGTAAACTAGTTGACCTGCTTTAAAAATTACCACTTCAAAGAAGGTGTGATAAAAATTTGCAAAAACCATTTCAGTATTTTTCTTCGGATTTTCCAAAAAATGATTTTTATTTTGAAATAGAATTCCGTCAATTAATGCTGTTGCACAATGGATAATAAGTGCAGTTGGAAACTCTTTTCTTATTTCAGCCTCTAATTTTCTTGAAATAGTAAACACGTTTCTGGTTTCCGTATTTTTTAGCTTGTCAGAATGTATCTTTTCATCTTCGTCAATAATATGATTAAAACCTAAAAGAGATTGTTTGCTGGAATCATCAAATAGGGGAGTGGGAATTAAGGAAAACTTGGAATTCGCAATACTGAGACTAATTGATCCCCAATTAGTAGATTTTGTCAGCGAAGTAATGCTTGAAAAATCTAAAGCTCCGGTTTTAGTTACAGTTTTTCGAAGTAACAAATACTTATTTGATTTTTTATCTAAAACAGCAAAGGCGTGAAACTCATTTTCTAGTAGAATAGAAAGATGATAGTCGCCAGCTTTGCCAGCGTCAAAAGATTCATCAGTCACATCAACAGCAGAAGAAACTTTAGTAGCTGATGTAGTCATCAAGAATTATTTCAGTTTTCCTTTTAAATTAGTATCCAATGCATTCAGAAATTCTTCTGTATACAAATAGTGTTTACCGTGTTCCACTTTATTGCCGTGAATACAAATTGCAAGGTCCTTCGTCATTTTTCCGGATTCAACAGTTTCAACACATACTTGTTCTAAGGTTTCGCAGAATTTAATTAATTCAGTATTGTTGTCTAATTTACCTCTGAAAGCTAATCCACGAGTCCATGCAAAAATTGATGCGATGGGGTTAGTTGAAGTAGGCTTTCCTTTTTGGTGTTCTCTGAAATGACGAGTAACTGTTCCGTGGGCCGCTTCTGCCTCCATGGTTTTCCCATCTGGGGTTACTAAAACAGATGTCATAAGTCCAAGTGAGCCAAAACCTTGTGCAACTGTATCGCTCTGCACATCGCCATCGTAATTTTTACAAGCCCAAACAAATGCACCGCTCCATTTTAATGCAGAAGCAACCATATCATCAATTAGCCTGTGTTCGTAAACTATGCCTGCAGCAGTAAACTTTTCTTTGAAATCTTTTTGATACACCTCTTCAAAAATATCTTTAAAACGTCCATCGTATTTTTTTAGAATGGTATTTTTTGTAGATAGATATAATGGCCACTTTTTTTGTAATGCAACATTGAAGCATGATTGTGCAAACCCAAATATTGACTCATCGGTGTTGTACATTGCAAGTGCTACACCATCGCCTTTAAAATTATATACTTCAAAGCTCTGCACTTCACCACTATCGGGTGTGAATGTGAGAGTAAGTTTCCCTTTTCCTTTGGTAACTAAATCGGTAGCGCGGTACTGATCTCCAAAAGCATGACGACCTATGCAAATGGGTTGAGTCCAGTTAGGTACCAAGCGTGGTACATTTTTGCAAACAATGGGTTCTCTGAAAACGGTTCCATCTAATATGTTTCGAATGGTGCCGTTAGGCGATCTCCACATTTGCTTTAACTTAAATTCTACTACTCTTTCTTCATCTGGCGTAATGGTAGCGCACTTAATACCTACGCTGTATTTTTTGATGGCCTCGGCAGCTTCTACAGTTACTTTGTCATCAGTTTTGTCTCTGTATTCAACGCCAAGGTCGTAATATTTTATGTCTAAATCTAAATAGGGAAGGATGAGCTTGTCTTTAATGAATTTCCAGATGATTCGTGTCATTTCATCTCCATCCAATTCAACTACTGGATTTGCTACTTTAATTTTATTCATATATTAAGATTGTTTTTGGCAAATTTATTTTTTTATTAGTTGCGCAAGGAATTCTTTTTTGATTTTATTTGAAAAGGAACTTTCTTGGTCTTCCATTCTTTCGGGATGCCATTGAATTAGCATTAAAAAAGGCTTTTTATCAGGTGTTTTCCATTCTAGAGCCTCTACGATTCCATCTACTGTAATTGCGCTGTGCTTGAGTCCTTCTCCAACTTGATGAATAGCTTGGTGATGTGCACTATTTACAATGCCAGCATTACAACCAACAATTTTTGATAAAAGAGAATTTACTTCAATATTAATAGCGTGGTTTATGTCAACCCCACTTTTTTTACTGTGAAGGTTGGCGCTTGCTTCATTGATGTCAGGTATTAATGTTCCTTTGAAATACACATTGGTTATTTGCATTCCTCTGCAAATGCCCAGAATTGGCATATTATTTTTTACAGCATTATCAATAATTATCATTTCAAACGCATCTCGCTCTTCATCAACATCTAACTTTAGCTCCTCTTTTTTATTCATCCAATCTGGATGCCCGAAATATTTTGGATGTATATCTCCTCCGCCAGTTAATACAAGGCCATCGCATTTTTCTAAATCCTGGATATTATTTTCTTTTGGAGATAGTTTTATGATTTGAACATCTTCGGTAGAAAACCAAGCAACGTAATTTTCGTATTTACTGCAATCAGTTATTCCAATAATAGAAGTAGCCATATTGAATTAATATCCAAAAATTTCCTCTAGCGTAAGCCACTTAACCGGCCCATACGTAGCAAGCACTTTTTCATCGATTATTTTTTTATTCCCCAAAATAGAAATGGTAAATTTTTTATTACTTACTCTTTCAGAATGAAAACGTTTTATGTCTGCTAGGGTCATTTGTTGTGCTACACTGTAAATGTCTTTTCGAATATCGTAATCCAGATTTAATTTTTTTGCCTGCTCGTAATTAAATAAGATCGATGTTTTGGTAATGCGCGAACTGCGAATGTTTTCTAAAACAGCTTTTTGGGTAGACTCGAAATTATTTTTTGATTCAGGCATGCTCTTCATCAAATCCATCATACCCGCCATGGCTTCTGGTAGTTTGTCGGATTGCACACCCATGTATGCTTCTAAGTAATTAGCTTTATCCACCCGCGCAGATTCTACATATGTTGCATAAACAGAATAGGCAAGTGCTTTAGATTCTCGAAGTTCCTGAAAGACAATGGAAGACATGCCACCCCCAAAATATTCATTAAATAATTTTATCCTTGGAGTGAGATCTTTGTAATATGCTTCAGATCTTGAAGTTAAAAGAATCTCAGCTTGTGTCATATCATAATTAAAAGCAAATACTTTATTGGCTGAGGTAGCAAGTTCTTCAAATTTTTCTTCCGTTGGCAAAGGCTTTAAAGCTGCTGGAGATTTGTGATTTTTTGACAAAACGTTAACTACATCAACGCCTTTCATAGAACCATAATAAAGAATTCTATGTTCGAATGTAGTAAGCGATTTAATAATTCCTGTCAGCTCAGAAGGGTTCAAGGTTTTGAGCTCTTTAGCCGACAAGATATTTGTAAATGGCGATTTGCTACCGTATTTTGAAAAACTATAGAGCGCATTTAGAATAGAATTTTTATTCAATTTTGCATCACTTCGCTTCTTTAAAATATCAGAGTATAAATTTGTATACGCATCTGTATTTACTTTAGCATCCGAAAGCAGGCTCTCAAAAAGTATTACTGCTTTTTCGAAATTTTCAGAAAGCCCACTCAGGTAAACGTATGTTTTTTCTTCTGAATTGAAAACGCCAAAAGAGCAAGCAAGTTTATAAAATTCTTTTTGCAATTGTTCGGGAGAATAACTTGAAGTACCTAAATAAGGTAAGTAATTTATGGCAATTGGTAATTTTTTATTGTGGTTACTTCCCATGTCAAGAATGTAGTACATAGTAAAAGTTTCGCTTTCTGTATTTTCTGCGTATAAAAGCGGGATGTTGTTTTTGACTGAAAATTTTTGAATGTCTTTTTCATAATCTAAAAATTTAGGTTCAATTACTTTTACGGTTTGTTCGATGATATTTTTTACAAAGACACTTTGTTCATTTCGGTTAGTTTCAACTGCATGGATTTCGGGTTTTTCTACTTTCACAGCCAGGCTATCTTCTCCAGTTTTTTTATACACCACTGCGTAATTATTTTTGTAATATTTATTTGCAAAATCCACTATATCTTGATTGGTGATTTTAGCAAGATTGCCGATATGTTCAACCGTGTTTTTCCAGGGCGACTTCAGGATGAATGAAGAAACAAATGCATCTGCTCTACCCCAATTACTTTCATATGTTTTAGTTTCTTGTAATCGCATGTTGCTGATAATAGAGCTAAGCAGCCAATCCGGGAAATCACCTTTTTTAATTTTTTCTATCTCTGCAAGTAGCAAATCTTTTACTTCATCTAATGTTTGACCTTCTTTAGGTTCTGCAGAAAAAATATGCGCTGAGTAATCTTTTAAAGTAAGCGGATAACTAGAGGCTGAAAGTGTTTTTTGTTTTTGAACAATATCAAGATCAATTAATCCTGCTTTATTATTGTATAAAATGGCATTTGTTAGCTCAAGTAGATCTGCTTCTTTAGTGTCAGCGCCAGGCAAGCGAAATCCAAAGGAAATAGATTCAGGGAAAGGACCAACAACTACTTTGGTTCTAGGGCTAGTTATTTCTTCTTCGATGGGTGATGTAAACGAAGGAACTGGTTTTGATATTAGTTTTCCTAGCGTCTGATTTATCCACTTAATGGCAGAATCTGGGTTAAAATCTCCAGCCATGCATAGCGCCATGTTATTTGGAACATAATAAGTATTTAAAAATTCTTTTATTTTTTTTAAAGATGGATTTTTAAGATGCTCGATAGTTCCTATGGTAGTTTGAGTGCCGTAAGGATGTTTTTTCCATAGTTCCGCTAAAAGTACTTCATTCATTTTGTCATAATCATCGTCCAGCGATCTATTTTTTTCTTCATAAACGGCTTCAAGCTCAGTATGAAATAATCTGATAACAGGGTTGCGGAATCGTTCGGCTTCTATTTGTAGCCATTTGTTTAGTTGATTGGATGGAATATCGTTTACGTAAACTGTTTGCTCTACCCAAGTATATGCATTGGTACCTTTTGCGCCAATGTTAGATAGCATTTTATCATATTCATTAGCAATTGCATATTTTGCTGCTACTCCTGAAATACTATCTATAAGGTGATACGTTTTTTTTCGCTCAATTACATCTTTCAATTGACCATATAATTCATATAAAGAATCGATTTTAGAAAGTTCAACTTTTTCTTTTTGATAATCCTTGCTTCCAAATTTATCTGTTCCTTTAAACAGCATGTGTTCTAAGTAATGCGCTAAACCTGTAGCATCCGAAGGGTCGTTTTTGCTGCCAGCAGCTACTGCAATATAAGTTTGAATTCGTGGCGCATCTTTGTAAATACTCAAATACACTTTCAGTCCATTTTCTAAGGTATAGATGCGTGCATTTATTGGATCGTTAGGAACAGAATCGTAGGTATATTTTTTTTCAAGTGGCGGTAGCGTGTGTGGAGCTTTCTCCTGGGTGAAAGCAAATGCAGGTAAAAGGAATAATAGTAAACAGATTGTGTTTGAAAGTGTTGTTTTAGCCATGAAAAATTATTGTTATAAATTTCTAGAAATCAATTTCTAAATTAAAAGCCTCTCTGAGTTTTACTAAGGCTGGATTTTTTTCTGCCAGCCGCTGATATTTTTCTTCTCCAGTATAGGGTTTACGCTCAACTGCAGATTTGTCAATTATTATTTTTAATTGTAGTAATGAAGCATTCATTTCGCTTTTTAAGTAAATCATCAAATCAGTACGAATAAAATTTATCTCATCTTCCTGTACTTGATTGATGACATTAAAGCTGATATTTTCTTCGTCTAGTTGAACGGGTTTGTGTGCAAGCAATGTGCTCGCTAAGTTTATTTTCTTTTTCTTTTTCAAATCTTCTGCAAAAGCTGTCCATGCACTTTCTAGCGATACGCGCTCCTCATTATCCTTTTTTGAAGAAGGGGTGCTGAATTCTGTTTTATTCTTTTTAGAAATACTTCCTGTGCTATTTCCATTTGTAAGCCCTGCTATGGAAAGCATTCTTCCTTTTACGGGTTTGTTTCCTGTTGCCGCAACAGCTGATGGAATGTTTATTTTTGAAACTGTATTTTTATTTTCAGCTACTGGATTTAGTTTGCTGTATTCCTGTGCAGGTTCTTTAACAACAGAATAATTTTGACCAGGAATTGGGTTAGCAGATGCCTTTTTTTCAACAGAAATAGGAGCGATGCTAATTAGTTCACTTTTTTTTTCAGCCTCAGTATCGCTGTCTTGCAATGAACAAAGTTGAAGGAGGCTCAGTTCAACAAGCAGTCTTTGGTTTCTACTTGATTTGTATTGTACATCTGCTTTATTTAGAATATTCAAGCCTCTTAATAAAAAATCTAGATTAGTTTTTTTACTTTGAATTTTATATCGCTCACGTATTGCATTGCTTACTTCCATTAAAAGCACTGTTGCTTCGTCCTGACAAACCAATAAGTTTCTAAAATGTTCGGATAGGCCATTTAAAAAATTGTGCCCGTCAAATCCTTTATTTAATATTTCGTTAAACAATAGAAGTGAATTAGCCGAATTTTTAGCTAGTATAGAATCTGTTACTTTAAAGTAATAATCGTAATCTAAAATACTGAGGCTGTCAATTACGGCTTTATAGGTAATGTTATTTCCGGACAAGGAAACCATTTGATCAAATATGCTAAGGGCATCGCGCATAGCACCATCTGATTTTTGAGCAATGATGTGCAATGCTTCCTCTTCAGCTTTAACTTTTTCTTTTTTAGCAATGGACGTTAAGTGCTCAACGGTATCTTCGGTTTTTATTCTGTTGAAATCAAAAATCTGACAACGGGAAAGTATAGTAGGTATAATCTTATGTTTTTCTGTAGTAGCTAAAATAAAAATGGCATGTTTTGGTGGCTCTTCTAACGTTTTTAAAAACGCATTGAATGCTTGTTGTGAAAGCATGTGCACCTCGTCAATAATATATACTTTGTGGGTACCTAATTGGGGTGCAAAGCTTACCTGATTAATAAGGTTTCGGATGTCTTCGACCGAATTGTTTGAAGCAGCATCCAGTTCGTAGACATTTAATGAATGACCTGAATTAAATGATTTGCAGGATTCGCATTCATCGCAGGCTTCAATGTTTTTAGTTCTATTTATGCAATTAATGGTTTTCGCTAAGATGCGTGCGCAAGTAGTTTTTCCTACACCGCGTGGACCACAAAAGAGATATGCTTGAGCAACGTGGTTGCTTCGGATGGCATTTTTAAGGGTGGAGGAAATATGAGCTTGTCCAACAACTGTATCGAAAGTTTGAGGGCGGTATTTACGTGCTGAAACAATGAAATTCTCCATATAAACGTTATAAAACGAGGCTGGACGAATTTACGAATTGTTTTGATAAATATTGGTTGAATTAACTTTAATCGGCAACTAAATCTAGCTCTCCTTTGTTAAAAACACCAACTATTTTTCCTTTCATCTTTTTTCCAATAAAAGGCGTGTTTTTAGATTTAGATCGAATATGAGAAGCTTCCATTTTCCATTCTTTAGAAGGCAAGAAAAATGTAAGATTTGCTTTTTCTTTTAATTTAATTTTTGGCACTTCTAAGCCTAATATCTGGCGAGGACGTATTGCCAACTTTTTAACAAGATCAATAATTTTTAACCCGCTATTTGAATTTGCAAGTGCAAAGCAAGATTCTTGTCCAATCATTCCAAAAGCAGCATATTCAAACTCTACTTTCTTGTTTTCTTCATCCTCCGGGCAATGGTCTGAAACGATTGCATCGATGGTGCCATCTGCCAATCCCTTTTTAAGAGCATTCACATCTGCTTTGGTGCGAAGGGGTGGAGTAACTTTACAATTCGTATCAAAAGATATTAATGAAGAGTCGTCTAAAGCTAGGTTGTATATGTTGATGGACGCAGTTACTTTTAGTCCTTTTCTTTTTGCCTCTCGTATTAGGGATACGGATTTAGCAGTAGAAATAGATTGAAAGTGCAAGCGACAATCGGTGTATTCGCTCAAAAACAAATTTCTGGATACCATTAACTCTTCAGCAAGTGGAGGTATACCTTTTAACCCTATGGAGGTATTTGTTTCCCCTTCATTTATTTGTCCATTCAAAGAAACACTTTTATCATCGCAGGAGGCCATGAGCAATCCGTTAAAACTTTTTGTGTAAAGCAATGCCCTAAGTAATAATCCAGCATCAGCAATGGGTTTCTTATCGCTAGAGAAGGCAATAGCTCCGGCTAGGTGCATATCGTACATTTCGGAAAGTTCTTTTCCTTCTGTATTGTGAGAGATAGCTCCAACAGGATACACGTCCACTAAATCTCCGCTAGCTTTATTTTTTATGTATTCTACCTCGGCTTTTGATTGAATAGGCGGGTTAGTTCCGGGCATGATTGCAACTCCGGTAAAACCGCCAGCAGCAGCAGCATGACAACCGCTTATAAGATCTTCTTTGTATTCATGCCCCGGATCACGATAATTTACTTGCATGTCAAAAAATCCTGGAGAAACGTGTAATCCTGGAACATCAATTACTTTCACGTTTTTTGGCACATCAAGTTTAGTACTACGTACTTCTTTGATGATTCCATTTTCGATAAAAATATTTACAATTTTGCCGTTATAGGGCGAGGAAGGGTCTACAACTTTAGCGGACTTTATGAGCAGATGCATTTCAAGTTGCAAAGGTATTATATTTTATGAAACAGCAGATTATGACCTAATGGAATAAAATTAATGAGGCTACTTCCAGAACCGAAGCAAGAGTATTTCAGCAGCAAAAAATAGTAAAACCATTAAAATACACCATTTCCAAAGCTGTTTACCTTGTCCGATATTAGCTAGTGCTTGGGAGATATTTTTGTTGCTTATTTCTAATACAGAAAAGCTACTTAATTGCGGATTTTTACATAAAGCAGTTATCTCATTTAATGTAAATCGCGATAAATTGGATTCTTTTCGGTCATAATTAAATGAAATACCTGAAATATATTCTGAATCAGAAAAAAGCTGGTAGTTTCCTGCAGATTGTATTTGATCATGAACGAATATTTTATGTTCCATGTCAATCACTTTCGTTTCTGGAATTATTTCAAAATTATCATTTGTGTTTGCGCTACTCTTTTCTTTTTTTATTTTAAAGATGGATTCGCCAGTTTTTTTTGTAGATGCATTGATGGCTACATTCCTACCAATGGTATAATAGAGAGTCACATCTGGCTGACTATGCAAGGCAATGTTGTACATAAGTGGAACAAAAATGGCATGTCTGGATAAGTTGCTCCAGCTGTTTTTTAGCGAAACAGCCGAAGTGAATACACTGCCTTTTTTATATTTCCATTTAGAAAAAAAAGACTCGCCATTAGTTAGCTTCAATAAAACTTCTTCGCTTGTCTTTTGAGCGCCAGAAAAAGACCAATGAGACAGTGTAAGTGGCAAATCAACATTTTCATTTTTTTTTGTAGAAGCAGTATTTTCAAATACTTCTTTAAAGATTTCACTTTCTTTATTTACCCATGACACATTGCTATTTGTAGTATCTATCCGTGTGAAATGCTTAATTTCTAATGTTGATAAAAGGGAGCGATAGGAGGTGGAGTCAATTTCGGTAGCAGGGAACACTACCAGGCTGCCTCCATTTTGCACATACCGAATCAATTCTTGTGATAGTCCGGATGAGATTACTTTTAACTCACTCAATATTATTACTTGCTGTTCTGCAATCGATGCGTAGTTAATATTATTCTCGTTATTGATTGTAAAAATAAATAGCGAATCTTTTCCATACAACGATTGGAGATACTTTTTAGGTGAATCCAAGGAAGCAGCAGTAAATGGTGAAGTAGAATTAGCAAGAGTTAATGGTTCTGAAGTTATGCAGGTAACAGAAATGTGTTTTTGTATATTAAATGAAAAATAAAATTTATCATCGTACGTAACAGGATAGTCTGTAATTTCTATTTTTCCTTGTTGTATCCCAGACTCTTTAACAATAAATGAAAGTTGAATCTCTTTCGTTTCGTTAGGTAGCATGTTAAAGGAATAGGGGGCTTTCAATTGATCGTTTAAAAAGAGTTTTATGGGAATGTTTTCCAGTGTGTTTTCGGACACATTTTTTATTCTAACAAATAGGATTTGATTTTGATCTATCTGATGTACGGGTGATGTAAACCAGCAGGAGTCAATAAATAAATTATTGAATTGATTGGCATCAATGGGCAAGAGAGTAGTGGAAATCAGGGTGTCTTGTTGGATATTTTCAAAATCAGAAACTGTTTTTTGAAAATCAGATATTAAATATACTTTTTTGTCATTTAATTCTGATTTAGATAAAATATCATTTTGTCTTTTTGTGACTTCAGATAATAACTTAACAGACGGACTAACATGTACTTCGTCTAACATAGTTAGGAATTCTTCCCTATTTACGAGCCGTTGGTGCTTGCCTTCAAAATTATTGGTTAATAATTGAAACAAGTCAGATTGTGAATGAGCGAGTGCGATTTCGTGTGCAATTTTTTTAGCTTCATCTATGAGTATGCCGTTTTTACTTACATTTTCCATGCTATACGAATTGTCAACGTAAACGCTAATTGCTTTAGTGCCGGCATTAAATTTTTTATCTGTTGATGGAATAAAAGGCTGAGCAAAAGCAAACACTAGAAAAGAAACAGCTAAAATTCTGGAGAGAAGAATTAGTAAATGTTTTAATTTGTTTCTGTTTTGAGTTTGAATTTTAACATCTTTTAAAAAACGTATATCAGAAAAGTATACTTTTTTAAATCTTCTAAAATTAAATAAGTGTATAATTACAGGAATGCTGATGGCTAAAAGGGCAAATAAAAACTGCGGATAAACAAAATTCATGCTGGGTGGTTATCGGCAATTAGGATAAAAATAAGTATGCATATTTCTGGTAATAAAATAAACACGTTATTTTACTACTTCTTTTATTATTTCATTTTCCCATGTTTTCCATTCTTTAGATTCAATGTAATTGATAATTTGCCTTTTGTATCGAAGCTGCTCATAAAAGTTTTTTAATGCAGCAGCAGCAGGTCCGGCAAGTCGTGTATTTGCACTTAGCATGGCATCTACCAGGTATTCGATTTCATTTACATCCAGGTAATTTAATTTTTTCAAAGAGGTAATGGCGTTTACACGTGTTCTGAATTCATAGGTATTACTTGCAAAACTAATGAGCTGATCTACGTATTTTTCGTTGGACATGGATGCAATTTCCAGCCATTTCATTTTCACATTTCTGCCGGGCGCACCTTCCACATCTTTTGTTTGTTCCAGGTAAAATGGAATTTTTTCTGGATTAGCAAAGGATAAATACTCAAGCACATTTGTGATTACATCATACGATGGATCTTTAAGCAATTTTTCTACATCCGTTAGTAATTCTTGTTGTAGCACTTTCATGTTGTCTAATACCGACTGTCTGATTTTTACATCTTTATCAGTAAGAGCAGATCTAATGGTGCCTATAGATTTTTTGTCGTCATCCTGAGATAATTGTCTGATCACTTCTCCTTTTAAAAGATAAAAACTATTGTCAGGAACAGCATTGTAGAATGTGATAAGGAAATCTCTTTTTCTTTCGATGTCAATTGTTGACATGGCGTGCAATGCATCGTGTCGATCTAATATGCTGCTTGCTTTAGATGCTTGTGATTTAAGTGCTTCGAATGATTTTTCAAAAGTGACAGACTTTAATATTTGATTGTCTGGATCAAAAAGCGCAAAGTCTACAATTTTATTTTCCGGTATTTCAAATTGTATGGTTTCTGATAATTTCTGAATCCAAATTTTTTTTTTGTCAACGGTGCCATCTGTATAATGAACTTCGAACCAAATGGGCATTTTCCATAATCCAGCAGGTGTATATTCATCTTTATTTGTAGCTTGAACAAATGGATCATCGTTCACACTATTTTTAGATTTACTTCCTGAGCTTGGTAGTCCAGTAAACTCAGTCAACTCTTGTGTTTGTTTAACTATAAATTCTGCGTACCTGCCAGGTTTCTTCCCTTTTGCATCTATAGTAACATCCCTGAAAGTTACTTTGTAGGATGGTTCTCCTCCCTTAAAAATCCATTCTTCAAAAAACCAATTTAGATCCATGCCTGTAATCTCTTCGCAGGTTACCATTAAGTCTCTGGTGTCAACATTGCCGTAAGGGTGTTGTAGTAAATAGGTTTTAATACATCGGTTGTATACCTCTCGCCCTCCTAAAACATATTTAAGCATGTTCAGTACAAAAGCTCCTTTTGGGTAATGGCGTACGGAACCTGCTTCGCTATGAGCAACCGGCATATTGTTTTTAAGAGATTCGTCCAGTGAATTTGTTTGCGCACCTCTGCGACCCCAATCAAAATGGTCTTGTCCAAAAACTTCTCTCTCAAAAAGCCAGTTGTAGTAGGTTGCAAAACTTTCTTGAAGCCAATGATGTGCATCGCTTCGTGCAGTAACGTAATCGCCAAACCATTGATGGGCTAATTCATGTGCATTAACGCTAACATAATTTCTCCCTAAGTACGAACGTTCATCTACAAAGAAAAAATCGCCAAATACGGTAGCCGTTGCATTCTCCATTGCTCCATACATAAAATCCTGTACTGGAATTTGAGAATACGATTCCCAGGGATAGGGAATACCAATTTCTTTCTCATAAAAGTCTACCATTTTTTCGCTGTGCTTATAGGTAGCTTCCACTCTGTCCTTCCACTCTGGATAGTACCAAAGATTTATAGGAACTCCAGAAAGAGATTTAGTTTCTTTGATATCATATTTCCCAATTCCAACCATGATAAGGTAAGGAGAAAATGGGTGGCTCATTTTATAATGCCAGGTGTAAGTTCCATTTTTATTTATTTTTTTCTCAATCCTTTTTCCGTTAGAAAGTACTTTATAGGCGGTATCAAAAGTTACAATCATTTCTGTGGTAGTCTTATCGTTCATCTCGTCATACATGGGTATCCAATTGCGGTTGTCTATTCCTTGTCCTTGCGACCAAATTTGTCTTCTGCAGATTTCAGTTTTGTCATTCCAGCCAATAAAATAGAGTCCTTTGCGTGGGGTAGCTTCATAAGTAATGGTGATAGTGCCTTTCTGATCCCAAGCCAATGAAGGAGTATAAACAATTACATGAAGGCTATCGGTATTATACTTTGCTACTTTTCCATCAAATAAAACTTCTTTTATTTTCATATTAACACCGTCTAATACGATGGAGTCAAGTTTTTGTCTGAGAGAAATAAAAGAATGAGTAACCTTACCTTTCACTAAGTTTATTTGTGGCTCAAATGAAACTTCAAGTTTCAGATGTTGAAAATCCACTACGTGCTCTCGAGGGGCTAATAAGGGATCGTAAATATAAGTTCTGGTTTTAGGTTGGGCAGACAATATACCGACTGAAAAGCAAGTAAATAACAATGCAAATAGTGCAATAAAAGTTAAATTTCTCATATAAAATATTTGAATACAATGATACGAATTTTGGACGAGGAAGACTTTGAGATTTCTTTGAACTTCGCATAGTATTTTAACAGTATTTAACATAACAAATCATAGTATAATGCGTTATAGGAGCTATGCGTAATTTAATTTTTTTTAGATGAAAGAATTAAAAGGTCTTGTAATTAATATATTTACACTGTCGTTTTCATTAATATCATGTGCTCATCAGGCAGATACCATAAAAACAGAAGAACAATCAGATTACATTATTAGGATGGAAAAAGAAAATAAAGTTGAAGTTGCAACATTTGGGGCAGGATGTTTTTGGTGCGTTGAAGCCCAGTTTCAAATCTTGGAAGGCGTGCTTAAAGTTGAGTCCGGATTTTCAGGAGGTCATGTTAAAAATGCTTCATATAAGGAAGTTTGCACAGGAACAACGGGTCACGCAGAGGTTTGTAATGTGTATTTTAACCCTGAAAAAATTTCTTTTGATCAATTGCTTGCCGCCTTTTGGCAAACGCACGACCCTACGCAACTTAATAGACAAGGCAATGATATTGGCACCCAATACCGATCAGTTATTTTTTATCGTAACGAAAATCAAAGACAATTGTCTGAAGAGTATAAGAGTAGATTAAATAAGGAAAAGGTATACGATAGTTCTGTGGTGACAGAAATTAGTCCTTTTACAGAATTCTATAAAGCGGAAGATTATCATGCCAACTATTATAATCAAAACAGCGAAGAGTCTTATTGCCAGTTTGTTATTCGTCCTAAGCTGGAGAAATTTCAAAAAGTATTTAAGGACAAGCTTAAGTCAAAACCTTAGTAGAAAAACCTCAAAAAAAAAGGCTGCCATTGG
>CAYZTB010000009.1:0-84470 GCA_964481195.1 uncultured Bacteroidia bacterium | reverse complement strand
AAATTATCTGTGGAATTTATAATTTTGAACTTTTATGACTTATGAAAGAGGTCTATTTACTTGACTTATAAGTCTTTAGCCTCCCACTATACTACTTGGTTTTCCGCAGGTTTTAACAGCATAGGAGCAAAATTCCCACTAACCTAAGCACAAGATTTCTTACCTTCACGCCCCTTTAGTCAAACTCCTCCCTCTCTTGAGGAGAGGGAGACAGAGGGAGAGGTCATGATTTCCAAACCTACCATAGCACGTATTCAGGACTCTTCCAGAATAGAAGAAGTGGTGGGAGATTTTCTTACCCTTAAAAAAAGAGGTGTTAATTACACTGCTTGTTGCCCTTTTCATAATGAAAAAACTCCTTCGTTCAATGTTAATCCGGTGCGCAATATTTATAAATGTTTTGGATGTGGAAAAGGTGGCGACTCTGTAAGTTTTATCATGGAGCATGAAAAGCTCACCTACCCCGAATCATTACGCTACCTGGCAAAAAAATATAATATAGAAATTGAAGAGCTGTACGACCGAAACATTGAAGAAGAAAAAAAGCAGGAATCGGAGCGCGAAAGTTTATATGTGGTTTGCAATTACGCTCAAAAATATTTTACCGATTCACTTCACAATTCCAGCGAAGGAAAATCTATTGGTCTGAGTTATTTCAAAGAGCGTGGGTTGTCTGACGAGATTATTAATCGCTTTCAACTAGGATACTCTCCCGAAGGAAGCACCGTTTTTACAGATGCAGCAACCAAAGAAGGCTACAACATAGATTACTTAGTGAAGGCCGGGCTGACCATTCGTGTAGAATCCGGACAACAGTCGGAACCCAACTCCGAAGAGGCGCCTTCAGCAAAACCTGCACGACATTACGATCGTTTTGCCGGACGAGTAATGTTTCCAATTCACAATATAACCGGAAGAGTTATTGGTTTTGGAGGAAGAGCATTACGAAAAGATGCAAAGGCAAAATACATTAACTCCCCCGAAACCGAAATCTATCATAAGAGCAATGTATTATACGGAATGCCTTTTGCAAGAAAAGAAATTTCTATAAAAGATAATTGCTACCTCGTTGAAGGATATACCGATGTAACCTCATTACACCAGGCAGGTATAGAAAATGTGGTGGCATCTTCGGGCACTTCGCTTACTGCTGAGCAAGTGCGACTCATTAAAAGATATACAAGCAACATCACCATCATGTACGATGGAGATCCTGCAGGAATCAAAGCAAGTTTTAGAGGGATAGATATGATTTTAGAGGAAGGATTGAATGTCCGTGCTATTTTATTTCCAGCAGGCGAAGATCCTGATTCATATTCTAGAAAACACAGTGAATCAGAACTACAGGAATATATCAGAAATAACACAACAGATTTTATCCGTTTTAAAACGCAGCTTTTATACTCCGAAACTGATAACGACCCGATAAAAAAAGCAACACTCATTCAGCAAATTGTAGAGAGCATTGCTTTAATACCCAATTCCATAACTCGAACTGTTTTTATTCAGGAATGCAGTAAGATTATGAAGATGGATGAGCAAGCGTTGCTTACGGAATTAAATAAGTCATTAAGAAAAAAATATTCGAAGAGAAGTAACGAACCCTATTTTGAGGAAGTAATTGATTTGGAAAATCCTCCCGTGCCTCAACCGGTAGATTCCGATGCTGATTCTTCCGAGCCACATGAAAAAGAAGTGATACGCTTGATGTTATCTTATGGAAATAAAACCATACAATATATCTCAGAAACCGAAGATGAATCCGGCAATACATCAGAAGAAACTCTTAGCACTACCATTGCACAATATATGTACGAGCATTTATCGGTAGATGACATTAAGTTTCAAAATACTAGCTATCAAAAAATTTACGATGAGTTTGTAACTTTAATAAATGCTGGCGAAAGTTTTGCTATTGAATATTTTATTCATCATCAAAATCCAGAAATCTCTGGCATTGCTATTGACCTTACAACCTTTCCCTACACCATTTCAGACTGGGAGAAAAAACACGGAATACAAATTGCAAAAGAAGAAGATGTATTAAAGGTTACGGCAGATGATTCCATTTATTCGCTCAAGATAAAACACGTCATGGCCTTGATACATGAAACCCAAAAAGAAATTGAAAACGCTAGCAATGATGATGATTTGATGATTTTGATAGCAAAAAAGAAAATGCTGGATCAGGCTAAGAATGCTTTTTCGAAAGAAATTGGAAGGATAATTTTATAATAAGGCAGAAGGGGGAAAGGCAGAAGGCAGAGAGAAGAATAAAAAAGGCAAAGGGCAGAAGGCAAGAGAAAAGGCAGAGGGAAGAATGAAAATGGCAAAGAGGAAGAGGAAAAAAAGCAAAAAATAAGAAAGCCTATTTAATAGATTAGAATGATTGAAAAAGCGCAACAACTGCTTGATAGAACCTTTTTATTTGGGGTTACTACCTTAAAGTTTTTAAGAAAACTTCCTGAAAGCTACATAGACCGTGTACCAAAAAGTCAGCTAGCAAGATCTTCCACCTCTATTGGCTCAAATTACGAAGAAGCTCAAGGAGCAATATCCAAAAGAGATTTTACCCACAAAATATCAATTTGCTTCAAGGAAGCGCGAGAAAGTGTTTATTGGATTAGAGTATTACAGGAATTATTCCCGGAAGAATCTTACAAGAAAGAATTAGACACCCTTCTCTCTTAAGGAACAGAATTGAAAAAAATATTTGGAGCTATTAAAAAATCCTCATCAGAAAAACTCACCAGATAAACACTCCTATCTGCCATTTGCCTTCTACCTTTTTACATATTCCCTTAACCTTTTTATATTTGCCATCTGCCCTATTTACTTATGCCCTACTCCAAAACTCTCAACTACCTCTACACTCGCCTACCCATGTTTCAGCGCATTGGTGCTGCTGCCTATAAAGCAAACTTAGATAACACCCTTGCTATTTGCAAAATGCTGGGCAATCCGGAAAAAAAATTTCTCTCCGTACATATTGCCGGAACAAATGGCAAAGGATCTGTATCACACATGATTGCTGCTGTGTTACAAAGTTCGGGATATAAAGTTGGACTGTACACCTCTCCTCACTTAAAAGATTTTAGGGAGCGTATTCGCATTAATGGGAAAATGATTTCAAAAGAGTATGTGGTTGGCTTTGTCAAAAAGCACAAAAAAGGATTTGAGAAAATTGAGCCTTCTTTTTTTGAATGGGCCGTTGGGTTAGCTTTTGATTACTTTGCAAAAGAAAAAGTTGATATTGCCATTATTGAAACCGGCTTAGGTGGAAGGCTAGATTCTACCAATGTGATTGATCCTTTACTGTCCATCATTACTAACATCAGTTACGACCACCAGCAATTTTTAGGAAACACCTTGCCTAAAATTGCCTCTGAAAAAGCGGGTATAATCAAAAAAAATGGAGTTGTCATTATAAGCGAAAAGCACGCTTCGACTCCGCTCAGCGTGGTAAAGGTATTTAAAGATAAGGCTAAGGCTGAAAAAGCATTACTCCTATTTACCAAAGATTTTATTAACCCAAGCCAAACCCAGTCTCTTGAATGTGATTTAAAAGGCAGCTATCAAAATAAAAATATTCCAACCGCACTTCTTGCTTCTGAATTATTATCTGAACTAGGATTTGCTATTTCCAATAAATCTGTTGTAAGAGGTCTAAAAAATGTTCGCAAACTTACAGGGCTCAGGGGCAGGTGGGATATTCTAAAACAGAAACCATTAGTGGTTGCAGATATTGCACATAACGAATCAGGAATAAAAGAAGTTTTTAAGCAAGTAAAAAGCACTTCTTACAAAAAACTTCACATTGTATTTGGTGCAGTAAACGATAAAGACATTGATAATATCTTAAAGTTACTTCCTAAAAAAGCAACTTACTATTTCTGCAAAGCAAAAATTCCCCGAGCATTAGATGAAAACATTCTTGCCGAAAAAGCAAAAAAAATGAAACTAAAAGGAAATACTTATCCTTCGGTCAAACAAGCGATTAACGCTGCCCAAAAAAATGCTAGTAAAGATGATTTTGTGTTAATTACAGGAAGTGCCTTTGTTGTAGCGGAAGCCCTTTAATTAGGCTTATTTGCTATTATAAATCTTTTATATTTGCACTCCTTTTAGGGAGCCTAGCTCAGTTGGTTCAGAGCATCTCGCTTACACCGAGAGGGTCGGGGGTTCGAGCCCCTCGGCTCCCACAACTATAAAAAAAGACAGTCGTAAGGCTGTCTTTTTTGCATCTAGGGATCTTAGCTCAGTTGGTTTAGAGCACTACCTCGACAAGGTAGGGGTCGTGGGTTCAAGTCCCACAGATCCCACATCGTTTTTACTCTCAGTTTTCTTCAAAGTTATTTGTTGGCCCTGACGCTGTGGTCAGGATGCTGACTGGAACGTCAGCATTCAAGTCCCACAGATCTCATATTATTTATCGCTCCCATAAATCCCTATCCAGGGCTTTCCATCCTTCTTCCTGTAGGCACGATACATACCTGAAGTATTAAAAGGCATGGCAATATTTCCTTTGGCGTCCATGGCAATAAGTCCTCCTTCTGCATTAATTGGTTTGAGCTTTTTCATCACTACTTCGGTGGCTGCCTGTTCAACACTTAGTCCTTTGTATTCCATCAGCGCAGATACATCGTAAGCAACCACATTGCGAATAAAATATTCCCCATGACCGGTGCAAGAAACACCACAAGTTTTATTATTGGCATAAGTACCTGCACCAATTACGGGAGAATCTCCTATCCTACCCCATTTTTTGTTGGTCATGCCACCTGTAGATGTTCCGGCTGCTAAATTGCCGTACTTATCTAGTGCAACGCAACCCACCGTTCCGAATTTCTTTCCTTCTCCAAACTCAATGTCTAAAATAGAACCAGAAGTATCTGAGGAGTGATCCAACTTCAACTCATCATCCGCTTTTACTTTTTGAAATTGTTTCCAACGCTTTTCTTCTAGAAAATATTTGGGGTCTTCAATTTTTAAACCTTGCTCCTTAGCGAACTTATCAGCTCCATCGCCAGATAGCATAACATGTTGTGATTTTTCCATTACAGCTCTGGCACCATCTATAGGATTTCGAATAGTATGAACACCTGCTACTGCTCCTGCCTTAAGCTCTTTCCCTTCCATAATACTTGCATCCATGGAATTAGTTCCATCGTTTGCAAAAACTGCTCCTTTGCCCGCATTAAATAAAGGCGAATCTTCCATAATATTTATTGCCGCCTCAACAGCATCTAAGGAAGTGCCGCCTTTTGCCAAAATATCATAACCGGCATTTAAGGCTTCGGTTAATTTATCTTGATATTGCTTTTCTAACTCTGGCGTCATATTCTCTTTAAGAATAGTGCCTGCTCCACCGTGTATGACAAGTGCGAAATTTTCCATGGGTTTTGTTTGGGCTGAAGCAGCACTAATAAGCGCGCCAGCAAATAGAGTAATTATTGATTTTTTCATTGTACCAAATGTATAAATTTTAGGTAAGTGTGTCAATTCTAAGGTTTGGTTTTCTTTGCGACCTTTGCGGACTGTATCTTTGCGCACTTTGTGGTTTCCGCTTTTATACGTCCTTGCAAAAACAGCCTTTAACCACAAAGAATCACTCCGAAGGAACCCTTTAGGTCGGACAAAGAAAACGCAGGCAATATTTAGGTCACGATTTATTACCTTTGCTTTGTGAAAAAGTTCAAATTCATTTTTAAGTATTTCAAGTATCTATTTTCGGCAAAAACTGCTCATGGCATTCATTCCCCATTTGTTTATGAGCTTTATTATGAAGTGATAAATAAAAAAGGGAGCTATTATGCTTTCGATAAAATTGAACTACTTAGAAGAAAACTTCTTATTTCCAAAAAAGAAATTGATGTAACAGACCTAGGAGCGGGTAAATCTGGAAAACGTTTTATTTACGAAATTGCTGAACGTGCTGCTAAAAATTCCAAATACGGACAGTTGCTTTTTAGAATAACAAATCGCTTTAAGCCAGACAGGATTATTGAACTGGGAACATCCTTAGGGATAAGTACCGCTTATCTTGCGTCTGCAAATCCACATGCCAACGTAATTACTCTAGAAGGTTGCCCTAATACTTCTGCTGAAGCAAAAATGAACTTTGAAGCTCTTGGATTAAAAAACATAAATACTATAGTTGGTAATTTCGACAACACACTACCTGCTGTTCTTAATCTACTTCCTACTACAAATTGCCTACTTGTATTTATAGATGGAAATCACAAAAAAACTCCTACTCTAAATTACTTTAAACAATTCCTAGCACATGCAAATGAAAATACAATCCTCATTTTTGACGACATAAACTGGTCCGATGAAATGGCGGATGCTTGGGAAGAGATAAAAAAGAATCCGGCAGTCACCATTACGATAGATCTTTTTTTTCTGGGCCTTGTATTTTTCAGAAAAGAAAGAGCAAAAGAACATTTTGTGATTCGTTATTAATATTTTTCTGAATTATTCTGTGCAAATCTGCTATATCTGTGGCAAATTATTTTTTGTGAAAAATTAACAATAGCACCTTACTAGAGCCTATCTATCTCTGCAAGAAATAAATACCTTTGTCGTACATGAAATCCATCATTCAGCTAAAGGACGTTGGTCGTTCCTATCAAGTAGGCACACAAACAATTCATGCCCTGCGCTCGGTTACGATGGAGATTTTCAAAAATGAATATGTGGCCTTAATGGGTCCTTCCGGTTCGGGTAAATCTACCTTGATGAATACGCTAGGGTGTTTAGATACGCCATCTAAAGGAGAATATATTTTGAACGGACATTCTGTTGCTCGCATGAGCGATGATCAGCTAGCAGAAATAAGAAATAAAGAAATTGGCTTTGTGTTCCAAACATTTAATCTTATGCCTAGACTTTCTGCTTTAGAAAATGTTACTGTTCCTTTAGTTTATGCTGGCATAAATAAAAAAGATAGAATTGAAAAAGCTATGCAAGCGTTGGAACATGTTGGCCTTGGTGACCGAGTAAAGCATAAACCCAACGAACTATCGGGAGGACAAAAACAACGTGTTGCTGTAGCAAGGGCACTTGTAAATACGCCTTCTATCATTTTGGCAGATGAGCCAACCGGAAATCTAGATTCTAAAACATCCGAGGAAATTATGGGCTTGTTCGAGGAAATTCACAAGCAAGGAAACACCATCATTCTAGTTACTCACGAAGAAGATATTGCTCAGCATGCGCATCGTATCATTCGTCTAAAAGATGGGCTAATAGAATCTGATACAAGAAATGAAAATATTCTCATAGTTTCCAAAGCAACTCAATCTGCTTAATGAAGATATACACTAAAAAAGGCGATAAAGGCGAAACTTCCCTTTTAGGTGGAACGCGTGTTCCAAAATCACATATACGTATTGAGTCCTATGGTACAGTGGATGAGCTGAATTCCTGGATAGGTTTAATTCGCGATCAGAAAATTGATGCACAATCAAAAGATTTATTGATTCACATTCAGGATAGGTTGTTTACCATTGGCTCTCACCTTGCATCTGATCCATCCAAGTCAGGAATTAAAATTCCAGATATAAAGGAAGAAGATGTTGTTGTACTTGAAAAAGCAATTGATAAAATGAATGAAGTATTGCCGGAGATGAAATCCTTTGTTTTGCCCGGTGGCTATACCACTGTTTCTTATTGTCACATTGCACGTTGTATTTGCCGCAGAGCCGAACGATGTGCTGTAAATCTTGCCCAGTCCGAAAAAGTAGAAGACCTTATTATCAAATACCTCAACCGCCTTTCAGATTACCTTTTTGTCCTTTCCCGCAAGCTATCACAAGACTTACAAGCAGAGGAAATCCCTTGGAAACCATCCTTTTAAGGGGGATAAAAACTCCATAAAATTTCTTTAGTATTTCTTGCTTTAGTATTGGAAATTTTTATCTTCGCGCACGATTTGATAAAAATCAAAAATAAATTAGACATTTGTTTCATAAATAAAATCTTTAAAAATGTACTGGACACTTGAATTAGCATCTTACCTGGAGGACGCCCCTTGGCCTGCTACCAAAGACGAACTTGTTGACTTTGGATTGCGTACTGGAGCTCCGATGGAAGTAATTGAGAATCTTCAAGAAATTGAAGACGATGAAGAGGTGTTTGAATCCATTGATGATATTTGGCCTGATTACCCTACCAAAGAAGATTTCTTTTTTAACGAAGATGAATATTAAGATTAAGGCTTTACCATACTTCAATAAAAAAACCTCCAAATATTATATTTGGAGGTTTTTTTATTCCCTTTAGAGCCTAAACTAAAATCTAATTATCTCTTAAGTCCACTACCTCTACGCCTTTATATTCGGCCTTATCAAAGGTAAACATCGCATCCGGCATCTCAGAATCGGACACAAACTTTTTCACTAAAATAATATTTGAAGTACCATTCTTATTAATGATTTCCACCGAAACAATTTGCTTTTTTACTTTATCTATTGAAAGTTTTATAGTATGAAATGATTTTTTGTCGGGCGCTAAAGGAAACAATGACACCACATTCACCTTTACTCCGTTGGACACATCTTCTTTTTCAAATTTATACTTGTACCCCTTTTCATATAGTGTAAAAATATTGATAGGGCTGGGCGTATCTGTTGCGTCTGGGTCTGGAGCATTATTTACTTGCACTTCGTTGGATTCTTTAATATACGTCCACTGAGTTTTTCCATCACAAATAATAACCTGACCCTTAATTTCTAACTTATACTTTTCTCCTTTCAGCTGAAGAGTGCCTGTTTGAGTATCAGAGACTTTAGTTTCTGTATTTGACACCTTTTTAATGGCTGAAGATTCAAACTCAGTTTTAATGGAAGTATACGCTTTAGTCTTAGCTGCCACTTCATCCAAAATAGCTTTTGCCTTCTGATCTACAACTTCTTTGGCTTGCTGAGCAAAAACTGATGTAAAAATCAATAATAGAAGTCCTGCTGTAATTGCTGTATTTTTAGTCATAATGTTGATTTTATTAGCGTTTTTTAGGCTAATGGCTCACCATCACCCATTCCATCAACGCTTCTTAAGGCTTTAGACAATAATTGTTCCAAAGATACAGGATCTTTTATAAGAACCTCTCGTGCCTTACTTCCTTTAAAAGGGCCAATAATGCCCGCAGCCTCTAATTGATCTACAATACGCCCAGCACGGTTATAGCCCAGCTTTAGTTTACGCTGTAGCAATGAAGCAGATCCTTGTTGGTGAGTAACAACAATACGAGCTGCTTCTTCAAACATGCTATCTCGATCAGCAGCATTTACATCGTCTACAGTATCTGCCGACTCATCTACATATTCCGGTAATTGATATGCTTCGGGGTATGCACGCTGGTTACCAATAAATTCAGTAACCCTATCAACTTCAGGAGTATCTACAAACGGACATTGAAGTCGGATTAACTCACTACCAAGCGAGAATAACATATCTCCTTTTCCAATCAGTTGATCCGCACCGCCTATATCTAAAATGGTTCGTGAATCAATTTTTGATTGAACTCGGAAAGCAATACGGGCAGGGAAATTTGCCTTAATCAATCCTGTTACAACGTTTACTGATGGACGCTGCGTTGCAATAATTAAATGTATTCCCGTTGCACGGGCCACTGCAGCTAATCTGGTAAGTGGAGTTTCTATTTCTTTTCCTGCCTGTGCAATAAGATCTCCAAACTCATCTACCACTACTACGATGTACGGTAAAAATTTGTGCCCTTTCTTTGGATTTAATTTTCTATCAATAAACTTTGCATTGTACTCCTTAATATTACGCACCATGGCAGTATTAAACAAAGTAAGGCGATCATCCATTTCCATACAAAGCGATTTTAATGTATGAATCACTTTGGTAGTATCCGTAATGATTGCGTCATCTGTATTGGGCAGCTTAGCCAAGAAGTGTCTTTCAATTTTATTGAAAAGCGTAAGCTCCACTCGCTTTGGATCTATCAACACAAATTTTACTTGCGCAGGATGTTTCTTATAAAGTAAAGAAGTAAGAATTACGTTTAACCCTACCGACTTACCCTGTCCAGTCGTACCGGCAATAAGCAAGTGAGGCATTTTGGTTAAGTCTGCTATAAATGTTTCGTTCGAAATAGTTTTACCTAGTCCAAAAGGCAATTCAAAAGTTGTACTCTGAAATTTTTCTGACGCCACAATGGATCGCATCGAAACTAATTCAGGATTCTGATTAGGAACCTCAATTCCGATAGTTCCTTTCCCAGGCATTGGCGCTATGATACGTATTCCTAAAGCTGCTAGAGAAAGCGCAATATCATCTTCCAGGTTTTTAATTTTAGAAATTCGAACTCCTTCGGCAGGAATGATTTCATAAAGCGTAACGGTAGGTCCAATAGTCGCTTTAATCTTAGAAATTTCTATTCCGAAATTTTTTAGCGTACTAACAATTCGATCTTTATTGGTAACAAGTTCTTCTTGATTAACGCTTGACTCACTAACACCATAATCTTTTAATAAATCAACAGAAGGTTTTTGATAATCCGACAGCTCTAAGGTTGGATCAAAATCTCCAAAAGTGGTCAAATCATCTTCAGACTCTTCTGTTTTAATTGCTTCTTTTTCTTTTTGAGAAACAGTAAACAACACATTTTCATCGTCCTCCTCTTTTTCTTCTTCTTTTTCCTCTTGAACTTCAGGAACCATTTCAAAACTTACAGGCAGTTCCTCTGCTGGAACCTCCGCCTCATGTATAGATACTTCTAAAGGAAGATCAACAACTTGCTCAACTTCTTTATCATCAATATGCTGAACGGATAACACTTCTACAGAAACATTAGCTGGGATGGTTTCGTTTTTCTCCATGGTGTCAAGCGATTCCATTGCCGCTTCCGACTCTTTGCTTCTTAACCAATCAAAAGCATAGTTGTAAGAGAGAGCCATAAATCCAAAAATTGAAAACACCATTAAGAACCCGGTTCCAATAAATCCAACAGACTGGTTTAACCAAAGGCTTGTTTGATATCCAAATGTTCCGCCCAAATAAAAATAATCGTTATGAAAAAAATAGCCTAACGCTAAAGAACTCCACAACATTACAAAAGCAGATCGTTTAAAAAAAGTACGTAATGCAAAAGGTGATGTTTTGAAAAGAACTCTGAATCCTGCTAAAAAAGAAAATACTACAAAAAAGTATGAAGCCACCCCAAAGCCCTTATGAATAAATAAATGAGAGACGATTGCGCCAACTTTTCCAAGCCAGTTCTCTACTTCCATAGATCCGACCGTAGCACTTAATTCTTCGCTAGGGAAAAATAATTCAACCCAAGAGCCCATCACCTTGTCTTGATCAGCTTTCCAAGTAAACAAAAACGAAGTAAATGCAACCGCTAAATAAAATGAAGAAAGAAAAAGGGCAAGCCCTGCTATACGTTGAAGTCTTGGATCTGTTACTACATTTATGACGGGTTGTAAGGGACTGACCTTTACCTTAGGCACTCTCTTTTTTCTTTTAGGAGTGGCTTCTTCTCCTGTAACATTTTCCTGATCAGTATTATCCTCTGCTCCATCAACATCTTCTTCAATTTCGAAATCCTCATTAACCTCTACTTCGTCTTTCTCTAAGCGAGATTTTCTGAATTCGTTCCTAGCTTTTTTAAATTTATTGGTCACAATTATTTCTTCTTCCGCCATGGCAAAATGATTAATATAGGATTACACTCCAATAACCTCTTTATTACAAAGACTTTGGTATTCATCAAAAATAAAACGCAATCAAGCGACCTAGCTTATCTAAAGTGATTACTTGTTAACGAATGCATGTTAAAAAGAAGGCAAGCACCTAACTGATGTTACTTTTGATAACGAAGAAAGTAAAAAAATAGTATTACTTAATTTGAGCCAGGATTCAGCTCTTCAAGGATTTTTTCAAGTTCAATAAAATCAATTCTTTTATACTCAGACGAATCTGCAGGAAGATGAAAAGCCTCATCTTCAATTTTTTGTGCTACAACTGATTTTGCCCTAAGGTGCATAACAACCCCATAACGCTCCATCTGGAAATCCATTAATACACCATCAATTTTGTTATAAGGGTTAGACCAATTAGGATTTTCAATACCAATATCATTCGTATAAAACACCTTAATCTCTTCTCCATCTAAAAGTTTAACCTTTGCTTCCTTGCATTGAAAACCTGCAATTTGTTGCACGGTAGACCCTTTTTCAAATGAACTAACGTAAGAATCATTTAATCTGGATAAATCTTCTTTATTAATAGTTGAAGAGTATTTTTTATTAATAAGAGTTAGTCGTTGCTCAACAGATTTAGTACTGTGATTTGAAATAAATGTAATGCTAATTAAACCCATCATTCCTGACATATCGTTGGACATATTATTATTCTTAAATCGCAAAAAAGCTTGATTGGGCATACCAGAAACCATCATACTTTTGGGGTCAAGCTTAGGATACGTAATGTCGTATTCAATAACTCCTTCGCTAATGTCTTTGCCACCTAACATTTTATTAAATCCACCATTGATTAGGAAATATCCTCCAATGCCGGCTACAACTACCACGAAGACAATAATGACTATTCGTTTCATGAAATTTCTGCTTTTAAGAAAGGACAAATATAAGCGCATAATTTAATTAAAGTCTATTGTCCAATAAATAAAATGCTTAAAAATATTTGTAAAAACCCATTTAGTTCATATCTTTGAGGCTATATTAAATAATAAAATATGAAAAAACTTTTACTCTCAATTATTGCTGCCGGAACTAGCTTTTGCGCATTCGCACAAAACCCAACTATGGATTTTGAAAGTTGGACAACCATGAATAATGGTACAATATCCGTTCCTGAAGAGCCTACCAATTGGGTAACCGGAAATCAGCTTGTTTCTTTTGTTTCTCCAGGAAATAGCACCTCGGTATTTAAAGTAACTGGCACCGAAGCCCATGGAGGAACTTACGCTATGAAAATAGTTACGGTTGACGTTGTTAATGATCCTTCGGGCGGACAATTACCTGATCCTACTGGCGTTGCATTTGTTGGGAAAGTGCAACTATCTCCTTTAAAACTTATATCCGGATTTCCATATACTGCTAGACCTACAACCTGTACCTTTTGGCATAAATATACTCCAATGGCAAGTGATAGCGCTTCTTGCGGAGTGGTCCTTACTAAATGGAATGGTGCAAAAAGAGATACCATTGCAATTGGTGGTATTGTAATTAAAACAGCTGCATCTGCTTATACACTATCTACTTTTACCCTAACCTATGACCCTACGTTCTCAACTGTTATTCCGGACTCTATGATACTTGGATTCAGCGCATCCTGCTTAGCTACCAACACTTGTGGTGTTGCCGGAAGTACACTTTGGGTAGATGACTTGTCCTTTTCTGGGTACAACAACGTAAACGAACATTCCTCTTCTAGTGGTGTTATCGTTTACCCTAATCCTGCAACCGATCACATTTCAATTACTTCCGATGCATTGGAAAGTGTGTCGGTTATAGTTTTTGATGTGATGGGCAGAGAAGTTATTTCTTCTACCCAAGTTGATCAATCTCATCCATTAAAACTAAAAACCTGGACATTACAAACTACAAACTTAGTATCGGGTGTATATTCCTATAGCTTAAATAACGTTGATGGCGCATCACTTAGGTCTGGAAAGTTTACTATTAGCAAATAAATTCAATTCTCATTTTCTAAAATCCTTGTTCTAAGAAAACAAGGATTTTTTTATTTTTTATGAAAAAAACTACACTCTTCCTAAACGCATTATTTTTAACTATAGCTATTCAAGCACAAACTTTTACGGGCACCGGAGGAGCTATCTCTGATAACTTAGATACCACCTATTTTTTATTAAATATAAGCACGTTAAACCCTCCCTTTCTTAACAATGCATATGGTTTAGAAGAAGCCTGCATAAATATTACGCATATTAAAGACAACGACCTTGACATTTATTTAGAATCGCCAGGCGGAACAAGAGTGGAGCTTACTACAGATAATGGAGGAACAGGAGATAATTATATAACTATTTGTTTTAGGCAAGATGCAACAACGCTTATTACAAACGGAACAGCACCTTTTAATGGTAGTTATAGACCAGAGCAAAAATTATCTTTATTAAACAATGGCTTAAATGGAAATGGTATCTGGAAACTGCGTGTATATGATGATGATAATAATACTGGAAATAATACTGGCAGCGTGGTTAACTGGAGGCTTAAGTTTAGCAACAGTCCAGCTACTGCCATACAAGTTGATTCTTCATATTTACCAATAGTTGTAATAAATACAAACAATCAAACAATTGTTGACGAGCCAAAGATTACTTGCGATATGGGAATAATATATAATGGCGTAGGAGTAAAAAATTATTTGACAAACCCGCATAATAATTACAAAGGAAAAATTGCGATAGAATTCAGAGGCTCTTCTTCCCAAGGATTTCCAAAAAAGAGTTATGGCTTTGAGACCAGAGATGCTTTGGGAAATAAAAATGATACCGTAATTTTAGGTATGCCCAATGAGCACGATTGGATTTTAAGCGCATCGTATACAGATAAAACACATTTAAGAAATGTGCTGTCCTATAAATTGTATAACGACTTTGGCAGGTATGCAGCAAGAACTCGTTTTTGCGAATTGGTTATTAATGGAAAGTATATGGGCGTATATGTATTAATGGAAAAAATTAAACGCGATGCAAACCGAGTTAATATTGCAAAACTTGGCACTTGGGAAAATGCAGGAGATTCTTTAACTGGTGGCTATATTATTAAAATAGATAAAACAACGGGCAATAGTTTAGTAGGATGGACTTCTCCTTTCGCCCCTGCAGTTAGCTCCAGCGGGCAAACTATAAAATACCAGTATGATTATCCAGATCCAGATTCAATAACTCCACAACAAAAAACATACATTCAGCAGTATGTAGATAGTTTTGAAACTGCACTTTCTGGTCCCAATTTTGCAGATACTGCCATTGGATATGTAAAATATTGTAAGGTGAATACATTTATTGATTACTTCATATTAAATGAAATTAGCAGCAATATAGATGGGTATCGAATAAGTACATTTTTGTATAAAGATAAATATAGCAAAGGAGGTAAGCTTGCTATTGGTCCTCCTTGGGATTTTGACATTGCTTGGTTAAATGCAAATTATTGTGGCAGCCCTAGCTACAGCAATTGGGCTTATAAATTTGGAAATGTTTGTCCGAACGATGGATGGCAAATTCCTTTTTGGTGGGATCGTTTTATGACCGACCCAAATTTTACAAGCAAATTAAAATGCCGTTGGCTTGCATTAAGAAGCACTGTGCTAGATACAGGATATATTAATAATTACTTGGATTCCATGGCTACTCTTTTAGCTGTACCTATGACTAGAAATTTTTCTGCCTGGCCCATATTAGGTACATATGTATGGCCCAACCCTACTCCATATCCAGCCACCTATCAAGCTGAAATTGACAGAATGAAATCATGGATTAGAAATCGACTTAATTGGATGGATGCTAATTTGCCAGGTACTTGCCTTACAGCTTCAATAGCATCGAATAACTTATTAGAAACAACATATGCCGTTTTTCCAAATCCTTCAAAAGGAGTTTTCGATATTGCTGCCAGCAACAATGCATCATTTGATTGGGAATTATATACTATCTACGGTGAAAAAATACACTCACTAGGAGATCAAAATGTGAAAACACAAACTCAAGTAGATCTGTCTAACAAACCGAACGGAGTATATTTTCTGAAGACAAATAGTAAGGGGATTACCAAGGCGCACAAAATAATAAAGGCGGATTAATTTCTTAATCCGCCTTTACTAGCAAAAAGTAAAAGATTACTTCTTTAGGTGCTTGCTAACCAATTTGGTCATTTCAAACATGCTAACAGTTTTCTTTCCACCAAAAATTTCTTTTAGTGTATCATCCGCATTGATGTTGCGTCTGTTCTTCTTATCTTGAAGATCGTTCTTCTTGATGTAAGCCCAAAGTTTTTTTGCAACTTCAGTACGTGGAAGTGCTTTTGCACCAGTAACTGCTGCTAATTTAGCGCTTGGAGTTAATGGAGCCATGAAAGCTGCGTTCGGCTTTCTTTTGGTTTTTGCTTTTACCTTTGTTTTTGCTTTTGCTTTTGTAGCCATTTTGTTTTGTTTTTAATTTATAAAGTTTAACTTAATGTTTAACTTCATAGCAAAAGTAAAGCCTTTTTAGGCACATTTCATAGGGGAAATGCGATTGTTAATAAGTTTCATAGGAGAAATCGAAAATCCCCCTATGAAAAAATTATTTTTTTCTGGAAATCATGAGTCCATCTCGCAGGGGAAGAAGCACATTTTCTACACTGGAATCCGCTTGAATTTTCTTGCTGTAATCTAATAATGCTTTCGTGTCTTTGTCCATTTTCATAGCGGAATCGAGCACCTTACCACTCCAAAGCACATTGTCTGCTATAATGTACCCTCCTTGTTTTACCTTCGGAAATACTAAGTCAAAATAGTTGGAATAGTTCTCCTTATCTGCATCAATAAATACAAGGTCAAAGGACTCATTTAAGGTCGGGAGGATATTAACAGCGGGGCCTATATGGAGCGTTATTTTGTCTTTTAAGCCTGCATCCTTCACATAACGAAGTATAATCTCTTGTAACTCTTCATTTACATCGATGGTATGCAGCATACCTCCTTGCTGTAATCCTTGTGCTAAGCAAATAGCGGAATAGCCAGTAAATGTACCAATCTCTAAAATATTTTTAGGACTAATCATCTTGCTGAACATTTGCAACATCAAGCCTTGCATATGACCGGAAAGCATCTGTGGTAGCGTCATCTTTACATGCGTCTCGCGATTTAATTTTTGTAATACTTCCAACTCCAAGTCAGAATGTGCTAAAGAAAAATCATCAATTTCTTGTGGAATGAAATTCATAAAAAATATTTTAATTAATTACTTATTTGAAACAATTGCTAATTTTTTTCCATCTGGACTTATAGTAATACGCGTAGGTTTTGTGATTCCATATACAGAAAGGTCACTAACCTCATGAGCACCACCGGATGTACTCATGAATCCATATAAAATGGAACTGTCTGAAAAAGACCAAATCTCTTCACGACCTACAACGCCCGTTTTGCGTTTGTAAAAAGCATAATCTTCACTCTCAATAACGCCTTGCAGAGAATCTTTCTTTGAATTAAATGAGTAAGAATAAACATTTTGAAAGTGACCTGCTTTGGTTGTATACCATAGAAGCCCATCCTTCATTCGCATACATCTTCCAATGCTATCCGCAATAGTAGTAGGCTTTTGAGAAGCTATATTGAAGAGTTGCAACGTAAAAGAAGGTTTAGTTAATACAAAAACAGCAAGACTATCTTTATTCATCCAACTATGGTATCCTACTGCAGAAATATTTTTCGCAATACAAACTGCCTCCCCCCCAGTTAAAGGATATTTCCAAAGTCGTTGTGCAGAGTCCTTTTCAACCATCACTACCGAAAAAGATTTTTTATCGGACATAAACGTTGGAGAGTATTCGCTCGTAGTAGTTTTAGTAATTTGAGAAGTGGTTTTTGTTTTAAAATCACACCTATATATATCTGTTTGCGTTTCGCCTGTAGGTTGAGAAGTATATAAGAGGTAACTGCCATCTGGAGAGAAAGCCGGCTGATTGTCATAACCGGTTCTGTTTGTTAAGTTTATTGGATTTCGTAACGAAACTCTTCCTGCACTATCAACGATATCTAAAATCCAAATGTCCGTATTGGGAAGCTGGGCAAACAAATAGGATGTAATAAAAATAAAGAGGAATGTAGATGTGGTTTTCATATCCCAATATTACAAAGAATATGAATTGGGTAAAAATGAAAAAAGAAATTTATTTTTTTTCCTTTTTATTCATTTGCATTCCGCACATCCTGCAAGTGCCGGGCTTAGAGCTTTGTCCGCCTGGGCAATCCATCTCGCAAGCGAAAACAGCTGCTCCGTCTTTAGGGATAATGCTTTTCGTAGTGAAAAAACGATAAGCAAGCCCAATAGCAAATTGATATTGCGAAGCTATTTGCTCTTTATTCACATATTGGTAAATAGGAAAATCACTGAGAGCAAAAATGGTTAATGCCTTAATTGAATATGAAATTTGTGGGGTGATAAAAATTGCCCTGCTTCCAGTTGAAGCAGTATCAACGTTATAAAAAGCCAACAAGTCTACATTCTTAGCAGACTTTAACTTTCCTATATACTCTCCTTTAACTTGAAGTGTGACTCCAAGTTTATCAAAAAATGTTTTTCCAGCAAATAAACCTAAGCTCGCATAATCACCAAATTTTTCTCCTAGGGGATTCCATCCTTTCTTAATATATACTGAGTTTGCAAAAAGCCTGAAGTTACTTTTAGGAAACCCTCTAAAGAAAAATGAATAAAAAATAAAATCATGTGAGCCAGTTGTAAGTTGAGAAGAAGGCGGGGCAGCTGTATAATAAACAATTCCGTTAACAGTATCTCGGAAAGTTACCATTGAATCATTGTATGAACCTATAGGAATTTTCCAGCCAGCCCCTAACACAAATTCTACTCTTCTTTTTTCCTGCGTGTTACTATATACTACATATTTAGGGAAAAATATAAGGTCTGAAAAACCCACAGACTGTGCTGTATCAAGGTTTTTTCCAATCTGCTGCTTTTTTAAAAAAAATCCTGATTCTAAAGAAACAGTTAAATCTTTTGTGACTCCATATGCTATTTTAGTATACAGATAATCTGAAACTAAATGATTGAACAATGGAATGGTATCCTTATTCCCGGCAAAAAATTTATTGGTATAGTTATATTGATATGTGCTAGAAACTTCCATTTGCCTATCTAACAAAACTCCCTGAGAACCTCCTCCCGCAATTGGGCTTCCGCTGCCTCCAGAACAACATCCCTGTGCTATTCCTGCAACAGGAAAATTTAATAAAGCAACCGAACTGAATAGAATTATTCTTTTTATCATCCTTGCATTAAAAAAAAGACCTGCATAGTAGCTATGCAAGTCATTAATATTAGAGCACAAACTGTTAATTTGCTACTGAAAGCATTAATGTTTTGCCACTATTGCCATTTTTTATTTTCACAAAATAAAATCCATTTGTAAGATTTGAGCAGTCTAATTTCATTTGCTGTACGCCTGCTGCTTGTTTGCCGGCAAAAACAGTTTGAACTGTTGCTCCAACTAAATTATAAATTTCAATTGTAACATCCGATGCGTTGCTTAGTGCGTATGAAATGGTAGTTGTGTTAACGGCAGGATTTGGAAAAACATTATAAGAAGAAATGATACTTTCTTCTTTAACTGCTGTTGTAGCGTTAAGTGCATTCGTAATAGCAGTTGACATATTTGCTGAATTAACAGCATCATTTTCGTTATAATAAACTGTGTGATTTGCTCCTCCTAAAATAACAACCTTGGGCATTCCGACTGAACCATAATCCATCATATCAATAGCAGCATTTGAAAATTTGGTTAAACTTGAAAGTCCATTGGAGTTAGCCCATGAAGTTAAGGTAGCACAAGTGGTGTTTCCAACATCATCCACTAAATACACTAATACTCTTCCAGGGTAACTAGATGAAAAACTTTGAGCAACCGAATTTGCTGATTGAATTGGGCCTGCACAAGAACCGCAAGGCATTGTCCATGTGAGCACTACAACTTTTCCTGCATCAAGCTCATTAAAGAGCGTATGGGGGTTACCAGAACAATCGTTGCATGTAAAATTAGTTGCAGTAGTTTGAGCAAAGCCAAACACAACAATAAAACTTAGTAAAGTAGAGAGTAATATTTTTTTCATTTTTATATATTTAGTATATGTCTTATTTTTTGATTGATAAAGATAAGTATAGATAATGAAAGCGCAAACTAAATAATCATTTATTTACATTTTTAAAAAACTATTATTCTTACCTAAAATATTTGTTTCTGCTCAAAAACACATATTGCTTGTTGAGTAAAATATATCCTATGAATCAAACATGATTGAAATCATACTTTTTAGTTCAATTTGTAAAGTCAATTACAAATAGTAAATTCGCTCATCTATGAAATTAAAAAAACTGTCAAGGATATTCCTTCTTATACTAGTTTGTTGCTCAGTGCAGTCTTACTCGCAGGTAAGAATAACAAAAGCAACTAGTCAGAAAGTGATTGGAGGACGCTCTGGGGTGTTTATGAATTATGAAATTGCATTAAAAAGCAAAAGAGGTGATAGTTTAATGATTGACTCCGTAATAACTATTGCCGAACAGCACTCCATACACATTGCTTACAATAAAACTGAAAAAAGATATTGTGAGCTAACATTTAGTTTCGCATTATTTCAACCCGAAAAATGTAATGTTTGTCCGGATGTAAATCAAAAACCTGCCAACCTGACTAAAGGAGTAAATATTTACTATAGGAAAGGAGAAAAACTATATAGAAAAAAGCTAAGGAAATTTAAAGTACTTACTGAGAAGATTTCTCAATAACAAATACCCCTATTGTAATCAATAAAAAATCTAAAATAAAAGTTAAACAGAATTATTAGTAGCAGTACTTCCCTTCTAAAATCAACTTCGCTGCCACTCTTCTTCTGGCATCCTTTGCATTAAAAGGTTCCGTTTTAGTAAATCGTTTTAACCCCATCAGCATCATGCGCTGCTCATCGCCTTGCGCAAAAGAAGTTATCGCCTCTTTTCCATTTTTATTAATGCGATCAGCAGCATCATTTATATATACGCGCATAATATCAATTTGCTCTTTGCACGCATCTTCTCCACGCATACCAACTAATTTTTCTACTCTTAATAAAACAGATTCCGATAGGTAAAGGTCAATAAGCATATCTGCAATATTCATTAACACTTCTTGTTCTTTGGCAAGCTCCATCATTAATTTTTGTGCTGCGCTGCCGGCTGTCATCAGTATTGCTTTCTTAAAATTTTTCAAATATTTTTTCTCTGCCGAAAACAGAGCCGTATCCTCCGCACCAAAATCTGGAATGCTCATAAGCTCACTTGCTACTTTAGTTGCAGGCCCCATCAAATCTAATTCACCTTTCATGGCGCGCTTAAGCATCATATCCACAATCAACATTCTGTTTATCTCATTAGTACCTTCAAATATTCTGTTGATACGAGAATCGCGGTATGCTCTGTCCATCGGTGCATCGGCCGAATAACCCATTCCACCATAAATCTGTACGCCTTCATCTACTACATAATCCAACACTTCGCTACCTGCAACTTTTAAAATCGCAGCTTCGGGAGCAAATTGTTCTACTCCCTTTAATAATGCTTTACCATGCTCCATGCCTCCTGCAGCAAGTGCATTCATGGCATCTTCAATATTTTGTGTAGCACGATACAGCGCAGCTTCCGTTGCATAAATGCGGATTGCCTGTTCAGCTAATTTATAACGAATAGCACCGTATTTAGAGATAGGTCTGCCAAACTGGTTGCGCTCATTTGCATATTGAATTGACTGCTCAGAAACTTTTTTGGAAGCGCCCAGTGCGGCAGCAGCTAATTTTACTCTTCCAATGTTTAAAATGTTTACAGCGATTTTAAATCCACTTTGTCTTTCGCTTAATAAATTTTCTATAGGAACTTTACAGTCGTTAAAAAATACTTGACGAGTAGAAGATCCCTTGATACCCATTTTATGCTCTTCCGGATTTAGCGTAATGCCACCAAAGCTTTTCTCTACGATAAATGCGGAAAGATTTTCATCGTTATCAATTTTTGCAAACACCGTAAATATTTCAGCAAAGCCACCGTTGGTAATCCACATCTTTTGTCCGTTTAAAATATAATGCTTGCCATCGGGAGTTAATACCGCTTTGGTTTTTCCAGAGTTGGCGTCCGATCCACTGCTAGGTTCTGTTAAACAATAACAAGCTTTCCATTTACCATTCGCTAAATTCGGAATATATTTTTTCTTTTGTGCTTCGTTACCATAATATAAAATTGGTAATGTTCCAATACCCGTATGTGCAGAAATGGAAACTGCAAATGAATATCCAGCTCCCAATTTTTCGGTAGCTAACATGCCTGTAACAAAATCTTTTTCAAATCCACCAAATTCTTCAGGAACACTTAACCCAAGCAGTCCAAGTTCTGCTGCTTTATCTAAAAGCTTAACCATAAGTCCTTCCTCCTGATTATCAATCTTTTCCAAGTTAGGCCAAACTTCTTGTGCCAAAAAATCTGTACACGATTGTGCAATCATCAATTGCTCCTCGTTCCACTGCTCAGGAATAAAAATATCATTTGCCTCGGTATCTTTAATAAGAAATTCTCCGCCTTTAATAGCTGCTGATTTAGTTTCGGTAGACATAAATTGGATGGTATTTGTTTAATTCAAAGTTACTATTTTTTTGATGCTATTTTAGGGTTGTATTCAAGAACAAGTACATTTTATTGTAGCTACAAAAACTGAAACTATTGTTGTACTATTTTTTAAGCACGCTATACAAATGATTGATGAACAAAAACGCCACTAATTAACACGAATTTACACGAAACAGGCAGAGACAAATGAAAGATAAATTGGTGTTAATTAGTGCAAATTAATGGCTTAATTTGCTTTTGGAATATTATCTGGTTGAATGTATCGCGATTTTTTCGACTTTTGGCTATTCTAAATAATACATGAAATATATTTTAAAATCGTCTGCTGTATTATTAGCAATATTGCTTTTGCATTCCTGCAACTTTGAAAAGAGGCTTTATCGAAGTGGATATTATAATTCATCGGTTGAAAAAATAAAAAGTCATAGCGCAGTAAAACAAACTCCTAAATTTTATTCCGAGTCTTTAATACAGGAAGACGCTTCGGCCTCGGCAGTTCCCGAAGCCCCTGCTCCAAATACAATTCAAAACATTAAAGAATTACAATTAGAATACAAAGTATCAGGCTTACATGAGAAAAATCTCAAACCTAAAACAGAGCGAACACATAAAACACAAGCACTGCCCAAAGTAAAAAAGAAAAAAACTTTGGACAATGAAAAAACTCCATCTGATGTAAAAATGCTGTTGCTAATAGCAGTAGGCTCCGTACTTACTGCACTTTTCTACGGCCTGTTTTCACTTAGCAATATACTGTGGGCTGCCAATACATTTTTTATTCTAACCCCCTTTGCCATTATTGGAATATGGATTTTTGCGTTACTGCTTTTTACTAAGTACAGGGATACTGCCCTATCTAACGAATCTGACCAAAAACAAAAAAAAGAAAGAATTATCACAAAACGAAAAGCTTTTTTGCTGGCAGGATTTTTAGGAATTTTTGGAGCGCATCGTTTTTATTTAGGATACACCGAAATAGGAATTCTGGAAATGTTAACCTTAGGAGGTTTTTTTGTTTTATTTTTTATTGATCTTATCCGTATTAAAAACGGAATGCTAAAGCCTAAAAAAGGAGATTACGATCAGGATGATTCCACCTATACAAAACACAAGAAAAAAGCTGAACAAACCAACACGCAGAAGTTCATTAAAATTGCCCTTTTAATTAGTTTTGTTGCTTTAATTATTTTGCTTGGCTTTGGGATTTTTCTGTAAGATTTAATTTATCATTTCAAAAATTCCAGCAGCTCCTTGTCCGGTTCCTACACACATGGTAACCATGCCATATTTTTTCTTACGTCTTTTTAGCTCGTTAAATATTTGAACGGATAATTTAGCTCCACTGCAACCAAGTGGATGCCCTAAAGATATCGCACCTCCATTAACATTTATTATTTCAGGGTTTAGCTTTAACTCGCGCACTACTGCTAATGATTGCGAAGCAAAGGCTTCGTTCAACTCTATTAAATCGATTTGGTCTTGTTTTAATCCTGCTAATTTTAATGCTTTTGGTATAGCTGCAATAGGACCTATTCCCATAATACGCGGAGGAACTCCTGCTGCTGCAAAAGAGACTAATCGTGCAATGGGAGTAAGTTTATTTTCTTTCATAAACTTCTCGCTTACAACCATTACAAAAGCTGCTCCATCGCTAGTTTGTGAAGAGTTGCCGGCTGTAACTGTACCCCTTGCATCAAATACAGGTTTTAATTTTGCGAGTGCTTCAATATTTGTATCAGCACGTGGCCCTTCATCGGTGTCGACAATAAACTCCCTAGTTTTTTTGGCCCCACCCGTCCTCCCCGAAGGGGAGGAGTCAACAGCTTCTTCATAATAAGTCTCCATAATCTTAATCGGCACAATCTCATCTTTAAATTTTCCTTCTTTGATAGCTGCAATAGCTTTTAAATGAGAATTAAGAGAAAATTTATCTTGATCCTCACGCGAAACTTTGTATTCATTTGCAACTGCTTCGGCAGTAAGTCCCATGCCCCAGTAATAATCCGGATGTACTTTAGCAACCTCGTAATTAGGAACTATTCTCCAACCACCCATCGGAATCAAGCTCATGCTTTCTACTCCACCTGCAATAATACATTCAGCCTGACCGGAATTAATTTTTGCACTAGCTATGGCAATCGTTTCTAATCCAGACGCACAATATCTATTTACTGTCATACCTGGAACTTTATCTGTATTAAATGCGAGCAAAGAAATTAGTCTTCCCATGTTTAGGCCCTGCTCGGCTTCTGGCATGGCATTACCCACAATTAAATCATCAACTTGTTCGGCTGCCACGTTTGGCACCGATGCCATTAAATGTTTAATAACATCCGATGCAATATCATCCGGACGAGTAAATCTGAAACCTCCGCGGCCGGCCTTGCCAACTGCAGAACGAAATGCTGATACTATATATGCGTTCATATAATTTAAGATTTATGAATAACGATTTTTGATTAAATACATTAATATCTATTTTTCAATTAATTTTGACTGGAAGCAGTTTTTCTTGATGAAACAAATATTGCAACCAACTCATCTGATTCTTGCAGTAAATTTTTTACATCACTTTCAGCTAATAATTTCTCATCTTTAATAAATTCAAGCCAAAAATTTGATTCGTCCGCTTCTTCTATGGCTATTCTAAGCTTATCCATAAAATTGGGCTTCGTTTGCGCTCGACATGCTGCTCTGTAATTGGCAGCCACTGAAGTAGAGCATCTAATTAACTGTCCCTTAATATGATTCCCTAGGTAAACATGTGGCAATTTCATTGAAAAACCAACACAGTTATGCGCAAATTGCTTCGTTCGTTTTTTTAACTCTTCAGCATTCATGTAATCTAAAATCAATAATCTTCAATCTCTAATTTCTCAATACTTTTCCTCCTGTTAATATAGATTGGATTCTTTCCAATGTTTTCTTTTCACCGCACAAACTTAAAAATGCTTCGCGCTCTAAATCGAGTAAATATTGTTCACTAACTAGTGTGGGTGCAGATAGTTCTCCTCCACATAATACGTGGGCTAGCTTCTGAGATATTTTCACATCGTGTTCTGAAATATAATGTCCGCTGAGCATGGAGTTAGCGCCTAAGTAAGCCAGTCCTAGTGCTTGCTTTCCTAAAACACGAATATCTTTTCTTGGTACAGGTTTGCTGTACCCCTCTTTTGCTAAATCTAAACAGGCTGCTTTTGCATCGCCAAGCAATCTTGCTCTTGATACCACTACTAAATCTTTTCCTTTTCGTAAATAACCTAAACCAAAAGCTTCATTAGCAGAAGTAGAAACTTTTGCTTGTCCTATTGTTAAAAATCGGTCACGGAAATTATTCAGCTCGATATCTCCATCTTGCAAACCATCGGAAAGGCGGACTGCAAACTCTTTTGTTCCTCCGCCACCCGGAATTAAACCTACGCCAAACTCAACCAAGCCCATATACGTTTCTGCGTGTGCTATTACTTTATCAGAATGCATGCTCATTTCACAAGCTCCACCTAACGCTAGGTTATGAGGCGCAACAACAACTGGAACTGAAGAATAGCGAATATGCATCATGGTGTTTTGGAACAACTTAATAGCCATGTTAAGCTCATCCCATTCCTGTTCTACTGCAAACATAAATATCATTCCCACGTTTGCACCTGCTGAAAAGTTTGCTCCTTCGTTAGAAATTACTAACCCTTGAAAATCCTTCTCAGCAATTTCGATTGAAGTATTAATGCCTTGAATCACTTCGCCACCGATAGAATTCATCTTGGTGTTCCACTCTAAATTCACGATTCCGTCTCCAATATCAGTTAAGGTAGCACCCGAATTTTTCCAAACTGTTTTTGTAGGGCGAATTATTTCCAGCGAAATATATTCTTCTGTACCCGGCACTAATTTGTATGATTTAGTAGGGATGTCGTAATAATTTCTAGCGTTTTTTTCTATTGCGTAAAATGATGTTTTACCCGAAGCAATAAAATCATAAATCCACTGCGCAGGTTTTTGCCCTGCTTTTTCCATGTAAGCAACTGTTTCTTTTACTCCCAACGCATCCCAATATTCAAAGGGCCCTAGCTCCCAGCCAAAACCGGCTTTCATGGCATCATCAATTTTGTAAAGCTCGTCCGATATTTCCGGAATACGATTGGAAACATATTGAAACAACCCAAAGAAAGAGGCACGGTAAAAATCTCCTGCTTTATCTTTGCCGGTAATTAAAACTTTTAATCTTGCTTTTAAATCATCAATAGGTTTTGTTAATTCGAGCGTAGCAAATTTTACTTTCTGTACTAGTTTATACTCCAGCGATTTAAAATCCAAAGCATGAATCTCACTTCCCTTCGCCCCTTTTACTTTTTTGAAAAATCCTTGCTCTGTTTTAGAGCCCAGCCATTTATTGTCGACCATCTTCTGCACATAGGCAGGAAGTTTAAATAAATCTTTTGCCTCATCGTTGGGAAGATTTGATGCTAAACCGTTTGCAACATGCACTAACGTATCTAGTCCAACTACATCACAGGTACGAAACGTAGCAGACTTTGGCCTTCCTAAAACCGGGCCAGTAAGTTTATCAACTTCTTCAACGGTAAGTTCCATTTTTTGCACCAGATGAAACAATGCCATAATGCCATATACTCCAATACGGTTTGCAATAAAAGCAGGCGTATCTTTACAAAGCACCGTGGTTTTTCCTAGATACAAATCTCCATAATGCATTAAAAAGCCCACTACTTCTTTTGAAGTTTTAGAAGTAGGAATAATTTCCAACAACTTCAAATATCGAGGTGGATTAAAAAAGTGAGAACCACAAAAATGTGTTTGAAAATCTTCGCTTCTTCCTTCCAGCATTAAATTAATTGGAATGCCTGAGGTGTTGGATGTAATAAGCGTTCCCTGTTTTCTAAATTTTTCTACCTGATCAAAAACAATTTTCTTAATATCTAATCTTTCCACAACTACTTCAATAATCCAATCGCAAGTCGCGATATTTTCCATATCGTCCTCAAAATTGCCTGTTGTAATTCTATTTGCAAACGACTTTTGATAAATTGGCGAAGGGTTTGACTTCAACGCAAAAGTTAATGCATCGTTCACAATTTTATTGCGAGATTTTTTATCTGCCGCGGCATCTTTTGGGACAATATCGAGAAGTAATACCTCTACTCCAATATTTGCAAAATGACAAGCAATACGAGAACCCATTACGCCTGAGCCAAGCACAGCAACTTTTTTAATTGATCGTTTCATAATAACAAAGTATAAATAATCGAATAATGTTGTTTGTCAATATCAGTTAATAAAGGTAACAGGAATAAGGAAACCAAAAAGACAAACAAATGAAAAATCTGCCTATTTATCAGCGTAAATCTTAGCCAATAAATGCTTGTTCGCTTCTAGAATCACTTTGCGCTTCAATGACATTTTAGGTGTTAACTCACCATTATCAATAGTCCAATCTTTGGGAAGCAACTCTATCTTCTTAATAGTTTCGTAGCTAGCAAGACTGCTATTTACTTTTTCAATGCCTTCTTTTATTATTTTAATAATGTCCACATCTTTAATTACTTCTTCGTTTCCTGGGTATGCTTTTCCTTGTTTTGCGTACGATTCTTTTATTTTTAAAAAGGAAGGCACAATTAAGACCGAAGCAAATTTCTGATTCTCCCCTATTACCATTACTTGCTCTACTAAAGGTATCTCTATCAATTTATTTTCAATCATTTGAGGAGCAATGTATTTTCCTCCCGATGTTTTAAATATTTCTTTTTTACGGTCGGTAATTTTTAAATATTTTCCATCTTGAAGTATTCCAATATCACCTGTATGAAACCATCCATCCGAATCAATTACTTCGGCAGTAGCATCTGGATGTTTATAATATCCTAGCATCACGTTTGGACCTTTGCACAGAATTTCTCCATCTTCTGCAATTTTAACTTTAACACGCTCTATGACTTCTCCAACTGTACCAAATCGCATTCCGTTTGGCTCCAGCGTATTTACTGCAATTACAGGCGAAGTTTCAGTTAAGCCATATCCTTCTAAAACCGGAATTTGTGCACTCCAAAAGATTCTTGCTAAACGAGGATTTAAAGCAGCACCACCCGAAACTGCAGCACGCACGTTGCCTCCCAATGCTTCTCTCCACTTAGAAAATATTAGCTTGTTAGCTAAACGTAATTGCAAACTATACCATATACCATGATTTTCCGCTCCGTTAAATTTTTCGCCCAGCGCCAAGGCCCAAAAAAATAATGTTCTTTTAATTCCAGCAAGCTCGTTGCCTTTGGATACAATTTTGTCATATACTTTTTCTAACAGTCTTGGTACACAGGTGAAGATCTGAGGTTTTACTTCTCTAAGATTATCGCCTATCGTTTCTAAGCTTTCGGCATAGTAAACTGAAATGCCCAAATACAAATACATGTATACTAACATCCGCTCGTAAATATGATTTAAAGGAAGAAAGCTTAACGCCTTATCTCCATACCCAGCCGGTGGTAAATTTCGAACTGCGTGTACGTTTGAAAAAATATTGTCGTGCGAAAGCATTACACCCTTGGGAGTGCCTGTAGTGCCGGAAGTATACAATATAGTTGCCAAGTCAGAATCCTGTATAGAGGCTTTCATTTTCTCTAAACTCAAATTGTTATTTGCTGATTTGCCTAGCGCTCGAACTTCTTTCCAGCTTTTTACAGATGTGATTTCATTAAATGAAAAAATCTCTTTTACTGAAGTAGAATCCGTTAAAACAGATGTTACTTTTTTATAAATATCTTCTGAGGAAACAAAAACATACTTGACCTGAGAATCGTTAAATATAAAAGTAAGGTCCTTTTCGCTAATCGTAGGGTAGACTGGAATCAGCACACAACCACTCATCTGAACTGCCATGTCGCATATATTCCACTCTGGCCGGTTGTTTGAAAGAATAGCAATTTTATCTTCTCTTTGAAGGCCGAGCGCCAACAGTCCGCTAGCGAGTTCTTCGGATTGTTCGATAAAAGATTTAGTAGAGGTGGGTATCCATTTCCCATTTTCTTTTTTCACTAAACATTCCTCGTTTGGAAATTTAGTGTGGCACTGGTATAAGATGTCGAATAATCGCATGATGGCAAATTTAATAGAAAATCCTTTAATATTAAAATAGGGGGTGGTTTAATGTTTTAAAACTCGCATTATACCCCTCTTCAAATATTAATAAATAATAAGAATAAATGAAATAGATATATGCACGTTCAAATTGTTTCTTTATATTTGAAACATACATTCATTTTTACAATCAATAATGAAATCATCCTTTCTACTAATTTCTAATCTTTGCTTAGCTAGTGTAATTATCACTGCTACGTCTTGCGGCAATGCTTCAATTGATGAAAACATAAATAGCGATTTGGATTCTACTTCAGCAGAGGCACAAATTTCGGAAACAACACAGGATTTCTTTTACTCGTTGCCTTCTCCATTGCTGATGGCTAAAATATTTAAAAGGACAGGACTAAAGTATATTGAAGGGATTGCTAACCCACCAGAAAATGTTTCTAAGTACACTTCTGTTCACAGTAAAACTTTAAACCTAGGCATATACAGTGCCGACTTAGCTTACACGGTGTTAAACAAACAGAGTCACGAGGCTTCTCGTTACATGGAAGCAGTCAAGCGCCTTTCAGATGAGCTGGGCATGTCCAGCCTTTTTGATGCTGATGATTATTTGAAGCGCTTTAAAAATAATTTAAGTAACGAAGATTCTTTGATTAACGTAGTGTGCGAATTAAAAAGCGAGATGGATATTTTCATGAAAGACAACAATAAGGAAAAACAAACACTTCTAATTTTTATTGGCGCATGGGTTGAAAACATGTACATAGCTACTCAACTCACCAAAGAATCAAATAAGGAGAAAGTGGCTGCACGTGTAGCTGAGCAAAAATATGTGTTAAATAGCCTCATGAATGTAACCTCCCAGTTTCAGGGTGACGAGGAATTTAAAGAATTGTTTTCTAAGATTAGCGAATTAAAAAGCTATTTTGATAGTGTTGCTGTTCAAGATGAAAGTGGAATTACAACAGTAGACCAAAATCAATTAAAAACAATAACTGAAAAAACCCGTGATTTACGAAAATCTATTGTTGGTTAAATATTAAAAGCAACAGCATATGCATAAAATTATATTTACTTTTCTTCTTGGCATATTTAGCTTATTTACTACTGTGCTTTCCGCTCAGTGCAAAGTAAAGCCAATTGTAAAAAACTGCATGCCACTTTTAAAACCATACTCTTACGATGCGTATGCATTGAAAGAAATTAATTACAACAAAACAGCACGAAAAGAAATATTAGAATTTACAGTGTACTCTGACGAAGATTACAAATTAGTTTTTGGGAAAACTGCCTTACCTCAAGAAGTTGGCATCGTCATCTATGACAAACATCCAAGCAAAAAAGACAAGAAGCTCCTTTACTTTGACGAGAGTGGAAAAAAGGGAGATTTTGTTTTTAACTTCAAACCCGTTGCTACAGGAACTTACTATATAGAGTTTGAAATTCCGGCAGCTACAGAGCCAAACCAAAAGGGCTGTTTTGTATTATTGATTGGAATAAAAGACTAATTATTTTCTGACGCTCCTTTCAATTGCGTCATTTACATTCTTTCCGAAACATTTATTCCAAGTAAAGCCAAACATAGCTTTATGGTTTCAGCCGTTTTTTGTGACAACTTTAGTCTGAAACTTTTCTCAACTGAATTTTCCGCTTTAAGAATGGGCACTTCATGATAAAAATGATTGTATGCTTTTGCTAAGTCGAACGTGTAATTAGCTATGTGACCCGGGTTATACGTTTCAGCTGCTTCAGATATTGCTTTAGGTAAATCATGTAAAAGACGAATTATATTTTTTTCACTTGGAAGAATAACAGTTGGGGGTTTCTTTTCGCTTTTGAACTCTTCTGCTTTTCTTAAAATAGATTTTATACGCGCATAGGTGTATTGTAAAAATGGACCTGTGTTGCCATTAAAATCAATGGACTCTTTAGGATCAAAGAGCATTCTCTTTTTTGCATCTACCTTAAGGATGAAATATTTTAACGCTCCCATACCAATATTTTTGTACAGCGCATCTGCTTCTTCAGTACTCATTCCTTCGGTCTTGCCCAATTCCTTTGTTGTTTCCATTGCATTTTTAACCATGTCTTCCATCAACTCATCAGCATCTACCACCGTCCCTTCGCGCGATTTCATTTTACCCGATGGAAGATCCACCATGCCGTAGGAAAGGTGAAAGAAGCCACCTCCATCCCCGCTTCCCCCAAAGGAGGAAGAGCCAGAGCCAATTATTCCGGCAGCTGATAATTTTTTAATAATGTGGAATAAAACTTTAAAATGGTAGTCCTGCTCGTTTCCTACTACATAAATCATTTTATTTACATTGAACTCTTTCATGCGTTCAACAGCGGTACCTAAATCCTGCGTCATATAAACCGAAGTGCCATCCGAACGAAGCAACAGCTTTTCGTCCAGCCCATCTTTGGTAAGGTCTATCCAGATTGAACCATCCTCCTTCTTAAAAAATACACCCTTACTTAATCCTTCATCCACTATTTTTTTACCGAGCAAATAAGTCTCCGACTCGTAATAAGTTTTTTCAAATTCTACTCCAAGCTCTTTATATGTTTTAGCAAAGCCATCATATACCCAGCCGTTCATCTTTTTCCAGAGGGCGAGAGTTTCAGAATCTCCAGATTCCCATTTGCGAAGCATTTCCTGTACAGCCCCCTCCAACTCCCCCAAAGGGGGAGCGCCTGCATGCTCAACCTCCCTCCCATCGGGAGGGTTGGGGTGAACCGCCTTTTCTTTTTTCAATTCTTTATCGTACTCTACATAATACTTCCCAACCAAGTGATCACCTTTCATACCACTTGATTCTGGCGTTTCGCCATTGCCCCATTTTTGCCAAGCTAGCATTGACTTACAAATATGTATTCCACGATCATTAACTAGATTTACTCGAATTACTTTTTTTCCTGCAGCTTTTAAAATATTAGAAACTGCCATACCCAATAAATTATTACGCACATGTCCTAAATGCAAAGGCTTGTTTGTATTGGGAGATGAAAATTCAACCATTACAGTTTCGGAATTGGGAATTAGGATTTGGGAATTAGGATTTGCTACAGCCAAATAATCTACCCAATAGGAATCCAGAATAACCAAATTTAGAAATCCTTTCACCACATTAAATGCAGCCACTTCAGCAAGGTGCTCTTTCAAAAAATCTCCTATGGCATTTGCCGTTTCTTCGGGTGATTTTTTAGATGCTTTGGTAAGTGGAAATACTAGCAAAGTAATATCGCCCTCAAACTCGGGCTTGGTTTTATTAAATGTAATCTGCTCAGGCTGTAAAGCTTGTCCGTATAGTCTGTGAATCGCCTCAACAACTTTACCTGCTACTATTTCCTGAATATTCATAATCTAAATTAAACAAAAATTAAAAATCATTTATCAATTGATTGGTTGCTTTTAGTAAAATTTCAAAAGCATTTTCTGCCATTCTGTTTTCTTTATCAAGCGTTGGGTTAATCTCCACCATTTCAAGGCAGCAAATTTTTCGGCTACGCATTAAGTAGTAAATGAGATTACCTGCTTCTTTTTCTGTGAGTCCATCGGGTACGGGGGTGCCTGTACCTCGGGATATGGAAGGGTCCATACTATCTACATCAAACGAGATATAAATAATATCACAACTATCTAGCGTGCTTAACATTAATGCTGCAACGCGCTCTACGCCTCGGTTACGAATTTCATTGACCGATATGGTTTTGATGTTGTGTTTTTTCAACAAATATTCTTCCTGTCTTTCAAAGTCCCGCACCGAAACCATTACAATATCTTTTGGATGAACCTTTGGATGAATCCCTCCAATGTTCTTTATCTTATTCCAATATTCAATAGTTTCTTCATTGGGTTTGTTGATTTGGTTTTCCAAATTATCCTCGTCAATAATTGCAGCAATGGGCATGCCATGCATATTTCCCGAAGGGGAAGTAAAAGGCGAATGAAGGTCTGCATGAGCATCAATCCAAATAATACCTAATCTTTTATCGGGATGTGCCATCTTAATGCCCGATGCGACACCTATCGCAGAGGAATGATCGCCTGCAATGACAATAGGCACTACTCCTTCTTCTTTGCTAAACGCACAAACCTGATTAGCCAATCGTTCGCTAAAAGAAAAAACACTTTTAATACGTTTAGCATAATCGTTGCTTACCGGCTCCATCAATAGCTTATTATCATTGGGCACTTCTACCGATTCATTTCTTCTAAAAAAAGAACTGCCAAAATCTAGCGCAGCTACACGTACGGCATCTACCCCCATGCCCGCCCCGCGGGTTCCGGCCCCAAGCTCGGACTTAACTTCAATGATTTTAATCTTTTTCATGTTCTAACTTATTATTTAACAAAATCCAACTCACTTACATTGTCAAAAAAAATCACATGTAAGTCACTTACTTTCACAAATTATTCCCAACTTAGCGCACATTAATCTTGTATTGTACTTCTATGAAAAATAAATATCGCGATTTAATTCAGCAAACATTCCATTTTCCTCAAGAAGGATTTAATGTTGTTGATGGCGAATTACATTTTAACGATGTTCCATTAATGGATATCATCAAACAATACGGCACACCTCTCAAAATAACATACATTCCAAAGATCGGACAACAAATTCAAAAAGCAAAAAAACTTTTTAATGTTGCTATGGCTAAAGCCGATTACAAAGGTAATTATACTTATTGTTATTGCACCAAGAGCTCTCATTTTTCTTTTGTTATGGACGAGGCTATTAAAAATGGTTCGCACCTAGAAACATCTTCGGCATTTGACATTCCAATTATTAAAGAACTATACAGACAAGGGAAAATTGATAAGAACACTTTCGTGATTTGTAACGGGTACAAGCGCAAGCCCTACCCGCAATTTATTGTTGAACTTATCAATAACGGATACAAAAATGTAATTCCAATTTTAGACAACAAAAACGAACTGGAATATTACAAGCGCTACGTAAAAGGAAAATGTAAACTCGGCATTCGAATTGCATCTGAAGAAGAACCAACTTATGATTATTACACTTCCAGACTAGGAATCCGTTACAAAGAAATTGTTCCCTTTTACAAAGCTAGAATCAAGAAGAATAAAAAGCTAGAGCTAAAAATGCTTCACTTTTTTGTGAGTGCCGGCATTAAAGACACTATTTATTATTGGACGGAACTTGCTAAATGCCTAAACGTTTATGCTGAGTTAAAAAGAATTTGTCCGGAATTAGATTCCTTAAACATTGGAGGCGGACTCCCTATTCGCACTTCGCTAGGTTTTGAATACGACTACGAATACATTATTGAAGAAATAGTTTCGCAGATAAAAACTTTCTGCAAGCAAAATAAAATTAAAGAGCCAAACATTTTTACTGAGTTTGGTTCATTTACCGTTGGCGAAAGCGGGGCTGCCCTCTATTCGGTTTGCGATCAAAAGCAACAAAACGACAGAGAACTTTGGTACATGATAGACTCTTCATTCATTACCACGTTACCAGACACTTGGGCGATTGGACAAAAATTTATTTTACTTGCTGTGAATCATTGGGAAAAAGAAAGTCATAGAGTAAATTTGGGTGGCATGACCTGCGATGGATTAGACTATTACAATACAGAGGCACATTCCGAACAAGTGTTTTTACCAAAAATTGGAAATGCAACAGAAGGTCCGCTTTATATAGGTTTTTTTCATACCGGTGCTTATCAGGAATCCATTGCAGGATATGGAGGCATACAACATTGTTTGATACCATCGCCCAAACACGTTTTAATTGATAGAAATGAAAACGGGGATGTCACTACTAAGCTGTTTGCTAAAGAGCAAACCTACAAATCGATGCTAAAAACGCTTGGTTATTAGGTTTTTTGGCTTTTCTTGCTGCAACTTATCCCTTCTATTTTGCATCTTACCTGTATAATAAGGTAATTGATGAATTTCCTAATTTCCTTTATTATTACTTAATTTGCCTAAGTTTAAATTTAAATGAATTCACTTCGAAATAAATTTTTGCTTTTTGTTTGTCTTTCTTATTTATTAGGAAGCAAAGCAAATTTGTTTGCTCAGCGAAGTAAACATGGGGTTAAGTTAGTTACCACTGCGAATAACATAGTAAATGAATATACTTCCTTAAATGCAAATGCTGCATCTGGCGCAACAACTATTACTGTTGCTGCAAGCGCGTTAAATGCAAATGCAAGATTTCCCGGAAACCTTGCTCCCGGAGATTTAATTATGATTATTCAAATGCAAGGAGCTAGCATAGATGGAACACCAAGCGATGGAAGTTGGCCCAATCCTCCATTAGGAATTGGAATTCCAACAGATAGTTCTTGGGGATCTGTTACTGCATACAACAATTGTGGTAATTGGGAATTTGCAGGAGTAAAATCAGTTCCAAATGGAACAAGCATTGAATTAGATTGCCCTCTTACATACTCTTATACTGCTACAGGAAAAACACAAATCATTCGTGTTCAACGATATTCCTCTTTAACAATTAATGCAGGCGCATCCATTACCTGCCCTGCATGGAACTCTACTGTTGGTGGCGTATGTGCAATTGAAGTTGAAACTAATAGTGTGATCAATGGCTCGATCAATACTACTGGCACTGGATTTCGCGGAGGTCAGATATTAGACAACACCACTCAAATTATGAACTTATATTTTTCTGCCTCTACCCTTAATCAGGATGGTTCAGAAAAAGGAGAAGGCATTGCAGGATACAAAACAGATTACAACGCATATGGAGGAATGTATATGCGCGGTGCCCCTGGAAATGGTGGTGGGGGTGGCAACATTCACAATGGTGGTGGCGGTGGTGGTGCCAATGGAGGAAACCCTGCATTATGGAATGGTCATGGAATGCCAGATATTTCGGTTGCCGGATATGCCAACGCGTGGAACCTTCAATACGCTGGCTTTGCTACTCAAACTTCATCAGGTGGCGGACAAGGGGGATATTCGTGGTCGGCAAGCAACGGCAACGCTACCACACAAGGACCCGGCAATGGAGTTTGGGGCGGACAGTTCCGGCAGCCAATTGGTGGTTATGGAGGAAGACCTGTAGATTACAGCAGTGGAAAATTATTTTTAGGTGGCGGTGGTGGTGCCGGAGATCAGAATGATAATTGTGGTGGCGAAGGATCGGGTGGGGGTGGGTTAATATACCTAATGAACTATGGAGCAGTATCAGGGACCGGACAATTAATTTCCAATGGAAATGCCGGAGGAAACGCAAAGTCTGCTAACATCAGTAATCAGTATAAGGACGGTGCTGGTGGTGGTGGTGCCGGTGGCACCGTAGTAGTTAATTCTGTAGGAGCAATAACTGGAATTTCAATAAGTGCCAATGGAGGCAAGGGCGGTGATCAAACATTTACGCTAAACGATTCACAAGCGCAGGGACCTGGAGGAGGCGGAGGTGGTGGACATGTTGATGTTTCTAATGGAGCACCCGCAACAACCGTAAATCCTGGAGTAAATGGAGTTACCAACTCCACTAGTCTTACAGAATTCCCTCCAAACGGTGCAACGGCAGGTGGCGTAGGTACTAGCACAACCACCGTAACAAATTTCGTTATCAACGCACCAAACGTTACTATTTGTGCTGGACAAGCTGCAACGCTTACTGCTACGTTAGGTGGAACTCCTGGAGGTGCTATAATTTCTTGGTACGATGCAAGTGTTGCAGGTAATGTAATTGGAACTGGAGGCACACTAACAACTTCGGTAATTGCTACTGCAGGTACTTACACTTTTTACGTTGCAACTTGCCCGGGAACTTATCATCAACCGGTTTTAGTAACTGCAACAAATTCACCTGCAGTTTCTGCATCGCCCAATACAACAATTTGTACAGGAGGGAATACCACTCTTACTTCATCAGCAGGAAGTTCTTACTCATGGTCACCGGCTACTGGATTAAGTTATGCAAACATTTCAAATCCTGTTGCATCACCAGCTTCAACTACAACCTATGTTGTAACCGTAGGAACTCCCTGCGGTCCCGGCACTGCCACTGTAGTTGTGACAGTAATTTCCTCTATCAATCCTACGATTACAGGAAACAATACGATTTGTGCAGGAGGTAATTCTTCGCTTGTAGCTTCTGGAGGCAATACATATTCTTGGTCTACAGGGGCAACCACATCATCCATTATAGTTTCTCCAACAACTACTTCAACTTACACAATTAATGTAGGAAGTGGAAGTTGTACTGGCACCACCAGCATTACCGTAAATGTTACTCCCGGAATTACTGCCGCTGTTTCACCAAACACCACTATTTGTTCTGGCGATGCGGCTACCTTAACTGCTTCCAACGGAAGTTCCTATTCCTGGTCATCTGGACAATCAACTTCTTCCATTGTTGTTACTCCATCAAGTACAACCACCTATTCTGTGGTAGCTTATTCGGGAAGTTGTTCAGATACACAAAGTGTAACTGTTACAATTTCAAATAACATTACCGCAACTATTAATGGCCCTACAAATATTTGTACTGGAGGAAGTGCTACACTTACTGCATCTGGCGGAACAACTTATTTATGGTCCAACTCTGCAACCACTTCTTCCATCGTTGTAACTCCTGCTACTAACACCTCCTATACAGTCATAGCTTTTTCAGGTTCCTGTTCGGACGATGATACGTTAACCATAAATGTGGGCGCAAATATTACTGCATCCGTTTCTGGAAATACTACGCTATGTGGTGGAACATCTTCTACTCTAACTGCATCCGGTGGAACCAATTATGTATGGAATATAGGAGCATCCAGCGCTACAATTGTAATTACCCCTGCTCCATCTTCAATAACTACATATACGGTTACTGCTTTTAGCGGCTCTTGTTTTGATACTGCTACGGTTACCGTTAATGCATTGCCAACTTTATCAACTACGGTTTCTGGCAATACAATAATTTGCATTGGAGAAACATCAACACTTACTGCGTTGGTCTCCCCGTCTGGTGGCAATACTTATTTATGGAGTACGGGGGCTACTGCTGCATCAATTTCAGTTTCTCCCGCAACTTCAACCACCTATTCTGTCATTGGATATGCTGGATCGTGTTCAGATACTTTACCTGTAACAGTTACTGTTGTTAGTCAGGCTTCTGTTACTGTTTCACAAAACACAACAATTTGTGCAGGACAATCTACACAGCTATCTGCCACTGGAAGTTCTGTATATTCCTGGAGCAATGGCGCTACCACATCTGCAATTACTGTTTCTCCTCCTGTTAATACAACATTTACTATCGTAGCTGGCGCAGGAGCTTGTTCCGATACCGACTCTGTTTCCGTTACAGTTAATCCATCGCCAATCATAATAGTTTCTAATAATGTAACAATTTGTGCTGGTGAAACGGCATCTCTAAATGCATCTGGCGGCAATGGATATGTTTGGAGTAATGGTGCTACAACTTCAGCAACTACTGTAACTCCTTCTACTACTACCAGCTACTCGGTGGTAACTTCTTCTGGATCTTGCAATGATACAGGAACAGTTACGGTGTTAGTCTCTCCGCCTCCAACAGCTATAGTATCAGGTACAAATATTTGTCAGGGACAAGCTGCAACACTTTCTGCATCTCCCGCTGGCGCTACATATGTTTGGAATACAGGCGCTACAACAGCAAGTATTAATCCTACTGTGCCTGGCACCTATTCAGTTTTAGTAGCCATAGGGCAATGTACAGCCACGGCATCGTTTACAACTTTTTTAGCCGCTAACCCAATTGCAACTGTAAGTTCTGGCGCTACCATTGTACAAGGACAAAGCGTAAACTTAACTGCTGGTGGCGGTGGCACGTATCAATGGTCGAACGGTGGTAATGGCGCTACCATAACAGTATCTCCAAATAATACAACTCAATACTGTGTTACAGTAACAAATGCTAGTAATTGTATTGACACTGCTTGCGTAACTGTAGTGGTTGATCAATGTTCCAATGCAGGAACATTATACCTGCCAAACGCATTCTCTCCAAATGGCGATGGAGAAAATGATGAACTTCAAGTGTATTATTTACTGCCTGCCTGCATAGAAAATTTTCATTTAGCCTTATTCAATCGATGGGGAGAACAGGTTTTTGAAACTTCAGATATTGGATTTAAATGGGATGGGGCTTACAACGGAATGATTTTTGGAAAGCAAATGGGTGGCACCGAAGTATATTCCTATTTCCTTACTGCTGATTTAGTTGATGGCACTCGCATTTCCATGAAAGGAAATATTTCCTTGCTGCGATAAGCTTCCTCTCAAAAATTATTAGTTTATTTACGGATGCCTATCAGCCTACGAATTTTAGTACTAGGATTTTTTTTGTTGCTTTTAGATTGGTATTTTTATCAGGCTATTTCGGTTGCTTTAAAAGATAGTTCCGCGAATAAAAAAAATATTGTCTTTTATTCCTACTGGGGCTTTACCGCTTTTTCATTTGTGCTTTTCCTAATTCCTACCTTTTTTCAAATTGCAGACTGGCCCAAGTTTATAAAAGTGTATGTATTTGCTTTTGTAATTATGCTGCTTATTTCTAAGCTAATCGGTACGGTATTTATTGTAGCAGATGACATCATTCGATTATTTCGCTGGATAGGAAATTTTTTTACAAAATTTTATTCTTCTGGCTCTGTTGAAACAATACCTGCCGAAGGAGGAATTAGCAGATTAAAATTTCTAAATTATTTGGCTCTCGGTATGGCGGCTATTCCATTTATGAGCTTTGTATACGGCATGGTGAAAGGAGCGTTTGACATTAAGATCCATCGAGCAAAAGTTATCTTGCCAAATTTGCCCTACTCTTTTAATGGATTAAAAATTGTTCAAATCTCTGACCTGCATTTGGGAAGTTTTATTTCAAACTCTTTTATTAAAGAAGCGGTAGAAGTAATCCTACACCAACAACCGGACATAATATTTTTTACAGGAGACCTAGTAAATGACTACGCTACCGAAACAGAGTCGTTCGTTCAAGTACTAAGCAAACTAAATGCTCCATTGGGAGTTTATAGCACCTTAGGAAATCACGATTATGGTGATTATTCAAACTGGAAAAGTAAAGAAGCAAAAGAAAAAAACCTGCAAGACTTAAAAAACATACATGCCCAAATGGGCTGGAGGTTATTACTGAATGAACACATTGCATTAAAAAAAGGAGATGCGGAAATTGCATTAATAGGAATGGAAAACTGGGGAGGCAATTTGCATTTTTCCAAGTACGGAGATATGAACCTCGCCTACAAAGGAGCCGAAAAATATCCTGTAAAACTATTGCTGTCGCACGACCCTTCGCACTGGAACTTGCAGGTAAAAAATGACTTTAAGGATGTAGACCTTACCTTCAGCGGACATACACACGGGGCACAATTTGGAATTGAAATACCGAGATTCAAATGGAGTCCGGTACAATATTTTTACAAACAGTGGGCAGGGTTGTACTCGGAAGGCAAACAATATTTATATGTTAACAGAGGCCTTGGATTTTTGGGTTACCCGGGTCGTGTTGGAATATCACCTGAAATAACAGTGATGGAATTATTTAAAAGTTAAAAGTCCCTTTCCTTTTTCGATAATGCTTTCAATGGATCTGCCGTAATTAGTTTTTCCATATTTCTTGTTTTATAAATATCGCAAGCTAAATATACAGCACTGCGGAAAGAACTTTCGCTTGCCTGATTTTTACCTGCTATATCATATCCAACACCATGATCGGGCGAAGTACGAATGATGGACAGCCCTGCAGAATAATTTACTCCCGTATCAAAAGCAATTGCTTTAAAAGGAATCAACCCCTGGTCGTGATACATGGCTAAAACTCCATCAAATTTATCATACATAGCACTTCCCATTCCTGTTGAAGTAGTAGATCGTGAAAAAAATCCATCGGCCGAATATGGCCCCATTACAAACATACCATCGTTCTTTACCTGTGTGATTGCTGGTATGATTACACTCTTCTCTTCGCTGCCAATAACTCCGTTGTCACCGGCATGTGGATTTAATCCAAGCACCGCAATTTTGGGTTTACGAATTCCAAAATCCGATGCCAAAGAAGCGTGCATCAATTTTATTTTCTGAACTATTTTTTCTTCGTTGATGATTGCCGAAATGTTTGCAACAGGAATATGTCCGGTCACCACTCCAACTCTTAATTTATCCGCACACATTAACATAAGCGCAGAATCTTTAAATCGCATTTCCAAATAATCCGTGTGACCTTTAAATTGAAATTCGGGCGACTGTATATTGTGTTTATTGATAGGTGCTGTAACTAGCGCATCAATTTTTTTATTTTCCAACGCCTCACAGGCTGCCTCTATAGATTTTAAAGCATACTTTCCTGCTTGCTCCTGCGAAGCACCAAACTCTATAACAGGTTCTTCTTCGTATAAATTAATGATATTGAATTGTCCATCGGCAGCTTGCTCTACGTCTCTTATCGGATTAAAGCGCATTTCAACATTCAGCATTTTTCTATGGAACGAAAATGTTTTTTGAGAGCTGAAAAGTACTGGCGTACAAACCTCTAGCATCTGCGGATCCATAAATGTTTTAATGATTACTTCGAGTCCTATTCCATTTATATCCCCGTGTGTAATTCCAATTCTAATTTTTTTGTCGCTCATAATGATTGATATCTGTAACCGTTTATTATGTAGATTTGAACATAAAAGTAAATAAAAATCGGTACTTGTCTGAATTCAAAACCGATTGCACCATTTTTCATATACAGAAAATACATTGAACACCGAATCATTATTAAAGCGAGCACTCCAATTTGAATTTCTTTCTATCGAAGAAGGAGTGTTTCTATTTGAAAATGCACCCATCACAGAACTCATGTATGTGGCCAATGAATTGCGAAAAATTCAAAAGCCCGATGGAAAAGTTACCTGGCAGATTGACAGAAACGTAAATACCACCAATGTTTGTATTGCCAATTGTAAGTTTTGCAACTTTTATCGGATTCCGGGACATGCAGAATCATACATAACAGACATAAATACCTACAAGAAAAAAATTGAAGAGACCTTGCGATATGGTGGCGATCAGTTGCTTTTGCAAGGAGGCCATCATCCGGATTTGGGACTAAAATTTTATACCGATTTATTTCGAGAAATAAAAAGTTTGTATCCAAACATCAAGCTTCATTCGCTTGGCCCACCCGAAGTTGCACACATAACTAAGCTTGAAAAATCTACGCACACCGAAGTGCTAAAAGCATTGGTAGAAGCCGGTTTAGACTCCTTACCCGGAGCCGGTGCAGAAATCCTGAACGACCGAGTACGCAGGTTAATATCAAAAGGGAAATGCGGTGGACAAGAATGGTTGGATGTTATGCGTGCTGCTCACAAATTAAATATTACCACTTCGGCCACTATGATGTTTGGGCATGTAGAAACTTTGTACGAACGCTTTGAACATTTAGTATGGCTCCGTGAAGTGCAAAATGAAAAACCTAAAAATGCAAAAGGCTTTTTGGCATTCATACCCTGGACTTTTCAAGATGCAGATACGTTGTTGTCTGAAGTAAGAGGAGTAAAAAACAAAACAACGGGCGAAGAATATATTCGCATGATTGCAATAAGCCGCATTATGCTTCCTAACATCATTAACATACAAGCATCTTGGCTTACCGTAGGAAAAGAAATTGCTCAAATTTGTTTACACGCAGGTGCCAATGATTTTGGCAGTATCATGCTCGAAGAAAATGTAGTCTCGGCTGCGGGAGCTCCACATCGTTTCACGGCTAGTAGCATTCAACGCTCCATACGCGAAGCAGGCTTTGAGCCTCAGTTGAGAAATCAGCAATACAGTTTTCGCGAAATTCCCAAGGAAATTGAAGAGCAGGTGATAAATTACTAGAATATTTTTTTAAGGTGTTTAATTTCAATTATTTACATACAATGTTCGGCTTAAATAAATTTTGGTAAAGTAATGATAATCATTATCTTTGTGCTCAACAAGTAACCCTCACATGAAAAGAAATTCTACATACAGCCCATTATTTTCTTTTGCTCTTTTATTTTCTGTTGTATTTATTTTTTCATCTTCTTGCAGAAGAAACAAAGATTGTGATTTAGTTTTAACAATTCAGGATGGCGTAACGAATGGCCCAGTGGTAGGAGCAAGTATTCAAATTGCTCCAAATCAAACAGGTGCAAATGGCAACCTTCAAATTCAAGTTCAATCTTCTACTACCGATGCTGCTGGCGTTGCCACTTTTACGTTTAAACTTCCAGCTATTCTATCCGCTACAGTAACCCCTCCTGCACCATATACTGCCCCTGCACCAACCCTAGTAAAATTAGAGGAAGGTCGCTCAGTAAGCAAAGCAATTAAAGTTTATTAATGGATAAACCTCTACTCTAATTTTAGCCTTTAATTTTTTTGTTTAATTCATGTTTTTGCACTATTTTTGTTAAGAAGATATATATCTGTGAAAAAGCTTTTCTCTATAGTATTTTCTGTCTTTGCATTAACTGCATTTGCTACTCACGAGCGTGCCGGAGAAATTATTTATAGGCACATCAGCGGAAACACCTACGAAATTTCTGCCATTACCTATACCAAAGGAACTAGCTCACAAGCCGATCGCTGTACCCAAACTATTTATTTTGGCGATGGAGATTCTGCGGTAGTATGCCGTAGCAATTTTGAATCCGGAGATCCTCAGCAAGACGCTTGGGGCGCAAATGGCTGTGGTGGAGGTAATCCAAACTGTGGCACTCACCACATGGGTCAATGGACAATAGGAAACCCAACACTTCAAAGCTTAAATATTAAAAAGAATATTTACACCATAACACATACCTATCCCGGCTATGGTTCTTATATAATTTCCATGACCGATCCCAATCGTAACGATGGTATTGTAAACGTGGGTAATCAAAGTGCATTTAGCATTCAAGATACGCTTACCATAATTAATGCACCAGGCATGGCTTCTTTTAATAATTCTGTAACCCTAACTAATCTGCCTATTGACCGAGCATGTATTGGAGTGATTTTTATTCATAACCCAGGAGCGGTAGATCCAGATGGAGATAGTCTTTCTTATAAACTTGGAATTTGTAATCAAGGACCTAGTATGCCAGTAAGCGGATATTTTATCCCTAGCGGTGTTACTTTAAATCCTATAACTGGCGATTTTATTTGGAACAGTCCGATAAAGCTTCCTTCACCCTATTCGCTGCCCTATGAATATAATTTTGCTATTGATATTCAGGAGTGGAAACTTAATACAGCCAATGGAAAAAGATATAAAATTAGTACCGTACGCAGAGATATGCAGGTTACCGTTTACGAATGCATAAACAAACCTCCTGTTATTTCATCTGTCGATGATACTTGCATTTTAGCTAATACAAATTTATCGCTAACAGTAACTGCTACCGACCCTGGCTTTAATCATATTTATGCATTTGATGCAACTGGCGATCCATTTAAAACAAATCCTGCAGCTACTTTTATTTCTGATGCTCCTATTCAAAGTCCATCTACTGGATATTTTTCTTGGTCTCCTACCTGCAATCAGGTTAGGCTACAGCCATATCTAGTAACTTTTAGAGCGCTTGATGATGGAGCGCCTGATTTTCCCCCTATTCAATTAACAGATTATGAAACTTTTTTTATTCGCGTTATAGCTCCAGCTCCTAAAAATCTTACTGCAGAACCTTCCTGCGCTAGCATGGTAATAAAATGGGATGCTGCATTTTGTAACCCAGCTACAAATCCTTTATTTCAATATAAAATATACCGCAAGCTAGGTTGTGATACGCTAAAGCCTGGCTATTGCCAAACAGGCATGCCTACATCATGGGGGTACTCTCTAATTGGAACGGTTTCTCAAGCACTAAAAACCTTTAAAGACAATGTAGGTCTTGTTCATGGCAGTGTATATTCCTACCGCGTTGTTGCTGTTTATCTTGATGGAGCCGAAAGTTATGTGTCCGATGCTATATGTAATAAATTAGTACGCGATGTACCTATTATTACTAATGTGGATGTCCTATCAACAAATACTACGAATGGATCAATAAAAGTTTCTTGGGTAAGACCCATTGCCGATCCATTGAACTTAGACACTACTCTAGCTACAAATCAAGGCCCTTATAAGTTTGAATTGCTGAGCGCAACAGGATATTTAAATCCCTTACAGCCTGCCATAGCTTCCTATTCAAGTCCTTATTTTGCTACGCTCTTAGATAGCACACATACCGATACTCCCTTAAACACTGTATCAAACCCGTACAATTACCGCGTTGAGTTTTATTCTAACAATAACAATCATTGCCCAACTCAAAATGCATCATCAGTTTTTTTAACTTGTAGTTCAAGCGATAATCAAATTCAAATTTCATGGGGCGAAATAACACCATGGAAAAATTACCAATACGATATTTACAGATACAACAAAGTTACCTCTACCTGGGATTCGCTTTCAACTACTGCGTTACAAACATTTAAAGATACAGGCTTAGCAAACGGAGCTCAATATTGTTATAAGGTAAAAAGCATTGGCGCATATCCTGACACTACGCTTCCACATCCTTTAATAAATTGGTCGCAAGAACTTTGCTGCACACCCATTGACCAAACACCACCATGCGCTAACGTGTTGGATGTTGATTCCAGCTGCCAGTACAATCAAAATACCTTACACTGGACCAATCCAAACAACTCCTGTAGCGATGATGCTGTTTATTACATCATTTATCATAGAGACTCTTTAAGTGGTGATTTTTCTGTGATTGACACTATTTTTGACATTAACACAACATCCTATTTGCACGATAGCTTAATATCTATTGCAGGATGTTATGCCGTTACTTCGGTTGATTCTTTCGGCAACGAAAGCGCTTTCAGTAATTTATTTTGCATTGACAATTGTCCTGTTTATCATTTACCAAACGTGTTTACTCCCAATGGTGATGGATCGAATGATTTTTTCATACCTATTCATCCATACAAATATGTTGCTAAAATAGATATCAAAATATATAATCGATGGGGTGCGCAAGTATTTACATCCGAAGATCCTGAAATCATGTGGGATGGCAACAACCTTCAAAACAAACAGCCGTGCTCCGATGGGGTCTATTACTATGTCTGTACAGTTTACGAAATTCGCTTAGAGGGAATTCTACCTCATGTGCTTACGGGCAATGTGCACTTGCTAAGCGGTAAATAATTTTTTATCTCCATTTTTCTACTTTTCTGATTAAACTTCATTCGTATATCGCTATTAATATCTATTCCTCCTAAAGTTCAAACAGTTGCGGGGTTTGATAGGTAGGTTGAGGAGTAAACAGGTAACGTTTTCTTCCAAATTATACCTGAATTGTTATTGGAGAAACTTTAGGTTCTTTTTGAGAGAGCTATGTTTTTTTAGCCTCTAAATTACTCAGCAACATCTCAAAAAAACACAATGAAAATATAAATTCTTTCCCTACATCCAAACTAGGTGTTAGCAAATTTCATAAGAGGCATTATACTTCCCTTATCCGCCTCCTTGATTGCTTTAAAATAATTATTTCTTGATTCTCCTTTTTTATTCAAGCCTCTTCCTCCCCAAGTAAAAACCTTTTTTCTAAAAATATGACTGATTATGACATCTCCCATTAGGCGCGAGTGGCGACCATTACCATTTGAGAAACAGTGAACACTTACAATACTATGCTTATAACGGATTGCAATTTCTACATCCGAATAAGTTTTATGTTCAATCCAGTAAAGGCAATCATCATTTAACTGTTTTAATTGTGTGTTTATTTGTTTCCAATCACAACCCATGTTTTTATTTGAATGCCTAAACTCTCCTGCCCATTTCCAAACATCGCCAAACATTTTATGATGAAGTTCTCGAACAAAATCTTCCGCGATAATTTTTTCGTGTTTGAATTTTCTGCCCAAAGTCCATTCAATAGCTTTCTCAATATTCTGTTGCTCAAATTCATCAAGCTCTCCGTGTGTGTTTATAGTTGAAATAAGTAATCCTTCCTTCTCCTCCTCATCAAGAGGAGTTTGCCCGTCTATGTATTCAATCTCTAACCCCATAAATACTTAGGCATTTTATTTTTTATTTCCTCTGCTTTGCTTTGGATAGCTCTCTCAATACGTGCTTGTGAATTTTCCTGATCCTCCAACTTCATGGTGTTAGAAGCACGCAATACGATCTCACGAGCTACTTCATTAGCTCTTTTTTCAATCATGTTTTCAATACTTTCCTCTTTAGGAACGAATCCGTAAACCAGTTTCATATCAAGCGTATTTGCCACATCGCGCAAAGTCTTAATCGTGATAGAGCCATTCGCTTCTCTCTTTTCAAGCTCGCCTACACTCTGATACGAAATTTTTAATCTGTCAGCTAATTGGCGGAGCGACATTTTAAGAGCGGTGCGGATAGTATACACCCACCCCTTCGCTGGTGGCATAATCTTTTCTACTGGCTTAAACAGAGATAGTTTTTTATCTACCTGCTCAATAAGGAGTTTTTGTTTTTGTGTGTTCATCAGGGTATAGCCTTATAACTACAATACAAATATAAGTCTATAACCTGATATACCAAAATATATTTTCAAGTTATAGCCTGTATTATGCATATAAATACTTAAAAATAATCGAATTTAGACTAAAAATGCTATTTCTATAAATTTAGATTAAAAATAGAGAATCATATATATTTAAGTTGCTCCATAAAAGAATGAGAACTAAGTACACAAGAACAGTATTTACAAAAGCTCAGTAAAACTATAGAGGGCGACTTCCGCAGGTTGCACTCGTGAGAGCTCTGCTCTCAAACAGTAAGACCTTTAACGGAAGTAGCAGATATAGATTTGTATCTCAACTTGTATAAGATGATTGCAGGATTACTATTATCTAATTTAAAAACATATTATGGTGTTAATTTCATTCCTTTCCGAATAAAAGAAGAGGAGCATTTAAACATTTTCATTGGAAATGGATGTATTCGCTCTTAGGCCATCCTAAACCCCTGCCTGTCCGCAGGACTCCTTGAGGAGCAGGTAGGTTTGAAGAAATTACGGGGTAACAAACGCTCTCAAAAAGGACTAAAAACACTCAACCCAATCCAACTTTTTCTCCCCTGAAAAGCCCAATATTTTAGGGATATTTAGGTTTGACTACCTTTACCTCTATAACACGAATTAATCATTCGTATATTCGTTCAATTTGTTTTTTAAATACATGTTTACAGGAATTATAGAATCTATAGGAAAAATAAACTCTCTTATTCAAAAGAAGGGGAATTTAGCTATTGGAGTTGAATCAACATTTACTAAATCTTTGAAAGTAGGGCAAAGTGTTGCCCATAACGGTGTGTGCCTGACCGTGGAGTCCAAAAAAGGTAAAATTTATTTTGTAACCGCTGTAAAAGAAACACTACTGAAAACAAATTTAGGTTCTCTAATAAAAGGACAAGCTATAAATCTGGAGCGCTGCCTAAAGATTGGAGTTCGATTAGATGGGCATTTTGTGCAAGGGCATATTGACACAACGGCTAGCTGCAAAAAGATAGTTGCAGAAAAAGGAAGTTGGCTATTTACATTTGAAATAAGAAATGCAAAATCCGGGGAAAAAAAATTGCTAATAAATAAAGGATCAGTCTGCATTAATGGCGTAGCATTGACTGTAATAAATCCAAAAGCAAAAAGTTCTACTATTTTATTCTCAGTAGCTATCATTCCGCATACATTCAAGAACACCAATTTTAAAAACCTACGCGTTAGCGATAAAGTAAATATCGAATTTGACGTGCTTGGAAAATACATTCAACAAATAATTTCAAAATAGATCGTGGCAGAGAAAAAACTTTTTTTATTAGACGCAATGGCTTTAATCTACAGGGCCTATTATGGATTTGCAAAAAACCCCAGGCTTACTTCCAAAGGCATGAACACTTCCGCCATCTTTGGATTTACAAATATCTTATTTGAGCTCTTACGAAAAGAGAAACCCACGCACATTGCTGTTGCTTTTGATATGCACGGTCCTACCGAACGCGAAACCTATTTTGCCGATTATAAAGCAAACCGACAGGCTACACCCGAAGATATTATTAGTGCGGTACCTTACATTAAAGAAATATTAGGTGGATTTGGAATTCCAGTTTTAGAAAGCGAAGGGCATGAAGCAGATGATATCATAGGAACGCTAGCTAAAAAAGCGGAGCAGCATGGGTATGAAACTTACATGGTTACTTCCGACAAAGATTTTGGTCAATTGGTAAGTGACAAGACTTTTATTTTTCGTCCACCCGTTTTTAAAAGCGGCTGGACAGTTTTAAGAAGAGAAGATGTGCTCAAGCGCTGGGACATTGAAGATATTTCTCAAGTAATAGATATTTTAGGTTTGATGGGAGATGCCGTGGATAATATACCCGGACTACCAGGTGTTGGGGAGAAAACAGCTTCCAAACTCCTTAAAGAATTTGGCAGCTTAGAAAATGTTATTAAAGGAGCAGACCAACTTAAAGGAAAGCTCAAAGAAAACGTTATCAAATATGCCGATCAAGCATTGATGTCAAAACGACTTGCTACTATTCATTGCGATGTGCCTGTAGAATTTAATGAGCAAGAATTAATAATGAGTCCGTTAGATAAAGAAAGGCTTTCCGCAATTTTTGCTGAGTTAGAATTTAATACGCTTGGAAAAAGGATTTTGGGAGAAGGGGCTGGCGGTTCTTCAAATACAACTTCTGCACTTACCAACTCTTCAAATGTTACTACAACTAATGATGCCGAAAATACAGTCGGCATAAAAGAGTTAAAAAATATTTCCAACACGCCACACACCTATTATTTAACAGATACCAAAGAAAAAAGAACAAAGCTTATTACGGCTCTTGGCAAACAAAAATCAATTTGCTTTGATACAGAAACAACGGGGCTGGATGCACAAAATGTGGAGTTGGTTGGCTTGTCTTTTTCATTTAAGCCAAACGAAGCATATTACATTCCAGTTTCAGAAAATTACAACGAAGCGCAAGCCACTGTAAATGAGTTCAAAAATATTTTTGAAGATGAGGACATAGAAAAGGTAGGGCAAAATATTAAGTATGACATGGCCGTACTAAAATGGTACGACATAGCGATTAAAGGAAAATTATTTGACACTATGATAGCGCATTATCTTATTCAACCCGACATGCGCCATAACATGAATTTACTTTCCGAAACATATTTAGATTACACGCCAGTATCTATTGAATTATTGATTGGCAAAAAAGGAAAGAATCAAATCAGCATGCGCGAAGTGCCTTTAGAAAAAATTTCGGAATATGCTGCCGAAGATGCCGATGTGACTTTGCAATTGCAAGAAAAGTTTATTCCTATGTTAAAGGAAACAGGTACCACAAAGCTATTTGAAGAAGTTGAAATACCATTAGTTCCTGTTTTAGCTGCTATGGAAACAGAAGGAGTAAAAATTGACACAGCCGCACTCAGTGAACTTTCAGAAACATTAGCCGGAGATATTGCTATTTCCGAAAAAGAGATTTACAAATTAGCAGGACAAGAATTTAATATTTCATCGCCTAAACAAGTAGGGGAAGTATTATACGACACACTAAAAATAGTAGACAAACCACAAAAAACAAAAACGGGTCAGTATGCAACAGGCGAAGATGTGTTGGAAAAATTAAAAGGCTCCCATCCCATCATTGAAAAAATATTGGATTACCGGGAGTTGCAAAAGTTAAAAAATACATACGTAGATTCTCTTCCTAAGTTAGTAAACCCTCGAACAGGCAGAATCCATACTTCCTACAACCAAATTGTTGCTGTAACAGGTCGCTTAAGTTCCGACAACCCAAATTTGCAAAACATACCTATCCGTACAGAACGAGGAAGAGAAATCCGCAAAGCATTTGTGCCCCGCAATAATAAGTTTACACTTATGTCGGCCGATTATTCTCAGATTGAATTGCGCGTAATTGCAGCGTTAAGCAAAGATGAGGGAATGATTCAAGCTTTTCATAGCGGACAAGATATTCATGCAGCAACGGCATCCAAAGTGTATGCTGTTCCTATTAAAGAAGTTACTTCCGATATGAGAAGAAATGCCAAAATGGTAAACTTTGGTATTATCTATGGAATATCAGCCTTTGGATTATCGCAGCGACTTAACATTCCAAGAACAGAAGCTAAAAGCATCATTGAAAATTATTTTGCTCAATACCCTAAAATAAAAGAGTACATGCAAAACAATATTGATTTTGCAAAAAAGCACGGCTATGTAGAAACCATTCTAGGTCGCAAACGATATTTACGAGATATTACATCTGCCAATCATACTGTTAGGGGTTTCGCAGAACGAAACGCTATTAATGCCCCTATTCAAGGTTCTGCAGCTGATATGATAAAAATTGCCATGATCAACATCCATAAAGAGTTCACTAAGAGGAAGTTTAAATCCAAAATGATTCTTCAGGTACATGATGAATTAGTGTTTGATGTATTTAAAGAAGAATTAGATGTAATAAAGCCAATAATTGAAGATAAAATGAAGAATGCTATTAAAATGAATGTACCAATAGAAGTAGAAACTGGCACTGGAGATAACTGGCTATTAGCTCATTAGTGCCTGAAAATCAAATATATCGCGGTGCGAATTATTTTTTATCTTTGGCGAACAATCGAAACTTATTACAATCAAATTATAATCAACATGAATTATTTGAAGAAATTTATTCCGGCATGTATCTTGGCTGCCGCTTTATCGCCATTCTTTTATGGATGTGGCTCTAACGAAGGCACTGCAGAAACTGATGGTTCTGACACTACCGATACAGAGTCAGGCGGAATGTCAAAAACAGGCAACAAAGCACAAAATATTTTTTACTCGATTCCATCTCCTATTGAGCTAGCTCAACTTATTCAAAAAGCTGGCGCTAATTATAATAAGGATTTGTTAAACCCTATTGACAACGTAAACAAGTATAATTCAAACAGCGCCAAAGCTCTTAATTTAGGCGTTTATGGAGCCGACTTAAGCTACACCAGCGTGTTTGACAACAACACTCAAGAGTCTATTTTATATCTTGGATGTACTAGGAAACTTGCAGAATCCTTAGGTGTAGGAACTGCTTTTAACGAAAAAACAGTTGACCGCATTCAAGCTAATACTGGCAGAAAAGATTCTCTTCTTTCAATTATTTCCGACTCTTACATGACTACTGATGAAATGTTAAAAGAGAGCCAGCGCGAAAACGCTTCTGCACTTGTTATTTCTGGTGGTTTTGTTGAAGGTATTTATTTGGCTACTCAACTAGCTAAGTCTTCAAAAAATGGCAAGCCTATTATTAGCAGAATTGCTGAGCAAAAAGGAACTCTTGATAATGTAATTGCTTTGCTAGGTTCAAGCGGAAACGATGCAGCAGTAACTTCTATCTTAGAAGACTTAAAAGCATTACAAGCTATTTTTAGTGAAGTGCAAGTAAAATCTGAATCAGCAACCAGTGTTAAAACAGATGAAGCTTCAAAAGTTACTACCATCGGAGGAAAAATAAATTACACTGTTTCTCCTGAAACGTTAGAAAAATTAACTGCAAAAGCGGCAGAAATCAGAACTAAAATCATCAGCGGTCAAAACTAATATCACTCATGAAAAACTTTTTAAATCCAGGAAGACTTGTTGTAATTGTTGCATTAGCACTTCTTCCATCAATCGGAGCCTTTGCACAATGTAAAGGGTTTGTGAAAAAGCAAATTTCAAGCCTTGCACCATTTATTCATAATGGACAAGTAAACAGCTCCGTACTTCTTTCAGGAGATCAGGCTGAACTAACACTAACTTTTTATTCAGGCCAGACCTATCGTATTTTAGTTTCTGCTCATGAATCATTAGGCGATGTATATTTTGTAATGAAAGATGCGGCTAAAACGCAACTTTTTACAAGCAAAGACATGGGAAAGTTTGACTATTGGGATTTCTCAGTTGAATCAACTCAACAAATGACTTTGGAAGTTATTGTTCCAAACGTGGATACTCCTTCTGGACTAGTGCCTAGTGGATGTGTTTCTATCCTTGTAGGATTCAAACAATAATAAAATATTATTTTAAAAAAAAGGCGAATCAAAATTGATTCGCCTTTTTTTTATGACTTAAACTTTCAGACTACACAACCTCCAACAGTTTCGTGTGTATTCTCATCTATTAATATAAAGCTTCCGTTAGCTTTATTTTTCTGAAACGTATCAATCACCATAGGTGAAGCCGTACGTAGTTTTAGTTTAGCAATTTCATTCAGAGCAACAACCTTATCGCCTTCTACTTTGTCGAAGGTATTTACATTAATTTTATGTAGAACTTCTTTCACAGCAGCTTTTACAATTTTCCCATGTTGTTGGATTAGAAACTTTGAACCAACACGTAATGAACGTTCACTCATCCAACACACTGTTGCCTCAAGGTCTTGTGTAACAGAAAGCTCCTTGTCATTTTTCACTATCACATCTCCCCTGCTAATATCTACATCGTCTTCGAGATGTAAAATTACAGATTGAGAAGCATAGGCCTCTTCTACCGAAGACCCATATATTTCTACTTCCTTGATACGTGATGAAATTCCGGCTGGTAAAACTTCTACAGCATCGCCTTTTTTAAATGTACCGCTTATTATTTTACCTGCATAGCCACGGTAATCGTGTAAGTCATCTTGCTGTGGTCGTATTACGTATTGCACAGGAAATCTAGCGTTAGTCAAATTGGTATCTGTATCTACTTCTACAGACTCCAAATGCTCCAACAAAGTTTTTTCAGTGTACCAAGGCATTTTCTGGGAGCGTGTTACCACGTTATCGCCTAGTTTAGCGCTAACCGGAATAAAAACGATGTCATATCTTTTTTCATTATTCTCTTCAGGATTAATCTTAATTATAAATTCTTTGTACGCCCGAACTATGTCATCAAACACTTGCTGGGAATAATCCATCAAATCAATTTTATTTACACAGACTACTAAATGCCGAATTCCAAACAAAGTTGAAATGATAGAATGTCTGCTAGTTTGTTCTGAAATGCCATTACGTGCATCTATTAAAATAATTGCCAGATCTGAATTTGATGCTCCTGTAACCATGTTGCGCGTGTACTGCACATGGCCAGGAGTATCAGCAATAATAAATTTGCGTTTGGGTGTGGTAAAATACTTATAAGCCACATCAATAGTAATTCCTTGCTCGCGCTCGGCTCTCAATCCATCGGTAAGAAGCGAAAGGTCAATACCAGAACTATTTTTCCCTTTGCTTGCTTTTTCAATTGCTTGTAAAATATCTGTCGATACAGAGCCACTATCATATAGCAATCGTCCTATCAAAGTACTTTTCCCATCATCCACATTTCCTGCTGTTAAAAATCTTAGTAAGTCCATGTTGTATTATTTGTTAAAATGTTTTTATTAAAAATATCCTCCTTTCTTTCTGTCCTCCATTGCCGCTTCCGAAGTTTGGTCATCTAAACGAGTAGCTCCTCGTTCACTTATTTTAGTTAATTCAATTTCACGAATGATGTCATCCAATGATTCTGCTTCGGACTCAACAGCAGCGGTACACGTAGCATCGCCCACCGTACGAAAGCGAACTGTCCGTTCTTCAATTTTATCCAGCGAATCGGTATAGACAAAATCGGTTAATGCCAGTAAACCACCGGGCCTGATAACACAGTTTCGTTTATGAGAAAAATAGATGGATGGTAGTTCAATCTTCTCTCGCTTAATATAATTCCATACATCCAACTCGGTCCAGTTACTAATAGGAAAAACACGAACATTTTCACCTTGGCTAATTCTTCCATTGTAATGACCCCAAAGTTCGGGTCTTTGTTTTTTAGGGTTCCACTGCCCAAATTCATCTCGTACAGAAAATACACGCTCCTTCGCTCTAGCCTTTTCTTCATCTCTACGAGCTCCACCAATGCAGGCATCAAACTTAAACTCTTCAATAGTCTCAAGTAAAGTATGGGTTTGCAAAGCGTTCCTGCTGTAAAATCGCCCAGGTTTTTCAATCAAGCCTTTTTGTTTTATGGTATCCGCTACACTGCGAACAATTAATCGTTCGCCAATTTGCTTTGCTAGTTTGTCTCTAAACTCAATTGCCTCAGGGAAATTATGCTCCGTATCAATATGAACGAGCGGAAAAGGAAACTTGCCCGGACGAAAAGCTTTTAATGCCAAATGTACAAGCGTAATAGAATCTTTTCCTCCCGAAAAAAGCAACGCGGGTCGTTCAAATTGACCTGCCACTTCTCGAAGTATATGAATAGATTCAGACTCTAGTTGATCTAAATAATCTAATTTTTTGTATTTCATTATTTTTCTATTTATGTATATGTAATCCACATTCTTTTTTGTTGTTCTGCTCCCACCACCAACGGCCTGCACGGGCATCCTCTCCTTCTTTTACTGCTCTCGTACATGGCTGACAACCAATACTTGGAAATCCTTTATCGTGCAATGCGTTGTATGGAATATTGTTTTCAGAAATAAATTTCTTTACCTCATTCATACTCCAATCAAACAAAGGATGAAATTTTACGATACTGTTAACATCATCCCATTCAAGAGAAGAAATGCCACCCCTTGCATTCGATTGTTCCTTACGAATGCCGGTTATCCAAATAGAATTTCCTTTTAATGCTCGTTGCAAAGGTTCCACTTTTCGGATATGGCAACATTCCAATCTATTTTCTACAGATTCATAAAAACTGTTGGGGCCCTTTTTAGAGATTAACTCTTGAATTAAGTTTTCATTTGGAGAATACGCATGTATTTCTTTACTATACATTTCTTTGGTACGGCTCCAAACTGAATAGGTCTCAGGAAACAATCTACCTGTATCCAGCGTAAAAATTTTTATGGGCAGGTTGTTGGAAAAAATTAAGTGGGTCATAACTTGATCCTCCAATCCAAAGCTGGTAGAAAAAACTACTCCTTCATTTTTCGAAATTGCAGTCAACGCAGCTAAAGGAGTTTTTCCTGAAACCTCAGAGTTGATTTTAGATAGAATATTTAAGTCCATAGGTTCAAATATGTTTTTATTAGTATTCTTAAACTAACAATTATTATTACGATTCCAACAGTTATCAACCCTGCTCTAACTGGTATTTTTGAAGTAAAGTAGGCAGCAAAAGGCGAGGCAATCATTCCTCCAATAATTAATCCAACAATAATATCCCAATGTTGAATTCCTATAAGCGTAAAAAAAGTTATGGAACTAGCCAGCGTAATAAAAAATTCTGCCAGGTTTACCGATCCTACAGTATAACGCAACGCTCTGCCTCTTGCAATTAAAGTAGAAGAAACAATAGGTCCCCAACCTCCCCCACCAATGGAATCGAGGAAACCGCCAATCAATGCTAACCGACCGACTCGCTTTATTTTTTGCTTTTGTATTTTTTTACGAATGGCTTTTCTAATAATTATTACACCTAATATTAATGTATATGCAGAAACAAATGGTCTTAAATAATCCGTGTAACTACCTAGCGATGAAAGTATATACGCTCCAATAATTGCACCTACAATACCGGGGAATAATAAACTCCTAAACAGTTTTGTATTTACATTTTTAAATTTCAAATGCATAAGACCAGAAGCGCCTGTGGTAAATATTTCTGAAGCTTTAACACTCGCTACTGCCGATGCAGTTCCAATACCATATGAAAGTAAAAAAGTAGTAGCCGTAACGCCATAAGCCATGCCCAATGCGCCATCTACCATTTGAGCTAAAAAACCTCCTAATACAAAAAACAATATTGTTTTATCTATTTTCCCGACAGTATCACCTATGTATTCGCCTATGTATGGTACTGGCAAAAACGAAAATAATAAATGACCAACAATCATTAAAGCTAGTGCAGACAAAGAATACAGTAACCAGTATTTTGTTTGTTTATAGGGAGGCTTAGCGTTTTCATGTTCTACCGAAATATGTGGCTGCAAGGATGCTAAATTGTTTTCTATTGCTAGCACAGCAGTAATTTCATTTAGCTTCCTAACTTTATCGGAAAAATCTCCGTTCAATTTTTTCCTTATTGTTTCCAGATTATCCAATACGCCTTGTGTTTCCTGAGGAAAAGATTCATTCAACACTTCTTTTACACGCTTAGCCATGGTAGGAGATTTGCCGTTGGTAGAAACGGCAATTTTTAAATCTCCTTTACTCACAATACTTCCCAAATAAAAATCACATAACTCTGGAGTATCAGCTACGTTTACCAAAATGCCTCGCTTCTGTGATTCAGATTTAATAATTTTATTTGTGTCCGAATCGGCAGTTGCAGCTATTACAAGATCTGCCGAGTATAAATCGCCTGGAAAAAACACTCGTTGCTTGATTGAAATTGTTTGCAGGCCAGAAGCTAGCACAACTATTTCGGGAATAATATCTGGAGCTATTAGGACTATTGCTGTTTCTGGACTATTATTTAAAACAGCTTTAAGCTTTTCCAAAGCGACCAAGCCACCTCCAACAATCAGGACTTTTAGTTTCTCCAATTTCAAAAAAATTGGAAACAATTTATTACCAGTACGAGGTATGGCTTCTAACATAGTAGAACTTTCATTAATTGTGTTCATTATATATATATTCAAAGATTAATTCAATACGTATTTTTCAAATAATTCCTGAGAAATAAATTCTGGGTGCAAACTGACCACCTCTCCAATAATAATAATTGCGGGAGAAGCAATCTTTTTAAATTGCACTGCTTCTTCTATTGTTGCTACTGTTGCAATTGCAATACGCTCATCAGGCAGAGTTCCATTTTGAATTAATGCTATTGGTAATTTTTCCTTGCCAGCAGCTTTGTAGATTTTTACAATTTTGCTTAACTTATTAACGCCCATTAAAATGACAACCGTAGCCTTTGATTGAGAGGCAAGCTTAATGTCAGCAGATAATTCCCCTGTACGAGTTGTGCCTGTAATTACCCAAAAACTTTCGCTTAGCCCACGATGAGTTACTGGAATACCAGCCAAGGCAGGAACACCTACTGAGGATGAAATACCTGGTATTACTTCGGTTACAATATTGAACAACTCAGCATGCTGAATTTCTTCATAGCCTCTTCCAAATACAAATGGGTCGCCTCCTTTCAATCGGACTACATTGCCGTAAGTAAAAGCTAAGTCAACTATAAGATTATTTATTTGATCTTGCTTTAAGGAATGCTTTCCATTCCGCTTTCCTACAAATATTTTTTTGATGCTCGATGGTGCGTATTGCAAAAGTTTCTTGTTTGCTAAAGCATCATAAAGTATAACATCTGCTTTTCCTAAAGCGGTGATAGCTTTTACGGTTATTAAGTCTGGATCTCCGGGGCCTGCGCCTACTAAAGTTAATTTAGGTTGTATATTTTTATTTTTCATTGTATTATTTTTAAGTTGATAAATTTTTTATTCTGATTTTATTGTCAATTAAAACAACAATAAAAATATATTAATGAAATTTGTTTATTTATTCTTTTCATTTGTGTGGCATTAAGCAAGTACATTATTTTGTTGACTCAATTGATTTTCTCTCTTTTGAATAATGTTCTCGATAAACTTTTTTGCATTAAAAAAATATGCTTGAGAGAAAGATTTTGTTGGCTCTGCTTTATTGATTTCCAAAACCTCTTCAACAAACTTTCCTTCAAATTCAAAATCACCTGTAGCTACAAAATGTTTATCAAACTCATTAAGTATTCCATGTTGTGTATTACTTGTTATTTGCTTCGATAACAACAGTGCTTTGGCTCCATTTACAAAAGCACCGTAACTTTGATAAATGGAATCTGCAAATAAGTCTTCCTGAAATGCAGTTTGTGCAGCGTCTAATTTTTCTTGCGCTTCTAAAAACAACGTGGCTACTAAATCTATCATAACACCGGCACATTCCCCTACACCAATTAAAGGCTTAAAAGATTCTTCATAGCCCCAGTCTTTGTATTCGTTTTCAATAAGCGTAGATAAATCAGCATGATGTCTAAGTAATTGAAAGAAATAATTATTGCCTTTTCTTTCATAATACTGGTTAAATGTTTCACTTCCATTTTTTTGTTTCTCGTAGTCATCTAATAAGGTACGTAGCACAGCAGGTCCTCGCTTGCTGGGTACCTTTATTACTTTATCAGATATTTTACCTGATCCATCTCCAATCACTCCACCGCCTAATAGGACTTGCAAAGCAGGTAATACATGAGAACCAGATTTTAATGAGCTTCCATGAAATCCAATATGCGCCAATGAATGTTGTCCGCACGAGTTCATGCAGCCACTGATTTTAATTTTAATGTTTTTTTCATAAAGCAAATCAGCATACTCGTTTTGAATAACTTTTTCCAACTCAAGCGCAATTCCTGTGCTGTTTGAAATTCCAAGATTACAAGTATCGGTACCCGGGCAAGCTGTAATATCGCCAAGGCTATCAAAGCCTGCTAAAGAAAGGTTGATTGCACTCAACTCTTTGTATAGAGTAACTAATGCATCTTTAGGAACAAACCGAAGCAAAAATCCTTGATTCAGTGTAATTCGAAGATCGTCAGAGGAATATTTTTTTACTATATCGGCTAGTTGCCGTGCTTTATCTGAATGAATATTTCCCAATGGAACCCGCACGCCTACTGCAAAAAACCCTTGCTGCTTTTGCTCTACTACATTTGAATTTCTCCATTGTAAATAATTAGCAGTGTCCGATACTTTAAAAGTAGTAAACACTTTCCCTTTTTCTTCCTGATTAAAATAATCAGAAACAGGCGGCAGTATCTTTATTTCTGATGGCTTAGATTTTAAAGCAAGCCGTTCTTCTTTTACTAACCTTAGAAACTCTTCGAGTCCAATCTTCGCTATCAAATATTTTAGTCGAGCTTTATGACGATTGTTTCTTTCCCCATATCTATCAAAAACACGTACAACTGCTTCAGCAAACGGTATTAAATATTCAGCTGGCAAAAACTCATCGGCAATTTGTGCCAATTGTGGCTGCGCACCAAGACCACCGGCAATTACAACCTTGAATCCTTTTACTATTGTTCCCTCAATTATTTTAACCTTTGGAATTAAGCCTAAATCATGAATAAAAACAAAAGCTGTGTCCTTTTCGCTTGACGAAAAAGCAATTTTGAATTTTCTCCCAAGGTTTTCTTGTATAGGATTTCTTAGGAAGAAACGAAACAAGCCTTCTGCATAGGGAGTGACATCAAATGGTTCTTTCGGATCGATCCCCGCAAAAGAAGAGGCGGTGATGTTTCGCACAGTGTTTCCGCAAGCTTCTCGCAGCGTGATATCATCCTTTTCTAGCTTAGCCCATAGCTCTGGCGTTTTATCAAGCGACACATAATGTATTTGCACATCTTGTCGTGTAGTTAAATGTAAGTTCCCATTTGAATATTCGTCAGATATATCTGCAATTTTCAAAAGTTGTTTTACTGTTATTTTTCCAAGTGGGATTTTTATTCGAATCATCTGCACCCCTTGCTGCCGCTGTCCGTATACTCCCCTTGCTAGCCGCAGAGATCTAAATTTTTCTGAATCTATTTTACCTTCCTTAAATAGAATTATTTTTTTCTCTAAATCAAGAATGTCTTTTTCTATAACTGGGTTTTCTAATTCTGTTCTAAATGATTGCATTGTATTTATTTTTTTAAATTATTTTGTTTAAAGACATAAAAAAAGCCCTTCTGCGTTTTTGCGGAAGGGCTTTTGACATTTAAGTGTAATTTCATCAACACCTCAACGCATAGGCCCTCGCTCTACACATGCACATACAAATACACATACGGGTAATGTTTAAGGTTGAAGTATGAATGTTGATTTTATTTTTCATTTTATTTTATCTATTAGTTTGATGCAAAAAAAGAAGGCCCCTCCTTTCGGAAGAGCCTTGTTATATCGTTATTGACTAACTAAAACTCTTCCACAATTAAATACACATCATACAGCAAGTGCTGTATGCGTTATTAACCGTGTTGAGCTTATTGTTTGTCATTGTTGTTTCTAAATGATGGGGCAAAGGTAAAAAGGATTTTGATTCCACAAAATATATTTTTAATGCCTCTAATTATTATTCTGAATTTGATGAGTACTTCCCTATGAAGTATGCCCAAAACCATATCTTTGCGGGGCTAATGGAAGAAAAGAAAAAATCTACTTTTTGGAGTAAAATCCGCAACAGGTACCGGCTTGTAGTAATGAATGACGATAGTTTTGAAGAGCAGTTTTCATTAAAACTAACCCCATTAAACATCTTCATTACGGTTGGCTTAATCTCCATAATAATGATAACACTAACGGTAAGCTTGGTGGCTTTTACTCCGATGAAAGCATACATCCCCGGTTATGGATCGGAACTAAAAACCAGAAAAGAGCTGGTTAGCCTTACATTAAAATTTGATTCTCTTCAGCATGAATTGGAGCTAAGCTCAGCTGCCATGAAAAACATCATGAATATCATGAGTGGAAATATTGGAAACGACAGCCTTAACAATAAATCTGCTGGTTATTCAAATACTAAAAACAGTAAAGATCAAAAGGCAATTGACACCAGGCCTTCCAAAGAAGATTCCCTCTTTCGTGCAGAGATTGAAGCACAAGACAAATACTCTTTGACCTTTTCAGAAAAAAAATCGGGCAAGGAAAGCATTAGTAATTTTTTCTTTTTTACACCTGTTAAAGGAACGGTAACATCTTCTTTTAATGCAAATCAAGAACATTACGGAACAGATATAGTGGCAAAAGAAAACGAACCCATAAAAGCAACATTAGATGGAACCGTATTATTTTCGGGCTGGACTTCAGAAACTGGATTTACCATTCAGATACAACATTCAAACAATTTAGTTTCCGCTTACAAGCACAACTCCGTGCTACTAAAAAAAGCCGGACAGTATGTGAAAGCCGGAGAAGCCATTGCTGTAATAGGAAATTCGGGCGAACAAAGTAGTGGACCACATTTGCATTTTGAATTATGGTACAATGGAAAAGCTATTGACCCACAAGAATATATTGTGTTCTGATGAGCGACAAAAAACACATAGCTATTTTAGGCTCAACCGGTTCTATTGGAACGCAGGCACTCGAAGTAATAAATGAGCATCTTGATAAATTTGTTGTGGAAGTACTTACTGCAAATGGCAATGCAGATCTTCTTATCCAACAAGCAATAGCTTTCAAACCTAATGCGGTAGTCATTGCCGATGAAAGCAAATACAATCAAGTAAAAACTTCGCTTAGTAGATACGACATAAAAGTATTTGCTGGAAATAAATCTGTTGAACAAGTAGTTCAAATGGATAGTATTCACATAGTGCTGGCTGCAATAGTTGGATATGCAGGCTTAGCTTCCACCCTAGCAGCTATTAAAGCAAAAAAAAATATTGCTCTTGCTAATAAGGAATCTTTAGTAGTTGCAGGAGAACTTGTAACTGCGTTAGCTAAAGAAAATGGAGTAAATATCTATCCCGTAGATTCTGAACATTCTGCCATTTTCCAGTGTATGGCAGGAGAATGGGAAAATCCAATTGAAAAAATATATTTAACTGCTTCTGGCGGACCATTTCGAGGTAAGGACAAGAAATTTTTAGAGTCTGTTAAAAAAGAGCAAGCCCTGCAGCATCCTAATTGGGAGATGGGGGCTAAAATCACCATCGATTCTGCTTCCTTAATGAATAAAGGCTTGGAGGTTATTGAAGCCAAGTGGCTATTTAATCTAAAAGCAGATCAGATAGAAGTAATTGTGCATCCACAAAGTATTATTCATTCCATCGCTCAGTTTAAAGATGGAAGCATGAAAGCTCAATTAGGATTGCCGGACATGAAACTTCCTATTCAATACGCGTTGTCATACCCAAAAAGAATATCATCTTCATTTAAGCGCTTTAATTTCATGGATTATCCATCGTTTACATTTGAAAAGCCTGATACTGAAACTTTTCGTAACCTTGCTCTAGCCTTTATTGCTATGGAAAAGGGAGGGAATAGTCCTTGTATTTTAAATGCAGCAAATGAAATAGCAGTACAAGAGTTTTTAAGTGGTAAAATAAGTTTTTTAAAGATGAGCGAACTAATTGAAACATGTATGAACTCTGTGTCGTTCATTAAAAATCCAACGTATCAAGATTATATAAACACCGATATTGAAACAAGAAAAAAAATTCTCGAATTAATTTAAATATTCACGATAAGATTAATAACCCCAATAGATAAATGGAAATTCTGATAAAAGCTTCGCAACTTATTCTTTCGCTCTCTATACTTGTTGTATTACATGAACTAGGTCATTTTTTACCTGCTAAATGGTTTAAGATGAGAGTCGATAAGTTCTATCTCTTTTTTGACCCTTGGTTTTCTTTATTCAAAATAAAAAAAGGTGATACTGAATACGGAATTGGGTGGATTCCACTTGGAGGCTATGTGAAAATATCAGGCATGATAGACGAGAGCATGGACAAGGAGCAAATGAAAAAACCGGCCGAACCGTGGGAGTTCCGTGCTAAACCAGCTTGGCAACGATTGATAGTAATGATTGGAGGAGTTACTGTGAATATGCTGCTTGCCATGTTTATTTATGCCATGCTTTCATTTGTGTACGGAGAAAAATATTTGCCAACTGCAAATTTAACGAATGGCATTTGGTGTAAAGACTCACTGGCTTTTGATATTGGATTTCAAAATGGAGATAAAATTATTTCGGTAGACAAAAAACAAGTAGAAAATTTTCAAGATGTGGTTCACGAAATGCTATACGCTTCAACAGTAGAAGTAAATCGAAAAGGGGAAGACATCTCCTTAGAAATCCCAAAAGATTTTATAGAGAAGTTAATTGAAAAGCGTTCTTCATTTATTGCTCCTGCTTTCCCTTGCGAAATTGACTCCCTAATGAAAGGCATGCCGGCCGAAAAAGCGGGACTTATGAAAGGAGATAGGATTATTGGCGTGAATGATGAACCTACTGAATTCTTTCAAGCGCTCTCTTTACAGCTTGAAAAAAATAAAGGAAAAGAAGTTGCGTTAAAATTAATACGCACTAACGACACTGCTATCATCAACCTTTTAGTAAGTGAAGATGGAAAGCTTGGTTTTTTTCCAAAACAACCTGATCATTACTTTGACTTTAAAACCAGAGAATACGGATTTTTAGAATCCTTTCCTGCCGGGATACGAAGAGCAAACGAAAAACTATCTGACTACATCAGACAGTTTAAGCTTATTTTCAACTTTGAAACTGGCGCATACAAAGGCGTAGGGAGTTTTATATCTATTGGAAATCTTTTTGCTCCCGTGTGGGACTGGGAATCATTTTGGAATCTTACAGCTATATTATCCATCGTGCTAGCTTTCATGAATATATTACCAATACCTGCTTTGGATGGAGGACATGTGTTGTTCTTACTATACGAAGTAGTTACAGGCAAAACGCCCAGTGATAAATTTTTAGAAATTGCTCAATATATTGGCATGGCTATTTTACTTACACTTATGGTTTATGCAATAGGAAACGATATTTTTAGATTATTTTAAACATGAAAAAACTATTTTATATTTTTCTACTGCTTCCATTAATTTTATCCTGCGGAGGCGAAAATAAAACTCCACAATCTACTCCGCTTAGTTCGGGTGTATGGAGAGGATATTTAACGCTTAACGATTCCACAGGGCTAATTCTTCCTTTTAATTTTGATTTAACTATAAAAGGAGATTCTACAATTATTGCCATTCATAATGCAGAAGAAACAATTATAGTTAATGAAGTTTCATTCGTTCAGGATTCTGTTTTCATTAAAATGCCCTTATTTGATTCTGAGTTTCGTTGCAAGTTCAGCAGTGATTCACTTATTGGTATTTGGATAAATCATTCTAGAACAGAAAAAAATATTATTCCCTTTACCGCTATAAAAGGTGAGACGCAACGCTTTGATTGTCCGGAATATGCTAGTACCGTTTCCTTTGATGGTAAATGGGAGTGTGTATTTGGCCCTGCTGAACCAGATAGCTCGATGGCAATTGGAATATTTAAAACAGCTGGCGGAAGAGCTACTGGAACATTTTTAACAGAAACTGGCGACTATCGCTACTTAGAAGGATGCGCCTTTGGGAAATATATGCTGCTGTCATGCTTTGATGGCTCACATGCTTTTGTTTTTCATGCAGAGGTATTAGAAGATAGTACTATTTGGGGAGAGTTTTATTCAGGCATTCATTTTCAGCAAACTTGGTTAGCTAAAAAAAATAATTCCTTTCAATTGCGAAATGCCGATTCTCTTACCTTTCTTAAAACAGGATTTTCAAAAATTGATTTTACTTTCCCAAATCTGAATAATCAAAAAGTGTCTTTGTTAGACGAAAAATTCAAAAACAAAGTTACCGTTCTGCAAATCTTTGGATCCTGGTGTCCTAATTGCATGGACGAAACTATGTTCTTGGCAGACTATTCAAAAAAATATAAATCAAAAGGTGTTGAAGTAGTTGGCATAGCATTTGAAAAAACCGATGATTTTGAAAAGGCAAAACAAAATGTGAGTCGTTTAAAAAATAAATTTGGCGCAGATTACGAATTTTTAATATCTGGCTTTCAACCCAAAGATGCAGAAAAAGCATTGCCTCAATTAAGCCATATCATGTCATTCCCAACAACGATTTTTATAGATAAAAAGGGAGTTGTAAGAAAAATACGTACTGGATATTCAGGCCCTGCTACTGGTGAGGCCTATTCTGTATTTGTTAAAGAGATGAACTATTTTACTGAAATGCTTATTACGGAATAGAAGTAAGCTGCCTTTTAATAGCTTTTAAAAATGCAATTATTTTTAGATAAAATATTATTTTTCAATTAGTTATATATATGAGTCTTAATTTAGAAAATGTATAATATGTAAATCATTACTTTTAATAAAGAAAGCAAAATGCTATATTTGTTAAATATTTATATCAATAAAAAACTAATCTTAATATATATGAAAAAACTTTACACAATTCTAGGTCTTTCGTTTCTGTTAATTCAAGCAGATAATGCAGTTGCTCAAGTATCCTTTGATTACCATATTTACGATACCATAGCATACGGTGCTCCACTTGCTGGAGGAGATATTCAGTGCTATGGAAGCTATATTAAAAATAAAACTTCTAGCCCATTAGCTATTGATGTTGTTAGAGTTCAAAATGTAAATCTAGCCAATGGATGGGCATCTGCTTTTTGCCTAGATATTTGTTATGCAGATTTTGTTGATAGTGTACGATTCACAATCCCAGCAAATGATACTGTTGATTTTATTCCGCATTTTTACATTACCGCTACACCTGATAGTCAAACAATTTACATGAAAATTAAAAACGTATCTACACCCACAGATGTTGCGTACCAGCGTTTCCACGCAGTTACAAAAGTGGGTTTTAGCGTTAATGACAATTACCCAAACCTTGCTTCTGTAAATATTTTTCCTTCTCCTGTAACATCAGGCAATACATTTACACTAGATATATCTAATGTAAAAACAAAGGATAATGATTTTACCATCATTGTATATTCCACTTTGGGTAATGCTGTTAGCACTGTTACTGGATTAAAGTCAGGCAATAATTCAATTAATCTAAACCTAGCTGCTGGATATTACAACTATTCATTGCTAGCTGGAAATACAAAGATTAAATCAGGTAATATTGTTATTGGGAAATAGTAAAATATAATATTGAAAAAAGTAGTCCCTACCCTTGTTGCTCTAATAACAATGTCTGAGTGTATACAAACATACGCTCAGACATTTTCTTTTATCCCTACCGATACTATTCAATACGATGTGCCTGAAGCATTTATTGGTATGGGAAATCTTTTGCAGAATAATACCACAGATTCTATTACCATTGAAGCCGTAAGAGTTATTGATGCAAAAACAACATCGGGTGGAACAGATTGGATAACTCATTTTTGCTTGAGTGTGTGTTTCCCGCCATCAGTAGATAGCGTACGAGTAAAAATACCTCCTGCTGGTGAGTATTTTATTTTAGATATTGAAACTAATCTTACACCAGATAGCCAAACAGTATACATGAGATTTAAAGATGTGACTAATCCAACTTATGAAGTATATCAACGGTTTCATACCATTACTGTTTTAGGCAATGGCGTAATAGGATCAAGCCCGAAACAAGCAGATATAAAAATATATCCTTCTCCTGCGTTTTCCGATGATATTATAAATATTGACATTTCAAATTTAAAAGTAATTGATAACAACATTACATTACTTGCCTATTCCATCTATGGAAATAAAGTATTGGAGCTGGGTGGGCTAAAAAATGGCTCTAACAGCTTTCGACTAAACCTTCCAGCTGGAATTTATTCATACTTTTTACACTCTAGCAACAACGAGGTGATTGGTTATAATAATATTTCGGTTATAAAATAGAAAATCCAACACTGTTCTTGAGTTGGATTTATATTCTAAAAAAAGTAAATTACTTTATCTTCTTCTCTTCTACTTGAACCACTTCATACGTAGCTGCATTGTACACAAAGGCTACCACATAGCAATGACTAGGAGAAGGCGCTATGCCGTTGGCAGCAGGATAAGTAGCAGGTAATGTATATTGAAATGCTTTAACTACTGTATCTCCTGCCGCTGCACTGCCTGTTGCAATTACATCTCCCCAATTAGTGGATGAAATAGCATCTCGTAGTACGTGTTGGTGTACATAATCTAAAATGTTTTGCTGACCAGTAGGTTTAGAATAATCTACTTGAGGTTTAACAATACTATCTTCTGAAAGCACTACCATTAACTTGTATGTACCAGACAAAAAATTCAAAAACTCGGTTTTAATACTTGTATTTAATACACGTGTGGTAGAATTATAGCTGTTGTTGATTTTTATAAAAGCATCCGGAGCTATAGCCGTTAGTGCAGCAACTGTATCAATCCACTCACCAATTTTAGTGCTAACGTGTGTATTAGTTGGATAACCCCTTCGATTAATCATACCATTGGGATTCCCTACTACTCCATTGCCAAAGAAAACATCCCAATCTGTTCCTGCTATTGTTCTGAAATCATAATCATAAGGGGCAGCCATGGGCTTAGCATAGAATCCTGCATGAACAGCCAATATTACTAATTGCTCTTTATAAATTGATTTTATTGTTTGCGCAGTTAATGCAGCTTGAGGGCAATTTCCGCACTTATGACCCGTATAATCTTCTAAAAGTACTTTGCGTATTTTAACAATAGTTGTATCGCCTCCTCCAGTTATAGTGGCAGAATAAGGGTTTTCTACTTTATTGCAAGATGCTATTACGAAAGAAAACAGGACAGCTAATAATAAAATGTTTTTCATGAAATAAATATTTTTAAAAGCTTGATGTTACAGTTAACAATAATCCATTAGAAGCAGGAACAAACCGGCAAACTCCACCTACACAAAATATACCGGCACGTTGTCTTCCATATCCTAGCGCAATACGAGTGCCACTTTTAATATAAACTACCGTAGCATTGTAATAGTGAAATCGTTCTTTAGTTTTATGATTTGCATAATTATACATATCCTGCACGCTTATCATCCAATGCTCTCCGGCTCCAAATTCAATTAAGCCCATTGCCCAACTTTGCTGATCTTGCTTGGTAGCTAAGTGCTGCATTTCCATTCGAACAGAGTTGCTGCTATTTATCTTATAGGATATCTCTGTCATAGCAATGTTGGAGTATATAACTTTATACCCTGCTAACCCTTGAATTACATTTTTATTATAAACTTGATTTGAATACAACAACATTATTTTAAGTTTTGGAGTTAGTTTTTTAGTTAGCTCAATATTTACATCCTGATAATACACCTCCCCTAAAGCAAATTGATTGGTTGTGTACCCAATTCGAGTAGAATCATATTCGGGAATTGTTGTTGTTGTATCTAGCCCGTTTGCTCCGGAATAATTTATTGCAATGTCCATTCCATATTTTCCTCCAAGCTTAGAACCTTTTTTAATTTTTTTCTGAATATCTATTAAATAGCTAATTTCACCTCTAGGATTAGTTGCATAAGGGTAAAATGCCATTAATGCATAGGTATGCTGGCGATTTAAGGCTGGCAAAAAATTCATATCCACATCAATTCCCGTAGCATTTCTATCTGATTTAAAAGAAAAATTATCGATACGCTTTCCAGACATTGAAAAGCCAAATCCTTTGGTGGAATATGTGTAACTTAATAATATTGCTTCCCCAGGCCTATAAATATATTTATTTATTGCTGAAGGGTCGTTAATTTTATAAGCGTATTCTGCCATTAGCCTGTTCTTTTTTCTGTTAATAGAAATTCTTCCTGCAGAAGCGCCTACGTTTTGAGGAACGTTTAATGTGTGGGTTAAATAAATTACTTTATCTCCATCCTGATATTTACTTACAAAACTTCCTCCAATAGATATTCTTGTAGAAGATTCAGACCACTTAGCGATAAGTTCATTTAATTGCACTTCGGTGTCAAAAGCTCTGGTAATTCCGGGTCCTTGAGAAAAGTAGCTTCGCTGCTTGCCAATAAGCCCTTTCATGTAAATCCCTTTGATGGTATATTTTAAACGTATTCCATCAAATACATTATCAATACCCAAACCCCGCTCTTCGTAGGTACGAAGCACTAAGCCACTACCAAATTGCTCGTAAAAATTTCCTGCAGTTACTTCCAATTCATCTGCTGTATATGTTGCAAATCGATATGGGATTCCATTCCCTTTATACTTAGGGTTAAATCCTTGAATGGTATTTAAATAACTTTCGTAACGAATACCTGCTTTAAAATTACCGCGGGTATAATTAATATTCATGAAACCGTTCATCAACATTTTTTCGGGAACAGGAGCTGCTCCAATGGTGGAATCCGGATTATAATATTGTGCATCCATTTGCATATTGCCCTGTAGAATACCTTGATTATTAGCTAGCGGAGTGTTTTCTTGAGAAAAAGATACAATACAAATAACAGCAAAATAAGCAACGAGAATGACTCTTTTCATATAAAATCTTAAGCTAAAAAGTAATGAAGTAATTCATCAATATAATATCCAAAAGCAAAATTAAGATTAATGTTCGATAGGTTCTCCCTTAATTATTTTTCGAACAACCTCAATATATTGTTCCTCGTCACCATCCTTAAAACCTACGTGTTGCCAAACAATATTTCCTTTACCATCTAGTATGAAAGTATGTGGGGGCATGTTCACATTCATAGCACGTTTAAAGTCCGAGTTTAAATCTAAGTATTCTTCATACTCCCATCCTTTACTATTTACATATGGCGCTACGTTGGTAGAGCTCTTAGAATCGTCAATAGAGATGGCGATAAGTTTTACGCCTGTCTCTTTTTGCCACTCGCTATATACGTCTGAAATAGCATTTAATTCTTTTTTACAAGGAGAGCACCAAGTAGCCCAAAAGCTAATAATGATTGGCTTTCCATCATTGGAGAAGGTTGAAGAATTAACATTTTTACCATCCAATGTTTTTATGTCCACAGAAGGTAATTTGCGCTCATTGTCCTTAAAAGAAACAAGTAAGGCAAATACTGCTAAAAATAGAATTGATTTTTTCATAGATTTTTGTTTTAAAAAATATCAGCAGTTTAGTAAGTACAATAACTGAACCAAACTGCTGATATTATATCTCCTAAATAATTAACGTATAACTTGTAATGCTTTGGACGATCCAACATTAATACCATCTGTGATTCTGTACATATACATTCCAGAAACTAAACCTGTAGTATTAAGCTTAAGAATTGCTGAGTTTTTAGCTACGATAGAAGAAGATAAAACACGACCAGTCATATCCATCAACTGAAGTGTAACATCATTGTTCAAATCAGGAACTGGAACAAATGTAAAGTCTACCGCTGGGTTTGGATAATTCTGCCCCGTGCTTAATGCAAGCATAGCATTATCATATTCAAATGTGCTAGTAGCTAAGTGAAACCAATCGTGCGAAATTTTTAAAACCGTATTTTTAGAAGCAGCCGTAGACATTTGCTCAACACCAGGGGCTAGATATACTGTTTTGAAAACAAAATTTGTATTTCGCACACCAGCAGTTTTAGAGTTAGAACTATATTTAAAAATCACCTGTCCACTTCCTACTGCATTTATATTATCGGGGAAAAAACTTGTTCCAGTATACACATTGGTAAGCAATGAAATGCTTCCTGCAGTACCAAATATTGCATCCGAAGTGTTTGCTGTAAGTGCGGTTGTTGTGGCAACTCCATCATCGACATAAGCAGCTCCTATAAAATTTGTAAAAAATGTTTTTTGAGCTGGAGTTCCGTGCCCGTTTGTAGCATCGTGAATATCCCACGCAAAATCTTGCCCTGAAACAAACAAACATCCACCGTTGTTTAAGAAGGTGGTAAGCTCTGCTGCAAGAGGATCTCCGCTAAAAGAAGGGAAAGTCCAAGCAACGTTCCAGTATATATATTTTATTTGCCCCATTGCATTATCCTGCATAGCACGTAATAATACTACATCATCTGTAGCTCCATAAGTAGTATTACCTGCAAACTGAATTCCTGCAACATAATCTGGTTCATATTGTAACGCAGTACCCGTATTATCTCCCTGACCAGAAGAGTTAGAAACAATTAAATCCGTAACTCCAGAGATAACGTAAACATTAGTTACGTTAGATGGTGAAGAAGGGTTTGTTTGAGATTGCATAGTTAATGTATATCTTCCTACTGCAGGAGTTGCACCTGGAGTTACATTTATTACTACAGGATAAGTAAATCCTGCTGGAATACTAACCGTTCCTGTAGTAGTATAATTTTGACTGTTAACAGAAAAACCACCAGTCCAGTTTCCTGGAGCATTATTTGTAAGTGTATAAGTGAAAGATTCACTCGAAGAACCTAAATTGCTTGTGTTAAAAGAAAAGCTTTGAGCTGTCGCAGCCGGTCCATTTATTACAGCAACGTTTGGAGTAGACATAGTACCATTTATTGGTGGATCGAATGACGCGCCACACTGAATTACTTCTTTGGTACTTGTATTTTGAACCCAAGCAAGTGAAGCAAGTTCATTTACTGCTCCGTTGATTGCAATGCTTTCAAGATAATTGTATGGACCTAACGTAACAGAGCTTCCTTGAGCTGCAAAAGTTACAGCAACACCATTCGCATTTCCACCAGGAAGTGTTTGTGGGTTCCCACTTATCATCTGACGAAATACGTTTGGAAAATCTTTTTCGCCATTATTTCCAGGCGCAGATGTATATACTGCATTTCTATGAATGGCAGCAACATATAATTGGAAAGAACCTGCCGGAGGAGTCCCCACCGAAGTAATTTTAACAGTTACGTCTCTGTTATTTCCATTATCTACTTCCGTAACTTCTACTTTAATTGGACTTGAATTACTCCAAACTCCATCTACGTCTGACTGCGTAAAACTACCCGGGGCACCAGTTTTTACATTTCCCATTAGCTTAACAGTAGGAACAGAACTAACACCATAAAAAGTAGTGCGTGCTGCTGCTCCGCCAGTATTAAATGAATACATTGGGTCAGTACTCGGCCATGAAGTGTGATATGCTATATGCCTAACTTTTACTGGGTTTGGAGTCATTATAATACTTACAAAACCAGGGTTTTGAGCTGCGCACGGACCGCAACTAGCCTGAGTAAAATGTTCAAAAAGAGCAAAACGAGGAACTTGCGCAAAAGCACCAATGCAAGTGAATAGCGCTAAAACAGGTACTAATAATTTTTTCATTGTAATGTATTTAGATGTGTAATTTTTGAATTCCTCAAAGGTATGAAAGTGCTTGCCTATATCCAAAACCAATTGAATTTTATTTTTAGATTCTATAAGTAGTATATTTATTGTATAACATTAATAATTAATAAGTTACATATAAAATTAAATATTTTTTAAATTATTGTATGTTTGCATTATTAATGTAGGTAGTAACAATTTCTAATGGGATTGAAACAAAATATTTTTTGACATAAAAAATGAAAGGCATAAAAAAACTTCATCACCTTATTCAGTCGTTAACAAAAACTGAAAAACGGTACGTTTCTATTGAGTTATCTAAACAAATATCCAAGAAAGGCGAAATAGATCTTATGCTGTTCAATCTTTTAAAAAAACAAAACACGCTTGACATAAAAAAAATATCCTCGCAACATGAGTTCAACTCTACACTTAAATTAATAATACGCAGCAAGTATTTATTTGAATTTGTACTGCGCTGCTTAATAGACTATTATTATGCGCGCGAGATTGAGATTGCAATAGGAAATCATATTCGAATAATAAAAATATTTATTTTAAAAGGACTTCACGAATACACCCAGTACCATTTAAAAATTGCACAAAAGTTAGCAGACAAATACGAAGATCTCTACAGGCAAGGAATGCTTTGTTCGTTGCGAAAAATTATCATCAACAGAAGCTCTTCAAGCCATGCAGCCTTTTTTAAGGAAATTGAAAAGGTTGAACGGCAGGAAGCTATTGTACACGAAAAAATAATTAACCTAAATAGCTATAATAATTATTACAATCAATTGTCGGTTGCACTAAAAAAGAATTCGGGCAGTAAACTGGATGATGCTACTTTTCAAACTATTACAAATACTATTTCATCTCCACTTTTTAAAGATGAAAAAAATGCTTATACAAAAAAAGCATTAACTATTTTTCATTTAGTAAACTCTATTTTTCACGAGCATATTACGTTTGACTATAAACTAGCGCTAGGTCATACGGAGAAACAAATGGAACTTATTAGAGGGCTTGAGTCGTATCAAAAAATAAACTCGCCTGCCTATATTGCATGCTTAAAGCAATGCTGCATTTTTGCTGCCAAAATTAAGCAGTTTAACAAAGCACAAGAGGCGCTGGAGCAACTTCGTAAAATGTTTCATGACAAACTTACGTCCAAATATGTTTTTGAAAAATCCTTGGTTTTTATTAGCTTCATTGAGGCCGAAACTCGCTTAACACTTATTGACCATAATCTAGATCGACTCAATAAATCTCAAGCAAAAACAATTCAAGAAATAGAATCGTTCGACAAAATGTATGATGGCGAATCTAAAATGATTATATATTTTAATCTTTCCATTCGACTCATGCTGCTGAATGATTTTAAAGGCGCATTCCGTTGGCTAGAGAAAATAATTCACGAGCATCATGGTATGCGCGTGGATATATTGGAAGATGCACACATCCTCTCCTTGGTTTGCATCTATGAAATTGACTCTGTAAATTTATTTCAAAGCAGAGAGCGCTCCTACCTTCGTCATTACCAAACTCAACAAGAAAAAAGGAAAGGTGATAACATGGAAGTGTATATTAAAATCATTCATTTACTAGCGCAGGTTTATCAATACAAAAACAACTTGGAGAATGTGCGAAAGAACCTAGCTGAACTAGAATTATATGTTGCGGATAAGATTGAAAAAAATGATGTGGACCATTTGCTTGGCGAAACGATGTTAGCCTGGATAAAAAATAAAGGGAGATAAACTACAGTCGCCCCTGCATGTGCTTCAGCGTATGATATAATAATTCTCTTGCACGAAAGAGCTGCGCTTTAACTGTTCCAATGGGCAGATCCAGCTCGGTCGCAATTTCTTCATACGATTTTTCTTGAAAATAACGGAGCTCTACTAACATGCGGTAGCGAGGTTGTAATTTTTCTACAACGGCTTGCATCATTTGAATCTTTTGCTTTTTTATTGCCTTCTCCTCAGGATTCAGCGTATCCGATTTAGGCTCAAAAGACATTTCATCGCCATCTGCATTTTCAAATGTTCTATCAAGCGAAACAGCATTCTTTTTCCTGCGAATAAAATCGATGCAATTATTTGTTGCAATTTTGAATAGCCAGGTGCTAAAAGCAAAATCAGGCGTATACTGCCCTAGGTTACGAAATGCTTTGCCAAATGCCTCAATGGTTAAATCATCCGCATCATCCTTATCTCTTACCATTTTGAGAAGCATGAAGAAAATGGTTTCTCGGTATCTACCCATTAATTCGGCATAGGCTTTTTGATCACCGTCATTTAATGCCCGCTGAATTAATTTCCAGTCGTGACTACCTTTTGCAGAAAGATTTGAATTCAGATTCTTTTCCATTTTTGCCTGCGAAAAAGTTTATTAGATAAAGTAAGCACCGGGTAAAAAACCAATAAAAATAGCTCAGCTACTAGCGAAAGTAACAATAAATCTCGCTCTTTAAGCTTATCCATTGCTAACCAGTAAATGGTATGTTGGGCTATTATCTTGATAAAGAAAATAGCTATTACAAGGTAGCTATCCGGCAATGGAAAATGGTTAACAAATAGCATCGCGAATAAAATCAAAAAGGTTGTCCAAAAAAACATTTGCGCGAAAGGATATATGCCAAGTCTTATTTTATCTGATAGCTTATACTCCGTCCACGTTGTAAGATGCCTACGTTTTTGTTTTACCCAGCCATTCCAATCTTTTTTTACCCTTGAAACCGTAAAGCTTTGAGGCGAAAGCTCCGCTATCGTATTTGTTTTGGTTGCTGCCTGATTCACAAAAAGATCATCATCGCCTGACTCAATATGATAGTGCGTAGCAAATCCTTTCTGTTCAAAAAATAGAGATTTCTTGTAAGCCAAATTCCTTCCTATGCCCATGTATGGAGAACCCGCTTTTGCAAATGATAAATACTGCAGCGCAATGTGAAATGTATCAAAACGAATAAGCTTGTTTAATAAGCCCGGTAATTTTTCATATTTACTATATCCCAGTACGATCGATGTGTCTTTAGAAAAATTTTGTGCCATCTTTTTTAACCATTGATTGTCCTCAGGCTTACAATCCCCGTCCGTAAATAATAAGTTTTGGTGGGTAGCACCTTTAATACCTACCATGATGGCAAACTTTTTTCCATGATGATGCTTTAGATCTTCTTTTACGGTTATTACTTTTAGGTGATTGTATTTTTTATCCATCTCGCGTAGCACATCTGGGGTATTATCGGACGAACAATCATCCACCACCACCACTTCAAAGTTAGGGTAATCTTGATTTAATATCAAAGGCAGAAACTCTGGCAAGTTATGGTCTTCGTTCTTTGCACAAATTACTATAGACACAGGCTCCAAATGTTGTAGCGTAATTTGCTTTTCTTTATAAAAAGCTATTCTAGCAAAGTAATAGATGTAATACCAAAGCAATATTAATGCGGTAAAACAAAAAAGACAAAATAGAATAAAATAAAAGCTAAGTTCTGGCGTGAGTACCGATTTCATGATTCCCAAAGTTAAGCTCCGAGCCTCATCAGATATACATTATCTTTGACAGTTTTAAACATTACAATTAACAGTTACGAAGGCTACCAATAGCGAATCAGGAACGAATGCTACGAATAAATACACCTTCGATTCGTACGATTCGTTAATTAATACCCGATAAAATGAAATTTACCCTTCAACATACCGACAAAAACTCTAATGCAAGAGCAGGAGAAATAGAAACTGCACATGGAGCAATCCAAACACCTGTATTTATGCCTGTGGGAACACGAGGCACGGTAAAGGGTGTTTACCAACATGATTTAAAAGATGATGTAAAGGCTCCAATCATACTTGGCAACACTTACCATTTATATTTAAGGCCCGGAATCGACATTATTGAAAAGGCTGGCGGCTTACATAAGTTTATTGGTTGGGACCAACCCATGCTTACCGATAGCGGGGGATTTCAAATATTTTCATTGGCAGACGAGCGAAGAAAAACGCAGCCGGGCGCTAAACCCATGCGCAAAATTACGGAGGAAGGTGTAACGTTTAGTGCAGATATAGATGGATCAACACACTTTTTTTCTCCTGAAAATGTGATGGACATTCAGCGTACGATAGGCGCAGATATCATTATGGCATTTGACGAGTGCACTCCCTACCCTTGCGAATATGGTTATGCAAAAAATTCCATGAACATGACCCATCGCTGGCTACAAAGATGTATTACACAGTTTAATAAAACAGAAGGTAAATATGGGTACGAGCAAACACTTTTCCCAATCATCCAAGGAAGTGTGTACAAAGATTTACGAATTCAATCTGCCGAATTTGTAGCCTCTCAAAACTGCGAAGGAAATGCAATTGGCGGTCTTTCGGTTGGAGAAGGACAGGACGATATGTTTGGAATGACTGAAGTGGTTTGCGGAATTTTGCCTAAAGAAAAACCCCGCTACCTGATGGGTGTTGGAAAACCAGAACAACTTTTGGAATGTGTCTCTTTAGGAATTGACATGTTTGACTGTGTGATGCCAACCCGAAATGCAAGAAGTGGAATGTTATTTACCAGCAACGGCACTATTGCAATTAGCAACTCTAAATATAAAGATGATTTATCGCCCATTGACCCGAACGGCACCTCGTTTGTGGATTTGCAATACAGCAAAGCCTACCTACATCATGTATATAAAGCAAATGAAATGATAGCATCTATGATTTCGAGCCTTCATAACTTATCTTTTTATACTTGGCTGATGCGCGAAGCCAGAACAAAAATAATAGAAGGCACTTTTAGAGATTGGAAAGATAAAATGGTGAAGCAGGTGAGTCAGCGATTGTAACAGGTAGGCAATTCCTTGATGGGCGCTCCAAAGGAGTCCTTCGGATAGCTGAAGTGAGGTTACAGTTAGATTACTGAACAATTACCTTCTTCACATGCCATTTGTCACCACTTTTAATTTTAATGTATAGGTATAGGCGTTTAGGTCGCTATTTATTAACTTTGCCAAATTCTATTCCTGTAGAAGGAAAGCCATATCAGACAATCCCTTGCCAGATTAAAATACTGAACAAAACACCTGCGTTGCCGGAAAGAAATCCGCCTATTCGCTTTCGAAAAAATATTCCTACAAGTTGGGTAGAACTTGTTTTGAGGGAAGGTAAGAACAGACAGATGCGGAAAATGACAGCTGCAGTCGGGTTCCCTACTCTCCGGCTTGTGCGTACCGGAATTGAAAAGCTAAACATCGAAAAAATGAAATCGGGCGAGGTGCAGGAAATAAGTGACAAAGAAATTTTGGCGCTGCTGGGACTTTGAAATACAAATTGCTCGCACTACCTCTCAAAAATATACATCCCGATATCGGCTGCCCCGTTGCTGTCGAAAAGATAAATAAGGCCTGTTCCATCCATCTCGGCATAAAAATTACCAGTGGCCATAGTGGGGGATATCCGAACCCGGGATCCCGAGACATTATACCTTCTTCCTTTGATCTTTGTTGTTACAATAGTTGTGTGGAGATAGGTAGAGAAAGTAGCGGTAGGGCATGCAGGGCAGTTGAGCATAAATTCATTATCCGAACCACTATTTTCTGTAGCTGTAATCTCGAAAATTCCTGGGTTATCCGAAGTAGCCAGCGTAAATTCGGGGCCCGCATATACGAGAACTAAAGGGACTTCTTTAGCAGAGGACAATGTATAGCCTGTAGAAATAGATCCCCCGTTGAAACCAATTGTAGAATTTCCCACAGCTACGAGCGTCCAGCTACAGGCATCGGCACAACCAGTCGTACTCAATGTAGATGGCGTAACAAGAAGAGACCAGCTTGGAGAGCCCGGTGTGCCGCTGTTATAATAATATCCATTTGTCAGCACTCCGCCTTGAGAATACACCAAAAGGCTGGTAGCAGGATTTGGAATTGTTGTTCCGTCAATAGTGCTTTGCATTGCCACACGTGGAAGCAGCATTCCTTTGTTGGTTGCCAGCTAACATCGAGCATAGCCGAAGCATCCGCAGAGCTGCCCGTTGCGTTGATACCGATGTTCTGGGATAGGAGCACCTCGCCCATCTGCAAGAAAAAAATAATTACGAGTGAAAGAAATATTTTTTTCATTAGAAGTTATTATTAAATTGTAATTTTTATTTAAGTATGCTCACCCTCGATGCTCGCTTCGCTCGATCAGGATTAGCTCTTTATTATTTTTATCTACAGAGGCTAACATTCCCCTTCTGGATTATTTCCAATCCCGTGATCAGCGTAGCTTTCATATAATACGCAAACACTGCACTTGATTCAATCTTGCCCTGATACGAGCCATCCCATTTCATGGCAGGGTTGGTGGATTCAAAAACCAATTCTCCCCACCGGCTGTAAATTATCAGTTGGTACGATTTCAGACAAGAGTAATCACCGTAATAGAGGCCAAACGTTTCGTTTTCATTATCGCCATTAGGAGAAAAGGCGTTTGGCAAAAACAACTCTCCTGCCTTCGAACAATCAATGGGCTCAATAGTTACTGTTGCACAAACCACATCCGTGCAATTATATGTATTGGTTACAGTAACACAATATACAGTCGTAATAAAGGGAAAAACCAAAATAGAAGAATCAATAGAAGCGGTTGACCAGAGATACGTCCCGCCACCGGTTGCAACCAGCGTAACGGTTTGTCCAGCTACAATGGTACTGCTCGAAGCTACAGCAGCAGCGGGAGCAGGATTCACCACCACAGTTGAAAAAGCTGTATCCGAACAACTGCCGATAGAAACTATCACTGAATAATTTCCTGCAGTGGTAAGATTTATCGAAGAGGTAGTTGCGCCATTGCTCCACAAATAATTGGTTCCGCCAGATGCGTTGATCACGGCATTTTGTCCCACGCAGATAGTTGCTGATGTGGCAGAGGCAATAGGAGCCGAGATGCTTGTCACCGTGGCAGTAGAAATAGATGTACAGCCGTTGCTGTCTGTGACCGTGATGGAATAAACGCCAGATGAAAGCCCCGTTGCCGTTTGCGATGTTTGTACCGGACCAGTGGACCAGGAAAATGTATAGGGAAGTGTTCCACCGTTTGCATTTACCGAAGCAGTGCCGTTGTTGGATCCGCATGCAGGAGTCGAGGAGGCAGATGCAATTAGCGCCAATGGCTGGGTAATTGTAATAGTTTGTGTATTGCTGCAACCGCCTGCATCGGTAATGAGAACAGTATATACCCCTGCTGAAAGATTACTTGCCGATGAATTTGTTCCACCCGATGGCGACCAATTGTATGTATAAGGCGATGTGCCGCCCGTTACGTTCACCGTGGCGATGCCGGTATTTGTGCCGTTACACAAAGTATTTGTTTGATTCTGAATTGAAGCATTAGGCCCGTTTGCGTTTATAACAGAAGTGATTGAGGTTTGAATGCATCCGTTTGCATCGGTAACCGTTATTGAATAAATGCCGGCAGATAAACCGGTTGCCGTTGAAGTTGTTCCCCCACCCGGTGACCAGTTGTAGGTATAGCCCGGTGTGCCGCCACTCACTGTTGCCGTTGCTGAACCGTTATTGTTTCCGCAAGTAGAAGCAGTAGCGGAAGAAGTTGTTGTTATTGCTGTTGGCTCTGTGATGGTCACGGGTTGTATATTGCTGCAGCCACTTGCATCCGTAACGGTCATTATATAATTCCCCGCACTAAGTCCGGTGGCAGCGGTAGTTGTTCCGCCTGAAGGAGACCATGAATACGTATACGGAGGACTGCCTCCTGACACTGTCCCTGCCGCTGAACCGATATTTCCTCCATTGCATAAAACATTCGTTTGGCCTGATAATGTAATAAATGGTGCGCCTGAACTTATAACATTCGCTACTGCTGCTTGTGTACATCCGTTGACATCAGTAATTGTACAGGTGTAACTACCGATGGATAGTCCGGTGACGGTTGCTGTACTCCCTCCGGGAGATGACCAGCTATACGTGTAACTTCCGGTTCCTCCGGATACATTGACCATTGCTGTTCCAATATTATTTCCGCAGCTCGCCTGCGTGATGGAGGTGGTGGATGTTATTGCAGCAGGTTGAATGATCAATACAGGTTGTAGATTGCTGCACCCGCTTGCATCCGTAACAGTTGCTGTGTAATTTCCTGCAGAAAGTCCGGTTGCAGTTGCAACGCTTTGCCCGCCCGGATTCCAGAAATAAGTATAAGGAGTACTGCCTCCTGTTGCTGCCACTGCCGCTGAACCGGTATTTCCCCCGTTGCACAAAATATTTGTCTGACTGGAAAGTGAAACAGCCGGCCCGCTTGATGAAGTGATAACTACGGTTGATGTACTGCTGCATCCGCCCGCATCCGTAACTGTTACTGTATAATTTCCTGCACTTAGTCCGGTTGCTGTTGCATTTGTCCACCCGCCCGGTGACCAACTATAAGTATAGGGCAATGATCCACCTGTAAGAGTTACTGTTGCTGTGCCGTTACCGGCAAGACAAGTAGCGGAGGTGGACGTTGCGGTTGAAGTAAGCCCGGCAATCGTTACAATTCCGGTTGCAGCAGATGTGCATCCGAATGTACCCGTTACTGTTACTGTGTACGAGGTGGTTGAAGTTGGCGATACGGAAATAGAAGTTGTGGTTGCACCTGTATTCCAGGAATAATTTATTCCACCGGAAGCAGTAAGCGTAGCAGCAGAGCCGTTGCATATAGTTGTGCTGCCATTGATAGCTGCCGTTACACTTCCAACGCTCACAGTAACAACATCGCTGCTACTTCCACAGGCATCTGTAACGGTTACGGTATAATTGGTGCTGGAAGTTGGGCTGACAGAAATAGAAGAAGTACTTTGCCCCCCCGGTAACCAGGAATATGTTCCACCTCCTGTTGCCGTTAGAGTTGAACCAGCGCCTGAACATATTGTTACATCGGCTCCGGAATTGGCAATTGGCAAAGCACTATTGCAGCTGCAATCTTTTGGCATCTGGGCAACAAACGCATCTTGAGTTCCTCCTCCATAAGCAGTTTGAAAAGAACCCGTTGTTACAGGAAAAGAGCCGGGCGTGTATCCCGTTATGTAAACATGACAACCGGATTGGGCGATATTTCCTCCCCCGGTTCCTTCATCCTGACCGCTTCCTCCAATGTAGGTGGTGCAAAGACGGTTTCCGGCAGCGTCAAAAGAAGCAAGATAATTATCCTTGATTCCTCCCAAAGTTGGTTGGCAGGCAGTTCCGGTAACAGGAAAGTTAGGACTGTCAGTATCTCCGGTGAGGTACACATTTCCACCTGCATCGGTCGTGATTCCTAATCCTTCATCAGCCGCGTTACCCCCGAAATAAGTAGCCCAGAGGCGTGTGCCCGTTCCGGCAAACTTTACAACAAAGGCATCCCATGAGCCGCCCGCATTAGCCATCTGAAAACCGGAGAGTACCGGAAAATTGTTAGATGCTGTTAATCCCGTAATGAGCACATTGCCACCTGCATCGGTGGCAATACCATAGCCAAAATCCCAGCCTCCTCCCCCGTAATAAGTAGACCATTGTTGCGCGCCTGCACTGCTAAATTTTACCACAAACGAATCGTACGTTCCTGCATTAGCCATCTGAAAGCCAGAGAGAACGGGAAAGTTGGCGGATTGAGTGGTTCCATTAACAAATACATTTCCTGCTGCATCTGTTGCAATTCCGGAACCTTCATCACCAAGACTTCCTCCATAATAAGTAGCCCACACCTGCGCTCCTGCATTACTAAACTTAACTACAAATGCATCGGAAACACCACCTCCATATCCCATCTGAAATCCTGAAAGAACGGGAAAGTTGTTGGAAGCAGTATATCCGGTAATTAATACATTGTTCCCTGCATCGATAGCGATGGCATAACTCCATTCTTGCGAATTTCCCCCGTAATAAGTAGCCCACACCTGTGCTCCCAAACTATTAAACTTCACTACAAAAGCATCATTACCTCCTCCTCCATTGGCCATTTGAAACCCGGAGAGTACAGGAAAGTTGTTGGAAAAAGTACGTCCGGTGATGAATACATTTCCTCCTGCATCGGTGGTTATGTCATATCCTTCATCAGCTCCGCTGCCACCATAATAAGTAGCCCATTGGCGAATGCCTGCTCCGTTAAACTTCACCACAAAAGCATCATTAACTCCACCTCCACTAGCCATCTGAAAGCCTGCGAGGACGGGAAAGTTGAGGGATGTAGTAATTCCCGTGATGAACACATTGCCGCCTGCATCGGTGGCTATACCAAAACCAGATTCTCCCGCGCTTCCTCCATAATAAGTAATCCATGTGGTCCAGGGGTCAATGATCAGGGGGAAAGAAGGGTTCCAGGCTTCAAGTTGAAAAGTTAAAATATTATCGTTTAAAATATACTTAGCATTTACATAAACTTTTTTTTCATTTATATCTTGATAAACAGCAGGCATCCATTCTTTTATTTCTCCTATTTGCGTTGTGATCTTTAATTTTCCTTCGCTTGTCAGGATTATCTTCTCCGCTCCGCTGTATTTTAGTTGTATGTCATCGGGGTTTCCTCCCGGCTTTACAATGAAATCGTATTTCATTTCATTGCCGTTGCCTCCCAAAAAACTTATATCTATGTTTTGATAGATGTTTTCGTAGTTGATCTTTTTATACGTTTTCACTCCGATTATTCCTTGCGGGCAACCTGCCGGTTCGACAGATAGGTGCCCGAGATAATAATTTTTATATCCTACTGTTTGCTCCTCTTCTATTGCTTTTGCTTCTTTGTTACTCCCCAGAAAATCCATGTCCACCCGCTGTATGCTTCGCATGCCCCCATGTTGCCCTAAATCCCTAAGGGGACTTTTTGCATTTCCTCCCTTTAGGGTCGGGGCATCTTCTTCCATTTTACTCATCACATAACTTATTCCTCCTTTGCGCAAATAAATGCTTGCTCCGTCTGCATCGGCTGAATATAAAACATCGGGTCTTGGGTTGCCTTCCATGTCAGCTACCTGTCCTTTATTTTCTGTGAACGCTATGCCATTGCCTCGAAGCTTTTCATCAATAGACCTCACCCCCGAGCCCTCTCCCCGTCCGAACGGTTCATCCGGGCGGGCAAAGGCGAGGGGAGAAACATGAGAATTTATGTTTTGTGAAATGCCGATCCTGCAGGTTTGCAAAATGGCTGCGCAGATTGAAAAAGATATAAGAAGTTTTTTCATTAGAAGTTATTATTAAATTGTAATTTTTATTTAAGTATGCTCACCC
>CAYZTB010000008.1:62896-86228 GCA_964481195.1 uncultured Bacteroidia bacterium | reverse complement strand
ATATGTATGAAGTAAACGATGTTCACGAAGCAATTCGTAACTCTTCACTAGTAATGGCATAAAGGTGTTAGTAAAGGGTAAAAAAATATTTCTGCGCGCAACTTCTCTTTCAGATAAAAACATACTATTCCTCTGGGAAAACAATAAACAAAATTGGGAAGTAAGTAGCACTAAAAAAGCATTTACGGAATCAGAAATTGAAGGGTTTATTAAAAATCAAAAGGATATTTATCTAGACAAGCAGCTCCGGCTAATGATTAGCAAACTTTACAGCCCTCACCTTGACTACTCTCCTGGAAGTGCGGTTGGCTGTATTGACCTTTTTAAATATAATGAAACTCTAAAAGAAGCAAGTGTTGGAATATTAATAGCTGAAAAATACAGAAGAAATGGCTACGCATCTGAGGCTATTGAAATTCTTGCTGCACACTGTTTTCAAAAAATAAAACTAAATGAATTGAAGTGCTCAATATCAACTAGCAACTTAGCAAGTCTTAATCTTTTCAAGAGTAATGGTTTTGTTATAACTGATACTAAAAATAACATACACCAATTGTGCAAAAAGTATGTGCAATAAATCATTTCAGTATATTTAATAAACATGCAATCGCTTTTTAGAAATATCCTTTTTTTATCTGCATTAATATTTATTTCTATTATAATAATAAAGTGCGGACCTAACAAAGAGCCAGTCGAATCTAAAAATATCATCTTAGAAAATACTTACAAAAATTTAGACTCTAACGTAAAATATGTTGGCATTATGGCATGCAGACAATGCCATTACGATAAATATGAAACGTTTATAGAAACGGGCATGGGGAAATCATTTGACCACGCTAACAAAAACAAATCCTCCGCAAAATTCAATAAGCATGATGTGATATATGATAAACATTTAAACCTATCCTATCTTCCTTTTTGGGAAGGTGACTCAATGAAAATCCTAGAGTTTAGACTTAAAGGCAAGGACACTACTTATAGAAGAGTGGAAGCTGTGGATTATATAATTGGATCAGGACAGCATACCAATTCGCACATCATGAATACAAACGGCTATTTAACACAAATGCCTCTCACCTACTATACTCAAAAAGGGAAATGGGATTTACCTCCGGGATTTGAAGCTGGATTTAATTCTCGCTTTTCTAGAAAAATTGGTTTGGAGTGCATGTCCTGCCATAATTCTTTACCAGACTTTGTAATTGGATCTGAAAATAAATTTAACGACATACCGACTGGTATAAATTGTGAAAGATGTCACGGGCCTGGAGAAATTCATGTAAAAGAGAAAACCGCAGGAATACTTGTTGACACATCTACGTATATCGACTATTCAATTGTCAACCCAGCCAAGCTTTCAATTGACTTACAATTTGATGTTTGTCAGCGATGTCACTTACAGGGAAATGCCGTACTTAAAGAAAATAAATCATTCTTTGATTTTAAACCAGGGATGAAGCTATCAGATGTACTAACGGTATTCCTGCCTAAATACGAAGGCGCAGAAGATGAATTTATCATGGCTTCACATGCAGATAGACTTAAAATGAGCAAGTGCTTTATTCAATCCAATAAGAGCAAAACAGACAATAAAACATTAAGGCCATACGAAAAAGGGCTTACTTGTATTACTTGTCACAATCCGCACGTGAGTGTACATGTAACAGGAAAGGAAATTTTTAATAAAGCGTGTATTAGTTGCCATAACAATCAACAAAATGCAATTACCAACGTTGAGTGCAGTGAGGACTTAAAGAAACGGACTGCAGCTATAGACAACTGCGTGTCTTGCCACATGCCTCGCAGTGGCGCCATCGACATTCCGCACGTTACGGTAACTGACCATTTCATTCAAAAACCTGTAAAAAAAATAAACTCAGAATCAGTAAAGAGATTTATCGGCCTATATGCAGTCAATGAAAAAAATCCAAGCTCCCAAGTTATTGCCCAAGCATATATAAATCAATACGATAAATTTGACAGAAAGCTTAGTCATCTTGATTCTGCAAAAAAACATTTGAATGAAAAAAACATATCTGATTTCAACATTTTGATTCAACTGTATTTTTTAAAAACCGATTATCAAAAAATAGTCAGCTTAATGTCCACTCAAAATCAAAATCTTTGGCTTAGAGATTGTAAAATTACTTTTGACAACAAAGATGCATGGACTTGTTATTGGATTGCTGAAGCATATAACCAACTAAACAAGCCAGATATAGCAAATATCTTTTACAAAAAAGCTACTATACTAGCACCCTATAATCTTGAGCTTCAAAATAAATTAGCAGGTAATTATCATGCATTAAATAAAATCGAAGAAGCTAAACAGGTTTATGAAAAAATAATTGAGGAAGATAAAACATTTGCTCCCGCCTGGTCTAATTTAGGCTTTATGTATGTACAGCAAAACAATATTGGCATGGCCACTAACTTATACGATAAAGCGTTAACACTAGACCCTAACTATGAACAAGCATTGACAAATAAAGCAGGGCTACTTATTTATGAGAAAAAAACGGAAGAAGCTATTAAAATTGCAGACAGAATATTAATTCTTAATCCAGAAAACCGTTACGCTCTTTCTTTAAAAGAACATTTTAAAAAATAATACTGTGGCAGGAAAAAAAATGAATATTTTTTTAAAGATCTTCCTATGGATGTCCTTGCTGATATTGGTAGCAAGCGGGAGCATCGCATACATAGGATATAAAATGATTTTCTTACCCAATGTATTGTTAGACAATAAACAATCAGAACTAATTTACATTCCAACAAACTCTACTTTTAACGATGTTGTTTCTATATTAAAAAACAAAAAGATATTGCAAGACATAAACTCTTTTATCCGCTTAGCTGAATACAAAAAATATAATGAATATGTAAAGCCCGGTCGATACAGGATATCCAACAGGTTAAGTAACAACGAACTCGTAAACTTACTTCGTTCAGGAATACAAGAGCCTATTTCGATAACATTTACAAACATCCGAACAAAAGAGCAACTAATATCAAGAGTTTGCTCGAAGTTAGAAGCTGACTCTATTCAACTAAAAGAGCTATTATATAACAATAGCTATCTCCAGGAGAAATTTGGACTAAATAATAAAACAATACTTGTGCTTTTTTTACCGAATACATACCATTTTTCATGGAACACTTCTGCTGAACAATTTTTATCTAGAATGGAATTTGAATATAAAAAATTCTGGAACCAAGATAGGCTTCAAAAAGCACAAGCAATTAATCTAAACCCGGCTCAAGTTTCCATTCTTGCTTCTATTGTACAAGCAGAGCAAATGCGATTTGCAAGCGAAAGACCAATTATAGCAGGTTTGTACTTAAACAGGCTAAGAATTGGGATGCCACTTCAAAGTGATCCTACCATTATTTACGCACTGGGTAACTTTAAAATAAATAGAGTTTTAGACAAAGACAAACAAGTGGAATCCCTTTATAATACTTACTTACATATAGGGCTACCTCCTGGTCCAATAAATGCACCTGAAATTTCTTCCATAGACGCGGTACTTAATTTTGAAAAAAGTAAATATTTATATATGTGTGCTAAAGAAGATTTCTCAGGAACACACAATTTTGCATCAACCCTTTCTGAGCATAGCCGTAATGCCAGAAAATATCAATCTGCCCTTAATAAATGTAAAATTTTTAGGTAAATCCAAGGCTGTTTTTAGCCTAATATTTGAGCTAATTCCTTATTTTTGCGATTCATCCATCTATCATGAAAAAACTTAGCATTTGCTCCCTTCTTTTTATAGTAATTACCTCTTTTTTTATTTCAAACATATCCTATAGTCAAGACTCTATTTTCGTTGCTGCTAAATCAAATTATAATAAATCAGTATTTCGGGAACTTTTTGTTGAAGGAAATCTGATGATGATTGAAAAATTTAATGACACGGCTATTAAAACTTTTCTTGTGTTGCACGAGATGGATCCCACAAATGCCAATGTTAATTTCAAAATTGGTCAACTATATCTTGCTTCATCTTCCCAAAAAACTCTAGCTGTAAAATATTTAGAAGCTGCAGTTTCTAAAGCAAGCAGCAAATATACTCCCGATGAACCCTCCGAAAAAAGATGTCCTGAATTAGTCTATAAACTTCTAGGCCAAGCCTATCATCTCTCTTATCGTTTTGATGAAGCAATTGCCATGTTTGAAAAATTTTCTACATACATCAATAAAAAAAATCTGAGCGAAATGAATGACATCAAGCGAAGAATTCAAATTTGTAAAAATGCTAAAATATTTGTCAACTCACCCATTAAATGCACCATTACCAACTTAGGAGATAGTGTTAACTCAGACAAGCCTGACTATGGCGCTGTAATTACAGCTGACGAATCAGCAATTTATTTTACTTCTCGAAGATTTAATTCAGCTACAGGAGGAAATGATAACCGCGATATTTACGATAATTACTATGAAGACATTTGGGTAAGTTACAAAAAAGAAGATAGCACATGGACAGAAGCAAAACCACTGAGCACTCATGTAAATAGCTGGTATAACGAAGCAGTAATTGGCATTTCTGCCGATGGACAACAGTTATTATTATACAAAAACGACAAAGGAGGGAGCATCTATTACAGCAAACTAGAAGGAGATGAATGGTCCTATGCCTATATGCTAGGTACGGACCCTGCAGATATAACTGATATAAACAGTCCTTCATTTGAACCAAGCGCATGTTTTTCGGCAGATGGAAATACACTCTATTTTGTAAGCGATCGTCCCGGTGGATTTGGTGGTAGAGATATCTATAAATGTGTTAAGCTCCCAACCGGCAGATGGAGCAAAGCAACAAATTTAGGCCCTACAATAAATTCTGAATACGATGAAGATGCACCGTTTATGCATCCCGATGGAGCAACCATGTTCTTCAGCTCTAATGGCCATAATACGATGGGAGGATTTGATATTTACTTTACTTCCTTAGGCGACTCCGGATGGTTTCCTCCACAAAACATGGGCTTTCCAATCAACACACCAGATGATGATATCTTTTATGTAATGTCAACAGATGGCAAAAGAGCTTACTTTTCTTCACTTCGTCAAGAAGGAAAAGGCGAAAAAGATTTGTACATGATTACCATTCCGCAACGAGTAGTTATTCCTGTAACTTTAATGAAAGGCTACATTTCTTTTTTAGGAAAAGATACCTTAATGTCCTATGTAACAATTTCAGCAACTGATTTAGAAACTGGCAACATCGTTCAAGAAGTACATCCAAATTCTAGAACACTTAAATACATACTGCCATTAAACCCTGGTAGGTATGGAAAAAAATACTCTCTTTCTTTTGAAGCAGAAGGATTTCGCCCTTATACAGAAATTGTATCTGTTTCTGCCGAAGGAGAATACAAAGAAATTGACAAAAATTTTGATTTTAAAAATACTGGAAGTATTACTGTTTTCGGCAATGTAAAAAACAGAGCAGGAGAATCCATAAAAGGAGTGAAAATATCTGCCAAAGATCCAAAAAACAAAAGCTTACTTGGGCTATATGCTACAAAAGAAAACGGCACCTATAATTTTGATCTTCCTGGATTTGGAGGTGAGAGTTATTCCGTAGTATATGAATCGGAAGGATATCTACCTATGACAGAGCAATTAACCTTACCTACTCCAGTTACAGTTTTTGATTTTCAAAAAGATATTACTATGGAAAAACCAGACATGTTAGGTTCCATCTCTGTAAAAGGCATTTTAACTGATAAAGAAGAACTGCCTATTAAAAACTCAAAAGTTATTGTTACTGATAATAAATCTGGCGAAGTGGCAGGCACCTATTCACCTAAAAATAATGGGGAATATTACTTTAATCTTCCTAGAGGAAACAACTATAATATATCCTACGAAGCCCCTGGCTTTCTATTTCAATCAGAGAACTTAAATACACCAAAAGAAAAAAGCTATTCAGAAATAACAAAAAATGTTTCTCTTACTAGAATTGAAAAAGGCGCAAAAGTTGTACTTAATAACATCTTTTTTGATAGTGGTAAGTCTATACTTCGTAAAGAATCAAATGTTGAACTAGATAAACTTTATGAATTAATAAATTCACAACTAAACATGAAAATAGAAGTTGGTGGACATACAGATAATAGTGGAAAAGATGAAATAAATACTAAGCTATCTCAAGAACGTGCAGATGCCGTAGTTAATTATTTAATAATCAAAGGAGCAGATCGATTAAGACTCATTGCGCAGGGTTACGGCTCAGCACAACCTATTGCACCTAATAACATTAATGGCAAACCCAATCCACAAAACATGCAGCTAAACAGAAGGGTTGAATTTAAAATTCTAGACAATTAATCGACCTTATAATTCATTTTATTGAATGAAAAAATATTTATTCGTATTTTTTATTGCCTTTCTATTAATCCTTCCCACCTATTCGTTTTCTCAATCTATTTCAAAAGCTGAATTTCGCCAGCTTTTTACTCAAGGTAACTTAATGATGCTTGAGAAGCATTACGATACTGCTTCCAAAGTTTTTATAAAATTAATAGAATCAGACCCATCTAATGCAAATATTAATTACAAAGCCGGTGTTTGTTTTGTAAATATTCCAGGAGAAAAAAGAAAAGCTATTGCCTATTTAGAAAATGCATTAAAGCAAACATCGGGCAATTATATGCATGATGAACCAACAGAACGAAATGCCCCTGAAGATGCGATGTATTACCTAGGGCAAGCACTCCACTACGACTATAGATTTGACGAGGCAATTATTCAATTTAACAAGTTTAGAGATATTGTTGCTAAATGGAATATAAACATTGTTAAAGATATTGATCGTTGGATTGAAGTTTGCAATAACGCTAAAGAACTTACTTCAAAACCAGTAGAGTGCACTATTACAAATTTAGGAGATAGCGTGAATTGTCAATTTGCAGACTACAGTCCAGTGATTTCAGCAGATGAATCGATGCTCGTTTTCACCTCCCGCAGAGAAGGAACTGGTGGAAAAGATAATAAAACTATATATGATAAATTTCTAGAAGATATTTGGATTTGCAATCGAGGGCCTTACGGTACTTGGTCAAAAGCAAAAGGAATAAGCAGAAATATCAATACAGAAAGCAACGAAGCCACAATTGGGTTGAGTGCTGACGGACAAGAACTATATCTATACAGGGACGATAAAGGAGATGGCAATATATACAAAAGCACATTGGATGGAGACTATTGGAATTCACCTATAAAAATTGATGCAAACAATGTTAATAGCAAAAAATGGGAACCAAGTGCTTGCGTTAGTGCTGATGGACAAACTTTATACTTTGTAAGCGATCGAAAAGGAGGATTTGGAGGAAGAGATATTTACCAGGCAAGACTGCAGCCCGATAAAACATGGGGAACACCCGAAAACTTAGGCCAAAGCATTAACACCCATTATGATGAAGATGCCCCCTTTTTGCACCCAGATGGATTTACTTTCTTCTTCAGCTCTACAGGACACAATTCAATGGGAGGATTTGATGTGTTTTATTCTACAAAAGTTGCAAAAAATGTATGGGCCAAACCAATTAATCTTGGTTTTCCAATTAATACAACGGATGATGATATCTATTTTGTAACCTCATCGGATGGAAGAAGAGCATATTATTCATCCTTTAAACCTGAAGGGAAAGGCGAAAAAGATCTATATATGGTTAGCTTTCCAAAAGCATTTGTGAAGTCTGTTGCAATTTTGGTTGGCTATCTTAAAAACAAAGACGGATCTATTATTCCCAAAAACTCATTGATTACTTCCAAATCAACAAAAGGAAACATTGTTTCTTCAAAACCCAATGAATCAAATGGGAAATTTATTCAAACCCTCTTCCCAGGCGAGGAATATGAAATTACTATTGAAACAAACGGACAGAAAATATTTACTGAGAAGTTTTATTTACCAGAAGATAGCTCCTACCAAAACTTAGGTAGAGGCTTTTTCCAACGCACTATAAATATTGGAGATACTGCAAAAATATTTTATGCAAAATCAAAAAGTGATTCGATGGGAATTAGCAATCTTATTCCTATTGATGGCGTAATTTTATTAAGCACAAATATAAACGATGTTGCCAAAAAAATAGCTATACAACTACTTAATACGCAAGGAAATCTGATAGGGTCTACCGTTACGGATAACGAAGGGAAATTTAATTTTAAAAACATACCATCAGACCAAAAGTATATATTGAAAATTGACGAAAACGATCCGATGTTAAAATCCCACACTCAGTACTACTTAGCTAATAATAAAGGTGATATTGTATTGCCCTCAACCCAAGAAGGAAACTTTATTGTTTTCAAAAATATAGATCCTGAATTAAACAAATTAGCAAAACTTGAATTAAAAGACCCACCCATTATGATGGGAAAGCTGTCTACAGACAGCAAAGGTAAAAACGCAATAGGGAACACACCCATTGAACTTCTTGATAAGTCAGGAAAAGTGGTGTTTAAAAATACTACCGATGCTAATGGCAATTTTAAGTTTGAAAACTTGCTAGAAGACAATTATTATTCTATCTCCATTAACGAAAAAGGAATTTCTTCTAAAACGCTAAAAGAAATTTTCTTAACAAATCAAGAAAATGCTGTTATTCGAAAAGTATCAAAATTGGGAAATTATTTTGTATTTAAAGCCCTGCCTACTGATTTAAATAAATTGAAATCTCTCGACTTTAATGATGCATCGCAATTAATTACAATGCGAGGTAAAATATTAAAAAGCGCTAACCATCATGATGGATTTAACGAAATAGAAATCACGCTAAAAAACGAAGATGGTATTGCTATTAAAAAATCAAAAACTGACAAAGATGGTAACTTTAAATTTGAAGAATTAAATTCAGATAAAAATTATACTATTGAAATCAACGAAAATGACACTCAGCTAATAAACTTAGAAAAAGTATATCTCTCAAATGAAGCAAATAAAATAATAAAAGAAATCAATTTAAGTAAAAAAGAAAGCTTTATAAATTTACCAGCTGACCTTAAGCATGTAAGCGAAATGAAAAATATCCAAATATCCAGTCAATCAAAAAATAATATTAATGAAATTATTCATAATAAACCAATGTACCCCGGTGATGAGAATTTTGATTTTGTTGTATATTTTCCATACAACAAAAAAGAGATTGATATTTCTGTAGGCTCGTTCCTTTCTTTGATGGATAAAGTTTCTAAAACCATTGATAAAAATGGGAAAGCTACAATAATCATATACGCTAGTTCCTCCAATGTACCAACTACCTCTTATTCAAGCAACGAGGAATTAGCAGATATTCGCGCAAATGAAATAAAAGACAAAGTAAGATCATCTATTAGTTTAAATAACACCGAAGATTCAAAACTTTCATATGAGATTACTAAAAAAGTACAAGGACCAGCATATAATAATGATACCATTCAAAATCGCAAAGAATATGAAAAATGGCAATATATTAAAGTGATTGTGAAATAATGAAAACTTTTAACATCCCTGGTTTTTATAAAAGCGGAATCATATCTAAAGTAAAAGAACTTCGAAGAGAAACTGACCCCCGTAAAAAAGATTATACTCCTACTCTATTAAACTTTGGGCAAGTAAAATTTTACATTGCCAGACATTTTGGATTTTGTTATGGCGTAGAAAATGCTATTGAAATTTCTTTTAGAGCGATAGAAGAAAATCCGACTAAAAGAATTTATCTTTTAAGCCAAATGATTCATAATCCTGAAGTGAATAAGGATTTAGTTAATCGCGGAGTAAGATTTTTAATGGACACAAGTGGAAAACAGATAATTCCATTTGAAGAATTAAAACAAGAAGATATTGTAATTATTCCTGCTTTTGGCACTACGCTTGCTATTGAGGAAAGATTGCAAAAAATTGGCATTGAAGTGCATAAATACGATACTACTTGTCCATTTGTTGAACGAGTTTGGAAAAAAGCAGAAAAATTAGGAGAAGACAACTATACTGTTATCATACACGGGAAGCATAATCATGAAGAAACTAGAGCTACTTTTTCCCGAAGCGAAATTCATTCACATGCTATTATTATAAAAAACATTTATGAGGCTGAGAAACTAGGGGAATATATATTAGGGAATCTCTCTCTAGTAGAATTTGAAAAAACATTCTTTGAACGCACTTCTCCTGGCTTTAATCCTTCAATAGATTTACAACGTGTTGGAGTTATAAATCAAACGACCATGCTTGCCACCGAAACACAGGAAATTGCCGATTACTTTAAAAAAATAATGGAAATAAAATATGGGTTACCGAATGTAAAAAAGCATTTTGCCGACACCCGCGATACGCTGTGCTATGCTACCAATGAAAATCAACAAGCTACGCTTGCCTTGTTAAACCAGCCAGCTGATATTGCTATTGTAGTAGGTGGATATAACAGCTCTAACACCTCTCATATCGTAGAATTGTGTGAAAAAAAATTTCCAACTTACTTTATATCTTCCGAAACTGAAATCATTTCAAAAGAGCACATTAATCATTTCGACTTCCATAATCAGAAAAACTTAACAACAACAAATTTTCTTAAAAAATCACCCGGTCTAAAAAACAATGAAGAAATAAACATCATTCTTACCAGCGGAGCTTCATGCCCAGACGCTGTGGTAGAGCGAGTACTAATGAAAGTAATTTCATTTTTTGAAAATGTCAGACCTGTAGAGGAAGTAATGAATGATTTTACTTTTTCGAATTAGCTAAATCTAATGCAAATATCAATTGCTGATCTAAGCTTAAGAAAGTGTTATCTAGTACGATGGCATCCTTAGCTTTTCGAAGGGGATTGTGTTCTCGGTGCGTATCTTCATAATCTCGTTGCTCTAAATTTGTTCTCACCTCCTCGATTGTCACTTTAATTCCTTTTGAAATAAATTCTTTTAATCTTCGCTGTGCTCGCACCTTTGGATCTGCAGTCATAAATATTTTTACTTCAGCATCCGGAAAAATATTTGTGCCAATATCTCTTCCATCCATTACAATCCCTGAGTTACTTCTAAACCCTTTTTGAAGTGCAACAATCTTATCGCGCACTTCTTTAATAGCGCTAATTGGACTTACAAAGGAAGAAACCTCCATGGAACGAATATCTTCTTCCACATTGTGCCCATTTAAATGGATTTCAAAATCACTAGTAAGAGCCGATTTTTTATACTCAAGCACTATTTCATCTAAGGCATGAATAATGTCGCTTTCTTTAAACGTATTGTTAAAGATGATATTATTTTGAAGACAATACAAAGTAACAGCCCGATACATAGCACCAGAATCAATAAAAAGATAACCTAATTTTTTAGCGACTCCTTTTGCCACTGTGCTTTTACCGCAAGAAGAGTAACCATCTATGGCAATGGTAATATTAGGCATTGTTACTTTTTAGAGTAAAAATCTGAAAGGTTTGTGCTGATGGTAAAATGATTAGGACCTCCAGCAAAATGATACTTTGCATAACCGTAACTCAAATGAAAGCGGTTTATTCGAAGCCCAAAACCGTAGGAAAACCCAACAATGCCAGTTCGTGACTGAAGTTTAAGTTCTTGTCTATGTTGAAAATTGTATCCTACTCGGAGATGAAAGTTTTTTGAAAGCAAAACTTCTCCTCCAAAAACAAAATGTCTTGCTAGTTTATCTGAAAACTGCGAAAACTTGCTTTTCAAAATAACCTCTCCAGTTATTGGATCTGTAGTGTTTATGGCAGGATCTGTATAGGTCATGTCCCATTTTTCGAGGTGAGTTGTTGTAAAATTAATTCTAAACGGAGCATGATTGATTTTCTTGGAGATTCCAAATTGAATTTCAAATGGAAGTGATTCTCTTTCTAAACCATATTTAGTCCACTGTCGACCTAAATTTTTAATAACCAACGCAGCTGATAACATATGCTTTTTACTGCTATACACTGATCCAATATCAATTGCATTACCAATAGACTGATACTCCTCTAAAGTTGAATAAATAGTTTTCAGAGTAGCTCCAACTGAGAATAAAGAGTCAATTGGACGAGCGTAAGATAGATTTAACGCATATTCTGCTGCCGTAAACTGACCGGTAATTACTCCGTTTATTTCTGCTGCAGTAAATTTTCCATAATCTACAAATTGCATTCCTGCACTAAAACTTCCAATATTTTTATAAGACCTAGAATAGGCAGCATAACCATACTGAACATCAGTGAAATAATCAACATAACTAATTGATAAATTATTGTGCATGGAAGTATCGAGCAACGATGGATTTTGAATTGCAATATTCAAATCATTGTCCTTTATAGAAATCACACTACCTCCTAAGGCTATTACTCTTGCAGGGGTAGTTAAGTTAAGAAACTCAAAGGTGTTATTTCCCCCTATTTGTGCAATAGACAAAAACGGAAACATCAATAAAAGAAACAAAAAAGAAGAAGAATTTGATCTTTTCATTTAGCCAAGATAATCAGATTTTGCAAACGAATGAGGTATAAATTTATTGCTTAGGAGTAATAATCCTTTTAAATTCTGAACAAATGATTGCGGTAGCCATTGCAGCATTAAGGGATTCTGCCCCAGAAGAAAGGCTAGGAATAGTAATTTTATGCGTAAGCTGTTCCAACAAATCATTGGATATGCCATTAGATTCATTTCCAATAATTACTATTCCAGAAGTAGGAACTTTACATGCATATAAGGATTCTCCATTCAGAACGGCACCATACACATTATCAAAAACCTTAATGGTTTCTAATAAATCTGAATAGTAAACATTCACCCTAGCTATTGAACCCATAGTTGATTGTACAACTTTAGGATTATAAACATCAACACAGCTCTTTGAGCAAAAAATGTGATTAATTCCAAACCAATCTGCTATCCGAATAATAGCACCTAAGTTGCCTGGATCTCTTACATCATCTAACCCAAGCACCAACTCTTGTTTTAATGCAATAAGATTGGCTGTTAAAAGCTTATATTTAAAAACACCAAGTACCTGATTAGGAGAAGATAAGCCCGATAGACTTTCAAGTTCTTTTGCGTTGATTTCTTGACAATCAATATTGCTGTTATTAGAAATAAATTCCTTTGTGGCATATATCTTATTCTGCTTGAATTTAGACATTAAAAGGTCTAAAACCACTTTAGGTCCTTCAGCTATAAATAACCCTTGTTCATCGCGTTGCTTTTTTTGATGCAACTGCCTTATTTCTTTTATTTGCGCTTTAGAAATCATAACAATCTATAGTTCATATTCCTCTCAAAATTAGCAACTATTGTAAACCCTAATTATTAATTTCGCTTGGCTCACTTGTTGTTTAAGACAAAAGTAATGAAGAAACTTACTTGGATATACTCTATAACCTGTTTTCTAGGTATTAATCTCCTCATTTTACTATTTACATCATGCAACTCTACTAAAAAATTGGCTGAAGGCGAAACTCTCCTAACTAAAAATGTTGTTTCCACAAAATCATTTTTTCTTGACAAAAGCGAAATAGAATCTTATATAAAACAAAAGCCAAACAAGAAAGTATTGTTTTGGAAGTTTTACCTACACGTATACAACAGTGTAAATCAGAAGAAATTAAATGATAAAAAAACCAGAAGAAATGCAAAAATTGAATCAATAAATTCAGCTAGAATTGAAAAAGGAAACAGGATAAACTTAAAAAGAGAAGCAAATGGAAAAAAACCTAAAAAAATACATTTAAAGAAAAAAAATGCTCTTACGAGGAGGGAATGGCTACTTCGAATCGGTGAGCCGCCTGTAGTATTTGACTCGTTGTTGGCTCAAAAATCTGCAAAACAGATAAACCTTTATTTACACAACAAAGGCTACTTTAATAGCACGGTCAACGATTCTGTTCATACAAAAAACAAAAAGACGATAGTACATTATCTGATAAACGCTGGCAAGCCTCATGTATTTCGAAATGTTACGTATGACATAAAAGACGAACTCTTACAATACTACGTAACATCAAACGCATCTTCTAAACTAATAAAACCAGGAAACAATTACGATGTAGAAGTGCTTCAAAAGGAGCGAGACCGAATAACCTCAGTTTTAAGAAACGATGGTTATTATCTTTTCTCTAAAGAATTTATATACTACGAAATTGACAGCAGCTTAGGTACAAACCAAGTTGATGTTAAAATAGGAATAAAAAACCCTGTGAAAAAAAATACAGAAAACCATGACTCATTGGTTGAAACATCTCATCTAAGGTTCTATGTTAAAAACCTGTATATACATACCGATTACGATGCTAAACTAAAATCATCACCACACGACACTCTTTCCTACAACGACTATTATCTATTAAGTACCGGAGGCTTACGCTATAAACCTAGATTAGTAACAGATGCCGTTTTTATCTCCAAAGGGGAACTTTTCCAACAAAGTCACACAGACCAAACGTATAAAAGATTAGCTGAATTAAAATTATTTCGCTCCATTCAAATTCAATATGTAATTACTAGCAGTTCGGAAGTAGATTGCTTTATTTACTTATCCAACATCCCTAAACAATCATTTTCAGCAGAAACCGAGGGTATTAATACATCGGGCACATTAGGAGTTGCAGGAAGTCTAATATATCAAAACAAAAACACTTTAAAAGGAGGAGAGCTTTTTGAAGTAAAACTAAAAGGGGCACTTGAAGTTCAAAAAACTAAAATAAAAGAGGAAAATCAAATATTAACAGGTATTGAGTCCCCTATTCCATTTAATACATTGGAACTTGGAAGTGAAGTAAATCTTTACATACCTCGCTTTGTTACCCCTTTTTCTTTTAGCACCTCTAAAAACAATAATGCTAAAACTAATTTAACTGCTAATTATAATTTTCAAAGACGGCCTGATTACGGAAGATCAATAGCAAATACAGCGTTTGGATATTCCTGGAATGAAACTGCTGCTAAACGACATATAATAAATCCAATAGAGTTTAACCTGGTCAATATTTTTGATGTAGCCCCTCAACTTCAGCAAACAATAGACAATAGCAAAGATTTGTTTCTTAAAAACAGCTACTCCCCTCACTTTACTTTGGGATCTCGTTATGCATTTATTTTCAGCAACCAAGAAACACGTAAGAAAAAAAGCTTTTCGTACTTACGATTTGGAGCAGAGGCTTCAGGGAATATGATGCGAGGTATATTTAATCTAATCGACAAGCATATTCAAGAACTAGATTACGATCCTAAACCTGAGGGAATAAGTTATACTATTGAAAACATACCATTCTCGCAATACCTAAGATCGGATATTGATTATCGTTTTTACAAAATATTAGGTGAAAAATCTAAACTTGTTTACAGAATAGCTTTTGGTATTGGAAAGCCACTTCATAATTTACGTGCATTACCCTTGGAAAAAAGCTTTTTTGCAGGAGGCCCCAATAGCTTAAGAGCTTGGCAAGCAAGAACATTAGGTCCTGGAGGATATAGTGATTCAACCAACAGTAATTTTGCTGATAAAATTGGAGACACTAAATTAGAGATGAATCTAGAGTATCGTTTCAAGATTATTAAACTACTTAATGCTGCATATTTTGTAGATGCAGGAAATATTTGGCTTAGGAATTATCAAAAAAGTTTTCCTCAAGGTGATTTCAATTTTACAACTAGCGACTCCACCGAAGCATTTTATCAGCAAATTGCAATTGGAGCAGGAATGGGCATACGATTAGATTTTAATTTTTTCATCCTCAGACTTGACTGGGCTTTTAAATTAAAAGATCCAGCTCGAAAACCTGATGATCGTTGGATGTTTGGAAAACCGATGGAAACATTCTTAAACTTTGGGATTGGATATCCCTTTTAATTTAATATTTTATGAACTACAAGAATTTTGCTCTTCCAATAATCATTGTATTTTTATTATCTCAATGTAAAAAAGAAAGCCCAGATACGATTCAATGCGATACAACAAATTGGGTAGCGGATAGTATTTGTTTTTCCAATGTAGTAAACCCTATAATCAAGTCACATTGCATCAGTTGTCACAACGATAACAACAAAAAAGGGAAAGTAAATTTAAATGGCTATGATAACGTTAAAAAATATGTAGATAATGACAAGTTATTAGGAACCGTGGCACATCTTAAAGGCTACAAAAAAATGCCCGACAATTCTGCTAAATTATCGGATGAAACTGTTTGTAAGGTAAAATATTGGGTAACGAATGGAGCTCTTAACAACTAACCTATTTTAGCAGTTCCTGAATTAATGCTTCGGAAGTTACTCCTTCTGCTTCTGCTTTATAATTCCTAACAATCCTGTGTCGAAGAATAGCTGTAGCTACTGCTCGCACATCTTCAATATCTGGAGAATATTTTCCATGAATTACGGCATGTGCTTTTGCACCTAAAACCAAATATTGAGATGCCCTAGGGCCTGCTCCCCAAGAAATATATTGTTTTACATTATCTGTAGCGTTATCACTTTCTGGTCTTGTTGATGTAGCTAAGCGAACTGCGTATTCTAATACATTATCAGGAACAGGAACACGTCTAACTAACTCTTGGAAATAAAGGATTTCTTCACTGCTTAACACTACATTTAAATCAGTTTTATAATTTGAGGTCGTGTTTTTCACAACTGTAATTTCTTCCAAAAATGTTGGATAAGTAAGCCATACATTGAACATAAATCTATCTAACTGTGCTTCTGGCAATGGGTAGGTACCCTCTTGCTCTATCGGATTTTGTGTAGCCAATACAAAAAACGGATTTCCTAATTCATACTTCTTCCCTGCTGTAGTAACAGACCTCTCTTGCATGGCCTCCAAAAGAGCTGCTTGAGTTTTAGGAGGTGTTCTGTTAATTTCATCTGCTAGAACAATGTTGGAGAATAATGGACCTTTCACAAATTTAAACTGCCTGTTTTCATCTAATATTTCAGTTCCTATGATGTCAGAAGGCATTAGATCTGGAGTGAATTGAATACGGCTATATTGCAAACCAAGAACCTGAGAAACTGTGTTCACTAAAAGTGTTTTTGCTAACCCAGGAACACCCACTAAAAGACAATGACCTTTACTAAGCACACAGATTAATACATCTTCAACAATTTTATCCTGACCAATAATAACTTTGCCGATTTCTTTGGTAAGAACTTTATACTTATCTCGCAGTGCATTTACCGCTTCTACATCGTCTTTAAAATTCATTTGTCAAATATTAATTTACCCAAGGATTATCGAAATTACAGTATTTATACTTATCTGAAACTCGAACATAGGTTGTAGCTACTTTTTTCTTTACCCAGGCACGAATTACCTTTTCTTTCTTTTGAGCTAAAGCTTCATCTTGAATGCGCTGATAGTCTTCTTTTAAATTAGCTCGGTGCGGCTCTGTTCTGCTTTTTACATACACGGCATGGTATACCTGCTTCCCATCTCGACCTTGTGAGATTGAAGGAGAAGATATTTCTCCTGTCTTCAACTTATCAGTCGTAAAAACTAAAAACTGGTCGATTTGGCTAAGTTGATTCATTTCAAATTTTGTACTTCCGGTATAGGGATTAGAAATAAGTCCACCATTATGCTTAGTCTCCTCATCATCTGAAAAGCGCGAAGCAGCCTCTGTAAACGTAATAGAATCTTTCTTTACAAGATCAACAATACTATCTAAAGCCAATTTAGCATTTAATAAATCTGCTGGTGAAGGCTGTGGAGCTATTAATATATGTCGAACATCTATTTCATCACCTCGTCTGGATTCAACCATAAGAATATGATAACCATAACTTGTTTCAAATACTTCGGACACTTCTTTCTCTTTAGATCGGAAGGCAACAGCATCAAATTCGGAAACAAAAGTGCCGCGCTGAATTTCTTTATACAAACCTCCTTGAGGTGCAGACCCCGGATCCATCGAATTGATAATTGCAGCTGTTGCAAAATCTTTTTTACCTGCAATGATATCTTTACGAAGATCCTCAAGTTTCTCTTTTGCGTATTTCTTTAGCTCTGGATTGATTTTCGGAATTTTAACAATATGCCCCACCTCCATTTCTGCATTAACCAACGGAATGCTATCCAAAGGAATGGAATCAAAAAATGCTCTCACCTCTGCAGGGGAAACCGTAATAAGATCCGTTATTTTACCTTGCATACGTTGGCCCAATAGTATCTCACGTAACTCTTCTCTCGATTCTTCTTTAAATTTCTCTATACTTTTTCCCAAAAAGGCTTCAAATGCTTTTATAGAGCCAAACTGAGGTATGTATTGCCTTAAACGCCTATCTAACTCCTCTTCTACTTGCTCATCACTAACTATCACACTATCTTTAACTGCTTGAGCAAAGAGAAGCTTTTGATAGAGTAAATCTTCTAAGGCTACACAAATATCAAAAGGCAATGAATCTTTAATAGCTTGGAATCGTTTTGCTTCTAACTCACTTTGTAAAATCGGACTAGCACCTACAACTGCCACAACAGCGTCTAATTCATGCTGCTGACTAAATGATGTCAAAAAAGAAAAAACTAATATCGATGTAATGTAAATGCTTTTCATTATTTAATTAATATCAGAAAATTTCAAATGTTTTGTTTTTAATGCCAGCCTCAAAAATATCTTCTCTCATTTTCTTTATCAAAACCACTTTTCGTTTATTGATTATAATACTTTGAATACTTGCTCGCTCAAATGACAAAGGCGACTCACTGTTTTTGGTCATAAATCCTTTGATGTTTACAAAGTACATAAAAGTAGAGTCCTGTGTTTCAATAATTCTATTGTTTCTTAAAAACTGCTCTTTATCATATAACTTTATAGGAATCTCTTTCAACAAATCGTCAAATAAAAGCCATGTATTATCATCTAAAAAAAAATTCTCTGCATATTGATGGCAGTAGTTTGCTAAGGCATCCATACTCTTAGTGTCATCCGAACGGTACCAATCTTTAATTTTATCAATTTTAGGTGCATTTTTTCTGACTTTAACGAATTTAACCTTGATGATATTGTCCTTAAGTTCAAAATTTCCTTTATTTTCCTGGTAATATCTTTCTATTTCTAAATCACTAACTACGGTATCTAATTTTTGACTTACTAGCTCGCTTTCATACTGATAGGTAATTAACGACCTCCTATAATTTTCAACCATTTTATCAAAACTCTTTCTTTCATCTGTTAGATTGTTTTCTGCTTGATGTAAAACCAACATTTCTTTTATCCAATCCTGAATGTATTTCTGCACAATCTCAATACTGTCTTTGGCTTCAATTTTATCACTAAAGGAGTGTTCAACATCACTCCAAAACAAATAACTATCTCCAACACGCGCTAATGGTACTTCCGATGAATTAGCAACCTTATTATCACAGGATGAAAAAAGAAACCCGACAACAATAACGATCAAAAGAATAGTAATATCCCATTTCGTATTGCCATTCTTTAAAAGTCTATCTACACCCACTAATTACTTTATTGAATCGAAAACTTTTGAATCAACGGTAACTGGGTATTTCTGCCTGAGGGATTCTACCCACTCTTTTTCAAGCCAAGATTGATACTCGCTTGTTACCAATCCTCTTGACTCCATGTATGTTTTAGGCGTTGACTTAACAATTTTTCTAATGTTAGCGAAAACAACTTTCCCTTTTATGGGTTGATTTTGAGTAACACCTGGCGCCCAGCCAATAACATCCATCATGGTGTTTTCGCCTTTCAAAAAAAGTTTACTTTCAATAGAAACTTTAATAGCAGTGTCCTTATTAAAAGCTGTTAAAATATCCACATCAGATTTGTTTTTCTTTAACATCTTTCTAATACCATCAGCTGTTTTCTCATCTCGGCAGGTATAAACCGATGCATCCAATCTATCATCCCACATAAAATGATTTTTAAACTTCTCATGATATTCTTTAGCACCGGTAGTGTCTTTAATTGCTTTGGTCCAAACTTTTTGATCAGTTAAATTAAATAGCAATATTCCATCTCTGTATTCATCCATCAACAATTTAAATTCAGGAAACTCAAGCTCCAGTCTGCTTTCTTTAAAATTCATAGAGCTTTCATCTACAAACCGCTTATACAAGGCGTCCACCGTTCTCTTTACAGGCATCTTAGAAATTAATTTATAATTCTTATCTATATATCTTGCAAAGTCTTCTTGAGTAAATGTTTTATCCAGCAACTTGAATAACGGTTTATTTAACCCTTTTGCTTTAGAAATATTCCACAATCCCATAAAAAGCGTTGAATCTACAACTGAGTAAAACTCAGTATAAGATTTAGAAAGCTCTTTAAATTGATACTGCGTTTTTATTTTTTGCAGCATTTTATTTTTTGCAACAGACATACGGCCATCTTGCAATATTTTTGCTTTTAGCTCTACCTTTAGTGAGTCAAAGGATGGAAGTTCCCTTTCATCTGTCCACTTAATGATATGCCATCCAAAACGAGTTTGTACAGGATACGAGTACGAGTTCTTAGTTTTGATTTCAAATGCAGCATCTTTAAATTCCAGTGGGAAATTTGAACTTACTGCCAACCATCCTAGGTCACCGCCTTTTTTAGCTGTTTGCTTATGATCTGAAAAATTGGACACTAGCTCATTAAAATCAGCTCCGCCTTTAATTGCTTTTGAAATAGAATCGACCCTCGCTTTTAGCTGAGTGGAATCAAGTAAAGTCATGCCTCTTTTAAACTGAAGCATAAGATGCGAAACACGAATTTCTTTGTGCGCTCTTTTATCGGTAACTCGAATTAAATGATAACCCATCGATGTTCTAACTGGACCTACTAGTTCTCCAACCTTAGCATTATAAGCGGCATTTTCGTATTCATATGGGAACCCTTGCCCTGTTAATCCGGTAAGATAACCAACATCTCCTCCAATAATTTTTGAATCATGCTCTGTTGTAGTGTTTGCTACATAGGCAAATTCATGAGTTTTCATTTTCATCATATTTTTTAGAGGCTGTAATTTTCTATAAACCTCTGATGTGTCAGAAGATTTTGAAGCTTTGTGATTCGCAACAATTAACGTTTCACACTTTTTCAGACCTACAGGAGTAGCTTTATTGTTTAAAAAATCTTTAATCAACAAAATCCTATTGTATGCTTCTAGCGTATCTTCAGGAGAAGGATCTGCTTCCAACTTAATTAATATGTGACTGGTGCGTATGTCCCATTTCATTCTATCATAAGCTTCCTTTACAAGTGATTCAATAGTTTCTTTTTCAGTAAGATATGGCTGAGAGAGTGTTTTTCTATAACCCGCTAACTCATCTATAAATGTTTTAGTTGTATCAATACCCATATCTTTCGCTTCTTTAACTTTTAAACGAAAAATAGTATACAAGTTTAAATATTCCTCCATTGATTTTCTATCAATTGGGGTGCCATCTTTATTATTGTTTTTCTTAAAAACATTCACAAATTCTTCAACGGCAACTTTTTCACCTCCAATGGTCATTAAGGTAGCGCCTGCAGGCTGTTGCGCGGCAAGTGAAAGAGAAAAAAGTCCTAAAACTATAGCGGTAGAGAAAATTTTTGTTTTCATGAAATTATACTTTTTAAAGTGTTGTTTAATAGGTGGCAAATTTAATATTCTTTTGTTATCTTAACATGTTAAAAAAACTTAAATCAAAGCTAATAACAACCCATCTTTTCTATATTTGCCAACATGTTTTTCTCCAGAACTATATCTAATATTCTTGCTTCAATATTTGTAGTTTTTCTGAGTTGTACCCCGTTTCTTTCTATCTCCCAAAAAAACACTCAAGCTGGAGAAAAAGGTTCTTTACCCGTTTACAATTATTCAGCTAAAGAGTATAAGGCAGCCACTCAAAATTGGTCTATCGTTCAAGATGATCGCGGAGTTATGTACTTTGGAAATAATGAAGGAGTCTTAGAATATGATGGTGTTTCTTGGAGGTTAATAAAAGTTTCAAACGAAACCAATGTAAGGTCATTGGTTAAAGATGCAAACGGTAGAATCTATGTTGGAGCTGATGGTGAAATAGGTTTTTTAGAACCTAATGCCGCAGGATCCATGAACTACCATTCATTGAAAGACAAAATTCCTAGTCAAGACGCTGACTTTTCAGATGTATGGAGTGCTGTTGCGACAGAAAGTGGCATCTATTTTCAAACAGATAATAAAATTTTTAGATGGGATGGTAATACTATAAAATCTTGGCAGGCAGAAAAATCATTTCATAGGATCTTTTATGTGAACGACCGCATATTTGTCAGGCAACGAGAAGTAGGCCTCATGGAGTTAACAAACGATAAACTAGTAACTCTAAATGGAGGCAATGCTTTTGCCGAAGAAAGTATTTACGGCATGGTTTCATTGGCAAACAGCACCTCTAAAGAAATATTAATCTGCACAAAGAACAAAGGACTTTTCACATTAACTCAAGAAAATAAAAATTTAGTTATTAAAAAATTCAAAACGGAATTAGATAGTTATCTTACTGAGAACATTAGCTATCATTTATTAAATTCAAAGTCTTTATACGCCATCGGAACTGTCACAAACGGATCTGCCATCGTTAATCTTAATGGGGACTTTTCTTCTTTAATGAACAAACAGGCTGGCTTACAAGATGAAACAATATATTCACAACAAGCAGATGGTTCAGGAAATTTGTGGCTTGCAACCAGCAACGGCATATCAAGAATTAATATTCATTCGCCCGTTACAATTTTCTCCGATAAAAACGGATTGAATGGTCACGTATTAGATATCGTTCGTTTTCATGGTTCGCTTTATGTAGCAACAAACTACGGAATATCCGTACTTGAGCGAGGGAGTTTTAAGGATGGCATCAACTACCAGCCAGCAGATTTTAAAAAAATACATTCTATTAACGAAGAATGTTGGGATTTACTTCCGTTTTCGTATAAAGGATATTCTACTTTGCTTGGGGTTTCAAGTATTAACATTTTTTCGTTAGATGAAAAGATGAATCCTAAAGTCATTCTTGACTGTAGACCTTGGCGAGTATATCAATCAAAATATGACTCAGCTCGTGTATTTATAGGGCTAGAAAATGGAGTTACCTCTTTATACCGGGAGAATAATCAGTGGACAAAAGAAGAAACTATCTCTGAAGTTAAAGAGAGTATACATTCAATTGCAGAAGATGACGATGGGAACCTATGGCTTGGCCATAACAGTGGAGCAATTAAAATTTCTTTTTCAAAAGGCAGTACCGGATCCAGAAAGCTACTCGACAAAAGCACTTACTTAGTTACAAAATACGATACCACCAATGGTCTACCCGCCCGAACAATTGAAATTGAAAATGTGAACGGAAAAATGTTTTTTGGAACAATTAACGGAATCTATATTCAA
>CAYZTB010000008.1:24715-62886 GCA_964481195.1 uncultured Bacteroidia bacterium | reverse complement strand
AGAAAGTAGCCTGCCAAATAATTTTAGAGTTGATAACAGGCAAATTCATAGACTTTCGCATGAAAAAAATTCAAATAAAATTTGGATGGAGACTCACTTGTCTGACAAATATAAATTTGAATTTGGCTATTTAAAAAAAGAAAGCAACGATTCATATACTTGGAACCTAACTCCTTTCCTGCCCTATTCTGAAGAAATTATACATTCAATTTTTCACGATGAAGATGGAATAACTTGGTTTGGAGGATCTGAAGGACTTTATCGTTACGATGCAGCAGCCGATTTGCAAGACAACAGACACTTTAATGCAATCATTAGAAAAGTAACTGCGGGAAGAGATTCAATCATTTTTAATGGAACCTTTTTTAACGAAGTATCCATTTCATCTGTATTGCAAAACCAATCTCTTAAGCCTGAACTTTCTTTTTATTTAAACTCCGTAATATTTGAATTTTCATCTTTAGATTTTACCAATGAAAATGCTGTTAAGTTCCAATATTACTTAGAAGGGTTTGACAAAGGCTGGAGTAACTGGAAAGATGAAACTAAAGCAGTTTACACCAACCTACCCGAAGGAAAACATGTATTCCATGTTAAATCAAAAAATATATTTAACAGCGAAAGCTTAGAAGCAACCTATGAGTTTAATGTGCTACCACCTTGGTATCGCACCTGGTGGGCGTATATACTTTACGTACTGGGTTCAATAGGATTTGTTTGGGGAGTAGTTACCTATACGTCTCGTGGATTGAAAGCAATTATAAAAGAACGAACTGCAGAAATAGTAGAGCAAAAAGAAGTTATCGAATACAAAAACAGAAATATTACCGATAGCATAAACTATGCTAAAAAAATACAAGAAGCAATTTTACCTCCTCGAGAATTAATGCGTAGTAGGTTTCCTGAAAGCTTTATTCTTTTTAGACCTAAAGATATTGTAGCTGGAGATTTTTATTGGTTTGCAGAAAAAGAAGGTAAGTTCATAGTTGCTGCCTGTGATTGCACCGGACATGGTGTACCAGGAGCATTCATGTCGTTAATCAGTTACTCGCTTTTAAATGAGGTATTGCTTGAAAAAAACTTTGCAAACCCTGCTGCTGCACTCGATACTTTGAAAAAAGGGATTATTAAGTCATTAGGCCAAACCGGACAAGAAGGCGAACAAAAAGATGGTATGGATATGTCGCTTGCCAGTTTTGAAGTAGTAGAAGAAAATGGAAAAAAAATAAACAAATTATCTTTTGCAGGAGCTAACAACCCCTTATATTTATTACGAAAAGGGGAGTTAATAGAACTGAATGCCGATAAAATGCCGATTGGTATTTATCTTGGAATAGACCGTCCATTCGTAAATAAAGAAATGGAGCTGGAATCTGGCGACACCATATACTTATTCTCTGACGGATATGCAGATCAGTTTGGAGGGTTAAAAGGAAAAAAATTTACCAAGAAGCGCTACAAAGAATTATTACTTACCATACAGCACGAGCCAATGATTAAGCAAAGAGAAATTCTTGAAAACACCATGGACCAATGGCTTGGCGATCAGCAATTGATAGATGACGTACTTGTTATGGGAATTCGCATTTCCTAATTTTTAATGGTCATCATAAAAAAACTTGCAGAGCTTACCGGACATTCGGGAGCTGTTTATGCACTTGAGCAGGGTGAGGAATCGCAATATATTTATAGTGGCAGCGGAGATAAAATCACGGCTAAGTGGAATCTAAACACGTTGCATCCTGAAAAGTTTTCAGCTCAACTTCCTGGGATTATTTATGCGCTTTCGTTTTTACCTAGCAAAAATATTTTGTTGGCTGGAACTTCCGAAGGAAAAATACACGTAATTGATTTAGCTGAAAAAAAAGAATCTAAAATATTGTTAAACCATAATCAGCCGGTATTTGATATAAAGTATACTGATTTTAATAAAAATAAGGTAATCGTTCTATCTGCAGGTGGCGATGGACTATTATCTTTTATTAATACTACAGACTTTAGCACTATTAAATTACTAAAACTGTGCAATGAAAAACTAAGAGCGATAGATGTTTTTGAAAACACAGCAGCTGTAGCTTGTGGAGATGGATTTATTAGAATCATAAGCATTTCAGAACAAAAAGTTATCGCTGAATTCGCTGCACATACGGGATCGGTATATTCAGTAAAATTTGCTCCTGATGGAAGCTATTTGTTATCTGGTGGTAAAGATGCGCATCTTAAAAAATGGAAATTAGAAAATAGTGAATGGGTTTTAGAAAAATCTATTCCTGCGCACAACTATGCAATATACAGCATTGAATTTAGCCCAGACGGAAAATATGTTGCAACCGCGAGCAGGGATAAGACATTTAAAATTTGGGATGCTGAAAATTTAGATGTCCAGCTTAGGGTAAATAAGGATAATCAGGATGGACACATAAACTCAGTAAATAAACTACTTTGGAATAAATTAACCGGGCAATTAATATCTACGGGCGATGACAGGAAGCTTATGGTATGGGAAATAAATTTTAATAATCCATCATGATCGAAAAAGATAACAGCTACTACGAAAATTATAGGAACGAAATGCTTCTATTTATTCCTGCCTCAGCAAAAAAAATTCTTGAAGTTGGTTGTGGAGAAGGGCGGTTTTCTTTGCAGATTAAAAACAAAAACACAGAACTTTGGGGACTAGAACCCGATCAACGATCAGCAGAAATTGCAAAAGGCAAACTATTTAAAGTGATTCATGCTACGCTAGAAGAAGCCATAGACCAACTCCCAAATAAATATTTTGATGCTATTATCTTTAACGATGTGCTAGAACACATGTTTTATCCGAAAGAGAACTTAAAACTACTACGTTCAAAACTAAGTACCGAAGGGAGAATAGTAGCTTCCATCCCCAACATTCGTTATATAAAAAACCTCTATTTATATCTAGTAAAAGGAACATGGGAATACACTGAATCAGGAATTATGGACTACACACACTTCAGGTTCTTTACTAAAAAAAGTAATGGTCCATTTTTTAAAGACTGCGGATATGAAATTGAAACAATGAAGGGAATTACAGGAACAAAGTCTATAAAATACCAATTACTGGCATTACTAATAAGTCTTTTAACTCTCCGTAATCAATTTGACACCCTGTACCTACAAATGGCTGTAGTGGCAAAAGTGCAGCACTAAACTTACCCAATCATTTCTACACTGCGCTTGATGAAATTAGTTAGCTCAGCACCAGTAAGCATATTCTGAGACAACAATGCTAAATCGTAAGCTTGTTTTGCAAGTTTTTTCTGCTGCTCTTCATTTTCGCCCGTAAGTACACGTTTAGCAATAGGATGATTTCCATTTATGGATACTGAATAACTATCAGGCATATTACCCATCATGAAAGGCATTCCACCTCCACCCATTTTTGCCATATCTTTCATCCTGCGCATCCATTCGCTCATGGTAATTACTACAGGTAAATCATCAGGAGATAGAGTCTCTACTGCAACTGCCATATTTTTATTGTCAATTGCTTTTTCAAAAATGATTTTTATTTTTTCTTGTTCATCCGCAGAAAGCACACTTTCAAGTTTAACTCCCTGGTCAATTAATTTATCAACGATATCGCTATCCACTCGTTTAATCTGAGTTTTTTCAAATTTCTGCTCCATGGAATTAATAAAATGGTTATCCAGCGGACCATCCATCAACAGCACATCGTATGATTTATTTTTTGCAGCCTGAATAAAACTATCCTGCTTGTCCTTGTCAGAAGCATACAAATACACTAACGTTTTATCTTTATCTGTTTGCAGTGGACTTACTTTCTCTTTGTATTCATTGAACGTAAAATATTTATTATCCACATTCTTTAGCAACCCAAAATCCTTTGCACGATCATAAAACTTCTCATCGCTGACGATGCCATACTTTACAAACAAATTAATATCGTCCCATTTCTTTTCAAAATCTACTCTATCTTTTTTAAATAAATCCTGCAATTTATCTGCTACTTTTTTGCTGATGTGCTGAGAAATTTTTTTTACGTTGCTATCGCTTTGTAAATAACTGCGTGACACGTTTAATGGAATATCCGGTGAATCAATAACTCCATGCAGTAACATTAGAAAATCTGGAACTACATTTTTCACTTCATCTGTGATAAATACCTGGCGGGAATAAAGGTGAATCTTACTCTTATGTTGTTCAAAGTCATTTTTAACCTTCGGAAAATACAACACGCCAGTTAGGTTAAATGGATAATCCACATTCAAGTGAATCCAAAAAAGAGGGTCTTCGCTGAATGGATATAACTCTTTATAGAACGCCAAATAATCTTCATCCTTTAAAGAGCTAGGTGATTTTGCCCAAAGCGGATTAGGGTTGTTAATTATATTTTCTACGGTAATGGTTTTGAACTGTTCTTTCCCCTCCTTATCCACTCCATCTGGAACACTTTCTTGTTTGGTTCCAAACTTAATTTCAACGGGTAAAAATTTACAATATTTTTCAAGAATTCCCTTTAGTCTGTATTCGTCCAAAAACTCAGTAGAATCTTCATTAACATGAAGGATAACATCTGTTCCTCTCTCTTTCTTGTCTGCAGGGCTAAGCTCAAATTCTGTAGAGCCATCGCAAATCCAACGTGCACCTTCGGTTCCTTCCTTATAAGATTTAGAAATCACTTCAACCTTATCCGAAACCATGAAGGCAGAATAAAAACCCAATCCAAATTTTCCGATAATGTCTTTGGTATCTGTTTTGTCTTTAAATTTTTCTACAAACTCTGTAGCACCAGAAAAGGCTATTTGATTAATGTATTTTTTAATCTCCTCCCCAGTCATTCCAAGACCTTTATCGCTAACAGTAATGGTTTTTTTATCCTTGTCAAAGCTTACTTCAATTTTCACATCCCCTACTTCACCTTTAAATTCGCCCAAGGTGGCAACTTTCCTAAGCTTCTGTGTAGCATCTACAGCATTGGAAACTAATTCCCTTAGGAATATTTCATGATCGCTGTAAAGGAATTTTTTAATAATTGGGAAAATATTCTCGGTATCAATGGAGATACTGCCTTTTTCTGATTTCTGTGACATAATTTAACTTTTAATTGTGGTTAATTTGACTTGCTCGAACCAATCACTAAATTTCTGTGGTGATTGGGCTGGCGAATATAAGGTCAAAAGTTATTCCAAACTATAAAAAATGACAGGATGGCAGGAATACTATATACTTAATAAAATAACATTATCAACCGACTAAAACTCAGCAAATAGAGTTTTCTGTTTAATTCCATTGTTTTCGCTGTATTTCAAATTTCTTAGAAAGTGACCCCTCCTAACTTTAGGTTGGAAATAAACTGGGCACTTCTATTTTTTCTAAACTGTATTTTCGTTTGACACCTCTCAGCAATTCATTTACATCAAGCATGCTGACAAGATGTATTCTTATCAGCGTAGCAATGGTTGAAAATGCTTTTTTCGTGTCCGCTATTTTTTGAAGTACGGTCAAAAGTAATTGAGCGATTAACGTACACCATACTTGTGTACGAATGGCATTTTCATTCTCTCCGTAAAAATAATGAAGTTGAAAATTCTGTTTCAACTTCTTAAACAACAGTTCTATTCCCCATCGCTTTTTGTAGATAAGGGCGATTTCTTCATTGGTGATTTGAAAATTATTGCAGATGAATACATACATACTGCCGGTTCTTTTCATCACGGTAATGTATTCTGCGCAAGTGAAACTTTTTCTCTTGCTTGTCTTCTTTGTATGCAATCGTGATAATTTCTTCTTTGCTTACTCCCGCTTTATCTTTTTCCAATTCTTTTTCCATCACGGTTTTCTCTATTTCATAGAGCGCATTATTCTTCTGACGAGTTACGAAGTAAATATCCCCTGCTGTCCACTGGGCAAATTGCTTGTAATAATTGTATGCCTTGTCAAAGACCAACATACTGAACGGGGGTACTTGTATGTCTTTGAGGAAATTTTTATCATGCATTTTGGCTTCGGTAATCTTTACAAACTTAGCTACCGATTGTACAGCATCTATGAGCATGTGCACTTTAAACTCGCCTTTCTTCTTGCCATCGTTTTTGGGGTTTCTCCCTACGCCTTTCAATATATCGCTAAACAAGCGGATGGTAGTAGAATCAACGATAAATAACTCTTTTACGGTCAGTCCCAATGTTGGGCTGTCCGACAAAAAACTGCTATATTGTTTCGTTAAGCTATAATACACTGTTTCAAAAAACGAACTATCTCTGTTTCTTAGTCCATCGCCTACTGTGCTTTTGGCAGGTGCTTTATCTAATCCTAAATGATTTAATTTTCCGCTCATCGCCCTTAATCCCTCGTAGGTTTCACCCATAGAATCGCATCGGCTTAAGAGGCCAAATAGCATCGTAGTGAGATGCGTCCAACTCTTAAACGCTTTGTAATAATAGTCGCTATTTTTTTCTTTTACCATTCTATAGAAGTCCGCCTTATCTATCAATTTTATCAGTTCAATATGTGTAAACTTTTTTCAGGACGAGTCAGACGGCTACGCAGACCAATTTGGCGGACAAACAGGGAAAAAATTAATGATAAAAAAGTTCAAAGAAATTTTAATCAGCATTCAATCCAAAACCATGAAAGAACAGGAAAAATATTTAGATGATTTTGCGGAAAACTGGAAATCAGGAACAGAACAAATAGATGATATTCTGATTATCGGAATTCGCTTATAAAAAGCAGTTACTTAGCTTGCTTCTATTGGCCAATATATTAGCTAACTACTTTCTTTTTCTTTTCACTTTATAAGCTGCTTTGGGCCCACTCACCGCAGAGGAGCGAGTTTCCAAGCGGGTAATGCGAGTTTCGTGATTACCTGATCGGCTATCATTACGCTTAGCGTATTTATTGATCTCGCTGCTTAAACCATCAAATTTATTTGCAAGTGTTATGATGGAACGAGAATGTTCTGCAAGCAACAGGTTAGTCTTCGTCAACTCCTTTACCATTGTTTGTCTAAGGGCAATGATGGCATTAACTAATTTTTTTATTCATATTGTAAAAGTAAAAAATATTTTAGCTGCTTGCAGAAAGATATAAGCGGTTTATTCCTTATTAGCTCGCTTGCCTTATAATTCTAACGTACAAATTAATAGTTGCTGCAATTCAAATTATTCCTTTATATTTGCATCATGAACAAAACAACACATCACCATCATCATTCTACTGGCTATCAGGCGAGGATGAAGTGATATGTGTAATATCGATATTTCAAAACCCGTCTGAGCTTCAGTCGGGTTTTTTTTTAGCCCAATCTGAACCAAAGACCTAAACCAAAAATGCCACTGATTACACAGATAACTCAGGTTAAGAAACAAAAGAAACACAAATACAAAGGATTTTCAGTAATAATCATGAAATTTGTGGCATAACAAAAAAAAATATATCTGTGCAAATCTGTGTAATCAGTGGCTAAACAAAACAACATGACAAAACTTAAAATTGCAATTCAAAAAAGTGGACGCCTCAGTGAGAAGTCTTTACTTCTATTAAAAAACTGCGGCATAAAGCTCGATAACAACGGGGAACGAAAGCTAAAAACGGAAGCGAAAAACTTTCCAATAGAGGTGCTTTTTCTTCGGGATGATGATATTCCTCAATACGTAGAACAAGGCGTTGCAGATATTGGCATACTTGGCGAAAACGAAGTATGGGAAAAGGACAAAAATGTTAAAACCATAGAGAAACTGGGTTTTGCCAATTGCAAGATGTCGCTTGCTATTCCTAAGGATGAAAACTACACCGAACTGAATTGGTTTAACAATAAAAAAGTAGCAACCTCCTACCCTAAAATATTATCTAAGTTTTTTAAAGAGAAAAAACTAAATGTAGAGATTGAAGAAATTGGAGGCAGCGTAGAGATTGCTCCAGGCATTGGATTGGCAAACGCCATCTTTGATATCGTAAGTACAGGCAGCACACTATTAATGAACGGCCTAAAAGAAGCGGAAGTAGTAACCAAAAGTGAGGCGGTTCTTATTTCCAATCAATCACTAGACAAAGAAAAGCAAATCATTTTAGAGAAATTGCTTTTCCGTATGAAAGCCGTGCGCAATTCTGCCGAGAATAAATACATCTTACTAAATGCTCCTAACGCTTCGATTGATAAAATAATAAGCATCCTTCCCGGCATGAAAAGCCCTACCGTTTTACCTTTGGCAGAAGAAGGATGGAGCAGCATACACTCTGTGGTTAAAGAAGATGAGTTTTGGGATATTATAGAAAAACTAAAAGCGAATGGCGCACAAGGAATTCTTGTGGTGCCTATTGAAAAAATGGTGATGTAATAAAACCACCCAACCCCCGCCTTCCAATGGGAAGGAGCTGGAATGCTACAGGTCTTTCTACTTGTAGCCTAACTTCCTCTTCCCTTTGGGAAGGGGACAGGGAATGGGTAACAAATTATAAATGAAAAAAATTATTTACCCATTAAGAAAAAACTGGCCTTTGTTAACCCAACGGCCAGCTAAATCTGTTCTAGTTCTGGAAAAAACAGTAAAAAAAGTTTTTACAGATGTGCAGAAAAACGGAGATGCTGCTCTTAAAAAATATACTTTGCAATTTGATAAAGTCAATGTTTCATCTATAAAAATAAGTGCTACAGAATTAGCATCAGCAAAAAATAAACTTTCGCCTGAGTTAAAAAAAGCTATTCAGCTTGCAAAAAATAATATTGAAACGTTTCACGCTTCACAAAAAGAAAAAGTAAAAATTATTGAGACGGTAAAGGGCGTAAAATGCTGGAGAGAAAATCGTGCCATTGACAAAGTAGGAATTTATATTCCAGGGGGTTCTGCTCCCCTATTCTCTACAATATTAATGCTGGGAGTTCCGGCTAAATTAGCAGGATGTAAAAAAATTATTTTATGCACCCCTCCCAACAAAGAGGGCAAGATAAACCCTGCAATACTTTACACAGCTCAACTGGTTGGGATAAGTTCTGTTTATTGCGTTGGTGGCATTCAGGCTATTGCAGCCATGACTTATGGCACCAAGACAATTACCAAAGTGGATAAGCTATTTGGCCCAGGAAACCAGTTTGTTACAGCTGCTAAGCAGTTTGCACAGCAAAGTGGCGTAGCTATTGATATGCCTGCAGGACCAAGTGAGGTTTTGGTAATTGCTGATAAGCAATCAAATCCTATGTTTGCTGCAGCCGATTTGCTTTCTCAAGCAGAACACGGAGCCGATAGTCAGGTTATTTTGCTTTCTGATGAACAGAAGATTATTGATAATACTATTTTAGAACTGCAAAAGCAATTAAGCATGTTGTCAAGAAAAGATATTGCAAAGCAAACTTTAAATAACAGCAAGGCTATTTTACTAAAGAACATAAATGAATGTGTTGAGTTTTCGAATCTTTACGCACCCGAGCATTTAATATTAGCTGTTAAAAATTCTAAGCTAGTATCCTCAAAGGTTTCTAATGCAGGTTCTGTGTTTCTAGGCAATTACAGCTGCGAAAGTGCCGGAGATTACGCAAGTGGGACCAACCACACCTTGCCTACCAATGGTTATGCCCGCGCTTACAGTGGCGTTTCCTTAGATAGCTTTGTAAAAAAGATAACTTTTCAGGAGCTAACAAAAGACGGAATTAATAAAATTGGCCCTGCAATACAATTGATGGCAGAAGCAGAAGGATTGGATGCACATAAGAATGCTGTAACAGTTAGGTTGAATAAATAGGAAATAGGAAAAGGGGGAAATCGAGAACGAAGAACAAAAAAAACGAAGGACTATATACTAACGACTAAGAACTATATAAAATGTTTAATCTGGAATCAATAATTAGAAAAAATATATTATCGTTGAAGCCCTACTCCTCAGCCCGTGATGAGTTTTCGGGGAAGGACGGTATATTCCTTGATGCGAACGAAAATCCATACGGGCCATTGAATCGCTATCCTGATCCTTATCAGCGAACGTTAAAGCAAAAACTAAGCGAGTACAAAAAAGTTTCTGTTGAGAATATTTTCATAGGAAATGGCAGCGATGAAGTTATTGATTTAACATACCGCATTTTTTGTGAGCCAAGAAAAGACAGCGCAATAATTTGTCCACCTACCTATGGCATGTATGAAGTGTCCGCAAATATTAACGATGCGATTTTGCAAAAAGTAAACTTATTTCCAGAAACTTTTCAGCTGGATACAAGCAATATCCTTTCAGCAATTAACAAAAACTCAAAGCTGATCTTTATCTGTTGCCCAAACAACCCAACAGGAAATGGAGTTAAATGGGAGGATATAAAAAAGATTCTGGAAAGCTTTAACGGTATTGTAGTTGTTGACGAGGCGTATATTGATTTTGCTAGCTACAAATCTCTAATTACCCAATTACCTAATTACCAAAATCTATTAATCATGCAAACTTTCTCCAAAGCCTGGGGACTTGCAGGAGCACGTGTAGGAATCGCTTATGCTGATGCTAAAATAATAGCCTTATTTAACAAAGTGAAGCCACCGTATAATGTAAGCGAATTAAACCAGCAAGCTGCAATAAATGCATTAAATAATATTTCGAATTTTGAAAGGAATAAACAAGTTATTTTAAATGAAAAAGCATTAATAATCAATAAGTTAAAAGAATTATATAAAGTAAAAAGGATATATTTTTCCGAAGCTAATTTCTTATTAATAGAAGTAGATAATGCGGATAAAATTTATACTGATTTAGTAAACAAAAAAGTAATAACCCGTAACAGAAACTCAGTAGTAAAAAATTGTATTAGGATTACCGTTGGAAGCCCACAAGAAAATCAAAAACTAATAGAAGCACTCAAACAACTATAGCCACAGATTGCACTAATTTACACTAAGCAAATCCATTAGAAATATTAAAGAAAATCAAACTTAATAAAAGCACTTAAATAAATATAAGCCACCAATTGCACGAATTAACACGAAATAAATAAATTAGAAAAAAAGTTTAATAAATGCAAACCACAGATTATATAAATATCCAATATTAATCGCTATCGCTAATTAGTGTAAATTGGTGTAATTAGTGGCCAATAAATATATAAAATGAAAAAAGTATTATTCATAGATCGCGATGGTACGCTAATTATTGAGCCACCCGTTAACTTTCAAGTTGACAGCTTAGAAAAACTATCCTTCTACCCCGGTGTTTTTCAGTATCTGGGACGAATTGCCAAGGAATTAGATTACGAACTAGTGATGGTAACCAATCAAGATGGACTTGGAACTAAATCATTTCCAGAAGAAACTTTCTGGCCCGCACAAAACAAAATGCTGGAAGCATTAAAAAGCGAAGGAATTGTTTTTACAGACATCATCATTGATAAAACTTTTCCAGCCGACAATGCCCCAACACGCAAACCTGGCACAGCACTTTTATCTCACTACCTTAAAGGAAATTACGATCTAAAAAACTCATTTGTAATTGGAGATAGGGAAACCGATGTACAGCTAGCAAAAAATCTTAGCACACAAGCAATATTTATTGGGACTGAAAAAAATAAAGATGCTGCACTCAGTACAATAAACTGGGCGGACATTTATTCGTTCCTCAAGAGCAAACCTCGCACCGCATCCGTAAACCGAAAAACAAAAGAGACAGACATTAAAATAGAACTTAACCTTGATGGCTCCGGAAAAAGTAAAATAGCAACAGGACTTGCTTTTTTTGATCACATGTTAGAGCAAATCGCAAAACACGGCAACATGGATTTAAATGTTGAAGTAAAAGGCGACCTAGAGATTGACGAACACCACAGTATTGAAGATACTGCAATCACCCTAGGCGATGCATTCTTACAGGCACTTGGAAGCAAAAAAGGCATTAAGCGCTATGGCTTCTTGCTGCCCATGGATGATTGCCTGGCACAGGTTGCGCTTGATTTTGGTGGTCGTCCTTGGTTAGAATGGAATGCTGAATTCAAAAGAGAAAAAATTGGAGAAATGCCAACAGAAATGTTTATGCACTTTTTCAAGTCGTTCAGCGATAGCGCAAAATGCAATTTAAATATCAAAGCCGAAGGTAAAAATGAACACCACAAGATAGAAGCTATCTTTAAAGCATTTGCAAAAGCAATCAATATGGCAGTTCAACAAACAGACAACTTTGATATTCCTAGTACAAAAGGAAGTTTGTGAATTGAGAGTTAAGAATTAAGAATTAAGAACTGAGAATTAAGAGTTAAAACTGCAAGAACAAAACAAAAATAAAACAAAATTGAAAATCATCATTGTAAAATACAACGCAGGTAATATACGGTCGGTAGAAAATGCGCTAAACCGCATTGGTGCTGTTTGTACAATTACAGATGATCTAGAATTGATACGCAAGGCAGACAAGGTAATTCTTCCTGGTGTTGGCGAAGCTAGCACTGCTATGAGCTATCTGAAAGAAAAGAAATTAGACCAACTCTTGATTTCATTGAAGCAACCTGTGTTGGGAATTTGCCTAGGCTTACAACTGATGTGCAAGTTTTCGGAAGAAGGAAACACCACATGCATGGGAATGTTTGATACCGCTGTCAAATTATTTCCCCCGAAAGAACTTGTCCCTCAAATGGGTTGGAATAACTTATCAGAGATGAAAGGGCCTTTATTTAAAGGCTTAACAGAAAATGATGATGTATATTTTGTACATAGCTATTACGCTGAAACTATCCCTCAACTCACCACAAGCATGGCTCCCTCCTTTGAAGGGCGGGGAGGCATCACCTCTGCTATCTGCAATTACATTTTACCTTTTAGCGCAGCATTACAAAAAGATAATTTTTATGCAACTCAGTTTCATCCAGAGAAATCCGGAAAGGTTGGAGAATTAATATTAAAGAATTTTTTAAATATATGAATTGTACAGATAACTTATTAATATGCATTTTCGATTGAAAAACTAGACCAAAATTCGTAAATTCAAAATGATTTGTTATCTGCAATAAAAACAATATGAGAATTATCCCTGCTATAGATATAATGGATGGAAAGTGCGTTCGCCTTACTAAAGGAGATTACAGCACACAAAAAGTGTACAACACAAATCCTCTTGAAGTAGCCAAAGAATTTGAAGCTAGCGGCATTCAGTATTTACACCTGGTAGATTTAGATGGCGCAAGGTCTAAGCATATTGTGAACTATAAAATACTTTATAACATCGCTTCCAAAACAAAACTTAAAATAGATTTTGGTGGTGGTTTAAAATCTAACGATGATTTGAAAATTGCTTTTGAAAATGGCGCCACACAAATTACAGGTGGTAGCATTGCCGCAAGCAACGAATTATTATTTCTTGAATGGCTAACACAATACGGAGCCGACAAAATTATTCTTGGCGCAGATTGCAAAGATCGCATGATTGCAACTCAAGGCTGGACGGAAAGCTCCAAGTTAGATGTAGTTGATTTTATAAAACATTACGAAAGCAAAGGAATTAAAAATGTAATTTGTACCGATATTGCGAAAGATGGAATGCTGGAAGGAACATCGAATAAATTATATACTGAGATTATTGAAAAGTCAAAAGTAAATTTAATTGCTAGTGGTGGCGTATCTTGCATGGACGATCTTATCAAAGTAAAAGAACTTGGCTGCGAAGGCGCAATCATTGGCAAAGCGATTTATGAAGGGAAAATAAAATTACAAGAACTTAATCTAATTATCGCATCCTGAGCCTGTCGAAGGGTGCTATCACATGCTAAAAAAAAGAATCATACCATGCTTAGACATCAAAGATGGTCGCACTGTTAAGGGCGTAAACTTTGTTGACATACGTGATGCAGGTGACCCTGTTGAGCTAGGAAAAAAATATGCACTGGAAGGAGCTGATGAGTTAGTGTTTCTGGATATCACTGCCACCATCGAAAAAAGAAAAACATTTGCTGAGCTGGTTCAAAGGATAGCACAAGAAATAAATATTCCTTTTACCGTTGGAGGAGGAATAAATTCCATTGAAGATGTATCTGTGCTCATTAAAGCAGGCGCAGATAAAATAAGCATCAACTCCTCTGCTGTTAAACGCCCAGAATTGATTTCAGAAATTGCTAAACAGTTTGGCAGTCAGTGTGTGGTGGTGGCGATAGATACAGCCACCCCACCCAGCCTCCCCGAAGGGGAGGAGCAAGTAGCCCTACCCTTTCCCCCTTTGGGGGAGCTGGAGGGAGCCAGAGTTTATGTGAATGGTGGTAGGATAAAAACAGAACTAACCACAATTGCTTGGGCAAAAAAAGCCGAAGAACTTGGAGCAGGAGAGATATTGCTCACCTCAATGAACAGCGATGGAACTAAAAACGGATTCGCAATTGAAATAACCAATGCTGTAAGCAAAGCAGTTAACATTCCAGTTATTGCTTCCGGTGGTGCAGGAACAAAAGAACATTTTAAAGAAGTCTTTGAGAAAACAAAAGCCAGCGCTGCATTGGCTGCCAGCATCTTTCACTTCGGAGAAATACCAATACCTGAATTAAAAAAATATTTAAAAATAAATAACATAGCTATAAGATAAGCCAAGCCCCCTCTATCTCCCCCAAAGGGGGAGAATTGCACGCGCAAGCTCCCTCCCTTTGGGAGGGTTGGGGTGGCCTCTAAATCATACAGTATGAAATTAAACTTCAAAAAAGGAAGCGGACTTCTTCCCGCCATCATTCAAGATAACATCACTCAACAAGTGCTGATGCTAGGATTTATGAATGAAGAAGCATTATCAAAAACACAAAAAGAAAAACGCGTAACCTTCTTTAGCCGAAGCAAAAACCGTTTGTGGACTAAAGGAGAAACATCCGGCAACTACTTTGATGTGGTAACTATAAAAGAAGATTGCGATAACGACACCCTACTAATTAGCGTAAAGCCAAAAGGTCCTGCTTGTCATACAGGGGCAGTGAGCTGTTTCCAAGCCCCTCCTAACTTCCCCATTGGGGAGGAGCCAAGCGCGCAACTCCCTCCCTTTGGGACAACCACAGGTTGGGAACGTAGTTCGGGAGGGAGCGGGTCTTTTCTATACGAACTCGAACGCACCATCTCCCAGCGTATTGACAACAACGAAGAAAACTCTTATACCAACAAGCTTTTTAAAAGTGGCGTAAATAAAGTAGCGCAAAAAGTGGGCGAAGAAGCAGTTGAATTAGTAATTGAATCCAAAGACAACAACATAGACCTTTTCAAAAACGAAGCTGCTGACCTACTCTACCACTTCTTAATTCTCTTGAAAGCAAAAAATGTGAAGCTGGAAGAAGTTGAGAAGGTTTTGATTGGTAGAAAATAAAATTTAAGTTATGACTACAAAAGTTGAAGTAAAAACTATTTACAATTGCAGCTTAGAAAGAGCATTTAAAACACCAATGCTTTGTGATGTTTCAAAAGTTCATACTGGTTTTAGAATAATGCCTAAAGTTCCCCATTGCACAGATGATGAAAACTGGGGCAAGCCAGGATATAGCAAAAAAGTATTTGTAGCTAAATCTCTTTCTCAAAAAGGAGGATTTGCTTCGACTGACAAAGCACTTGAACGGAGCGAAAACAAATACTGGAAAATAGAAGTTAGCGACTTTTAATCCTGAATGCTGGGCTTCTATAAATTTACAGGCGAATGGAAAACAACAGAACTGGAACCAAATAAAATATTAATAGAATACACCTATACCTTACATTCTAACATTACTTTGTTATATCCACTGAATTGGCTATTTACCAACACATTCTGGAAAACGTATATGAAAAGAGTATTAGAAAATGTGAGAGAAATGGCTCGCCAAAACGAACCTTATTCTTATCAATAAGCATATTTTTATGTCATTTTTGAATAAAAACAATAAAGCTCCCAGAGTTATTAAAATGATACTTCTGCAAATCTTATTAGCTGAAATTTATTCATCAGCCCACGAATTGTTAATACACACAGAAATAAAACATAAAAAAACCAAACCAAAATAAAATTTAAACTCATACTTGCTTTATTGCTAATTACACAATTTGGCTACTCACAAAACTTATTTACCAAAGGGGTTGCCAAAATTGCAAAAATGATGGCCCCTCCTGCTGAACAAGTTTCAGATCTGCAACTTGTATTTCCTACCGTAGGCATTGGAAGTAACCTGCACGATGAAAAATTAGGTATTGTATCGCAGGCATTTTACAAAGGATGGAAAACAGGTGGCGATATGACATAGATCATGTTTACTAAAAAGAGCACTCCTGCCTTCGTTAAAATAGACGGCACAGTTACCATTGATGGAAAACCAGTAGAATATGTTACTGCTGGAATGTATAGCTACATCACAGACAAAAATACTTCTCCAAGAAAGATTGAAATCACTACCACAAGCGGACAAACCTCAAGCTTTACTATTGAGCCTTACAAAAATCCAATAAAGCTTATCTCTATAAACGGGCAAACAAATAATATTTCAATTGATATTACAAAAGATGTAGTGCTAGAACTTGAAAGCGCTGAACTTTCTGAAAACAAATTACTAAAAGTTAGTTTAGCCATCAATCAAGTAAGTATTAAAAGTTTGTACGAAGTATGCTACACACATACCGGAATGAAAGTTACTATTCCTGCAGCTGCTTTTAGAAACTTGAACATTAAACCGGGAGGAGATGCGCTCTATAATTACAAAAAGAGTTATTTGTCTGTAGGATTTGAAAGCATGGAAAATGCTACAGCAGTAAGCGGTGCATTTCCTACAGTACAATACGCTGCTTCTTATAGCGATGGAAAGTTTGTGAATGTTACAGGAGAGCCTGTATTAAATCCGGGGCTAACAGCAAAAGGCAAAGAAGTAAACATGGATTACAACTTCTTTAAACCAAATGCATTTTTAAGTCGCCCGTTTAGTCAGTTAAAAAAGATTGGCGTGTTATCCTTTTCAATTCGCGGCACAACATATAAAGAAGTTGTAGATGTATCACAATACGAAACAAGTCAGGCAACGGCAACTACTACCACAACCACGATACTTACGTTCCCACAGCAGCCTAACGAAGTTTGGGATGCTGTTTTAGCTAAAATGTATCCTGATTTGATGGCTATTATAAAATCAGAATTTAACGCTTCTGTGTTGCCTGTTGAAGCTACAACCGGCACACCAGCATACAAAACCATTGAGGCATTCTCTAAAGATGATGCAAATACAAAGGTTGAATTTACCCGTGCCTACAAAAACACCAAAGTAGTATCAGCCTTTATGCCTATAATCGAAGGATTTGGAGTAAACATCGCAAACGATAGAATAATGAAAGAGTCTGAATCTGATGCGCTAATTACACTTACACTAGACTTAGAAGTATCTGAAGATAAAAAGAGCGACCTAGTGTTAATGGTACCTAAGTTAGCATTTGAATTAGTAGGAAAAACAAATGGACTTGCCGCTAATACAAAATATTGTACTGGAAACATTAAATCATCTGCAGGAGTTAGCTTTACCAACAACATAACACCTGATAATTTAGATAAAATAATTCGCAGAACAGACCTCCTAATCGTTTTTAGAAAAGCTATTAAAGAAATTATAGCTCAAGAAAAATCTAATGGCGACTATGATGTAATTTGGAACTTGCAGAAGTAATAATAAATCATACCCTCTTATTTAATTCCCCTGTTATATTGATGTAACAGGGGAATTTTTTTCTCTATTAGCAGGAAATATTTGTAAATTCAGTAGTGGGTCAGTTTGGCTGTTCTTCGTGAACTTTGCGCTGCATTTGCTTAGCGTCCTTTGCTGTTTCTGCCTGCCCGCCTTTATTATTTCTGTATAAAGAAGACAGGCGGGTATTTTAACAGCCTTTAACGCAAAGAAAGCAAAGATGCGGCACGCAAAGTTCGCTAAGAAACACAAGACTTGAAACTGACCCAGTAACCGTAAATTTACAAAGGCAAGTAGCTAAACATTTAGAATAAGACTTTATAATTACTTTGCATCCATGTGGAATTTGGTAGCCTTTATATGTAAGCTCATTTATTTATTTTCAAGAACATTGTATTGCCAGAATAATGATTATTTATATGGACTCTGGCACGCCTGCAATCGTTGGATTTTGCACACTCACTGGCATAATCTCGCTTGCAATGACAATGAATAAAAAAAGTGAATCCAATAAAAAATCTATTATTAGGAGGACGGCTATTATTATTTTAGATATAATCTTAACTATGTCTATTATCCTGCCAGTTTCTAATGACGGAGCTGTATTGGGGTTTTATTATACACTAGTGCTACTTCCCGCAATCATCCTTACAATCAATAATTTTAGGCTGCTAAATAAGATATAAAATTAATTTCTACCTCCCCAACAAAAACACTGTAGGTTGCTTAGCAAGATCGGGCAGTTCGCTTTTTTTCCACTCAGCTACAGATTTAGTTTGAATCATTTCGTTTTCACCAGAAATATTCATTGCAATACAAAGTAAAGTTTCGGGTGAGCAAACTGAGAGAATATCTTCAAGCAAATGATTGTTCCTATATGGGGTTTCTATAAAAATGTGCGTAAGTCCGCCCGCTCCCGAACTACGTTCCCAACCATTGGTTGTCCCAAAGGGGGAGTATTGCACGCCCACCTCCTTCCCCTTCGGGGAAGGCTGCCTGCTTGCCGGCAAGGCAGGGGATAGGGTGATTTCCTTCAGTTTTCTCCTACGCTCCACTTGCTCTTTGGGCAGATAGCCATGAAAGGTGAAATGTTGTCCATTTAAGCCCGAGGCAGCCAGCGCCAAAAAAATGGATGATTGTCCGTATAGCGGAACTACTTTAATATTTTTACGATGCGCTATGCGTACGATATCACTTCCCGGATCGGCAATACAGGGCATACCCGCATCACTTAAAAGCCCAATGTTTTTTCCCTTTTCGGCAGCCACAAGAAACTTTTCAATGCCTTTTAACTCGGTGTGCTCGTTTAAAATATGAAAAGTCATAGTATCAAACTCTCTCTTAAAACCAATTTTACGGAGGGCGCGTCTGGCAGTTTTAAGGTCTTCCACAATAAATTCATCTAAAGAATTAACAGTAGTTGCAAGCGCAGGATAAACTAAGAAAGTGTTGTCCTCCTTATCAGAAATAGGAACAGGAATTAAATACAACATGGGATATGAGTGTTACTAATTTAATGCGATGATACTACAACCTATCTCAAAAACAATCCAGACACCAATTACACGAATTAACACAAATTAATTGGTGATAATTCGTGTAATTCGTGGCTTTTGTTATGGAAATTATTTTTTATTCTGCACCATTTACATTTTTGAGATGGCTTCTAATATTACCAATGATACTAATTAATACGAATGGCACAAATACAATTTATTTTATAAAATTAATGTTCTCTGCTATATAATTTGTTCTGATCCGTAATTAGTTTGAATTGCATTATTCGCACTATTCGTATCATTTGCATTATTAGTATTATTCGTAATTGGCATTATTCGTATCATTTGTATTATTGGTATTATTCGTAATTGGCATTATTCACAATCTTTCATTCTACTTAAAATACCAATGCACGCCTTATCTAGCATATCAAACACCTTATCAAACCCATCCTTCCCTCCAAAATACGGATCAGGAACGGCCATGTTGGAATCAGGGTAAGCAAGGTTCATGATAAACTCTACTTTTTTTTCCTGCTCTTTTGTTCTTGCCTGAGATTTTACATCTCTATACACCTGCGCATCGGCAACCAGTATCAAATCAAATTGGTCAAAGTCCTCCACCCTAATTTGCCTTGCCCTTTGTTTGGAGATATCTATTCCACGTTCCTTAGCCGTTTGGGTTGCTCGATTATCCGGATGCTCCTCTGCATGCCAATTACCTGTTCCAGCCGAATCAATTTCAAGACTAAGTCCTGCCTGCTCTACCTTATTGCGCAATATTCCCTCTCCCATGGGTGAGCGGCAAATGTTACCTAGGCAAACAAATAATACGCTTTTCATTTTCCTTCAAAAAGAAAAACCCCGACAAGCGGGGTTCTCATTTAAATAAAATCTTTCTTTAAGCTAGATTTATCTTCTTATCCAATTCCTGAATATAATGTCTAAATTTTTTGTCAGTATCCATCAAGTTATTTACCGTGCGACAAGCATGAAGAACGGTTGCGTGGTCTTTACCTCCGCAATGCATTCCAATCGTTGCCAAAGATGACTTGGTAAGCTGTTTTGCAAAATACATTGCAATTTGACGAGCTTGTACCACTTCGCGCTTACGGGTTTTAGACTTAAGTAAGTCAATGCCCATGTTAAAGTAATCGCAAACCACTTTTTGGATATAATCGATAGAAACCTCTTTTGCTGTGTTACGAACAAACTTATCGATCATCTGGCGAGCAAGATCGATATTCAATGTCTTTTTATTTAATGATGCTTGTGCTAGAAGAGATATTAACGCTCCTTCTAATTCACGAACATTTGAAGTAATGCTATAGGCGATGTATTCTATCACATCTCTTGGCATTTCAATTCCATCCGCATACGCCTTCTTTTCAAGGATAGCTATACGAGTTTCCAAATCAGGAGCCTGAAGATCGGCAGCTAAGCCCCACTTAAAGCGAGAAAGCAAACGCTGCTCAATACCCTGAAGGTCAACAGGAGCTCTGTCTGAAGTCATCACAATCTGCTTTTTATTCTGCTGAAGGTGATTGAAAACGTGGAAGAACACATCCTGCGTCTTTTCCTTACCGGAGAAAAAATGCACATCGTCAATGATAAGCACATCTATCATCTGATAGAAATTCACAAAATCATTGGTGTTGTTATTCTGAATAGCGTCAATGAACTGATTAGTAAAGCGTTCCGATGGAACGTAAAGAACTGTTTTAGCAGGGAACTTTTTCTTAATCTCAATTCCGATAGAATGAGCAAGGTGAGTTTTTCCTAATCCAACAGCACCATATATAAGGAGTGGATTGAAAGAGGTTTCTCCGGGCTTGTTTGCAACTGCAAAAGCAGCTGAACGAGCAAGGCGGTTACAATCTCCTTCTACAAAATGCTCAAACGAATAATCAGGGTTTAGGTTAGACTCTACAGTAACACGCTTTAAGCCCGGAATAATGAACGGGTTACGGATGCTTCCGTTGTTCATGTCTAGCGGCATGTTAACCGAGGGGTTTCTAATGTCTTTTTTGTTGGATGCAGGTACTCGAACGGTATAGGGTTTTACTCCATATATGTTCTCCATCACAATGCTGTATTCCAAACGCCCTTCTGCTCCTAACTCCTTACGAACCACCTTCTTTAACAATGCAACATAGTGTTCCTCAAGCCATTCATAAAAGAACTGGCTAGGCACTTGGATTGTAAGTACGTTAGTTTGTAATCGGATTGGTTTAATCGGCTCGAACCATGTTTTGAAACTTTGTGCATTTACGTTGTCTTTTATTATCTCGAGACAACTGTCCCATACTTTTTCGAATTCTTTCTTCATGTAGCACTAAAAATTTTTAAGAGCAATATGTATATTTACCTATGAAAATCTAACTTACGCGATTAATTGTTCAAATGTAGAAAAGTATTTCAATTGAAAGCACAAGTAATTTTTATTTTTTAATAAATATTTTTTCTCCGATGCGTAGCTGTGTCAGAAATTTTTCTAGTAACGTAAAAAATAATTTTCTCATAGGAGAAATTGGCTTAAAAACAAATTCATTTTTATTGCGGTTTGGATTAAAATAATATTATCTTACCCAAAAATAAATTAACTGCTTGAAGTAATCCTTTAAATAGCAACCCGACAAACCCGTTTTTTACACCTACAAGTAATTACATAACTTTACCTAAATATACGAAAAGAAAAACACAAAATATGTTTGTTTCAGAGGTAAAAATACGTGTACGCTATGGGGAAACCGACCGCATGGGCTATGTTTATTATGGTAATTACGCAGAGTATTTTGAAGTTGCTCGTGTTGAAGCACTGCGCGAAATGGGAATGAACTATAAAGAAATGGAAGAGAACGGCATCATGCTGCCCGTCTATATGTTCAGCGTAAAATACATGAAGCCTGCGTTTTATGATGACATGCTGACAATTAAAACAAGCATTAAGGAAATTCCGAAGGCAAGAATTACATTCTCGCACGAAATATACAATGAGAAATCAGAGCTATTAAATACAGGAGAGGTTACCTTAGTTTTTATAGATATCAAAAGCAACAAGCCCACTGCTGCTCCAGAGGCGTTTCTTAGCAAACTCAAGAAACATTTTTAAGCATCAGCAGCAAGTCGCTTTTTATTTCCTTCGCAGAAATTACTTCCCCAGCAATGGCAGGCGCTTGAACACCAGCAATACCGTTCGCTACAATTTCATTCCACTTACGCTTATTAGTAAATACTCTTGCTTCGTCCCATATACCTTTTTTAATAAAAGAATTTAAAAGAATAGTCCCGCCCTCTATGATAACAGAAGTAATATTTCTTGAATAAAGCTCGTTCATTACTTGCTTTACAACATTACCCTTGAAATTTATAGTTACATATTCAATATTTTTTTTGCGGGCTTTTTTTCTAGATGTAAATAATATGGTAGCAATAGCACCATCAAGTAAATGAAACGAGGCAGGAATATTTAAATCTTTATCTAATACTATTCGTACAGGATGGTTCCCTTTAACTTTCCTTACTGTTAATTTAGGATTATCTATTAATGCTGTATTTGTTCCGACCATAATAGCTTGTTCCTCTGCCCTCCACTGATGAACCAACTTTTGAGATGCAGAATTACTAATGTGAATGTTATCCTTCTTTTTTAAGTCCTTAGATTTTCTTCCAATAAACTTATCCGCAGTTTGTGCCCATTTTAATATTATAAAAGGTCTCTTTTTTGTATGATAGGTAATGAAGCGCTTGTTTAATATGTTGCATTCGGATTCAATAACCCCTACCTTAACATCACATCCGGCAGACACTAGTTTTTGCAATCCTGTTCCCATCACTATTGGATTGGGGTCAATGGTGCCAATCACAACATATTTTATTCCACTCCTTATTATAAGGTCTGCACAAGGAGGAGTTTTCCCGTGATGTCCACAGGGCTCCAAGTTTACATAAAGCGTAGAGCTTTTTAATAACTTTTTATTTTTTACTGAATTGATGGCATCAACTTCAGCGTGGGAAGCTCCATATTCATGATGATAGCCTTGCCCTATCACCTTACCATCATTAACAATTATGCAACCCACTAATGGATTAGGCGCTACTTTACCAATGCCTTTGATTGCTAAAGACAAACAAAAGTGCATGTATTTTTCATGGGCATTCATCCGAACAAATATATACTTTACTTTCGTACTATCATGGAGGGCAATAGCTTAGAAAATATCAATCTTAGTTTTCAAAAAGAGCTTAATGATTTGTATCCAAAAGGAGAAATTAAGGCAATATTTCTCTTAGTAGCCGAAGAGGTGCTCGCAATTTCCAGAAATGAAATTAATAATCAAGGAGATAGACTCCTTCATAAGGTTGAAGTTGAAAAAATAAATGCAATCATTCAGGATTTAAAAGCATTGAAACCTATTCAATACATTTTAGGTTTAACTACTTTTTTAGGATGTATGATTAAGGTAAACAAACACGTACTTATTCCCAGGCAAGAAACTGAAGAGTTAGTTGACCTTACTGTTAGAGAATGCAATGACTCCAATAATTTATCTCCAAAAATATTAGATATTGGTACTGGAAGTGGCTGCATTGCCATAGCATTAAAGAAAAAGCTGCCTAACTCCATAGTTTCAGCTATTGACATTTCCAATGATGCTCTTATGGTTGCTAAAGAAAATGCTGTAATAAACAATGCTGAAATATCTTTTATCAAAGCAGATATCTTAGACTCCAAATTTTCATTAAAAGAAACATTTGATATTATCGTATCCAATCCGCCTTATATTCGTTTGTCCGAAAAAGATAGCATGAGCAAAAACGTACTAGAACACGAGCCTCACTTAGCATTATTCGTAAATGATAGCGACCCGCTTCTCTTCTATAAACACATTGCTGATTTCGCTATAAAAAACCTTATCCTAAATGGCAAACTATATTTTGAAATAAATGAAGCAATTGGCAATGACCTGAAATTATTGTTAGAATTAAAAGGATTTAAAAATGTACAAATCATAAAAGACATGAGCGGGAAAGAAAGAATTGCAATAGGTAATAAATAGGTAATAGGAGTTAAGAATTAAGGATTGGTAGTTAAGCAATAGAATAAGAACTAAGAATTAAAAACCAAAAACTAACGACTAAAGACTAAGAACTAACGACTAATGACTAATGATGCAAAGAAAAAAATAGAAAGTCTTTCAACTGAGCTGGAGGAACACAATCACAAGTATTATATTCTTTCCAATCCAAGTATTAGTGATTTTGAATTTGACAAAAAGCTGGAAGAGTTGATTGCATTAGAAAAAGAATACCCTGAATTTTTAAATGCAAATTCACCTTCTCAGCGAGTTGGAGGTGGTTTAACCAAAGAGTTTAAAACAGTAAAGCACGATTACCCCTTTCTATCGCTCAGCAATAGCTATTCAAAAGAAGATCTTACAGACTTTGATGAACGAATACGAAAAGGAGTTGCCGGCACCATCGAATATATTTGCGAATTAAAATACGATGGCGTAGCTATAGGCTTAAAGTATGAAAACGGAGCACTTGTACAAGCTGTTACTCGTGGCGATGGAGAACAAGGAGATGATATTACCACCAATGCAAAAACAATTCGCAGTATTCCTTTACATCTGCAATCTTCCCAAAAAAACAAAGCAGCTACTCCTTACCCAGATAAATTTGAAATTCGAGGAGAAGTTTTTTTTACTAAAAAAGTATTTGAAACAATAAATAAAGAGCGCGAAGAAATTGGAGATCCATTATTAGCTAATCCCAGAAACGCAGCATCTGGCACACTGAAAATGCAGGACTCTGCCGTTGTAGCATCCCGCAATTTAGACTGCTACATGTATATGCTTTACGGAAAGGAGCTTCCTTTCAAAAATCATTACGAAAGCATGAAGGAAGCAAAAAAATGGGGATTCAAAGTGCCTAACTATATTGTAAAATGTAAAACATTAAGCGAAGTATTTGAATTTATTGATCAATGGGATAAGGAACGTCACGAACTACCGTTTGATATTGATGGCGTAGTAATAAAAGTTAACACGTACGATCAACAAAAAGTACTTGGGTTCACTGCAAAATCACCACGCTGGGCAATTGCTTATAAATTTAAAGCTGAAACTGTTAGCACGCTGCTAGAAGAAATAACCTATCAAGTTGGAAGAACAGGGGCTATTACTCCTGTTGCAAATTTAAAACCAGTTTCGTTAGGAGGAACAACCGTAAAACGTGCTTCGCTTCACAATGCAGACATTATTGAAAAGCTTGATGTACGAGTTGGTGATACGGTATATGTTGAAAAAGGCGGAGAGATAATTCCAAAAATAACGGGAGTAGATCTTAAAAAACGACCTGCAAATTCGCATGAAACAAAATACATTAGTAAATGTCCTGAATGTAAAACAGAACTTGTAAGAGGCGAAGACGAAGCAAAACATTTTTGCCCAAATCAATGGAGTTGCCCACCACAAATTAAAGGCAACATGACTCATTTCACTTCACGCAAGGCAATGAATATTGATTCGCTTGGAGAAGAAACAATAGGTTTGTTGTATGAAAAAGGATATTTGAAAAATATTGCAGACATCTATGAACTTCATAAATACAAAAATGAATTAATGGAAATCGATCGCATGGGCGAAACGTCTGTCACAAATCTGCTAGCCGGAATTGAAGAATCTAAAGATGTACCGTTTGAACGGGTGCTGTACGCTATCGGCATTCGTCATGTTGGAGAAACACTTGCTAAAAAATTAGCCATTAAACTACGAACTATAGATGCTATTCTGAATGCGAGCGAAGAAACTCTTACCGCAACAAATGATATTGGCAAACAAGTTGCAATAAGCATTAAAATATATTTCTCTAAAAAAAACAACAAAGAAGTAATTGATAGATTAAAAAAATACGGTCTACAGTTGGAATCAAAAGTAACAGAGCAAGTTAAATCCACTAAATTAACTGGACTTACATTTGTGGTTTCTGGTGTGTTTACAAAATTTTCTCGCGATGACTTAAAAACAGCCATCGAACAAAATGGCGGCAAAGTAGTCGGCAGTGTGTCCGGAAAAACTAGCTACATCGTTGCCGGGGAAAATATGGGTCCCGAGAAACTAAAAAAAGCCGAAAAGCTAGGCGTAAAAATAATAGATGAAAACGAGTTTCAAAAACTGGTGTCGTAATTAGAACCAATTCTATACCCTATTCTCCTCCTACAATTATCTTTTCGTAACTAATACCTTTCTCCCCCTTTACCATCACCATGTACGCGCCTGGAGCATAAGACTCTGTAAGCTGAAATTGATGAGCACCTGCTGGCAATTTCTTATTATCAACAATTACAGAAACTTTCTTTCCCAACACATCAATCAAAGTAATGCTAACACTTTCTTCTTCTGGAAGATTTAATGAAATAGTAGCATCTGAGTTCATAGGATTTGGAAAAACAGAAACAGAGTACGGAGAGTTTCCTACGTTATTGTTTACAGAAGTTAAACAACCTGAAATTGCAGTAGACACTTGAATTGCAAACGCTCTTCTTCCAAGAACTTGTCCGTTAGATGCTAATGCTCTTACGCTTGCCCAAGTAACAGCAGTATTTGGCGATTGCACCCAAAAGTCTGTTCCCGTAGTTGTACCTTGAGGCATCATGTATTTTTGTCCTAACAAATAAACTTCGTAAGCAGTTGCACCTGTAACAGCATTCCAAGATAATTGGAAGCTAGCAGGACATCTCCAATCTACTTTTAATAAACTAGGAACAGGTATAACATGAAATTTAGCTTCAGAGGCACTAACAGAACTTCCTCTTGTAACACGCATTAATGCCTTTCCTGTAATAGTTGTAGGAGGTGTCCAATTTAAATAACGCAGCGTTGCGGCAACACTTGCATTTACAGTTGTCCAAGTTGAGCCAGAATCAGCAGAATATTCAACCTTAAATGTTCCTGTAGATCCGTACGCATCCCAACGGATGACTTCACTTAAGCCTGGAACAATAGCTTCGCCACCAATTGGATAAGTTAACTTCACTTCATCGGTAAGTATTTCATAAGACATAAAATATTCTTGAGGACCTTGTGGAACCAGGTATCCACTTACATTAAGTGTGTATGTTCCAGCCGCAGGAGAAGCAACAAATACCTGCTCCATATTATTATCTTTATCTAATCCTTTAATTGCTGCACTTGAAGGAGATGAATTATTTAACTCCCAAGGACTATAATTTTGCGAGGGACCAGCAAGTAGAATGTCGAGATCATTTATTAATGCCGAAGACACACCAGCTGCTGCTGCTGGATCAGCCCAGTAAACCATAACTTTAATAGCTTGCGTATTGGCAGGAATGGTAATAATATGCGGGTTGCTTCCCCCTTGTGAAATAGATCCTGATGCATACGTATTATTTTTAATCGCATTATAAGCTCTTCGTACATTTATTCTACCCCATCCATAAATATAATCGGGTCCTAAATTCCCTAAATCATCCGCAGTATTTAACATGATGCCTTTTAATAGACCAAGTTTAGGATCAGTACCTCCGTTTAAAGATTTATAAGCATGTATCAATTGAGCAACACAGCCAGCTATTCCAGGCGAAGCCATGGATGTACCTGACATTTGACCATACGCATTGCCAGGCATAGTTGAATATACGGTTGATCCTTTAGCGCAAATATCCGGCTTTATACGTCCATCAGATGATGGACCACGACTACTTGAAGAAGCAATTAAATCTTTATAGTCTAAATTACCTGTTGCAATTGCATTTTTTCCGGCTTTATATCCCCCAGTTATGGTAGACCATCCAGACCCACTATTTCCACATGAATGTACATTATATAAAGAAGGTAATGACTCAACAAGCAGATCAGAAATTCTCGCATCAGACGTATAATTTGAAGTAGTTCCTTGCCCTAAAGAATGATTTGTTACCCGCATTACATTAGCACCGTTGTAAAGTACGGTAGCCGCTGCTACACTGCTAATATCTGCATAGCCATTGGTAGCAATAAGGTTTGCACCAGGAGCTTGACCGGCATAATTTGGATTAATATTTCCTGCACCTCCAACTGTTCCTGCAACGTGTGTAGCATGGCTTGGGCCAGATGTAGATTGACCAGTGCTTCTTCCGGTAAAGTCTACATGCTCATTAAATATACCTCCATCGCCTACCGATACCCCCACCCCGGTGCCATCATATTGTAACCCGCCTGGGATTTTAGTATTAATCGTATTAGATCGATGTAAGGTTGTTCCGGAATTGTTCTCTTCTACTATTTTTTCAATAGGCTCAACATATTGGATAAATGGCAAGTCTGAAATAGCAGAAATATATTTCCCCTTAACACGAACTCTAATACCTTTTAATACATCATCTTGAGAAAGTATTTCTACTCTTTTGATTCTAGATTTTAATTCATGTGCAATAACATCAGCCGGTATGCCATAGAAGTAACTTAGCGTCAAATCTATCAAGCTATTTTTTATGTCTGAGTTTTGAGGGAACTTATTGTCTTTTAATTTTGAATCTAATTTGTATTCTTTAACAATAGGTAGTAATGCACGAATATTTCCTGAAGTATTTAGTCTTGACAAATCAACATTTTTATCGAATGTTGCAAAATAACAATGGCTAGGCAGGTATGTATAGAGGTTGACTCCTATAGATTTCAAATCCAACTTTTCTTGATCTGTTGGAATTTCAAGAAACTGTATTATTCTAAAATATTTCCCATCCACTATCTCGCTGCTGTTAATCCGCATTGTGGATAATTGATCGACATTGGAAACCGGTTTTACTGTGCCAGAGGCAAGCATTATGTCATATTTTTCTCGCTTTTGAGCATTGCTAAATAAAGCAAAAGAAGTGAAAAGGAAAATTAATAAGTAAATTTTAGTTTTCATAGGAAGTAGTGTATTGGTTTCTAGTTTGGTTTCTAGTTTGGTTTCACGAAAATCCAATAAATAAATTTAAAATCAAAATATATTAAAGCATTATTATCAAACGTTTTTATCCATAAACGATGATATTCCCGTATCAAATAAAAAAAATGGCTAGTTAACGCCTAAACTTTTTACCTCCTCAACTAATTGCTTTTGATATAACTCAAAGTAAAATCCTTTCTTCAATAGTAATGCTTCGTGAGTTCCTTCTTCTATTATTCTGCCTTCGTTCATTGCGATGATATGGTCAGCATCTTTAACAGTAGAGATTCTGTGACTAATTATTATGGTGGTCTTCCCTTTCATAATGGCTTTTAGGTTACCAAGAATTTCAGATTCAGTTTCCGTATCTACAGATGAAAGACAATCATCAAACAATAAAACCTGAGGGCCACCTACAATAGCTCTGGCAATTGCAATTCGTTGCTTTTGTCCTCCCGATAAAGTAATTCCTCGCTCCCCAATCATTGTATTGTATTTGTTTGGGAAGTGCTGAATTTCTCTTGCCAAGCCTGCGTTTTTTGCGGCAGAATGAATTAACTTAGTTTTTTTATTTGAATTCATCGCAGATAAAGATTCAGTCTCATTATTTATTCCAAAAGCAATATTGTTCTCAACGGTATCAGAAAACAAGAAAGTGTCTTGCGGCACATACCCAATGTTTTTCCTTAGAGAAAACAAATCACGCTCTTTAATGTTTTTCCCGTCTAGCAATATTGCACCTGAGCTAACATCATACAACCTACAGATTAAAGCAGCAACGGTAGATTTCCCACTACCTGTTTTTCCAATAATTGCTAACGACTTGCCAGACTCAATTTTAAAAGAAACATTTTTCAGTGCTTGAATTCCAGAATCTGGATAGGTAAAAGACACATTTTTAAACTCAACCTCTCCTTCAAATTTATTTTGATTTGCGTTGATTTCAGCTGTGTTGTTATGGATGATAGGGGCAGTTTCTAAAAATTCATTTATTCGTTTTTGAGAAGCTGCAGCCCTTTGAACTAAAGATGTAACCCAGCCCAACGCAGCAACGGGCCAGGTAAGTTTATTAACATAAATAACAAACTCTACTATATTGCCATAGGATATTTGCCCATCGATGGCTTGCTTTCCACCCATGTAAATCGTAATGATGGTGCTTAAACCAATTAATAAAAGAATAAAAGGGCTAAATAAAGATTCAGTAAGTATTAGTTTCAGGTATTTCTTTCTATAACTTCCACTTGCATTTGAAAAGTTAGTTCCCGAAGGACTCTCTTGCACATACGCCTTAAGTACTCGAATACCCGAAAATGTTTCTTGCGCCATTATGGAAAGTGTAGATAACTGCTCTTGCACACTGTTGCTGAGTTTATTAATTAAATCACTTACAAAATATATTACCACAACTAGTATTGGAAGAGGAAGCAATACAAAAAGAGTCAGCTTAGCATTTACACCAGTCATGGTTGCAGATACTAAAATAATAGTTGCTAGCGTACTTGCAAAATACATCACTGCTGGGCCTATGTACATTCTAACTCTGCTAACATCTTCGCTGATTCTGTTCATCAAATCACCGGTGTTATTTCTTCGGTAAAAAGCAGTATCTAATGTTTGGTAATGAGAAAATATTTCATTTTTCAAATCATATTCAATATGCCTTGACATTACAATAATGGCCTGACGCATCAAAAACATTAAGAACCCGCTCACAATAGTTGTTCCTATTATTAATAGCCCGTATTCTAACAGCTCTTTAGCTACCACATCGAAGGAAAAGTTCTGTTTTGCCGCTAACATCATATAGTCTGTCGCTTTGCGAACTAATACTGCAATGTATATACCAAAAAAGGTTGAGAGTATAGCGAACAGAATCCCCAACGATAACCTCCACTTGTATTTCCAAAAATATTTATTTAAGTATTTAAGAGATTTCACAATGTCATTTTTTTATTTTTTTGATTTTCCTTAAATATCTGCGATATAATTCACCAATGGTTTCAAATTCTTCTCTGTAAAAAACCCCTACCCCTTGTGTGTATGGTCCTTTTTGCGTATTTAGAATATCTCCTTCATTTGCTCTATTATAAGCCTTGGCTCTAAATTTTCCATCTTCAGTTAATTTATAATCAACATTAATATCCCCTACTACACTTGCTGTATTTTGCGTATTGGTATTTGAACTGTTTGCAACACTGCCATCAATACTCATTTTATCATTAAAAAGTTGAGTAGAAAGCGCTAGCTGAACCTGATCTTTATTTACCTCATCCCCTAATCGGTAATGCACACCTACATCAAATTCATTACTAATTTGTGAAAGCCAATTACTTAATTGATTTGATAACATCTCCGTTGACGTTACAGTACCTGCGCCAGGTCCACCGCTACTTTCATTCTGAACTTGGCCCGATGGTGGACTAAAACTATTTGTAAACATTAATGAAAACACCTGCTTATTTGTTTCACTTTCGCTTCCTCTAAATTTATCGTAAGCCTGCTGTCTAGTAAAATCATCTACGGTAGGCATGTAAATATCAAAAGCAATATCAGGTTCAAGTAATTTTCCATTTAAATTCATTATGCAATCAACTGGATATCGTTTGCGAATAGCATCTGTTTGTTCATGCGATAAAAACAAAGGAGTAAGAGATGTTCTTAATTCATAAATTGCTTTCATATGAATATCTGCATTCTCTGGACTGCCAGACCAATTTATAGTTCCTCCTTTTTCTAACCTGAATTTTTTATTTACAACATTCTTAAGAGTAAAAAGATAATCTCCTTCAACAACAGTATAATCTCCAAACATTTTAAAATCACCATACTCATCAATTAGCATTCGAATATCTCCAGTCCCATTAGCTCTAATCACATCTCCCACTTTTTCATCAAAAATTAATTGGACTTGTGCATCAGAAGTTGCTTCAAGTTTAAAATCCATTGTAAAACCAGGAGTATTAACTTTATACTTGGGTTGAATTTGTGCCGTATCATGTTTTACAAAAGAAATAAACCCGTTTTCACCAACTTCTTCCGATCCAGAAAGCGGAATAGAAAGTTGACTATACTCAAGTTTTCCAAATACATTTTTTGCCTTATCTGTTTTTACAGATGCAGATAAATTTAGATGATCCAAAAACCCAAAAACATTTACAATACCTGTAGCAAATACTTTCCCGTAATAAATGGAATTATCAACTTGATTCGTATTTAAGCATAAAAACTTAGCTAGACTCAAATCGATATCCATCTGAAAGTCTTTATAATTAGTATGAAATATTTTACCACTAATAACATCTGCTTTGTTATTATTTACATCCAAAATCGTTAATGAACCAAAATCAAATGAGTTTGGTTCTATCTTTACTTCCCCTTCAAATTTATAATCGGTGCCCAAATAATTCACATGGACATTATCCACCTTTGCGTTTACTGTTCCATTTATCATGGGTGATACTAGATTGCCTTTAACCTTAATATCTAGGGAGGCGAGTCCTTTTAAATTTTCAAAATTTTCTTTTATAAATGGTTCAAAAAAATCTAAACGAAAATCTCTAATAGACGCTGTAACATCTAAACTATTTATTTTTTCTGAGGGAAAATAGTTTCCAGATATACTTAAATTTTCTCCTCCTCCCCTTTTAAAAGAACTATTAAAACTTACAACATCTTTTTTGCTGTCATAAATGCTTACTATGCTCCCATCGCCTATTAACTCTTTATTTATCCTAAAGTCTTTAATATCAAGGCTGCTTCCAAACATTGGCTTACTGTGCAAACTACTAATAGATGTATTACCGGAGACAGTGCCGTAGAAAGACAAGTCTGTTCCTCGCAGGTACGTATTAAGATTTGCTAATGAAAAAGAAGTAAGCATCAAGTAAAAATGATCTTCTTTAACATTGGAAATATTGCCATCTAACTTCACGCGTTGTTTACCACAGACAAAATTTATATTTTGAATCTTAATTAAGCTCGAATCAATTAAGACCTCATTTTCTTCAGTTAAATTCCAAGTTGAATCTGCAATAGTTATTTCAGTAGGCAATAATTTAACTTTCACCTTTGAGCCTCCTGATTCAGGCTGATTAAAAAACGCAATGTAACCTGGCACATCCCCTTTGTGTTGAAGTTGAGTACCATTGTGCCAGCTAATATTAAAACTAGCAGTATCTCTAGCCACAGATGACACAACGCTGACGCTATCTATCCAAACACTATCCGACAACGAAAGTCGTTGACAATAAGCATCAATCCAAAAATAATTGTCTTTAGTATTGGCAGAAAAAGTACATTTTGAAAACTTACTTTCATTAAAAGATATAAGCGGGAAATCGCTGTTGAATGAAAGAATATTGTTTTTCTCATCGTAATTTCCCTTCAAACTAGCTGGACATTTAATTTTTAAAGATGGAAAAAAAGCACTTGTAACAATATCTGTATTTTTAAACACTACATCAAAAGAAAACTCTTCTACGTTTTTCAAAAGAGGGTTTGAAATAATATTCTTTTTATTGTTAATGCTTGTAATGTAAGCTGGAATATAATTACTAAAAAAATCATTAATACTAGTGCCAATATTTTTTGGCAAAAATTTGCCATACAAGTGCGCATCAAGCATGTGCGACTTTAACTCCATATTTTTAATTCCAGCAGTATCTTTAATTACCAACTCTATGGATTTAAAATCATATTTACTCCTTCCCTTTGTATATATTACGTTATTAAAATTCATATTGCCAACCACATCGTCAATATTATTGCCTATGGCATTTACTTCAATATTTCCTGATACTCCAACTAAATCATCAGACTTGACAAAATTTAATGCAGATAAGTTAGCTTTTGATAAATCTGCTACAAAGTTCAGCTTCGTTGGGGAATGACTAAAATCAATATTTCCATTAAAATCTAAATCAAGGTTCTCATCATTAACTAACATATGACCATCAAAAATATTTTTTGAGAGCTTGCCTTTTAAATCAATATTCTGATAATCATACTGCATGAAAGAAAAGTGGCTCACCTGCCCTTCAACTGTAGCGATTGCATCAGTTTTTTTAAACCCTTTCCCATCTACTTGAACATTCAATGAAACTTTCCCAACCTGTTCTTCGACTTCAAAAAACTTTCCTAGTTCAAAATTAGTACAGGCAAATTTCCCATGATAAATCGGAAGTCCTGAAGCAGAATCTGAACGTAAAGAAATATCAGTTGAAATAAACCCAAGGTCTGTACTAAACTTCCCAAAGGAAACAAAGTCATTGTAAAATCCAGTAAAATTACCTTTGTATTTTATTACACCAAAGAGAGCAAGATTGTCTGGTAAAGAAATAAAATTGGGCTTATCAAATGGCGGCAAGGGGATGCTCTCAATACCTTTCTTGGAAGTTCTGAAATCTTTTGCCTCAAAAAGCATAAAAGTTTGGTCAATATCAGGCAAGCCTGAAATGTCTATGTTTCCTTTAAAGCTTGTCTCATCCCCAATATTCAACATCAAATTTCTGCCATTTAAATTATTTACATTCCCACTTACATTTCCATCAATAAAAATCTTTTTATGAATGCCATATAACTCAGTAGAAAAAAAGGCAACATCAGCCATTTCTATATCTGAATTTTTAAATTGAATTTTCATTTTCACTTTATCAATAAATTCATTAAAATCCGTGTAATCCTTGTACTTAAAGACTAAATCAGCAGCAAGAATACTTTTGTTAGTTTCTAAGTTTAAATCAGTTAAACTTAAAAGAACTGGACTAATACTAGCATTGGCAGATAGCTTCTTTAAGATAAAACCACTTTTTTCTATTAATGAAAAGTCATGGAGGTTGAAGTAGGTTGTATCTTCAGAAAATGATAAATTAGAAATTTGCCCATTTATATTTTTGGCATATATATTTGAATAATTGATACCAGAGGTTTTTGAGGTATCATTCTCATTTAAATATGAAAATGAAACATTTATAAGGCTAATTGAGCTTAAATTAACACCCCAGTTTAACTGATTTGTATCTGCCACGTTTTTACTAGCAAATTCATCAACAATAAATTGAAGGTTAAATACCGAGTCTTTTTGAAAATGCCTCAATTTAACTATAGTATTTTTAATTATTACATTATCAAAAGAAACTCGCTGAGAATCAAAGTCAAACAAGCTTATATCTAGCTTTAATTCTTCTGCATATAATAAGGTATCTTTATGCTGATCTTCAACATATACCCCATTTAGTACAGCCTTTTTCCAAAATTCAATATCTACCCCATCCACTTTAACCGTAGTACCCCACTTATTAGAAAAATATGTACCTATTTGGTTTGTTATCCAGGTTTGAAAGGAGGGGCTCTTAAAAGAGTAATAGAGAAAAAGCATTAATATCAAGAATCCACCTAAGAAATAGAGGAAAAATTTGAATATTTTTTTAATAACTTTACTATTCACAATAAATCTATTGCCCCCAAAGGTACGAATGAAAACACAATTGCTTATTGTCCTTATATAGATTAACTAACATAGGTATTTGAATAAAGATATGTCATTAAGCTCTCCAAAACCCATTATTATATTAGGAATAGAATCCTCCTGCGATGAGACTTCAGCAGCTATCCTACAAGACTGCAAAGTTCTTGCCAATTTAATAGCGGGTCAGAAAATTCATGAACTATATGGTGGTGTTGTGCCTGAACTAGCATCCAGAGCACACCAAAAAAACATAGTGCCTGTTGTAGATCAAGCATTAAAGTTATCGGGAATCAAAAAAGAAGAAATTGATGCAATAGCATTTACCAGAGGACCCGGGCTAATTGGATCCTTATTAGTTGGCTCTTCTTTTGCTAAAGCAATGGCACTTTCTTTAAATATACCTTTGATTGAAGTAAATCACATGCAAGCACATGTCTTAGCTCATTTTATTAATACAGGCGAAAATGAGGTGCCAAAATTCCCGTTTTTATGCCTTACGGTGTCTGGCGGTCATACTCAAATAGTTTTAGTAAAAGGCTACATGGATATGGAAGTTATAGGAAACACCATTGATGATGCTGCTGGAGAAGCGTTTGATAAAGCAGCAAAAATATTAGGACTTCCCTATCCAGGTGGCCCACTAATAGATAAGTATGCACAGCTAGGTGATTTCAAGGTTTTTCAATTTTCTGAACCTAAAATTCAAGGATTAAACTTTTCGTTTAGTGGGTTAAAAACATCAATATTATATTTTGTAAGAGATAGAATTAAAGAGGATAAAAACTTCATAGAAAATAATTTAAAGAACTTATGCGCTTCTATCCAACATACTATTGTAAAAATCCTAATTGATAAAATAACACAAGCGTCCATACTTACGGGCATCAAGGAAATAGCAATTGCAGGTGGCGTTTCTGCAAATTCAGGATTACGCAATAAGCTAACACAAACAGGACTTGAAAAAGGATGGAAAACCTACATTCCTCACTTTGAATATTGCACTGATAATGCCGCTATGATTGCCATTAATGGATATTATAAATATTTAAAAGGAGATTTTTCAAATCAAAAGGTAGAAGCAAATGCTCGCTACGAATCAATAAAACAAAAACAAAATGGCACTATTTAATATATTAGGAAGCAGCAAGGAAGATGAAAATGCTAAGGAGCGTATAAACGCAATACAAGAAGAAGTCATTGCTTTTAATGATGGCTTCAAGCTATATTCCTCCTTGTTTGAATTGAATGAATACAAGTTCTTAAAGTTTCAACTTATAGGCAACCTTAAAGTTAAAACTAACGAGGGCTGCATATTAACTTTTAAAAACACAAGCCATGTAGAGCATAAGATTGATTCAGACTCTACTGAAATTAAAACCGAGTTTTCATCTTCATTAAAGATTGGAACCACAGAGTTTGATATAGACATAGACGATGTATTATTGAATTGGATACAATCCAACATGATTAGTTCATTAAAAATAGAAATTGAAAAAAATATTTTGCATTTTGAAAATTTCGATAGCCAACTAATCATTCAATTATTTGCAAAACTTGAAGAAGAAAAATTGAAAGAACCGACTGAGCTGCCAGAGCCAAATCCGGAGTCTGAATCCGAAACCACAGCACCAGAATAATATATACTTAAATGAGCTACAAGCAACACGAGCCTTCTTCTCTAACCTTCCTTTTTCTACCTTTGCACAAAAAACCGAAACTATCAACACATAAACAATAATTCAAATAAAATCACATGAAATTCTTCATCGACACAGCAAATCTTGAACAAATAAAAGAAGCACAAGCTTTAGGAGTATTAGATGGTGTAACAACCAATCCTTCCTTAATGGCTAAAGAAGGAATAAAAGGCGAAGATAATATCATTAAGCATTACGTGGACATATGTAATGCTGTTACTGGTGATGTTAGTGCAGAAGTAATTTCAACAGATTATGAAGGAATGATTAAAGAAGGAGAAAAGCTTGCAAAACTTCATAAACAAATTGTTGTTAAAGTACCAATGATTAAAGATGGCATTAAAGCAATCAAATATTTCTCAAGCAAAGGCATCCGTACAAACTGCACATTAATTTTTACTGCAGGCCAAGCTTTGCTAGCAGCAAAAGCTGGCGCTACGTATGTATCTCCATTTATTGGAAGACTAGATGACATTGCATACGATGGTGTTGAATTAATTGCACAAATAAGATTGATATTTGATAATTATGGAATTAAAACAGAAATCCTAGCCGCTTCCATTCGAAATGTTATGCACATTATTAAATGTGCCGAAGTTGGCGCAGATGTATCAACTTGTCCATTAAGTGCAATACTTGGATTATTGAAACATCCATTAACAGACAGTGGACTTGCACAATTTTTAGCAGATCATAAAAAAGTAAACGGATAATATCTTTTTAAAATTTCTTTCTGGATATCTATTTTCCTTTCGTTGTTTGAATTATAAATACATTCACTTACAATAATTTATTTTTTCGAAGCCATCATCCATCCTCATAGGGGAAAAGGCACAAAAAAAAGTCCCGATAAATTTTATCGGGACTTTTTTGTTTTGAAAAAAACAAGTAGAAATTATCTCTTCTTTTTCTTAGCGGCTTTTTTCTTTGTTGCCTTTTTCTTTGTTGCTTTTTTCTTTGTTGCTTTTTTCTTT
>CAYZTB010000008.1:0-24705 GCA_964481195.1 uncultured Bacteroidia bacterium | reverse complement strand
TTACTACGAAGTACGATAATTTTTATTTATTATAAAGAAAAACGTCAAATTACTTTTCAACAATGAATTGTTTGAATCGTTAAAAACATTTCGCGTCAATTTGTACTTTTAGAAAAAAATTTTTTGAAAAATGTTTTTTACTGATCAACTAAATAATTCTATTTCTATTTTTTCTAAACCAAAAAAAATAATTTCTCTTGTTCCATCACAAACAGAATTACTTTTTGAGCTTGGACTGGATCGTGAAGTAGTTGGAATAACAGATTATTGCATTCATCCAAAAAGTTGGAAAGAAAATAAAATTCTTGTGGGCGGAACCAAAAAACTCAACATTGAACTAGTTCATAAGATACAACCTGACCTGATCATAGGCAACAAAGAAGAAAATTCAAAAGAACAGATACTAGAACTATCTAAGCACTTTCCAGTTTGGATGAGCGACATCGTTACGCTGGAAGATGCACTTAGCATGATAGATGCCATTGGGCAAATTACTGAAACCGAAAGCAGAGCCATTAGCATTCAAAATAAAATTCGAGAACAGTTTTCCTTTTTCAAAACAGAAGCCACTAATCTTTCTACCAAAGGAATGACTGTTATCTATTTAATCTGGAGAAAGCCCTACCTAGCAGTTTCTTCAAATACTTTCATAGACCACATGTTACAAATATGTAATCTAAGAAACGCTTTGTCAGACAACAATCGTTACCCCGAAGTATCTGAACAGCAAATCCAAAAGTCAAACCCTGCTCTAATATTTCTTTCCTCCGAACCCTACCCTTTTAAAGAAAAGCATATTGCAGAACTACAAACTATTTGCCCACAAGCAAAAATTGTATTAGTTGATGGTGAAATGTTTTCTTGGTATGGCTCAAGGCTGATATGCGCTCCTGCCTACTTTGAGAGATTGCTGCAAAATCTTTAGTAACTTCGCAATGCTCTTAGATTAAGAGTAAAAAGAATGAGATTCTCCTCCAACTATATCCCTGCACTCTGCATTCTATTTATTTGCTTTTACAATACCTCCTTTGCACAAAAAGTTGGTGTGGTACTTAGCGGTGGGGGCGCAAGCGGAATGGCACACATAGGAGTGCTCAAAGCACTTGAAGAAAATAACATCCCTATAGATTATATTAGTGGCACATCCATTGGCGCTTATGTAGGTGCCCTGTATTCGATTGGCTATACTCCAAAACAAATGGAAGCAATTGCTTTATCAGAAAATTTTAACAACTGGGTGTATGGCAATATTGACAAAAGATACATTTACTATTTTAAAAAGAAAGATGATAATGCTTCGTGGATATCACTTAAGCTTTCATTAGATACAACCTTAGAAACAAACTTACCTACTAATATAGTATCTCCTGCACCCATTGACTTTTCCTTAATGGAAATCTTATCTCCAGCATGTGCTGCAGCTAAAAATAATTTCGACTCCTTATTCATCCCTTTTAGATGTATTGCAGCAGATATAATTGATAAGAAATCTATTACATTCAGAGAAGGAGACTTAAGTGAAGCTGTTCGCGCATCTATATCTTACCCTTTCTACTTAAAACCCATTACCGTAAATGGTAGGTTGCTTTTTGATGGAGGCATCTACAATAACTTTCCCTCCAATATCATGTATGAGGAAATGTACCCAGACATTATTATAGGAAGTAATGTATCTGGAACAGTTACAGAACCTGATGAAGACAACCTGCTATCTCAAATGAAAGCAATGCTCATCAATCGAACTAACCAGACAGTACAATGCCAAAACGAAATTCTCATTGAGCCTATCGTAAACTCGTCCACATTTGATTTTTCAAACCCAAAAGCTCAAATAGATAGCGGCTATGTTGCAACCATACGGCTTATAGAGACTATTAAAAGTCGTATAGAACGTAGAGAATCAGCGGAGGTAATAGCAGAAAAGAGAATAAAGTTCTTGAATAAATTGCCTCCACTTATTATTGGTGATATCTATATAGAAGGATTAAAAAAAGGTCAAGCTAGTTACGTGAGAGGAGTATTGCGCAAAAAGAAGAACGATGTAACTATATCCAGTTTCAAACCTGCTTATTTCCGACTTATTGAAGATGATAAAATAAAAAGCATTTACCCTAAAGCAAAGTTTAATGCTGAGAAAGGCAATTATGATATTTATTTAAAAATAAAAAAGGAAAGAGATATAGTTGCAGAATTAGGAGGCAACATCTCAAATCGTCCAATATCTGAAGTGTTTGCCGGATTTGAATATAAGTATCTAGGAAACATAGGCATTCGATTAATGGGGAATGGTTATTTTGGAAAACTATACACCTCTGCCCAAACAAGCGCACGATTTGACTTTCCACTCCGTATTCCTTTCTATATAGAACCGGAAGTTTCATTTAACCGGTGGAATTTTTACAAAAGCAGCAATCTTTTTTTTGAAGATGTAAAACCAGCGTATTTAATTCAAAATGACCAACACGCCTATATCAAACTTGCAATGCCCGTAAGCAACAAAGATAAATTGGAAATTGGCGGTGGGCTCGCTACAACCATAGATGATTATTATCAAACTAGTCAATTCCTTCAAAAAGATACTGCGGATCGCACTTCTTTTGAAATGATTACAAGTCATTTATTGTTTGAACGAAAAACATTAAACAGAAAACAATACGCTACACAAGGAACTTACTTTTGCTTCAAGGCTCGAACAGTACATGGCGAAGAGCACACTGTACCCGGATCTACTGCTGCTGATAGCTTAAAACCAACAAGAGTTATTCACGATTGGCTACAATTCAAAATAGTATATGACAAATACTACAAGCAGCGTGGCGTACTTAGAATGGGACTATACTTTGAAGGAGTAACATCTACACAACCATTGTTTAATAATTACACAGCAAGCATATTAGCAGCTCCTGCTTTCCAACCACTAACAGAAAGTAAAACACTTTTTCAACCTAACTTTCGCGCACATACTTATGCCGCATTGGGACTCAAAAATATTATATCTATTAAAAATAGATTTGATTTGCGAATTGAAGGGTATGTTTATCAACCGTACCAAGAAATTGATCCAGGAAAAAATGATTATCACGAACCATTTCTTCGAAGGTACCTAATAGGAACCGCTGCCTTAATAGGTCATACGCCAATAGGCCCAATGAGTTTTAGTGTAAATTATTATCATGAAGAAGTAGAACCTTTTTCATTTCTATTTCACTTTGGCTACATATTATTCAACAAAAAAGCAACAGATTAATCAAAGTGAAAATCATTCTTGAAAACATAGGGAAACGTTTTAATAAAGAATGGATATTTCGAAAATTGAATTTCGAATTTTCTGAAGCAAACAAATATGTCATTCTGGGAACTAACGGCTGCGGAAAATCTACATTATTGCAGATTCTAGCAGGTGCTTCAAGCCAGAGCGAAGGCACTATTAAATTCAATAATTACGAAGACACGGCAAATCTGTTTAAGAGCGTAAGCTTAGCAGCCCCTTATCTCGAACTGCTAGAAGAAATGACCTGGAAAGAAGCTGTAAGTTTTCATGGTAAGTTTAAAAAATTTACAAATGGAATTAATGAAGAAAAGGTTATTGAAATATCTGGCCTCAAAGAATCCTCCGAAAAGGAAATTCGCAATTTTTCTTCTGGGATGAAACAACGTGCTCGTCTAACCTTCGCTATTTTATCCGATGCTCCTCTCCTACTTTTAGATGAACCATCCACTAACCTAGACGCGAATGCAGTACAATGGTATCATCATTTAATTTCGGAGTTTGCTAAAGAAAAACTGGTAATCGTTTGTTCCAATTACAACAAAGAAGAATATTATTTTTGTAATAAAGAGTTCGTTATTGCTACTCCCAAATAATAGTAAAACAAATTAATATTTTACAATCTTCGCAGAATAACTATTTCCCTTATCTTTTATTCGCAACAGATAAGAGCCCTTTGCAACATTTAAATTTAGAGAGATTGTTAAAGAGGTGATTTTTTCAGTATAGACTAACTTACCCGCTAAATCAATAATATCTAAATTTAATCCTATTGCATCAATTCCTTTTATAGTCAACGTTGTTGATTCATTAAATGGATTTGGGTAAACCGTAATTACTTGACCTGACAGCTCCACATTTTCATGAACATTTAAAGATAAATTAGCAGCACAAAAATTAGAAATTCCATACCCAAGCAACGTATCAGGATTTGAAGATTGGCTTGCTGTATTTTGAATAGCATTTAAAAGTTCCATATTCGTAGCTGTGGGATGTGCTTGCCATAAACAAGCAACCATACCAGCAGTAATTGGACATGCAAAAGAGGTGCCGCTTAAATGTGCAATCCCTCCAACATTTGGCTCAGCAACTACAGCATCTTGACCTTGTGCTGCAACATTAGGCTTTACTCTCCCATCGAAAGATGGACCATTGGAACTAAACCAAGAATAATTTTTAGTAGAATCAACCGAGCCAACTGCTAAAACACTATCAGCATCTGCCGGAGCACCAATAAAATTCCAAGGCGAACCTCCTGAATTCCCAGCACTACAAACAGCAAACATACCTTTACTAACCGCTATGTCAGAACCAATAGAAATACGAGCTGTATTGCCATTCATATCAGCATAGGCATGATCATCAGGGTTTACAACCATCACCCCTCCTATCATTACCGAATCAAATGTTGTGTAACCTAACGAAGTAGTCAATATATCTACACCAATACTATCTGCATATTCTGCTGCAGATACCCAATTATCTTCTTCTATTACAAATTCAGTGGAACCTTCTTCTGTTCGAAACAACCAATACTTTGCTTTTGGAGCTGTACCTACAATCATTCCAGGAACGTTACCACCCATGGTTGAAAGCACCATTGTTCCATGCGTATGCGAGTCATAAACTATGCTGTCATTATCAACAAAATCCCATGTACCAAGAATTTGTCCGTTAGTTCTTAAAGAATCAAATATTGGCAGTGAATCTACTTTGTAAAATCCTGCATCTAATACTGCAATTTGCATTCCTTCTCCATGAAAACCTTGATCATGCAAACATTTTCCATCAATTAACACTATTTGATTTAAAGAGGGGCCATAATTGTAATTTGTATAAGTAGAAGGATTGGTTTTATTTACGTTCGGAATAGGCTTTATTATTTCTTCGACAGATTTTTTTCTATTATACCTTGCCACTGGTTTAGTTTGCTTAACAAACGTCAATGCGGCAATTGTATTAAGAGCATTGGTATCTGTTGTTTGAATAGTTATTGCATTAAACCACTTAGAATGATTAATGACAGTAACATTGGGAACCTTGCTAATACTATCGTAATAATTAGGATTTACCGGCAAATCATTTTGGACAACAGAAATGTTTTGATTCGCTCTTCGCTGAATTGAACGCGCAGAAAGATATGCTGATGGCGTTGCAACTGAATAGGGAGAATTCGCCCTATCCGTAAATTGAATCCAATACTTTGAATATTGAGAGTAACTTATTGCAGGAATTAAAGTGATAATAGCCAAAATTGACAATAAAGCTTTAACATACATTTTGCACGATTTATTTTTTTTTGATGTAAGGTTATTTTCCATAGGAAACAATTTTTTGTCGATAGGAATATCCAACCGTATCTGCTGTTCCACCATCATATAAGCTATCTCGCACTTTATAAATCATTCCAATATTTCTAGCATATTTTTCTGCTTCGTATATGTATTCGATAATATTTATTTGTTCATTTTGTTTTACCGTTGCAACAGAATCAAAAGTTAAATTATTAATAGACTCGAGAACATCAGCTGATTCAATTTCATAGTTTTTCTTTGAAAAAGTGTTATATACATTTCCATCCCATTCTTTTCCTTTCTTTGTAGGGAAAACCAACTTTATATAACGTATATTCTCTTCAACTTTTTCTACCGTATTTGAAGTTATATTAGCGTACCAAACCCTAGGGCCAGTCCAATTTAAAGAATCGTAAGGAATAGAATCATTGTACATTTTAATAAATCGCTCTAACCTCAATGTGGGCCTGCCTGAATTATCTGTAAACGTTGAAGCGAACACTTCTTTTAACAGATAACGAGTTGTATCCGGAGCGTGGGATTTATCATCGTAAGCAATTGAATCAACTTCATAAATAATATAACTTCCAACTTCTCCTGGAAAGTAATTATATCCTTGATTCAAAGTAGTATCAGAAGGAGCATCTTTCTTACAAGACGAGAACAACAAACACATAAAAATTAATATGATTGCAGCTAATTTCATTAAACAGCTTTTTCAATTATTCCACCCCCTACCACATCTTCTCCTTCATAAAAAACTGCTGATTGCCCTGGAGCAATGGCTAACACTTTATCGTGAAAAAAAACATCCACAGAATCATTTTCAGTTTGATTAGCCGTACTCATCTTACCTGCATCTTTATGTCTGATGCGAGTCACTGCCTGAAAGTTTTCAGGTAAACGATCGTATTTTATTAAATTTATTTTCTTTACCTGCATACGCTGCTCTTTCACATCTGTGACCGATCCGAGTGTTACTGTATTTGTTTCAGGATTTATTTTAGTCACATACAGTGGTTCACCAACTGCAATTTCTAGACCTTTACGCTGACCAATAGTGTAAAAAGGATATCCTTTATGTTTTCCAACTACGGTTCCATCTGCTAGAACAAAATCTCCCTCTCCGGCTCTTTTATCTATATCAGGTACTCTTCTTTTTAAGAATGACCTGTAATCGTTATCAGGAATGAAGCAAATTTCGTAGCTCTCACTTTTATTTGCTAAATCAGCAAACCCTTTCTCTATTGCTATTTTACGCACTTCTTTCTTAGTGAGCTCTGACAAAGGAAATATCGTTCGCTTCAAACTATCTTGAGTAAGTCCCCAAAGCACATAAGACTGGTCTTTAGTTTCGTCTAAGCCTTTTGATAAAATATATCGTCCGTTTTCAAAACGTATTCTTGCATAGTGCCCTGTTGCAATAAATTCACAATCTAATTGATCGGCTCTTTTTAGCAAAGCATCCCACTTGATATGCGTATTACAAAGCACACATGGATTAGGAGTTCTTCCAGCCATGTATTCTTCCACAAAATTATTGATGATAGATTCTCCAAACTCTTCTCTTAAGTCCAAAACATAATGCGGAAAACCATAGTTTACTGAAATTGTACGTGCATCATTGATTGAATCTAAACTACAACATCCTGTCTCCTTTTTTGAACCACCAGCTGATGCATAGTCCCAAGTCTTCATGGTAATTCCTATCACCTCATACCCTTGCTCATGCAGAAAAAGAGCAGCCATAGAACTATCTATCCCACCACTCATTGCTACTAGTACGCGTCCTTTCTTACTCATTATTTTTATTTTTTCTTACTTTTTCTTCTGCAGTTAACTTAGCTTTAGCTTGCTCAATAGTATCAAACTTTTCTTCTTTTACGACTTTACCACTCTCATCCCATTCCGTCCACGTTCCAATAGGTTTACTGTAATAGTAATTAGTTTCTTTTTTCTTTTTACCATCTTGATAATATTCTGAACAAGTTCCCTGTAGATACCCAATAAAAAACGTAGTATCTTTTTTTATCTTTCCTATTTCATCGTGATAGGTCCATCGATCATGCCTTTTTCCTTGTTTGTAAAAACCACGAACCAGTGGTCCACCATTTTTGTCATTCCATTCAGCATAGGCGCCATCCAATGTTCCATTTTTATAATTCTCTGATTGAGTAATATATTTTCCGGATCTATGATACTGCACCCATTTTCCCTGTTTTAAAGAATGCACATAAGAGCCAGAAACAGCAACTATTTTTTCTGGGTAAAAGAATGTCATTTGTCCTTCCAGTTTCCCGTTTAGATAATTACCTTCTTGTTGAATCTCCCCATTTTCATAATACTTTTTCCAAGTTCCATTTAAAACGCTGTCTTTCCAATTTCTTTCTTCAACCAACTTACCTTTTCCATTATAGTTTTTTTCAAATCCATCTTTTTTACCATTCTTGAAAGACTCTTCCGACACAAGTGCATTGGGAGCATTATAAAACTTCCAAACACTATCTCTTTTTTCATTTAGATAATTTCCTTCCGCCATTAGTACATTTTCCGGAAAATAATGTTTGGTTCTACAAAAAGTGCCATTTTTTGAAAAGACAGAAATTGTTTTTATGTCTTTATTATCATAATAATACTTAAACTCTCCCTCCGGTTTACCGTCTTTAAAATTCCCTTCATATAATACTCTTTCATACTTATCTTTTTTAACCCACTTTCCCTGCTTTTTTCCATTTTTATCAACCTGATTCAATGTAGGTTGCTGAGCAAAAACTATGAATGCACAAATCATTAAAACAGATATGGAAAACAGCCTTTTAATCATATTGAACGAAGATACAAAGAAAAATGGGGAATAATTTATACTACTATAACGACTTATTAAAATCAATTATTACATTAGAAAGTGCAGCCCAAGAAAGCCGTTCCTTTAATAATTGAATTTCAATCTGAAATTGAGCTTTTAAGTTGTCTGAAAAGTAGGATTTTATAGCGTTTGTAATTGGTTCAACCTCTGGAGTATTAACTATTAGCCCTGTTTTATTATTGATAATAGCTTCTTTTAAGCCCCCTGTGTCTGTAGCTATTAAAGGGAGGTCAAAGTGATACGCAATAGAAGTAATTCCACTTTGTGTTGCAGATTTATAAGGTAGCACACATACATCTGCTGCGGAAAAAAAAGCCGGAACTTCACTATCGCTAACATAACGGACATGAAGATTTACGGAACTAGTTATACCTAATCTGTCAATTTGCTGTTGGTATTTCTCAAAAGAACCATATACTTCACCTGCTATAACTAATAGGTAATCATTTCCGAGCCTAGAAACAGTTTCAATTAGCAAATCAAGTCCTTTGTAATCTCTAATAAAACCAAAAAACAAAATAACTTTTTTATCTTGTGGAATATTTAACTGTTTACGCGCTACAGCAGATTCAATTTTATTTCCAAAATGATTATAAAGTGGATGAGGACATAAAATATATTTAGCATCTGGCATGAATCTCAATAAATCACTTTTTACAGATTCGCTCATTACGACAAAACCCTTGTTTTGCTTAAGGAAGTATTTTGTAAAAGCCTCATCAAAAAAGCGTTTTTCATGCGGGATAACATTATCTAAAATCGTAATTACATTTGACTTTCTCTTAATCCTTTTTGCTACTGAACCTAAAGAAGGCGCCATGTATGACATCCAATATTTCATTAAAAGTAAATCAGGTGCAAATTTTTCTATTTTACTAGCTGCACTGCCATAAGAAAATGGATTTAGTGTATCCAATACTCGTGCAGCAGGAATCTCATCTGCGCTATCTTTATCCGTAACCAATTGTGTTTCTCCTGGAAAAAGAAAATTAGGATATTGTCGGGTAAACGTAAATGCTTTTACTTCATGCTCCTTTTCAAATGCTCTGTACAGAGAAGCATTAAACTGAGCAATGCCACCTCGGAAAGGATAAAAAGTTGAGAGAAAGGCTATTTTCATGTAAAACGTAAAAGAGCAAAGGGCAGATGGAAACAGCCAAAGGTCACTTTGTCATTTTCTTTATTGATTCAAAAATTGTATCAACCGATATATCTTTCATGCAATGTTTTTCGCCTCGTTTACAAGAATTACCATAATAGCAATCACATCCAGAAGTAGGCTCCACAATTACGCCATTATTATACAAGTAAAACTCGTGTTTATTAAAAATATTATTGAATAGCACCAATGGCTTTTTAAGGCCAATAGCAATATGCATCATCATGGATACTGCAGTAAGAATACAATCTGCAATGGAAGATAAAGCTATAAATTCTGGCAAGGTAAAAGTGCCGGGATAAAATGCACCAGTAGATGCTGCATACTTTTCGTTCATCTCATCCTCATCAGGTCCGCCCAGTAATAAAGGATAATAATTTTGTGCTTGTAATTTTCTTATCAACTCAACCCAATAAGCCTCAGGCCAAAGACGAGTTTGCCAACGTTTTCCGCATCCAGTATTTAGCCCAATAATTTTTTTACCGTCAGCCTTTTCTTTTATGAAAGTAAATTTTTCTGCAAGCTTAGGATTATAATTAAGCAAATAAGGCTCATCATTAAATTTCATGTCGCAGATCTCGAAAATCTCCTCCATGTAATTTTTTGTGTTCTGCTTAGAAATATTATCAAAAACACCAGTAATCAGTTTATGCTCCGCATGAGGCGTAGCTATCGAAACATGATTGTCTTTCCAAATAAATCCAAATTTACGCTTGGCTTGTACATTTTGCAATAGCATGCAAGCTTCTTTGTCTTTGTCTAGATTTATTGCAATATCGTATTCAATGTTTTCGATTTTATATACAGAAGCAAAATCAAACTTGCAAGCCTCATCAACCATATTCTTAGGTAATACTTCGGGAGTTAAGGACATCCAAGTAATGTGCGGAGATGGAAAATCTTTTCTAAAGCGTGTTAACAAAGGTGTAGAGCGCATAACATCGCCTATGGCACCAAGTTTAATAATTAAAATACGAGTTTCAATTTTCAAATATTCATCGCAGCTAGAACACACTTTGTCTCGCAACTTATTGGGCACACAAGGGATTTCGCCTTTAAAATACTTACAATCATATTTAATTTCCGAAACCTTCATAATTAAAATAAAATTCTAAACTCCAATCCTTTTTTCTACCTGATATTTGTTTTTATCGGAAGAATGACGCACAATTAATTCAGAAATAAAACCCGTCAAAAACAATTGCGTACCAAGTATCATAGCTAATAGTCCAAAATAAAACAAGGGGCGTTCAGTCATTTTGTATTCCATAAACACAAACTTTCCGTATGCAAGGTATGCTGCAATAACAAGACCTATAAAAAATAATATAGTGCCCAGCAACCCAAATAAATGCATAGGACGCTTTCCAAACTTTGTTACAAATCCTATAGAAAGCAAATCAAGAAAACCATTTATAAATCGCTCTAAGCCAAATTTTGTAGTTCCGTATTTTCTTTTTTGATGCGCTACTTCCTTCTCCCCTATTCTTCTAAAGCCTGCCCAGCCTGCCATTACAGGAATGTAACGATGCATTTCGCCATATACATCAATGTTTTTTACAACTTCTTTTTTGTATGCCTTTAAACCACAGTTAAAATCATGCAACTGAATGCCCGACATTTTTCGAGTAGCCCAATTGAAAAGCTTAGTAGGAATTGTTTTCGTTAAAGGATCATATCGTTTCTTCTTCCAGCCGGAAACTAAATCAAAATTATCTTTAGTAATCATTTTGTAGAGCTCTGGAATTTCATCCGGAGAGTCCTGCAAATCCGCATCCATCGTAATAACCACATCACCCTGCGCTGCTTCAAAACCTATTTGCAATGCAGCAGATTTCCCATAATTACTTCTTAGTCGAATGCCCTTAATGTTTGAGTTTTGAGCAAAAATGCTTTCTATTTTATTCCAAGATCCATCTCTGCTCCCATCATCAATAAACAAAACTTCGTAGCTAAGGCTGTTTGCATCACAAACACGAGCTATCCAATCTGCTAGTTCCTGAAGAGATTCTTCTTCATCAAGAAGAGGTATTACAAGTGACAAATTCATTGGCTGCAAAGGTAATAAAAACAAAAAGCCCCACTTATTCTGTTGAAATACAGTAACCACAAAGTGCGCTAAGCAAATACACGCAAAGAGCACAGAGAAATACAAATTTACAAGGGCTGTTCTTAGCGAACTCTGCGCCTCTGCGAGAAACTGGATTCACGTAGTGTGCTACTCTTCCCCAATGGGACAACCGAGCAAAGGAGGCGAAGGTTGCGAGCGTAGCTCACGGGAGGGGGCAGCTCCTCTTTTTTTCTATCTTCGCTACGGGTAAGCCCTGTACGACCAGCTCCTGTCGAACTCCCCAGGATCGGAAGATAGCAAGGATAAAATGGTTGAGCGGTGCGCTACAGTAAGCTTACCCTTTTTTGTTTCTCTTTTCTGTATCTTTACTCCATAATAAAAAGCACATGTAACTTTCACAAAGCCAACCATATTTGGTCGAATACACTCTATGCGCTAATACGCTAGTTAGGTGCAACCTTAAAGACAGACAATGATTGAGTTTTCAGTTGACAATTATAACATAACAGTATTCGTTGGACAAAGTCCCGACATTTTAGACTTCTATAAAAAACACGCAGTATTTGTTGACGATAAAGATTTGAAAAATGAAGGGACTGAAGTTTATGTAATCATCTCCAAAGGTTTTGCAAAACCTGAGATTGCAATAATTGCTTTTAAAACCGACCCGGTGGGTTATGCTGGTTTTCGACCTGGACTGCATTACGAAAATGACAGCCAAACATTATTTATTGGGGCTGGGACAATAATAAAAACCATTAGGCTTACCGACAACAATTTAATTTTTGACAAAAACGATGGAATGGTTTTTTGGGGTTGGACTAAATATAAAGACTTTATTCTCCAACAAGAGGAAATTGCTTTTGGTGTTTTTAATACGAACGGAGAACATCTTTAGCAGACCTTTGTATCGCCACCTTACCACTTTGAATTGAAAGAGAATAAAATGACTCTCAAATTTGACGACATTATTGAAACAAGAGACCTAAAAACTGGCGACAAAGAATGAAGGCCGCACCTAATAGACGTTTGGCAAAAAAGCGGGTTCAGTGCTGGCAGACAGTTTTCGGTTTCAAAAGCCCACCAACGCAAAGCCCGAAACCGTTAAGGAAAAACATTTACCGCCATCTTCATTGCATCCAGAAATCCGTTAGAATGCACGCCTGTAGAAATTTCTTTTTTATTAAAGTAGGATAGTACATTTTCGGTAGGCATGTTGCCTGTTAAGCTATCCGTTGCCATAGGGCAACCACCATATCCTTTTATTGCTGCATCAAATCTTTTACATCCTGCATTGTAAGCAGCTTCAATTTTTTCTTCCCAAGTATCGGGAGTGGTATGTAAATGAGCACCAATTTCCAGTTGAGGAAATGCAGGGATTAAACTTGAAAATAAAGTAGAAATATTTTGAGGATTGGAAACTCCTATTGTATCAGATAAAGCAAAAATGGTAATTCCTAAATCAGCCAATTTCTTCACCCAATCAATTGCAATATCACTGCTCCAAACATCACCATAAGGATTGCCAAATGCCATGGAAATATAAATTACTAAACTTTTATTTCTTTTCAAACAAAGAGACTGTATCTCCTCTACCCGCTTTAGCGATTCTAAAATTGATGAGTTCGTATTTCTTTGCTGAAATGTTTCAGAAATAGAAAAAGGAAATCCCAAGTAACTAATTTCATCAAAAGCAACAGCATCTTCTGCTCCTCGGGTATTAGCTACAATTGCAAGTAGTTTAGATTGAGTATCGGTAAGATCTAATTCTCGCAACACCTCGGCAGTATCTCTCATTTGAGGAATTGCTTTGGGTGATACAAAGCTTCCAAAGTCAACAGTATCAAATCCGCATTTTAAAATTGAGTTGATGTAAGCAATTTTCTTCTCCGTAGGAATAAATTCATGAATGCCTTGCATGGCATCGCGAGGACATTCTATCAGCTTTACTTTTTCCATTTCAAAATCTTTTTATTGATATCCGAAATCAAACTAGGTCCCTCATAAATAAATCCTGTATACAGCTGCACTAAGCTTGCTCCTGCATCTAATTTATCAATTGCATCATCGGCAGAATGTATACCACCAGAAGCAATTATAGGAAAACTGCCTCCAGACTTTTCATGTAAATACCTTACCACTTCCGTTGAGCGTTTAGTTAACGGCTTTCCGCTTAAGCCCCCAGCGCCAATAGCTTCTAAGGTGATTGCAGAAGAATGTAATCCATGGCGGGAAATCGTAGTGTTTGTAGCAACCAACCCATCTATTTTGGTATCTCTAACAATCTCTACGATATCATCTAGCTGCTCATTGCTTAGGTCTGGGGCAATTTTTAGAAGCAGTGGGCGCTTCATGTTACTTTCATTATTTCTTAACTCTCTAATCTCCATCAGTCTGTTAAGAATTTTTTTCAAAGGCTCCTTTTCTTGAAGTTCACGAAGTCCGGGCGTATTTGGAGAGCTTACATTAACAACAAAATAATCTACGAAATCATATAGTTTATTAAAACAGTATTCATAATCGGCCAATGCATTTTCATTTGGAGTTAGTTTATTCTTTCCAATGTTTCCGCCAATAATTACGTTAAAGTTCTTGCGTTTCTTTAACCTTTCCACCATTTCATCAACCCCATGATTGTTAAAGCCCATTCTGTTTACAAGAGCGCTATCCTCTGGCAATCTAAAAGATCTTGGCTTATCGTTTCCAGGTTGCGCTTTAGGTGTTATAGTTCCTACTTCAATAAACCCAAACCCACAATTAGCTATCTCGTCAAAGAAAATAGCATCCTTATCAAAGCCAGCAGCAAGCCCTATCGAGTTTGGAAATTTTAAACCAAACAATGTAGTTTCTAGATTCTTGTTTTCGTACTTATATATTAAGCTTAACAAAAACCCAATACCAGGAATTTTAAGTATTGAAGCCACCAAATGATGCGCAGTTTCCGGTGGAAATAAAAATAAAAAGGGTCGGATTAGTAGCTTGTACATTCATGGCAAATTTACTAGTTATTCTTTCTCATTAGATTGGGCACACGACAAACTTCCGAGCAACTATTTCTCTGTGGTCTTTGTAGGCTGTTTACTTCACGCTCTTAGTCCGAAGGACTCCTTCGGAGTGGTTTCTGTATTTTTCAATCCGTCCTTTTATATAATTCTAGTAGTTGATGTTGAACAAGCAGCCTTTAACTTCGTTGCAAGAAACAGATGTCAAAAAAATGGTCGTACTCCTCGCTAAAATACGATTATAATTTTTTTGCTCTATTCCAGTATTCATCCATTTCAGACAGACTCATTTTACTTAGCTCCTTGCCATCTTTAGCAGATTCCTTTTCTAAATACTGGAAGCGTTTAATAAATTTTCGATTTGTCTTTTCAAGTGCATCTTCAGGATTTACATTAATAAATCGAGCATAATTAATCAGAGAAAAAAGCAGGTCGCCAAATTCAGCTTCTACATTCGGATTGATGTCACCTTCATTTGCAGAAGGAGCGACTAACTCCTGCTTTAACTCAGATAATTCTTCCTGCACTTTCTCCCAAACTTGCTCTGGTTTTTCCCAATCAAAACCTACACCTCTTGCTTTTTCTTGAATGCGATGTGCTTTTATCATAGCAGGCAAAGAAGATGGAACTCCTCCAAGTGCTGACGTGTTTTCTAGTTTTCCGGAGGCGGATTTCTCTTTCAGTTTTAATTTTTCCCAGTTGCTTTTCACTTCGTGCTCATCTTTAACTGTTACATCTCCATAAATATGCGGATGACGATGTATTAATTTTTCACAAAGCGAATTGCACACATCTGCTATGTTAAAGTCATTAGTTTCAGAAGCAATACGGGAGTAAAATACAATATGAAGCAAAAGGTCGCCAAGTTCTTTCTTCACCTTTTCTAAATCTTTATCGAGAATGGCGTCAGAAAGCTCGTACGTCTCTTCAATAGTAAGATGACGGATAGATTCGAGGGTTTGTTTCTTGTCCCAAGGGCATTTCTCCCTGAGCTCATCCATAATGCCCAGCAGGCGTTCAAATGCAGCTAACTTTTCATTCATAGGACAAAGGTATATTTATCCTTAAAGATGAATAAAAAAACAACGGACTATTTCTTGAATTACAAGAATTCTAACAAGCTAATTGAGAACTATCTCAATCAACCCAGCTTTAGATTTTTCAATCTTAAGCGCTTTAGAAAAAGCTAGAATGTTTGTAATTACAGAATCACTTGGACTAATCTGAGGGAACAACAAAGTTTTTTCTTTCAGATTTTTTTGATCGCGGTGATTAAAAGGCACGTTAAAGGAAAGAGTAGAGTTTTTTGCCATGCAAAATGAGTTAAGGTTATATGTTTAATTTTTCTGTTCATTAATGAAATAAAAACGATTACCAATTCATGATATTGCATAGAGATTAAATATTTTTAATACTTATTTCAACAACTACTAATAGCCAATATTCTCCGATTCTGCCATTTTTTTGAGGTTTATGATAGCATACCTCATTCTACCTAATGCAGTATTGAGATTCATTTTTGTCATTTCGCATATTTCATTGAAGCTCATATCTAAATATTCGCGCATTATTAATACCTGCCTTTGTTCTTCAGGTAATTGCTTTATCAAATGTCTAATTTGACGGTGTGCTTGTCGTTTTTCAACATGCGAAAACTCTTCTTTTTCAACCACATCAATTACATTAAAAATATCTTCATGCTCACCGTCTAAATTACGTACGGTACTTATCATTCTAATTCGATTAGCTCTTCTAAAGTGGTCAATAATCATATTACGAGAAATGCGCATTACCCAAGGAAGGAATTTATCATCTTCCCTATATAAACCAGATTTTAAGGAGCGTATTACTTTAAAGAATGTTTCCTGGAAAATATCTTCTGCTAATGCCTTATTACGCACTAACTTCATGATATGTCCAAAAATTCTTCGCTTGTGTCTTTCCAACAGTTCTGCAAGGCAGTGTTCGTTGCCTTCTACATACTGCTCGACCAGCTCACGGTCATTAAGAAGATTTAGATTAGTGTTTGCAGATTTTCGTATCTGCGGCTTAGGTGCTAATTGAATAGTAGCACTTTGAGTGATGATTTGTTTTTTCATAGTAAACCTCAGTTTTAAAATCCAATTCAAATTATGAATCAGAAATTGTTAAACGTTAAAAATTGAGTAGAGGTTTATTCTATGAAAAATAAAATTAAAAGGTTAATAAAAATTAAAAAACTAAAAAAATACGAGTAGAGGTATATTCTATATCAGGAGGGTTGTTTTCATATATATACGCAAAGCTATAAAAAAGGTTTCAACTTAAGCACTAGGAATTAATAAATCTTACTAATTAAGGATTTTTAACAAAAAAAAGGGGATTGTGCAAGCAATCCCCTTTTAATAAAAAATTTTAAAATAATTACTTCTCGATGCTAACACTTGTTACAATGTTATCTGTACCGTTAGTAAGCTTAACGAAATACATTCCATTCTGAAGATTGGATGCATCTAAGTTAAAGGTATGATCTCCAGCACTTAACTGACCTAGATTTTTAGTAACAACAGTCTGACCAACAACATTTGTTACAATAACAGAAATATTATTTGATTCAGAAATGCTGAAATCTACAGTTGGATTGCTTGATGCAGGATTTGGAAATACATTTAGATTGCTTACCAAAGCATTAAATTCTTGAACTTCTGTTGCGCCCATTGTAATAGGAGGTTTAGTAACTGCAAGAATAGTCTTTTCTGTTTCAGAAATAAACACCAATACGGTCATATCAGCCAAAACAGTTGGTATATTTCCAATAGTTGCAGGGATGGTATAGGTAATGGTTTTAGAGAAAGTTGTTCCCATGGTGGTGCCACCTGTCATAGCTTCACCGGTTGCGCCTGCAGTAATAACATCACGCAAAGCTTTATTATGTGTATAGTTAGAACCAACCATCATTGCAGGATAGTAAGTACTTCCACCACTTTGAGGACCCATGATTTTATCTTGCAGAAGCATAACAGTCAATTTGTTTGCAGAAGGACCATTGGCAGTATAGTAAGCCTCAACATTTACTGTTAACACTTTAGTATTAGGATCAATGTTTGCTTGAGCTGCAACATTTACATACGAGTTAGCATTATATTGAGTAGCACATGCGCTTCCGAAGCTACCACGGCTCATTGCCATTCCTCCAGCAGTTTGAGGTACTGCAGCAGGAACACGGTTCACGGAACCTGCCGGATATCCAGCAATACTTTGACCGGGAATTGCAGCAATTGCAGTTCCATCAGCAGTTTTAAAATCTTTTGGATAACTGGAAGAAGTGTTTGCGTAACTTCCAGCATGGATGTTTACACCGAAAATTTTCCCAGGGTTTGCTGTAATAAGGTTGTCCACAATCTTGTGTCCGTCTGGGCAGTACCCACAGGTATGTCCAGTAAACTCTTCAATAATTGCCTGCTTTTTGCCAGGAGTCTGGCTCACTGGCAATTGAGCACTTGCAACAACAGTTACAAGAGTAAAAAACAATAGAGTAATTTTTTTCATAGTTAATTTGATTTTGTAGTTTATAGTTGTTTTGATTCAATACCCAAATTTAGGGTCAATGTATAGCAATTTAAAACAAAAGAAATTCAATAAAATATTTTCTAAAAGCTATTATTTATTATATTAATTTAATTATCAGATACTTACAGGTAATATTATTTATATTCTACAGTTTTAACTTTTAATAAATTGTGAATTACTGTTAAAATCAATTTATCTGCGATATCCAACATAAAGATAATAAAGATACTCATTACTCAGTTGGATCTATTGCAGAATTACGCCAACACGGAGAACAATATAAAAATTATTTTGAATTAGAATCTTACTTTTGCAAACTTCATAAACACATACTGCTACTTGAATTCGATATAATGGAAATTGCTCAAAAAAGTTTAAAACCTAACGATAAGAAAAAAATAATTTCAATAGTTGGAGCAAGGGTTCACAATTTAAAGAATGTTAATCTTACTATCCCTCACAATAAACTAATTGTTATCACCGGTGTTTCAGGGTCAGGAAAATCTTCCCTTGCTTTCGATACCATATTTGCTGAAGGTCAACGCAGATACGTAGAGAGTTTATCCTCTTACGCCAGACAGTTTTTAGGTAAAATGCATAAGCCGGATGTTGACTACATACATGGGATAGCGCCTGCCATTGCCATAGAGCAGAAAGTAATTTCAAGAAATTCCCGTTCTACTGTAGGCACTTCAACAGAAATTTACGATTACTTAAAATTACTATTCGCTAGAATTGGAAGAACGTATTCTCCTATTTCTGGTGAAGAAGTAAAAAGAAATACTGTTTCTGATGTTGTAAACTACATTCAATCCTTAAAAGAAGACACAGAGATAACGCTACTCTCCCCTATCAATGCTGAAAAAGAATTATACGAGCAACTGGAATTATTACAAAAGCAGGGATTTTCAAGGGTAGAAATTGATGGTGACTTAAATAAAATTGACGACTTACTAGTTATAAAAAAAATAAAAAGCAACAAACAAACAAATAAAGAAAAGCCAGGAAATGCATTTCTTGTCATAGATCGTTTTTCTGTTTTAAAAGGGAATGAAGATAACGACAACCGGATTTCCGATTCTATTCAAACAGCATTTTATGAAGGACAAGGAGAGCTGCTAGTTAAAAGCACGGAAAAAAACAAGAAAATAATTTCAAAATTGTTTTCTAATAGGTTTGAATTAGACGGAATATTGTTTGAAGAACCCAGCGTACACCTGTTTAGTTTCAATAACCCAATAGGCGCATGCAGAACTTGCGAAGGTTTTGGTAGTATTATAGGTCTAGACGAAAACTTAATTGTCCCAAACAAGAATCTATCTATCTATGAAGGAGCAATAGCTTGTTGGAAAGGAGAAAAAATGGGCAAGTGGAAAGATGCACTTATAAAGGATGCTTTGCTATTTGACTTTCCAATTCACCGTCCTTACCATGAACTAACTTCCAAACAAAAAAAATTGCTTTGGACAGGAAATGAATATTTCAGAGGCCTAACCGAATTCTTTGAATACATTGAAGAAGAAAGCTTTAAGATTCAATACCGGGTAATGCTTTCGCGATACCGTGGCAAAACCATTTGCAATGAATGTTCTGGGTCCAGACTCAGAAAAGAAACAAATTATGTAAAAGTTGATAATCATACTTTGGGAGATATTGTTTCATTACAAATCAAAGACTCTTTGGAGTTTTTTAAAAACATCCAATTAAACAATCAAGACAAAGAAATAGCTAAGCGCTTGTTAATTGAAATTAGCACTAGACTTAAATTCTTGGATAACGTAGGACTTGGATACTTAACCTTAAACCGCTTATCTAATACACTTTCAGGGGGAGAATCTCAGCGGATAAATTTAGCTACCTCACTAGGCAGTTCGCTTGTAGGCTCTATGTATATATTGGACGAACCTAGTATTGGGCTGCACCCTAGAGATACGCAAAGACTTATAAGTGTATTAAAGTCCTTGCGCAATGTAGGCAACACTGTAATTGTTGTAGAGCATGATGAAGAAATAATGCGTGCCGCTGATGAAATTATTGACTTAGGCCCAGGCGCAGGAACTGATGGCGGAAATGTTGTATTTCAAGGAAATGCTGAAGAAATAAAAATTTTAAGCCCTATAACCACGCTAAAAAGCTATACGGTAGATTACCTGAATGGAGTTGAAAAAATTGAAATCCCTAGCAAAAGAAGAAAGTGGAAAAACTTTATTGAAGTAATTGGAGCCAGAGAAAATAATTTAAAAAATGTTAACGTAAAATTTCCTTTAAATGTATTTACGGTAGTTACTGGCGTTAGCGGATCTGGCAAAACATCGCTAGTAAAAAAAGTATTGCACGCAGGATTAAGAAAAGCAATTGGAGGCTACAGTGAAGAATCCGGCAGTTTTGATACTATCAAAGGGGACTTGCATAAAATAACATCCATAGAAATTGTAGATCAAAATCCAATTGGCAAAAGCTCTAGGTCAAATCCCGTAACCTACATTAAGGCGTATGACGATATTCGAAATCATTTTGCAGCACAACCACTTGCTAAAATGAGAAACTACAAGGCAGCCTCTTTTTCTTTTAATGTGGATGGAGGTAGATGTGAAGCCTGTGAAGGAGAAGGAGAAGTAACCATCGAAATGCAGTTTATGGCCGATGTTCATTTAGAATGTGAAGTTTGTAAAGGTAATCGTTTTAAAGAAGATGTTTTAGAAATCACCTATAAAGAAAAAAACATAGCCGATGTATTAAATATGACGGTTGATGAAGCGATTATTTACTTTGAAGAAGAAGATAAAATAAACATTAAACTTAAATTACTTCAGGAAGTTGGAATGGGGTATATTAAACTCGGACAATCATCCAGCACGTTAAGTGGCGGAGAAGCTCAGCGAGTGAAACTTGCTACTTTTTTGAGTAATTCAAAATTACCCGAAACTCCTAAATCAGCAACATTTAGAAGTGGATTGGAAAAAAATAAATCCGGTGGTGCCCTCTACATATTTGACGAACCTACTACCGGACTTCATTTCAACGACATAAAAAAGCTTTTATACGCCTTAAACCGACTTGTAAATGAAGGAAATACACTTATTGTTATTGAACATAATCCCGATATAATAAAATGTGCCGATCACGTTATAGATTTAGGCTCTGATGGCGGAGAAGCAGGTGGTCACATTGTGTTTGAAGGAAGCCCAGAGGATTTAATTAAAAGTGAAAAAAGTATTACAGGCAAATTCTTAAAAAGCAAATTTTGATTGTTTGCTCAAAAACTGCTTTTATTACGCAACCCTTTTTTAGAAATTACATTGGCTTTCACTGTTCCTACCATAATAGGAGCTTCTACGTGTAATGGTATCTTATTTTTATCGTTAGTAGCCCATACTTTCATTCCTTCTCCACCTTTAAAAATAGTTCCTTCTACCAACAATGGACTAAACGTAATGCAATCTAATTTGCTTTTATCTTCTAGCTTTAATTTATCCATACCTAAATAACGGATATACAAAGAATACATTTTATTATCTAAGAATAGAGAAATTGGAATTGTATCATTTACTTTATGAGTAGCATAATTAATATTTCTGGAAAAATAAATCATGGTAAGCGGATCAAAAGAACATGACGAGAAAGGAACTGTATCTAAGCGTGGAGCTTTGTTTTTGTCTATAGTAACACAATACGCTTTTTGCTTTTGGTGATTAAAATAACATTCGTTATAAAATGTCCTTCCACCCTCTTTAACATCTCTAATATATCGGTAAGGTTTTAACGAAATCGTATCTACCCAGCATTCAAATCGATCTCTTACTTTGTAAACCCAATCGTACGAAGGATAAGTCCCCCCTATTCCACTTAGCTTATAACAAGGTATCCCTTTAAAATCCGACAGTTCAACCTTAAAAGTTACTTTGCCTGCTTGAAGCCAAATTAGACCCCAATTGTACGAGATTTCATATTCAAGTTCTTCGCCAGAATAGAATGAAGTGTTTTCAATATCACAATTCACTGCTGGAGTTTCTGCTGAAATTATCCTAGCACTAAAAAACGAATATCCCTGGTAAAAAATAAAAAGCAGAAAAATAGATATAGCAAAATGCTTTAACATAAAGCAAAGGTAATCCAAAATAGACTTTTCATTAAAATAATAAAACACATCACAAGTTGATTTTCATACCTTTATCATTCAAAACTACTAGTATGGAATTTACTGCTCAACAAGTATCCGAACTTCTTAATGGGGAGTTAGATGGCAATCCAGATGTTAAAATAAGTAAACTTTCAAAGATTGAAGAAGGTGTTGTTGGAAGCATATCGTTTCTTTCTAATCCTTTATACACTCCATATTTATATAAAACAAATGCCTCTGTTGTTATTGTAAACAAAGATTTTATACCTAACGCCCCCATTCAAGCAACTCTAATCAGAGTTAAAAGTGCCGAAAATGCGTTTGCTCAATTGTTAGAAAAATACAATCAAATAAAATTAAATAAAGTAGGCATTTCAAAACTATCTTCTATTTCCTCGTCAGCAAAAATTGGAGATACTGTTTATGTTGGCGAGTTTGTAGTAATCGGTGAAAATGTAATAATTGGAAATAATGTAAAATTATATCCACACACCTACATAGGAGATAATTGTAAAATTGATGACAACACTATTCTTTTTTCAGGCGTCAAAGTTTATTCTGATAATGAAATTGGAAAAAACTGCATTATTCATTCAGGAACAGTTTTAGGGAGCGATGGCTTTAGATTTTCCCTGCAAAATGAGAGTAAAAAAATACCGCAAATTGGAAATGTAATTATTGAAGATGATGTTGAAATTGGCGCAAATTGCGCTATTGATAGAGCAACACTTGGTTCAACAATTTTACGTAAAGGAGTAAAGCTTGATAACCTGATACACATAGCACATAATGTAGAAATTGGCTCCTATTCATTTTTAGCAGCAAACTGCATCATAGCGGGTTCTACTAAAATTGGAGAAAATTGTATGCTTAGTGGTCAGGTTGGTGTTGTTGGGCATTTAACTATTGCTGACCATACAATTTTGGCTGCTCAAGCTGGGGTTTCTAAAAGTATTAGCAAAAAAGGAGGAGCGTATTTAGGATCACCCGCTTTTGATATTGCGAAATACAGAAAAGCATACGTACACTTTCGTAATTTAGATTCTATTGTGGAACGCCTTAAAAAGCTTGAGGACAAAAACAAAAAAGACTAGTACTTGTTTTTTCTTGAATTCTCCCTAATCATTTCTGGATATCCATTACCTCTAGCCAAAGCATTTATTGACATGGCAATGCGTTTAGCTTTTGTAACATCCGACTTAGCGCTATCGATCCATTTAGAAAAATACCTTTGATGGGATCCAGTCAAAGAGTTAAAAAATTCACCTGCTTTTGGCTCATCCTTTAAACAAGCAACAAAATCTGTATTTAATATAAATTCGCTTTTGTCTTCTACCATTTGTACTTGTAAAACATCGCCCTTTCTTTTGCCTAACTTTTTTCTAATCTCAGCATTTATCGGTAAAATAAAACTACCATTCCCCATAGGCAGCAAAGATGTTTGCGTAATTGCAAGGCTATCTAATTTCCCTTTTACCCTAAAAGACTTTTTATTTGCTGGCTTAATTTTGTTGGCTATATCTGAGCGAATTTCAATATAAGTCCACCCGGATTTCTCTCCCTTTTTATCAAACTTCAATATTGTTGTCGTAAATTTTATCATCGATGCAATAAATTAATTGCATTAAAATTACAAACTTTAATGCAAATAATTCTACCTTAACCGTAAGGAATATCTAAAACATCGTCTAAATAAATATGAAAACTACTCTCCTCATTATATTGCTGCTTCTTTTTATTTCTATTTTTTCTAATGCCCAAAAACGAGGTCGGTATTATAAATCAGGCGATCAATTACCTGAACTAAAATTAGAAGATGCTTTTGGCGATTCAGTTAGTACCTCTCAGTTAAAAGGCAAAAAGATACTTTTAACATTTAACAGATACGTTAGCTGCCCGCTTTGTAATTTTAGAACGCATGAACTTTTAGAACACTACGATTCCTTAAAAACTAAAGGCTTTATTATCCTATCCGTATATGAATCAAGCAAGGAAACCCTGTATGAATACACTAGTAAAGAACAGATTCCATTTATAATGATTGCAGACCCAACTGAAAAGTTGTATAAAATGTTTAAAATCCGAAAAAGCTGGTGGAGAACAATACGAGGACGATTTACAGACTACAAAAGAAAACATTCGGCCGGAAAAAAAATGTTCAAATCAGAATATGACCGGGATGGGAGCCTAAATAGAATTGGTGCAGACTTTTTAATTGATGAAAATGGGATAATACAAACAGCCTATTACGGAAAATATGTAGGCGATCATTTGCCAGTTGCAGAAATTGTAAAATGGGTAAAAAAATGATTATTCTTTATTTACTTAGGGTTCACTCAAACCTGTTATTTTGTTGAAAAGTGTAGCTAAACAGAG
>CAYZTB010000007.1:0-86891 GCA_964481195.1 uncultured Bacteroidia bacterium | reverse complement strand
TTGTCAATACCTTATTGTTAATTTCTTAGGTTAGGAAATTTGACGTACACCCAATACTACTCATGCGCCATGTGCTTGACATTTTGTGACTTGCACGATGCAGAATCGGGCTAAGCCGACCGATGAGAGTTTTTTTATCATTAACGTAAAATTAATCTATTTAGATTTAACAACAGATTTAGTGTAATGCTTATCGCCAAAATCCATTTTTATAAAATAAACCCCAGATGGTAATTCGTTCTTCTCTTCAAAATCTATTAACCAATATTCTTCTTTTATTGCAACACTACAAAGTATCTGATGTTCAGATATATTAAAGTAATTGAACAACTCCTCTGGGAATAGTTGATGTAAGAGGTCTAAATTAGGGTCTTGCATGGAACTTCTTTTCTGCAAAGAAATTCATTTTTTTATATCTACTCCCCAACTTTTGAGGCTGACCCGTTTGTTCCTCCGTTATCACCTGTGGCTGTTACGGTGTAGGTACCTGCAAAGGTTTGCACGCTAAACAGCAACACAAAGCCTAAGAGTGCAATGAATCTATTTTTCATTTTTTAGAATTAATTAAGTGGATGGCAGTTTATTTGCGTTTTCTATTCATGTGCTGTCACGCAATGCAGTCTTATGTTAAAGTCAACAGGGCGGTAATTTTTCAGCTACGAAGGAGTAGTCTGGAGAGATTGTATTTGCATTAAGGCGGGCTACAGTAGTTAACTATGTAATTCTTTTAACATTTTCCATTTGCCCACTTATCAATATAAAACCTAATAATATCCTTCCCCACCGTCTTTTTCACCTGGGGCAAGCGGAATTGTTTGAGGAATAAAGTCTTCTGCAGCACCGGGTTTGCTGTAATCATAAGCCCAACGGTGTACTTCAGGAATTTTTGCTCCCCAATTACCATGATGATGGCCTACTTCGGTAGTCCACTCAAGTGTATTAGAACCCCAAGGGTTCTTAGGAGCTTTCTCTCCACGGAAGATGCTATAAAAGAAATTAAAGAAAAAAATGAACTGAGCAGCGGCACCTAAAATAGCAAACCAAGTACTCATTTCCTCAATGCTAACTAAGTTTTCAAAAATAGGGAAAGCAGAATTAGTGTAGTATCTACGAGGAACGCCAGCTAGTCCTAAAAAATGTTGTGGAAAAAACACACCATACGCTGCAATAAACGTAAGCCAAAAATGAGCGTATCCCAATTGTTTGTTCATCATTCGCAAATACATTTTAGGAAACCAATGATAAACACCACCACACATTGCAAGAATAGCAGACAAACCCATTACAATATGAAAGTGAGCTACTACGAAATAATTATCATGTAAATTAATATCTAATGCAGCATCAGCTAGAATAATTCCAGTAACACCACCGGTAACGAATGTTGATACTGCACCAATACAAAATAACATTGCAGGTGTGAAACGAATCCTTCCCTTCCAAAGTGTTGTTATGTAGTTAAAAGCTTTTACCGCAGAAGGTATAGCAATTAATACAGTTGTAAATACAAAAACAGATCCCAAGAAAGGATTCATGCCTGTAATAAACATGTGGTGACCCCAAACAATAAATGAAAGAAGTGCAATAACTAAAATACTTCCAACCATCGCCTTATAACCAAAAATTGGTTTACGGGAGTTAACTGAAATAACTTCAGACATAATTCCTAAAGCAGGGAGAATAATAATATATACTTCCGGGTGCCCTAGAAACCAGAATAAGTGCTGAAATAATATCGGACTTCCACCTGAAAACTCCAAAGCTTGTCCATTAATAAAAATATCTGATAAGTAAAAACTAGTTCCAATAGTTCTATCAAATATTAAAAGTAGTACTGCTGATAATAAAACAGGAAAAGAAAGTACTCCTAATACAGCAGTAATTAAAAGAGCCCAAATTGTAAGAGGTAAACGTAACATAGTCATACCTACAGTTCTTAAATTAAGAACTGTAATGATGTAATTTAAACCTGCTAATAAAGCAGATACCACAAACAGGCTCATACTAATTAGCCACATAGTCATTCCTAGTCCAGAACCAGGCATTGCTTCAGGCAAGGCACTTAAAGGAGGATAAATTGTCCATCCTGGAGAAGCAGGACCTGTAGGAATATACATAGATGCAAGCATGATAATTGCAGCAATTAGAAAGAACCAATAGGATAGCATATTCATGAATGGTGAAGCCATATCGCGAGCTCCAATCTGATATGGAATCAAAAGATTAGCAAAAGTTCCGCTCAACCCTCCAGTTAATACAAAAAACACCAAAATAGTTCCATGAATAGTAACTAAGCCTAAATAAATTTCAGGCGTCATTTTACCTTCTGGAGCCCATTTGTCACCTAATATCCAATTAGTTATTGCAAATCCCTCATCAGGCCATGCTAGCTGTAAGCGAAACAATGTTGACATGGTCATAGCAGCAAAAGCCATAATAATTGCAGTTACCAAAAACTGGCGTGCAATCATTTTATGGTCCATACTGAAGACATACTTCGAAATAAAGCTTTCTTCATGATGGTGGTCATCGTGATGATGGTCACTATGTGCTTGATCGTGTGCTTGTGACATAATATTACTTAATTAAGGTCTAACGTTTTTTTTACTAAATACTTTTATTTATTTTCAGCAATAATTTTTTCTTCGCTTTTTGAAACATCAGCTGATGCCTCAGAACCATTAGTTTTCTGTTTAGCAATCCATTCTTCGTATTGTTTTTCTTCATCAACAATAATATTCATTTGCATATTGTAATGGCTGCTGCCGCATATCTTATTACATAGCAGAAGGTAATTAAATTCAGCAGGCTCATGTCCACGTTCAGCGAGAACTTCATTTACTTCTTTCATATTTTGCAGCACTTGAGGATTATTCCTCATTTCTTCTGTAGTGATCGTAGGAACATAATGAAACGAAGTGGTCATTCCAGGTAGGCAGTTCATTTGAGCCCTGAAATGTGGCATGTAGGCACTATGGATTACATCTCTAGAAGCTAGTTTAAAATCAACCTGCTTCCCTTTGGGAATATGGAATTCATTACGAACAACAATATCATCAAACCCATTTGGATCAGAAGGGTCTAATCCCATAGGGTTTGTATCTGTAATTAAATTAAAATATCTTTTTCCTAAAATATTATCCTTCCCAGCATATCTTGCTGTCCAGTCAAACTGTTTTGCAAATAACTCAATAACAACAGATTCTCCTTGAGCTGGAATAGTGATATTATTCCAAGTCTTAATTCCCAAAAAGATAATAACAGTTAGTGCTACTCCGGGAACAACAGTCCAAATTAATTCTAGCTTGTGGCTTTCTGGAAAAAACGTAGCTGTATGATTTTCTTTACTTGCATAATATTTATATGCAAAATAAAACAGACATGCATTAGTAAGAAAGAATACAATTCCAATTATAACCATGTTAAAATTGAAAAGCCAATCAATCTGAGCGCCATGTTCTGATGCGGCAATTGGAAGAAGCTTGTCTTTGTATTCAAAAAACTGCCAAATGCAAAAAACAAAAAATGCAACTGCAAATAGCATCATAAATCTTGCATTCATCCTATTGTCTTCTTCTGTAACCTCCCATTGAGGAGCACCGCCACGTAATTCTGAAGAAAGTTCATAAATGCCCATGAGTCTAACAATCGCAATGATTGCTAAAACTACAACAGCCCAAGTTAGAAATGTGATCATACTGATATTAAAAGTTAAATGTCAAGCGTTTAAAAAATTAAATATTCTCCTATAACAATTTTAAATCTGATGATGTTTGCTTTCCTCAAGAAATGGATGCTTTTGCACCATTAAAGGAGCTTTTGTCAGTTGATTCAATACAACATAAATAAACAATCCAGCAAATCCCAAAAATAAACCAATCTCAAGTGGACCGATACCCCAATTTCCAGCAACTGAACCTGGCATTACAACAATGAAAACATCCAACCAATGTGTACCTATTAATATAAGTCCTACTATTTTCAAAAAGCCGATGTTACGCTTTGCGTCTCTAGACATTAATAATATCAATGGTAATGTTAAATTTATAAAAAACATAATCCAAAATAATGGGCGGTATCCGAAATCGCCAAGTCTATCTTGAAAGTAAGTTACTTCCTCTGGAATGTTAGCATACCAAATTAGCATAAACTGGCAAAAGAATGTGTAGGTCCACAATACACTTAATGCAAAAATCCACTTTCCTAAATCATGGAAATGATTGTCGTTCATTTCTTCTAAATGTCCTCTGCCTTTTAAGTGAAGTGAAAACAAAGTAATTGTTATCATAGTGGTACACCAAAAACCTGCAAAAACATACCATCCAAACATCGTACTAAACCAATGCGTATCGATAGACATAATAACATCCCATACTAAAACGGGAGAGGTAAAACCAAAAACCACTAAAAACCATGCAGATGTTGTTATGCATTTTCGGTATAAATTAAAGTCGCCAGTCAAGTCTTCTTCTAATGAACGCTTTCTAAAAGTACGCTGAGCAAAAATATAAAGCCCAAAAAATAACAACATCCTTCCCCAGAAAAAAATTGTATTAAAGTATGGAGCCTTACCCGCAATAATTTTGTCAAAATGTTCACTCTCTGGATTATAAACGTCTGAATCCATCCAATGATAGATATGATGAAAATGCAAGAAGCCCATCAAAAGAAAAAGCAATAAAGATCCTGCTCCTACAGTTACATAACCACTAATAGCTTCATATACTCGCTTATATACTATGGCGTATGCTGCTTCAGATACATATTTTTTTGCCAAATAAAAGGTAGCTCCTAAGCCAATAGAAAGAAAGAAAAAAATGTTCACTAATAGGTTTGCCCAGATGCGCTGTCCAGGAATGCCAACAGCCACTCCATACACAATAGCCAATAGACCAACTCCCATCATTGCGAAGAGAATTTTTTTTGATTTGTCAGAAAATGAATAGGTTAAACTCATACTTTCTATTTCTTTATAACTGTTGTATCTTTATTTGCTGAGTGATTATCAAGTAGTGCAAGGCTCTTTGTCGAATCGGACGAAGCAACAACTGCAGTAGCAACTGACCCACCTGGATTTTGTAAAGTTTGTACATATCGCAATATTTTCCAACGCTCTTCAGCAGTAAGTTGAGATGCATGTGATCCCATCATCCCTTTACCATACTGTAGCGTATGATACATTTTTCCTTCAGGAAGATTTTTTAATTGAGCTGAACTATATGCTGGTGGCGGTGGGAAATTACCAATTTCAACTACAGACCCATCTCCATTACCAGCACTTCCGTGACATTGTATACAATATTTCTCATACTTCTCTTTCCCCTGTGCTACTATTTCAGGCGAGGCATTAAAAGGATTTCTAAAAAACTTTCCAGCATCTTCGTATCCAGCACTATCATTCTTGTATGGATAAGGTGCCTTCACAGTTGAATATGCTGAATTTGCAACCCATCCTTGAGAAACTGTTCCTGATACAGGTTGTCTGTTTGTCATACTATCTGCAAACAAAGAATTATATCCATTAGTTTCATAAGACGAGGAGCGATACATATCTGGCATGTACTCCCATCCTGGACTGTTAGGAACGTTATTGCATGAAGAAAGGGCGATTAACGATGTAATTAAAACAAGGTATAATGCATTTAGCTTCATACGCATTTTGAATGTTTCAAATATGTTACTTTTCATAATACTTTCTTGATACATAAACTTGTATTATATAATTTTTATCTCACTAGCTCCGGTTTCTTTAAGCAAGTGAGAAACTTTTTCAACATCACTAGTTTCAATCCAAACCAAAAATTTGTCATCTGTAGTTCTTGGGTCAGGATTTTTAGGAGTTACTCCAGGAAAAAGCCAACTTCTGAATAACAGCGTCCAAAACATTAAATGTGCAGCACAAAAAACAGTAAACTCAAATATTACCGGAATAAATGAAGGAATATTATGATAAAGTGTACCATTGGGTTTTCCGCCAACATCCATAGGCCAATCACTTATCATAAAGTACCATGTTCCTAAGCAAGCCAACGTAGTTCCAGTTATTCCAAAAATAAAAGCACAAATTGCAATACGAGTACGCGGTGTATGTAATGCTTCTGGAAGACCGTGCACAGCAAAAGGAGTATATACCTCTTTTACTTTTATTCCAGCAGCGTGAATCTTTTTCGCAGCGCTTACCAACACCTCATCGTCATCGTAAATCGCATGTATAGCTTGTGTATTCATAGTTTATTAATGGTGATGATTATCAGGTCTATTTTTATAATCTTTACTAGACATCTTCATAATTGTTTTTAACTCACTTTGTGCAATTACTGGGAAAACCCTAGCAAACACAAGGAAACAAGTAAAAAAGAATCCAATCGTTCCAACGTAAATTCCAACTTCAATCCAAGTAGGAGTATACATTGTCCAACTAGAAGGTAAATAATCGCGGTGAATTGAAGTGACAATAATTACAAATCGCTCAAACCACATTCCAATATTTACAATAATCGATAAGATAAAAGTTGCAACTAAATTAGTTCTTATTTTTTTGAACCAAAACAATTGAGGAGATATAACATTGCAAGTCATCATGGACCAATACGCCCACCAATAAGGTCCAGAGAATCGATTTATAAATGCATATGACTCATATTCAACTCCAGAATACCAAGAGATAAAAAGTTCAGTTAAATATGCAACGCCCACAATTGATCCTGTAAGCATGATGATGATATTCATATACTCAATATGCTTAACAGTTACGTAACGTTCTAAACTAAGTACTTTACGCATTATAAGCACAAGTGTTAATACCATAGCAAATCCTGAAAAAATTGCACCTGCAACAAAATAAGGAGGAAAAATAGTTGTATGCCATCCTGGAACAATAGAAGTAGCAAAGTCCATACTAACAATAGAGTGTACCGAGAATACTAATGGGGTAGATAATCCAGCAAGAACTAAAGATACTTCCTCAAATCGAACCCAATCTTTTACTCTTCCACTCCAACCAAAACTAAGGATGCGGTAAATCATTTCATTTACTTTGTTTCCTGCAACTTTTGCTCGATCACGAATCATTGCAAAATCTGGAATTAATCCTAAGTACCAAAATATTACAGAAACAGTAAAGTAAGTTGTAATTGCAAATACGTCCCAAAGAAGAGGTGAATTAAAGTTTACCCAAAGAGATCCGAACTGATTTGGAATTGGCATAACCCAATAAGCCATCCAAACTCTACCCATATGGAAAACAGGAAAAATTGCCGCACAAACTACCGCAAAAATAGTCATGGCTTCTGCAGATCTATTAATTGCCATTCTCCAACGCTGTCTAAATAATAATAACACAGCTGAAATAAGTGTTCCCGCATGACCAATACCAATCCACCAAACGAAATTGGTGATATCCCACGCCCAACCTACTGTTTTATTTGCACCCCAGGCACCAATTCCAGTTCCTACAGTATATGCTAAACAACTAAAGCCCCAAATAGCAGCTACAACAGCAACTGAAAAACAAGCCCACCACAATTTGTTTGCTTTGCCTTCAATTGGACGAACCACATCTTCAGTAATCTGATGATAGGAAATCTTATCTCCTAAGATTAGTGGTTCGCGTATGGATGATTCTTTGAACATAAGTTTACGTTAGCTTTATTCAATTATTAATTTTCTGTTCTTAACTACGAATTTCTAACTTTTGTTAAATAAAATACATTAGGTTGTACCCCTACTTCTTCTAAAAGCAGATATCTTCTATCATCTTCAAATTGCTTGCTAATTTCTGTTGTAGAATTGTTAAGATCTCCAAAAGAAATTGCGTTTGTTGGACAAGATTGCTGACAAGCAGTTTGTATCTCTCCATCCATAAGTTTTTTCTCAAGCTTTTTGGCATTTAATTTGCCTTCCTGAATACGTTGCACGCACATGGTACATTTTTCCATTACTCCACGAGAACGCACAACAACATCTGGGTTTAATACCATTCTGCCAAGTTCATTTGCCCATGAAGCTGGATTCACAGCAGCAAAATCTGCATTACTATCGTATTGAAACCAATTAAAGCGTCTTACTTTGTATGGACAGTTATTAGCGCAATACCTAGTACCAATACAACGATTATAAATCATTTGGTTTAATCCATCAGAGCTATGAGTTGTTGCAAGAACAGGGCAAACAGTTTCGCAAGGAGCATGGTTACAATGCTGACACATAACAGGTTGAAACACCACTCTTGGATTTTCAGAAGCAGTTTCCATTTCTCTGTAAGTACTAATTAATCCCTTTCCTTCCTCTTCCCCTTTTTCCATGGTCATATCGGAAGAATAATATCTATCAATGCGGATCCAGTGCATTTCACGAACATTCATTACTTCTTTTTTTCCAACGACAGGAACATTATTTTCTGCAGAACAACTTATAACACAAGAACCACAGCCAATACAAGAATTCAAATCAAGAGAAAGCCCCCAACGATGATCAGGCTTATCGTGATTATCCCATAAGTTTACTTCTTGTGTAGTAGATTTAGTATGATGTCCTTCTTTATCTATAGTCGAAATTAAAACAGCAGGATTCCATTCCTCTTTAGGTTTTCCATTATATGTTTCAAGCGTTGTTTCGGTAACAATAGCTTCCCTACCCATCATTGTGTGATGAGTTTGTGTACAAGCAAACTCATGTTTATCACCAGTTGCTGCACTAACAGAAACATTAGTAACAGAACTACCAATATATCCATCTTTAAGCTGAGCAAAGTCAAAAGCATTTTTCCCAACTTCATTTGCTACTTTTCCGGTATTTGTTCTACCGTAACCATAAGCAAGCCCAACTGTTCCAAGCGCTTGACCTGGTTGAGGAAACACAGGAACTTGAATTGTTTTACCGTTTACACTTAAGTCAACTACATCGCCTTTATGATTACCACGCTCAAGAAGTGAATACTTTCCTTGCATGTCGGAAGGATTCATGGTTAAATAATTATCCCATGTACATTTTGAAATCGGATCTGGAAATTCCTGAAGCCAAGGGTTGTTTGATTGATTACCAATGCCCATTCCAGTTTTTTCGTATAACACCAATTCTATCTCACCGCCTTTAATACTTGCAATTTGCGAGGCGCATTCACTCAAAGAGATACTTTTAGCCTCCGCCTTTATTTCTTTTTCAGGAATTACATCGGCAGATGAGTTTGCTTTTTCTGCTACAGTAGCTTTTGGTTTCTGAGCAGATAAATCAATAGGTACTGGTATTATTTCTGCTACTCCATTATGTAAACTTTCATTCCAATGTTGAGTAAACCCAAGTGCTGCTGGAAAAAGAAGTCGTTCCCAAGTAGCTTGAATAAAAGAATGATAATCTGAATTATTACCGCTCCATTTCATTAAAGATTCTTGTGCAGACCTTGTATTATAAATTGGCGATATGGTAGGTTGAGTTAAAGAAAATTGATTTCTTTGTGGCTCTGAGTCATTCCATGATTCTAAATAATGATGATCCGGACAAACATAATCACATAATGCCGATGTTTCATCCATGCTATTAGCAAATGAAACTTTAAATCCAACTTTTTTTATTGCTTCTGCAAAACCAGGTGCTGAATATACAGGATTGCTATTGTAAATAATCAACGCATCCACTTTTCCATTCTTCATCTCCTCAACAAGAGAAGCAAATTGAGCGTCATTTCCTTGATGTAGGTTTGAATAATTAGCTACGTCAATAGTAGAACCATAATTTCCTAACATTTTATTTATTGCAGTAACTACAGTTTGAATGGCAGGATCATTCACTCCGCAAACAACAACTGATTTTCCTTTGTTGTTCCATAGCCATTTTGCTGAATCTGCAATTTCTTTTTCTTTTATCTTACTAGAAACCGAAAGTGAATTTTCTCCAGCAAGGGTTGCTAGCGCATTATAGAGATTTAAAACAGCTACACCTGCTTGCGAAGGCTTAATAGGAACACGTAAATCTGCGTTACTACCAGTTAAAGATAATATGGTTTCGAACTGAACATGTTTAGATAATGTTTTCTTTCCTTTATTCAATTTTCTGCCTTGTGCATATTGCCAAGCATGTTCAACAGGAGAAAGCCAGTTCACTAAAAAATCTGCAGAGAAACTAACTATAACATCAGCTTTCTCAAAATTGTACGATGGTATAACGCCATTATTTGCCGTTGCGATGGCATTATAAGAAACAGCATCGTATACAATATGTCTGGTAGAAGGATATTTTGCTTTAAAGTTTGCAATTACACTTTTTGTAGAAGGACTAATAATTGTAGAAGAAAGAATTCTTATGTTTCCTCCTGACTTTGTAACATCATCTAGCTTAGCAGAGACAGCATTATCTGCAGCACTCCAAGTAGTTTCTGCCCCTTTTGTTAATGGTGTTTTAAATCTTTCTGAATCGTACAATGACAATACAGATGCTTGCACGCGTGCGCTGGTTCCTCCACGAGATATTTTAGAAAGTTTATTGCCTTCAATTTTAATTGGACGCCCTTCTCTTGTTTTAACTAAAACAGGACAGTAATCATGTCCATCAAAATAGGTTGATGCATACCAATTAGCTATTCCAGGAGTTATCTCTTCTGGTTTAATTACATAAGGAATAGTTTTAGTAACAGGTCTTTCGCAGGCAGCAAGCGTAGCTGCTCCAACGGAGAAGCCCATAATTTTCAAAAAGTCTCTACGAGAAAAACCATCGTCAGATTTGTTTTGCTCACTTATTGATTTTCTTCCTAATGCAGAAGTAGGAACATTTTCGGCAAACTCATTATTTTTAGAATCAAGAAACTCGGGAGTTTCTTTGAGTTCATCCAGTGATTGCCAATACTTTTTCATAAATAGTATACCTTATTGTTTTGTTATGACTAATAATGACACTTAATACAATCAAGACCGCCCATCTTTGCAACTGTGATAGGTTCTCCTTTATATTTTTCTTTAAGTTTCGCGTGTAATTCTTCGTAATAAGGATTGGTTGCCATACCAGGTACTTCTGTTTTTCTATGACAATCTATACACCAACTCATAGTAAGAGGAGAAACTTGTTTTGCTTCATCCATTGTAGCAACATCTCCATGACAATTTTTACAATCTTGTTTTCCAACAACAACGTGTTGAGAGTGATTGAAGTAAGCAAAATCTGGTAATGAGTGTACACGAATCCATTTTATAGGTTTTTCTGGATTAGTATATTTTCCTGTTGCAGGATCCCATCCAACAGCGTCATAAATTTTAGCTATTTCCACTTTACCAGTCTTAGGTCCTTCTGAAACTGCTTTATGGCAGTTCATACAAACGTTAGCAGATGGAACCCCCGCTATTTTTCCTTTTTCTGCACCTGAATGACAATATACACAATTCACTTGTAACTTTCCTGCATGTATTTGGTGAGAAAATTTAATAGGCTGAGGCGGTGAATAATTTTGATCAACCGCAATTGACATCAACCCTTCATACGCAAGTTTTGCACTCAGCAGAACAAGAAATATACCTGTTAAAGCTACTTTACGCTTATTTGCAGACGCCCAAGCCTTAAGACTTTTAGGCTCAGTTGGTTTTAATCCTTTCTTTATGTTTATGCTATCCTGAAGATGTTTTTTTACACCTCCTAGAACTGATACCAATACTAATAACGAAATTGCGATAATTAATAAAACCGCAAACTTGCTTAATCCCTTATCTTCTTTATGCGCAGATGCTGCATGCGTATCAGCAGTTACTTCCTTTTTTTCTACAGGTGGGTTTTTAATATATTCAATTATCGCTTTTATTTCTTCATCGGAAATAACTCCATCAAACACATCCATGTTCTGCTTCCCATTATCGGCAAACATTTTATTTGCGTAAGCATCGCCAGACTTTAATACTTCTTTATTATTTTTAATCCACTTGAAAAGCCATTCATCCGCAGGCTGTGGAACTCTATCAGCAACACCTTTTAATCCTGGGCCAGTAAGTTTTTGGTCATCGGTACGGTGGCATCGAGAACAGTTTTGCTTAAATATTTTTCCTGCATCTGGCTGAGCAAAACCCTGAGAAATAAATGATGCTGAAAAGAATAAAAGAAAAAATAAATTGAGGAGAAATTGCCTATTGAGATTTATAAAATAAATATTCACGATTTTTTTTGTTTTTCTAATCGTGTTAGCTAATGCAAAGCATTTCATAAGATAAGTTTTGTCAATAAAAAAGAGCAAAAATTCTGTGACAATTGCGTAACAAAAGTATAAGAAATACTTAATCCCAATTAAAATATTTTTATTTTTTTATTGAGTTATTAACAAATAATAATGCTTTTAGATACATTAGATGCTATATTTAATGACAATAACTATTAATACTTGGGGCGATTTTTGATTAATTGGATACTAAAATGATGTAGGTTTGCAATAGATTATGAAGTTTATCACCACTATATTTATGACTCTCATTACATCTATATTGGGCTTTTCCCAATCATCTGATTCGTTAAGACAATTTGCTGCTGACAGTAATATCATTCAAGACATTAGACTAAACGAACTTGTCTTGAAACACATTCTTATTAACGAGTCAACAAAAAATAAAATTAAAGGCTACAGAGTTCAAATACATTTTGGCCCTGATAAATCTAAAGCATTAGAAATAAAAACAAAATTTTCTGCTAAATACTCTAATATTCCTTCTTACCTAGATTATCAACAGCCTTATTTTAAAATAAGGATTGGCGACTTTAGAACTAAATTAGAAGCATATAAAGTATTACAAGAAATTTCATCAGAGTTTCCTGGAGCTTTTATAGTAAACGACAATATAGAGCTGCCTCTTTTAGACTAATCATTAATAGTACTATTGAAAATTGGCTGAATTTTAAGCAGTATTCCTTTTTTCCTATATATATATATACTCCTAAGTAAGATTTATAGTAATTTCGCAAACTGTTACATAAAAGAAACTCGAAAGCACTCACTTAACATCCAAATTAAAACTCATTAAAATGAAAAATATTTTTACTCTTTCTCTATTGATTATTTCATATGCAGTTTGCTTTGCTCAGCCGGTAGGTGGTGTCATTAATCCATCAAGTTCAACGGTTTGCAGTGGGACTAACAGCGATATACTAACCCTTAGTGGCCAATCTGGCACTATCGTAAGATGGCAATCCTCAACAAATGGCGGTAGCTCTTGGTCAAATATTGGATCAACGGGAGGATCTCTTACTTACACATACTCAAACCTAACTTCTACAACATTATATAGAGCAGAAATATCTATGGTTGGGTTTCCAAATACATATTCTGCATATGCTCAAGTAGTTGTGGATGCTGCATCTTCAGGTTCAATTTCAGCTAATGCAACTGTTTGTTCGGGTGTGAATGGCGGAACTTTAACTTTATCTGGAACTTATACTTCAATAAATAGCTGGGCATTTTCAACTAATGGAGGATCCTCATATACGCCTATTGCAAATACAACTGCTAGTCAAGTTTACAGCAACTTAACTACAACAACAATATATATAGCAAACGTTACTAATGGAGCTTGCCCTGCAAATAATTCTTCGGTAGCAACGATTACTGTTGACCCAGCTTCAGTAGGCGGTTCAACATCAGGAACAACAACAGTTTGCGCAAGTTCTAATAGCGGTACAATTCTATTAACTGGACAAACAGGATCTGTCGTTAGGTGGCAATCATCTACAAATGGCGGTTCATCGTGGACAAATATTACAAACACTTCTACTTCCTATAATTTTTCAAACTTGTCTGCCAACACTGAGTTTAGAGCCGAAGTTTCTAGCGGATCGTGTCCAAATGCAAATTCTTCATCAACTTTGATTTCAGTTGATGCTGCACCATCGGGAACTGTTTCATCCAATGCCACTGTTTGTGCATCTGCCAATGGAGGAACATTAACATTATCTGGAAATTATTCCGCAATAACAAATTGGGAATACTCTACAAATGGGGGATCATCATACACAACCATTGCAAACACTACAAATAGTGAAACCTATACCAACCTTTCAACTACCCGATTCTATAGAGCAACGATATCAGGCGGAACTTGTCCTAGCGCTAAATCATCTGTTGCTACTATTACAGTAGATGCTGTTTCAGTTGGCGGTACTGTTTCTGGGTCCTATACTGTTTGTGCAGGAACAAATAGCGGAACTCTTTTCTTAAGTGGCCATTCTGGAAATATTGTAAGATGGCAGTCTTCGATTGATGGAGGTGCAACGTGGACAAATATTACAAACACTAATACTTTTTACAATTTTGCAAATATTACTACTACTACTAAATACAGAGCGGTAGTTCAAAGTGGTTCTTGTGCAGCAGCAAACTCTTCAGAAATTGATGTAATTGTTTTTCCGGTTTCTGTAGGAGGAACATTATCAGGAACAGCTACAGTTTGTAGTGGACTCAATAGTGGTCAGCTATCTTTAGTAGGCTATGTAGGAAATATTGTTCAGTGGGAATATTCAATTAATAGCGGTTTAAATTGGACCGTAGTTGCAAATACATCCGACTCTATAAGTTATTCTAACATTACTACAAATACTCAATACAGAGTGCTTGTTCAAAGCGGAATATGTGCTTCAAAATATTCTAACATTATCACCATTACTGTAAGTCCCACACCTGCAGGAGGTACAGTAAGCGGCAATGCTACTGTTTGTAGTGGAACAAATAATGGCAGTATGATATTAAGTGGTTATTCTGGCTCTATAGTAAGATGGCAATCCTCAATAAATGGCGGTGTTACTTGGGCAAACATAAATATTAAAACTGCAGTTTACAATTACTCTAACTTAACTGCAACAACTTTATTTAGAGCAGAAGTTAACTCCAACGGCTGCCCAAGTGTTTATTCTGCCAATGTAACTGTTACTGTGCTTCCATTATCTGGCGGAGGAACGCTTAGCCCTACAACTGTTTCTGCTTGTAATGGACTTAATCAAGGCACGATTGTACTTTCTGGAGAATCAGGCAATGTTATACGTTGGGAGAAATCTATCGATGGTGGTGTAACTTGGATAACCGTTGCAGATACAAATCATTTTCAAAATTATTTAAACCTTACACAAACTACAAAGTATAGAGTAGTTGTACAAAACGGAGGTTGCAATCCAGCTTACTCTTCTTTGTCTACAATTAACATTTCATCTCCATCGGTTGGTGGTACAGTTTCTGGAAATGATACAGTTTGTACAGGTACAAATAGTGGCGCTTTAACGCTTAGTGGATTTACAGGATCAATATTAAATTGGGAATCTTCAACAGATGGCGGAATTTCTTGGACTGTTATCGCAAATACATCTGCAATACAGAATTATACAAACTTATCTACTACAACTTTGTATAGAGCTGTGATACAAAACGGAACTTGCACAACGGCTAACTCTACATTTGGTTCTATTGAAGTAAATCCAGCATCTGTTGGTGGAACAATTATAGGAAGCACAACGGTATGCGATAGCATTACTTCCGGAACTTTAACGCTTAGTGGGTTTACTGGCAGTATTTTATATTGGGAAAAATCAACCAATGGCGGAGCAACCTGGTCTAGCATTGCTAACACAACCAACACACAAGTATTTTCTGGAATGACTATCGCAACGCTTTACAGAGCTGAAGTAAAGAGCGGCAAGTGTTCTTCCTCTACTTCATCAACCGGAACAGTTTCAATAGCATCTCCAGCTGTTGCAAATTTCACGTCCGTGATAAATGGAGGAACTGTTACGTTTACAAACACATCAGTAAGCAACAATGGAACTAGTTCTTGGAGTTTTGGTGATGGGACAAACAGTACTTTAACAAGTCCTTCACATACTTACACTTCTAATGGATCATTTGTTGTACAATTAATTGTATCAGATTCTTGCGGTGGTGATACGATTACTAAAACTGTAATCATTTCTGGATTAGGAATTAGCGAATGGGCATACAACAATCCTAATGTAAGCATCTACCCTAACCCTTTCAGCATTTCTGCTACCATACAACTAAATATAGAAAGCTCTACGGAATCTACTTTCCAATTATTTGATCTTTATGGAAAGGAAGTTAGAAACAATACAATTCAAAAAGGCATTAAAACACTTTCTTTAACTCGTGATGGATTACCTGCTGGAATATATTTTTACAAAATACAATCTGCTACAGAAGCTATAGCAACAGGTAAAATTGTTATTCAGTAATTATATTTAATTCAAAAAACAAAAAAACCAGACAACACAATGTCTGGTTTTTTTGTTTTAGTTAACTTATATTTCCATTAAACACTTTCTCACAAATATATGTAAACCTAAATTTACTGCTACGACCATTTATTAGAAAAAATCGGTTTAATGATTAAAAGCTTACCGTACCAAAAAATGAATGGGGGCAGCGATTTAGCCATACTAGATTCATGCGACAATTATAAATTGTAATTATCAGAACAAAAATGTTATTCCTATATATCCGCCATAAACTCTCCTTGATCCTTTCACGGTTACGTAATATGAATTATCTCCGGCTGGACTGCCGCTCATATTCACCAAACCATATACACCTCTAAATCCGAAATCTAATCGAATAGTATGTTCCGGATTCAGTGCAATTCCAAAGCCTGCACCGTAAGCCAAACCCACATCGCCCTGCTTCACTGCAAGTACAGCATGAAGAGTATCTGTATTGCTGCTGCTGTTGCTATTTAAACTTGAGCCCATATTAATCCCAAACTGAGGACCAACAACTACACCAAAAAATACAGGCGCAGTTTTATTTGTATTCATAGAAAGCAGCACAGGTATATTAATATATTTGATGCTTACTTGCTGGTCTAATCCCTGATCTTTGTATTTCTGATTTACTTGCTCGTAATTTATTTCTGCCTCTAAACCTATATAATTAGACATATTATAACCAAACCTAACTCCGAATCCGTTATTCATAGTGGCGCTTCCCAGCGCAACATCACCGTTATTAGTTGTCAGCGATAAAGCAGTAAAAGAGGGTAGGTATCGAACTCCAAGTTCACATGTACGTAATTTCCCTCCAGCAGTCGTTTTTGCTGATGAATCCTGTACCATTGCACTTTCACTAACAATTGTATCTGTAGTAGTTATTTTTCTAGTGATAGTTGTATCTTGTGCATGCAAGGTATTTACTGATAAAAGCCCTGTGGAAAATAAAGCTAAGCAACTGATTTTTAAATGTTTCATTATTCTTATTTTAATTGATTAATACTTAAAGGTAAATAAGCAGTTAGCTACTTTCAACTTTATTCGTTAATAGCCAGTTTAAAACAGTTTAAAGAGGGAAAGAAGTGGGTGAAGAATACACTACTTTCTTAATGCTGTATTACTAATTTCTTGTTTAGGTTTCCGCATTGTACAAAATACAAGCCCGAAGGAAGCGAAAGAATATCGACAATGACAGTTTGAATAAATTTTTCTTTATGAACTAGCTGCCCCGTGGTATTCAGGATCTTTAGTTCCTGTTCAAAATTACTGCCTACCACAATTTCAACAGTGCTGTTGGCGGGGTTCGGGAACAGATTCATAAAAGTTTCCAAATCCTGGACCTCCCCTACACCTACTCCACCTATCATGTAGGCATATACATTGTGCTCAGCGCCTACCGGTTCGTATGAAACAGAACGTGCAGTGTTATTAGCAGTTGCTTCAACATAAAACCGGATCCATGATCCGAACAATTGTCCCGGAATAGCTGCCCCATAGATACCATCACCTGCAGTTCCGTCATCACTCAATCCATCGTCCAACATCTGTACCTTTGTGAAATTTCCTACTATCGCATTGGAGTAATACATGGTCATCCGATTTATACCGGAAACACAGGTTGCGCTGGCCCTTACCGTAGCACCCTGACCAATACCCGGAGTTATCCACGGTGTTCCACCAGTATACCAGGCAACATTAGATATCACAGGCGCAATTTCTGCAATTTCAGAATTGGAATTAACAGAATTTCTTCGGGCAATGATGAAATTCTTCAGCACCGATATTTCGTTTTGAAAATCTGCATACGTATAGAGTTTCTTCGGGTCGTTCATAACGAATAAATTTATCTGAGCTGCATAGGAATCAATGATGGCATCAGCAGACGAAGAAGTAAAATATTCATTAAGTATTGTTCTAAAATGCGCAAGGTAACGCTGCCTGTATTCAGGCACTGCACATAAACGGTTCATTAGCGGATAGTTTATACTGTCGGCATGATAAAACGGGCTCCAGTTCTGAAACGCTGGGTTCATCACTGTATTCCCATCATATTCCTGAGGTGCCATGCGACCCGTTTCTGACTCCCAATACATAAAATAATCCATTCTGCCTTTCTGAATATAACTATCATCATCTGAGAACAGGATCTCACTTGCCAAGAACCATAACGTACGGTCAATATCTAATTTTCCCGGAAGCAATGCCGGAAGATTTGCAAGCGGAGTGTTGTTTAGCACATCGCAGGTGCTCACCAGGTCATCCCATGGATTTTGCTTATCAGAAAATTTTATTATGTATTCTTTCTGGTATTCCAGCGTGTCTGTTCCCAGATAATTCACTCCTCCTCTGCCATCGCCATAAGGAGTTACTGTGCCACTGATGCGATCCGCACGCCAGCTCGTACCCTTTGCACTCAAATACCAATCTTTATAGAAGCTCTTATTGATCTGCTGAACGCTAGGGTACAATCCCCAATAAGCACCGTTAAGGTATAGCTCCACGTATGCAGACTTTGCAGCAGGAATATGTTTCTTAATCTGGTTCTGATAAAAAATTTCTCTTATGAAAGATGGGTCCTGAAAGCAATTGTTAAGGTTCAGCGATTTCCGTCCCATGATATCCTGTTTGGAATGAACATAATCGAGAGAAATGCCGAAAGGTTTTTTCTCAGATGATTGTGTCTGCTGAAACGAGGATTGCCCTCTAAAACGAACACCTACACTATCATATGTACTTCCATCCACCACCATGGTAGCGGGGATCTCGAGTTTCTGCCATCCCCAGTAGTTGCTGTCGAGCTGAGCCCAATAATTGGGTTGAGAAAAAGTGAGGTATATTTTTTTTATCTGCGATTGATTGTAAAGCCCTGTGTTGGGCAAATCGCCAAGCAGTAGCATGCGCCCATCAGCAGACATATGCATTTCATCAGGAAATGTTTGAGATAGTGAAAATAAATTCAGCGCAAAGAGTGTTAAAGAAAGTAGTAGTAATCTTTTCATATTTATTTTTTAGAGTTATCTCCCCGAAAGGGCCGAAGCCCCTCCGGAGAGTAAAACTTATTAGGCTGGTTATGCTTCAGAATGTTGTTGAACCTTACGGGGTTCTCGAAGGAGTCTTTCGGACAAATCCTTTAGCATAACCAATATTTATTGCAGAACTATTTTCCCCCTTGATACTGACCGATCTCCATCTTTTATCTCAACAAAGTAAACACCCTTTTGTTCGTTCGAAAGGTCGATGTTTATTTCAGAGGAAGAATGATTCGATTTTGTATTAACTACCTGTCCCAGGTAATTGAATACAGTTGTTTCTGTAAGTCGTCCTGACAATTTACGTACATCAAATGTAAAATTGCCGGTACTTGGATTTGGATAAACAGGAATACTAATTGTATTTATCACTAAATCACCCACTCCTGTCAGCTGTGATATTTTGGTAACAAACACATCTGTCCTTCCATATTCTGTATAGGAAGTACTTCCAAAGACACCTCCGTCAAGTAATGATCCAGTAGCATACACATTTCCGTTCGCTTCTGCACAAATTGCAATTCCAGATTCATAACCGAGTGTTTCAAGGGAATCAGCAGGTCCACCAACAGATGAGGCTGCAATAAAATTTCCGAAATTATCGAGACAGGCAAAAAATATGTCTGAACTATCTGCCGCAGTTAATGGAAAAAGTCCAAATGAAGCTGTTGAACCAAACTGTCCGGTAATTACAATATTTGTTCCATCGGTTCCAATTCCGCGAGCTCTGTCCACCAACGGTCCGCCTGCTGATTTTGCCCATTGAACATTTCCCGAAGCATCGTAACAGGCAACGAACACGTCTGCCATACCTGAAGTAGTTAATGCTATAGTAGAGCTCGGATTAAAAGATGCATACCCATTATATTCTCCTGCTATATATATCTTGCCTGCATTGTCGAGGGTTACACCCCATGCAACATCATCAAAATCACCACCTGATGTTTTTACCCATTGCACTACACCGTCAGGAGATATCTTTGTTAAAAAACTATCATACCAATTCGTATTATTATAAGTGGTTAATGCGGGCTCTCCGGGAAAAACACATCCCTGTGAATACATTCCAGAGACGTAAATATTCCCTGCAGCATCACATTTAATTGATTTTGCTTCGTCTCTTCCGGTACTGCCTGCAGACATTACCCATAAAAAAGTTCCGCTAGCATCGTACTTGGCAATAAAAATATCGCTTTGCCCTACTGAATTAATGGTTGTAGTTCCGCCAAAGACAGCTTTGGTGTTGTATAAACCGCAGATGTAAACATTTCCTGAATTGTCATACGTAACTCCGAGAGCTTTATCATAATAATCATCGCCTGCGCGTCTTGCCCAAAGCAAATTTCCGGTAAGATCATATTTAGCAACAAAAATATCGTTGGATGCCTGGCAAGTAAGTGTAATTGGGCTTCCTGGAAAATAAATCGTTTCGTTTACTCCTTCAATTTCCCCTGCAACATATAGAAAAGAATTATCACAAGCGATATCCCAAGCATAATCACCTGATTGGCCGCCAGCAGTTCTTATCCAGTTTAAAGTACCGGTAGAGGAATACTGTGCTACCCAAATGTCGTGGTTGCAATCAGGAGGTGGGCATGGCAATATAGTACCACTAAAATTAGCATCCTGTTCATATTTTCCGGCAACATAAACATTTCCCATATTGTCTGTTGTAATGCCGTATCCATAATCATAAGCCCACAGCCCTTCACGTTTTGCCCAATCAAAAGTTTGAGCCTGCATATTAATGAACAATGTAGTGACTGCAATTAGTACATAAAGTTTTTTCATTTTTTTTTGTTTTAAAATTTAGTTTGATGTGATATATTGCACAAACATAGCCCGACTGCTTTCAACATCCGTAATGTTTTCGTTCAGTGGGTGTTTTTAGTAGACCAGCACACCATCTTATGGGTTGACTCTCTGTTTCCTTTATAGAAATATATATTAACAAAGATTTTTTCATTAGTTCCTATTCACCTCTAATTCGTGGCTTTCGGCTATCTTAAATGCCTTGTTAACGAATATTGAAATTTCATAAGATTTAAGCAGATAACTTTGTAATATGGACAACGAACTAAAAGAAAATAGTGTAGATAGTTCACCTCCGCAGATTATTTCGGGAGTAAATGCGGAAGAAAACATACGTAGTAGTATAAAGACTATCAATATATCAGGAGATCAGATAGTGATAATAGATGAAATCCCTGGTGTGTATTGTCGCGGAGTACAATATTATGACTTGAAAAACATTGGTTATATTAATTACAACGGCATGGCCAAACTAGTAGATTTTTTAAGGTCTCTCTTGGAGAAAGGAGTGGAGGTAAAATTTGTAAATGTGAATGATATGATAATAATAAAGATCAAATCAATGAGGTTGGAGCATATTCTTAATTGTGTTTGAATCGGGAAAAATAGTAAAGCAGTTTTACTTCAATAAGTTTGACGACCGTAAGCCTTATCCTGCTATTCTTGATAATAAATACAGGACTCTTTTATTTCAGTTCGCAGGAATAACAACAATTGCTTTAGGTATTGCTTATTTGAACTGGAGATGGAGATTTTCACTCAATCCTGATGCGTTGTGGTTTTCTATACCACTGGTTGTAGCCGAGTCTATGAGTTTTCTGAGCACAATCATGGTAATTATTAATTTCTGGGCGTATAAGGATGCTAAAAAAACTCCTCCTATTCATTTCCTTTCGGAGATAGAAGATTTGCAGGGCAGGGAGGACAGGCAGGTGAAGATTGATGTATTCATTGCTACTTATAATGAAGATGTTGAACTGGTGCGTCAAAGCATCGTAGCGGCAAAAAAAATTAAATATCCGTTTTCGGATGTGGATATAAAAGTGCATGTGCTTGATGATGGCAGGAGAGACGGCAGAGATCCTTCGAAAGAAAATATGAAAAAAGTATCAGAGGAAGAAGGAGTGGGATACCTGATTCGAGAACATAACCGCGGATACAAGGCTGGCAACCTCAAAAATGCGCTGGAGTATACAGAAGGCGACCTCTTTGCAATTTTAGATGCGGACACGCGGGCATTTCCTGAATTTCTGGTTCATACTACAGGTTATTTTAGAAGAAAGAAATTGGCTTGGGTTCAAACGCCACAATGGTTTTGCGATACCACCGAATCGGAAAAACTAAGCAATGTGCTCGTTTCAAGATTAAAATTGAAAAATAAAAAAATAATCCGCTTGATAGAAGCTGCTTTCGGCAAGGTTGAAATGAACGAAGATATTTACGGGAATGACCCCAGGCTTTTTTACGATGTGATATTACGGAAAAGAAATTTTTATAATGCAGCCTTTTGCTGCGGAGCAGGATCAATACACCGAAGAGAAGCGGTTATGAACCTGGCGTTGAAGGGATTTACGGGAGGGTTGAAAAAACGCGTTCAAAATATCATCCTCGCAAAAAAAGATATTCATACTATCCAAGCACAGATCAATTCTCTGTTGCTGGAGGAAGAAATAATTCCATTTAAGTTTCATGCGTCAGAAGACATTTACACTTCCATCATGTTGCATGCAGATACAGAACACAGATGGGAAAGCATACAGCACCCGGATGTGGAATGCAGAATGCTTTCCACGCAAGACCTGGACAGCTGGGTGAAGCAGCATCAGCGTTACGCAGAGGGTTCATTGGATATTGCTTTTAACGATAATCCTGTTTTTAAAAAAGGACTTTCACTGGGACAAAAGATTTGTTACTTCAATACTATTTGGTCTTATTTTGCTCCTTTATGGATTTTAGTTTTCCTGTTGAGTCCCATCGTATTTTTTTTCACACTGCAACTGCCAGTCAATGCATATAGTTTCGAATTCTTTAAATATTTTCTTCCTTTTCAAATATTAAATACGATCACTATCGCGGTCGGCTGCTGGGGAATCTCTACCAACAGAGGAGATCAATATTATATTTCCAGCTTCTGGTTCATGCTGTTGTCCTTAATATCCGTCATCCGGGGCAAGAAGGTGAAATTCAATGTGACGCCCAAAGACAAGAGCAATGTAATAAACACACAACATTTTTTGCCGCATGCGATTATCATCGGATTAACCCTAGTGGGAATTTTGTACAATATTGTTTTATTGGCGATAAACAAGCACCCTACTCCTTCTGGATTTGCAGCCAACACATTCTGGAGCATATTTAATATTATCGCGTTGAGTATCATGATACGTGCTGCTTATTGGAAAGCAGTCCCTGTTGAGCTACGCTCGCAACCAGCGATTGACCCCGAAGGAAGGAAAGTCCCAGAGGAATATGTTTCAACTGTAGAAAACCAATTTGTTCAATGACTAATAAAAATAATAATAATGCGGATAGCAATTACACTCCTTCTGGGGGTAGAGGGGCTTATAATTTCCTATTCAAGCCGGTATTTTTTATTTTAAGTTTGGTATTTGCTACCTGGCTCGTATTGTATATAGAAAAATTAGCTCCTTCTGATTTTGGTAAATACGGATCATCTTTTAAAGAAGCTCCCAGTCCGCTTCCGGAAGCATCACGACCTTTACAGAAGAAACCATCTGTTTTTCCCCGTTCACATCTAAAAAAGATGTATGGAAATTACAAAGCCGGCTTGATTAGCCAATCTGAATGGGCGCATCAGCTTGAATTGTTTTTAGAATCTCCACAGGATACTGCCGGAGGAAATACCGTTGTGCAATAAAAAATAATTATTTTACTTTTAGGTGATAGTCAACGAGCCCATCAATAGGCGAAGGAATGATCTTTCCTATTTTCATCTTATACGATCGAGCCACTTCAGTAAGCAAGTCTTTGAAAATAAACCCTACAGATCCTGCGCAATTAAAACTGAACTCTCGACATTCAGGATACCTATTCACTAAGTTTTTAAAAAAATCATTGAACGATTCCTTAATGATGTTCTTTATGTATTTTTCTTTTTTATGCTTGTGGGCAAACTTGCAGAACCCAGACAGAAAACGGTTAGGGTAAGGTTGGTTGTACATCGCATCAAAGATCTCTTCCACTTTTATCGGGTAGACCTTTTTAAATTTCTTTTCCAGCTGCTTGGACAGATACCCTCTCATGTAATCCCGCAAGATCATTTTCCCGATATAACTGCCGCTGCCTTCATCCCCCAGAAGATATCCCAGTGGCGGAATGGTTTTTTCTATCTTACTTCCATCGTAAACACAAGTATTGGACCCGGTGCCGATAATGGCCGCAAAGCCACGTTTATTCCCCAGCAAGGAATGGGCAGCAGCTAACATATCGTGCCCTACATGTACTTGTGCTTTCGTAAAACACAATGACAGTGCTTTATGCACAACAGCATTATTTTTTGGAGTGGAACAATCCGCACCATAAAAAAATATTTTCTTTACAGATGTAGCATTTAATTTGGGGATCAGTTTTTGGGAGAGATCAAGGAGGATATTTTCAGTATCAATAAAATTGGGATTATAGCCCATCGTGCTATAATGCTTTTTGTGTTTTTTGTCGTCTATCAGAACCCAATCTGTCTTGGTAGAACCGCTGTCTGCTATTAATAACATAAATTATTATTTATTGTTTATGAGTACTTAGTTCTTCACAACCCTCCTTGCATCGCCTTAGCAAAGCGCTATGGTGGAGCAAGGAGGTAGGCAGTTGTACGCCCAAATTCTCCCCCTTTCCCGAAGACACTATCCGAAGTTTCAAAGGACTACTTCGAAGAGTCTTGTGGACCTTCCGAGCTGAGGAGTTAGAGGGCGTCTAACTTATTTCAAAATTTCTCTTTTCACTTTCTTTTGTCTGCCGCTCACCACTTCAATGATATACGTACCCTTTACTTCCTCACTTAGGTCAACCGTTCGGATGTATTCTCCTTCAAAGTCATACACCTTTTCTGCATAGACCGTTTCACCATTTGAATTAATAATGTTTATCATCAGCAACCCACCCCAGCCGGCTGGGGGACATCCGGTGGTAGAATAATAAATAATCTGGAAGCTCCCAGTGGAAGGATTGGGAAAAACAAGCAATGACGTATGCGTATCGGGCTCTAACACATCAGTGACGCAGGTCGTATCTTTGCTTTGCGCGTTCACCCGCTCCAAACAGAAAAACATGATGAAGAAAAGCGGAAGAATGTTTTTCATTGTCTATTCAATAATTATTTTCTTGGTTGTTCTTTCGCTTCCCTCATCCATTTGCATAAAATAAATTCCTTTGGACAAGGTGCTTAAATTAATTTGAGCATTTGTCTCATTTTTGCAATCCTTTTTCAGAATACAGTTTCCCAGTATATCATAAACGAAAATTTTTGCTCCTGCCTTATCAGCAGGCAGGTCGACTGTCCGGATAGCTATAGGGGTGTTTTTCAAGTTGACTGTGAAAATTCCTGAGGAAGGATTTGGATAAACTATAATTACATCATCATTGCTCAAGTTAGAAAAGCCTGTAATGTTGCAATTTACATTGAAACTTGCCGTTGTATCTTTACCGCTTGCCCAGTTAGAATTCATATAGTTAGCATTGTCCACTTGTATGCAGGCTAGGCTTGGGTTATTGGTGGTCTCAAAATAAATTAAATTGGTATTATTTCCATTTTTTAAATTCAAATTCGTTAATTGATTGTTCTTACACTCCAAACCAGTAAGAGATGTGCAGGCAGAAACATCTATACTTGTTAATTGATTGTTGTTGCATTCCAAATCGGCAATAGCAACATTGGAGGAAACATCCAAACTCGTTAATTGATTGTTCCAGCAATATAAATAATTAAGAGCTGTATTGGCTGAAACATCTAAACTCGTTAAAAAATTGTCTTTACAATTCAAATTAGTAATTCCGGTAAATGCTTCTATGCCTGTTAAATTAAAAATACTCATACCTTCTACATTTATTGTACCTGTAAAAGCCACAGCCTCCGAAACTTGAATTTCGAGATCGCCATTTGTGTTAATACTTGGCTTGCTAACCAAGGCGGCTTTAAAATTCGCATCGGGAATGCTTACGTTTTGGGCATTTGCAAAATTGCTCAAGCCAATAAAGGCGAGAATGATTGTCGAGTGGGTCCCGCGAAATGCGGGATGCAAAGCCATAGTTTTATTTTTCATTTTGTTTTTGATTAGTCATAAACAAGTTGGTAACTCCACTTTTTCTTTGCTTTTGCACCTTTGGATATCTGTACTTCGGGTTTTATTTCTTTTGGAAGATTTGCCAAGGAAGATTCCAGATCACTAAACACATTCATGAAATACATGTACGCATCGTATGGCGAATTGAAGGGACTGAAATATTTATGTACATCTCCATCATTCCAGAATTTTGTACACATATAATAAAAATGGTCGGAAGTTTGCAAGCGCTCCCATACTTTCAACATGTCTGCATCCCCGGAAGCCAACACATCTTTTTCAATGGAATAAATTCGTTGAATTGCTTCCTGCTGCATGGAGTTACTCAGCCAGGCCGAAAGATCCCGTTCCGTATCTGCCCAGGAAGTGAAACTGTGTGCATCGTAAACATCTCTTACAGGATAGGATGAGATAACCTCTGAAGGAGTTTTAAAATCAAAGTCAGGATGTTTTAATATTTCTCCTGGCAACTGATTCAAAAAATCAAAAATGCCGGTAGATTCCCACTGATGTTCTCCAAAGGTTTCATAGTCCATAAAGAGATTTACAGCGTCTCCATTTCCTGCAATGCTATGCACCCAGTTTTTAAACTTGTCTGCTGTTAATGGAAACTCTTTCCAGTTCTTGTCTGAAAAACGAAATGCAATATCATCCGACAAACGATAATTCTTCAGCAATACTTTTATTTTTTTCTCAGCAGGTTGGTAAAGAAAGTTTGGACTTCTATCTCCGAGCAATCTATCAACGCCTTCGCAAACGATTCCTTCATATCCCATATCTTGAACAAATGCAGCAAGCTCATTGTTGTAAATCAATTCTGTGTTTCTGAAAACTTTAGGAACCTGATTGAAATATTTTTTAATTACAGCAGCATGTTTTTCAACTTGTCTTTTAAATTCTGCTTTAGAGTAAATAAAACTTAGTGAATGGGAATAAGTTTCAGATAAAAATTCCACGCAGCCGGTATTTGAAAGATCAACAAATGATTGTAAAACGTCAGGGCGATATTTTTCAAATTGCTCTATAGCAGTCCCACTTAAAGAGTAACTTATTTTAAATTTTCCGTTGTGCCGTTTGATAAGTTCCATCATTTTATTATTAGTCTTGATGTAGCATTTGTCTGCCACTTTATTTAAAACCTCTCTGTTTTTTACATCATCTTCATAGAAATGAGATTCGCCAATATCAAAAAAGGAATAGTCTCTGATACGAAAGGGTTGGTGCACTTGAAAGTAAAAGCAAATGGAGGGCATATGTATTTAAGATTTATTATTGTTTATTGTTTAGTATAATTATTAATAACCACTCCCGAAGGGATGGAGGCCATAATTTCACGAACCTGCCTGCCAGCAGGCAGGTTAACACGAACATTTTTTCGATTAATTTCAATTAGTGAAAATTGGTGACTTGTATTTGAAGACACTAAAAAGTACATTAGATTTATATAAATTGATTTTCTGTGTATGCATTCATAATTTTTTGTGCAGAGAGGTCCCAACTAATATTGCCCAGATTGGAAGATGTATCTTTCACTACTTTTTTTCGAAAAACAGAATCATCCAGTAAATTCACAATATAATCAGCCGCCTTGTTAATATCCCAATAATCAAACTTAAGTGCTCCGCTTAATACTTCTGCAACACCAGACTGTTTGGATATTACGCAAGGAATGTCAAATTGCGCTGCTTCAACGGCAGTTAACCCGAAAGGTTCTGAGATAGAGGGCATGCAATACACATCACTCACGGAAAACAAATACCTTAATTTATCAAGATTTAAAAAGCCAGTCATGTGAAAACGATTGCCAATGTGTTTGTAAGCACTTTGTTCAAGCATCGATTTGAAATAATCGCCTGCCCCTGCCATTACAAATCGGACATCTGGATTTTTTTCCAATACTCTAGACGCAATGTCAAGAAATTTTTCAGGGCATTTCTGACGGGTAAGCCTTCCGACAAATAAAACCATTTTCTCTTTAAATTTTCTTTCACTCTTAAATGACTGCACTGCATTGCTTCCATTATGTATCACGGATATTTTATTTTTACCAACCCCATAATGTTCCTCAATGTTATTCGCTGTAAAATTGCTCACTGGCATCAGCAGATCCGCGTAATCCATTCCTTTCTTTTCTAAATTATATACCCAACCTTTGCTGGCAGGGCCGCTGCGATCCACTTCAAGGGAGTGAATGTGCATTACCAGTGGTTTTCCTGTTTGTTGTTTTATTTTTATACCCGCCAGCATGGTCATCCAGTCGTGCGCGTGAATGACATCAAAATCAAGCTTAGAGGCCATGGAGGTGGCGATATCTGCATATTGAGAAACCTTGTTTATAACATCACCTCCATATAAGTTGTCGATCTTAAAAGCTTCCAGCTTTTCCTTTCCGCCTGCCTGTTTAGATATATACGGATTGGGTACCGTAACGCCCTCGGTAAAATAAGGATCCAGATCCGCAGGAACCGAATGCATTTCGAAAGGCAATTTTTGTTTATGATAGTTAGAAGGAAATTCCAGGGAATTGATATCAATGTTGTTGATCCCAAGCAGATTTACATTCTTCACTTTAAAACCCAGGCTTGATTTTGGAACTACCATGGTTATGTTGGCTAATTCGGACATGGCTCCCGATAGGTCATGACAGGCGACCCCCAAACCACCATTGATTATTGGCGGGAATTCCCACCCTAACATTAAAACCTTTGGAAGTACATTTTTCATTTATGAGAGAAAATAATTGTTTGTTTTTGTTTTGATAATATGTTGAATAATTATTTGCATCAAAGCTACCCTGCATGCATGCATGTATTTTTATTATTCGTTGATAGCGCTTATTGAATAGCCAAGAGCGAAAAATAGAGGTTGAGATTCAGAAAGGCCATGAAGTGAGGGTCATGCTTGCCGTAGCTTAAAAAATAAAAACCCCATCGGCCGGCTGACCAATGGGGTTTTTAATTTATACTGACGACAAGCTATTTTAAGGATTTTTGATCGATTGCATCAGTATATACCGATCAAAATATTTCGTTAAACTCATCTAGCATCGGTATATCCATGTGTGTTTAAATGATTATTGCAACACTATTAATTTTTTGACGAGGAAATTGTCCTTTTCTCCTTCCTTCACTCGTATGATATACTCCCCGTTAGCAATGCCCGGAGTTAATCCTATCGCTTCCTTTCCATTTAAGAAAGCAAGTTTTTCGCTGTACACTACTTGTCCAAGAAGATTGATTAGCTCCACTTGCACTTCCTCTTCCGTACCAACATTTTCGCCTTTATTCACTACGAGCGTAAATTTATCTGTTGCAGGGTTCGGGTACACATTTCTTATTTCAAATACTCCCTTCTCTGAGTTCGATGCAACTCCTGTAGCATTGTACAGTGTTTCTGTAGGAGCCAGGTTAGCCATTGCGTGATTTGTTAGAGAATACTCATACGTTTTCCGAATAACTCCCTGTGCATCGAATACAAGTAAAAGAGAAGATTGATTCCCAATAGAACCTGAATATTCAGCATTCACACCGGCATTTACATTTATTTTCAACGGGGGTGTCCCTGTCACTGCAGTTGTATTTAACCGCACAGTAAAATTATGCGTACCAGCTAATTCCTCATTCAATATAAACACCGCAATATGTTCTCCGTTCTTGCTTCCAAATGACTTCACATTCGGCAGGTTCGTAGTAGAAGCAGCCACCTGTCCTTTAAAATTATCTGCCATCATCTGATAATGATAATAAGCAGGTTTTTTATTTCCTGTAGCATGATCAATATATCCGATATTAGTAGTAATTCCGTTTCCTTCCACAGCACTCCAAAAGGTAATAAAATCAAGTCCATTAATCATTCCGATGCCCAACATCTCTGCTATGAATTGTCCGCCTAGAAAACTATTGGCACCTACACCTTGTAAATTATCAGAACTAGGATTCTGGTAATTAATATTTGCTTCAGTAACCGCTGTTTTAAGTGTGGCCGTTCCTGTTCTCCCGTGAGCGCTGTTACAAGCAGATACTCTTCCATTGAGATAAATTATATTATCCTGTAAAGCACCTGAAGAAGTCAACCAGGGAATAACCTGCGCCCGTGTTTGGGTTCCGTTAAAAGGATACCTGTGAAAAGAAATAACATCCAGGTAATATCTTCCAGCTGCATCTTTCCCTGTTATATCATCCGGTCCGTTGGGAGTGGTTAGTCCGTTGATAATTCCTTGATTGAACCAGGCACATTCCGGACCTATGATCTTAATAGAAGGGTCTATGTTTTTCATGGCTGAAGCGAACGGTTTGAAATAAGCAGCTACCTGCGAGGCGCTCGTATACTCATACACCAAATCCGGTTCATTGCCGATGGACCAATACTTAATATTCCTTCCCTTAACAACATTGATATAGTTCACAATACTTGCAGCTTGCTGCGCTGTATATTTTTTATCAAACGGAACCTGAATGATTGGATCCATACCGTTGGCACGGATAGAGTCAATGATGTTGATGTATTGTTCATTCGTGGGCATATCTTTATCACCTGCAATACCTCCGTAACGAATGATGGAGGCATGACTTTTTTTGATAGAACCCCATTGCTGATCAAGTTTTCCATTTAACACAGTGGTTCCTACAACAGCAGGCATCCATGCATTTTGTCCGAAAAAATGACTTGAAATAGTTTGTGCTGTTACGCTTTTCATTGAGGACGTTAAACCCAAAAAGAAAAGACTGATTTGAATTATGGTTTTAATGTTTTTCATAATAAAAAGTTTAGTAATAATTAGACGTACAAAAAACGTTGATTCTACTTTCACTCACCAAGGCTGTAGGCTTTGCGCATCTCGCAATCGATTTCTTGTTTACTTAGGATACGTATCGATGCTTGCAGGGTTGTTGCATTTAACATTTATTGGCAATTCGTTTTAACCCTGTTATCTCACTTAATACATGCCTCATGTACTAAAACATTAGCATATAGATATTGTATTATCAACAGACCTAAACCATTTGTTGGCTATCTATTAGCCTGTTTCAACGAAAAATCGAACATACTGGGTCATATTAAAATACTTTTACTCTGTGAACAAGATCTATAATCACGCCAAGACACTATGCATATAAAAAAATTTACTATAATTATCTTTTATTTACTTTCTTTTCATGCCCGATCACAGGTATTTAACGGACCAGGAGGAGCAATATTAAATACGGGTACAGAGACATACTTCTCTGTTTCTGTATCTGGATTAAGCCAGTCACAACTCAACACAACTCTTGGAATAGAAAAAGTGTGCATTGATATCACTCATCCAGCTGTTGAAGAACTACAGGTATATCTACAATCGCCCGGAGGAATGGTCGTACAACTTGCAGAAGGTAGCAGTTCTAGCGGAGCAAATTATACCAACACCTGTTTTAACAATACCAGCGGATCTGTCACACTTGCAACAGCTCCCTTTTCCGGGAACTTCAGGTCGATTGGTTTTTTGGGGCGGTTCAATAATGGACAAGCAGCTAACGGCACGTGGACGCTAATCGTAAAAGACTATCTCGCATTTGTTAATGCGGGCAGCCTCATTAGCTGGAGCATTAAGTTCAGCAACACACCTGTTCCACCTTTACCATTTTCTTCTTCCGATCTTCCAATAGTTGTGATCAATACGAACAGCCAAACTCTTGGTGATTTTCAAACACTGGTAAGCATGGGGATAATTTATAACGGCACAGGAGTAAGAAACTATCTGACTGATCCTTTGAATAATTACAACGGAAAAGCGAATATTAACTTTCGGGGAAACAGCTCTAAGAAATTTGAAAAAAAACCTTATAAGGTGGAAACATGTGATGCTGGCGGTAATGATATGGCTGTTTCGCTGCTTGGCATGCCTGCTGAAAGCGATTGGATTCTCTTAGCTATGTATCAAGATAAAAGCCTTATCAGAGTGCCGATGACCTACGATTTTTCCAGAAAGATGGGGCATTATTCTGCACGCAACAAAACAGTAGAAGTTGTGATTAACAATGAATACCAGGGCGTGTATTCCCTGATGGAAAAGCTCAAACGCGATTCAAGCAGGATAGATATTGCAAAGCTCACACCGCTTGAAAACTCTGGCACTGCCCTTACAGGTGGATACATCATTAAAATTGACAGAACAGACGAGCCCGGATGGTATTCCCTCCTGCCCGGAGATGCTACTAACAACGTTCATTTTTATTATCAGTACGTTTATCCGAAACCAGACTCTATCACAGCACCGCAGAAAAATTATATAAAAGCATTTGTAGACAGCTTCGAAACAGCTATGGCTGCTCCTTATTTTGCCAATCCATGGATTGGATATCAGAAATATATTGCCGTTCCTTCATTCATAGATTTTTTTATCCTTAATGAGTTGAGTAAAAATGTTGATGCTTACCGGCTCAGCACGTATCTATATAAAAACAATATCAGCAAAGGAGGCAAACTGCATATAGGACCAGTGTGGGATTATGATATTGCCTGGCATAATTGCAATTACAGCAATTCATTTGACCCAACCGGATGGGAATATCAGCTAACAGACACAACACATCCAACACCAATATGGTGGAGTCGGTTTATGCAAGACAGTAGTTTCGTTAATAGTCTTTATTGTAGATGGACTGAACTACGCAAGGGAGTTTTAAGTGATGCGAGTGTGTATGCCTATGTTGATTCTTCCGCTTTTGCGCTAAGTGAATCACAGCAGCGAAACTTTATTCAATGGCCGATCCTGGGAGCGTTTATTAATCCTAATCCTCAAAATCAATCCGGTGCAAATTATCAGACTGAAGTAACAGACCTAAAGACTTGGATCGCAAGCCGTGCAGGTTGGATGGACTGGGCAATAACGGGTCATTGTCCTATCATAGGGGTAGAAGAAAATAATCATGAAAAAGCTATTGTTATTTATCCAAACCCAAGCACTGGAATATTTAATATTAAATGGATTACGGGTACTGGCAACTCCTCAACTATAAACTTTTGCAATGTGCTTGGAAAAACGGTATTTATATCCTCAATCAACCATGAGTCATTACTTGTTGATTTGTCCTCACAGCCAAAAGGGATTTATTTCTACCAGTTAAGCAACAATGGTCATACGGAGTCTGGAAAAATAATTATTCAATAATCGTACATAAAACTAAAAAACATGGAAATTGAACCAAAAAAAAATAATGGTGATAATAAAAATCAACCTTACAATCCGGAAAAGCATTTGCCTGCAAAACCAGATCGGGATTCTGATCCTCTTAAAACAAGGCCAGGCGTGAACGAACCCAGCAAAATTGATCCAACTCGGATCGATGAGCCGGAAAACCCAGATCCTAAGCGGACTGATCCGGCTTCCGCTTTGCGCCCTCATAAGTGGACCAGGGTGAGTAACTGGAATGATGTGCTTAAAAAAATGGAAGGTGCAGGCAAACATTGAGCTTCCGGTCATGCACCATTAATTTTACTGACCGTGAACTGAAATCAATTTACGGAGACTATTGATTGGCGTGATAAGTTTTTCTCGAAACATCCCCTGTACTTACACAACAGTACGAGCATTAGATACTTCTTCTGAATCAATTTTTCTACTTATCAAAAAGCGCTGTTTGTCAGAAGTCATCAGATTGTCATCCATTAATGACCTATCAAAATAAACAAGTATGTTATTCCTGATTTAAAATAGTAGTTCCTCAGAATATAATTTTTACGCTCACGTACTGAAGTGAATCGGGGCATGCTCCGAATGAAAAATCGTTTCATCTTTTTACCCTTTCATCTACCATTTCGTAACAAATCAGTCTGCAAATATCCGCTTTCAGCAATTAGTTATTCCCCTTTAACGAATGTTGTTGACTTAAGAAAGAGTGCTTTGTATTTTTGGTTGTAAAAATATTTTTGCTAATAACTAAAGATGACAGGCAGCTACAAATCTTCTTTTCCAATTGTTAAAGTAAATTCTCCTAAGAAAATAGATGTGTGGACGATACGCATCTTAATTGGCTGCGGATTAGTATGCATGATATTTTTTGTGTTGTGGTTCATTGATCCCATACATGTCGGCTACGGACCAATTTACTGGCTGCTCACTTGTGCTTTGTTTTTCAAATTATTAAAAATGCTTCATGAATGGTATCATTACTGGAGCGTGAGCGTTCCTACAGTCCCTGTATTAAAAACAAAATTTACGGTTGATATATTGACTACTTCCTGTCCTGGCGAACCACGCGAAATGATTATCCGCACACTAAAAGCAATGGCGGCAATAAAATATCCGCATATAAATTATTTATGCGATGAAAGAAATGATCCAGTATTAAAAAAAGCGTGTGAAGAAATAGGAATAATCCACGTAACGCGCATAGAAAAAAAAGACGCCAAGGCGGGGAATATTAATAACGCGTTGCGGCAGGCAACAGGCGACCTATGTGTAATTCTTGATCCTGACCACGAACCCATTCCTGAATTTTTAGATCGTGTAATTCCTTATTTTGAAGATACAAAAGTTGGATATGTGCAATGCGTGCAGGCATACAAAAATCAATCTGAAAGTTTTATTGCCCGCGGTGCTGCCGAGCAATCATATCATTTTTACGGACCTATGATGATGTGCATGAACAGTTACGGCACAGCTCAAGCGATAGGTGCAAATTGTACTTTTAGAAGAAAAGCGCTTGATTCCATAGGAGGGCACGCGCCTGGACTTGCCGAAGATATGCACACCGCCATGCAATTGCAGGCGAAAGGATGGAAACCTCTTTATGTTCCGGAAATTCTCACGAGAGGTCTTGCGCCTGCAACTTTATCTGCTTATTACAAACAGCAGTTGAAATGGTCGCGAGGATGTTTTGAATTATTGTTCAGAACGTATCCATCATTGTTTAAAAAATTTACCTGGAGGCAAAAAATTCAACATTTTTCAATGCCGATATTCTTTTTATTCGGAATTATTACATTTATTGACATCCTAATTCCAATGCTTGCGCTTGGCTTAGCGCAAATCCCATGGGCAATTAATTTACAACAATTTGCATTTTATTTTTTACCATTATGCGGATTGTCAATCGTTATACGGTTATTTTCACAGCGCTGGCTTTTGGAAAAACAAGAAAGGGGATTTCATTTTGCGGGAGGGATACTACGCACCGCTACATGGTGGATATTTTTAGTGGGTTTTATCTATGCAATTTTCAATATACAAGTCCCATACATTCCTACACCAAAAGAAGAGGAACATGAAAATTATTGGAAGCTCAGTATTCCAAATATGTTAGTGATTTTGATAAGTGTGGTAATAATTATTTATGGCTTATCCATTGACTGGACACCTTACAGTTTAGCGATGGCATTTTATGCCGCAATTAATATTTCCATGCTTGGAGTTATTGTATTGGTAAGCCAGCAGAAGTTTTTATTATTCGCAAGAAAAATAATTAATAGTATGCCAGCACTAAACCTTGTTGTCGTGCCAGTAAGAACAGTTTCATTAAAAACAACGCATGCTCTATATGGAATGCTAAGAAGCGGACCGATTGCTCTTATCATTTCTATGGCAGTGCTTTTCGTAAGTTATAGTAATGTTGAAAATGATACAAATCATTTAGGAATCACTAAAGAAAAAGAATTAGGAGGTTTCTATTCTGGAATTGCAATTTCAGAAAAAGAAATTGATTTAAAAGAAATTGAGAACATAGAAAAGTCCATCAACAATAACTTCGAAATAATTTCAATTAAAAATAAATGGGACACAAAAGATGATAGTGCTTCAGGAAAATTAATGAACATGATTCTTGGGCACGGAGCAATTCCAATGATTGCATGGAGCCCAGATTTAAAAAGTAATTCTGAAAAAAATAAAATGTGCAAAGCAATAAGCAATAAAGAATACGATGATTACTTAAAACAATACGCTGTAAAGTTTCGCAGTTATCGCGAGCCTGTATTTATAAGCTTCTCTCCCGGATTTGACAGCAATCAAAAACCTTTATCATATTCAGAAAACTATTCATCAAAAGAATTTATAAAAGCATGGCAGTATTTATACACATTCTTTAATGAACTTGGTGTTTCCAATTTAACATGGGTATGGTGTCCAGAAAACTCTTCTTCTATTAATTTTTATCCAGGAACAAAATTTGTAGATTGGATTGGAGTGAGCTGCCTAAATTATGGAGAGAACTTAAATGACCATGACTGGTATTCTTTTTCCGAATTGTATTCGACTTACAGAAACAGCATGGGTATTTTTCAAAAGCCGGTGGTGATTACTGAACTTGGAACTGCTACAGGAGTTAATCAATCTTTGTGGATGAAAAATGCTTTTTCTGACATTCAAAAAAAATATAATGAAATAAAGGCTGCGGTAATTTATAATGACCAAAAGAAAATTACCCTTACTGATTCTTCCGTATACTTTGCTGATTTTTCTATTAATGGAAAAACTATTCTTGCCGAATTAGAGTCTGATTTTAAAAAAGTGCCTTTTTCGAATAAGCCGTTAATCAAAAATAATTTCAACGACATTGTATCCCAAAATAAATCATACAAATCGGTTTTCGTGAAAGGCAATTCCGAAAATTTTTCACTGTTGGTAAATGGAAAGCCCTATTACATACGCGGTGTATCCTATAATACGGAACAGGATTGGAGAGATGGCAATATGCCCCTTACACGCAGACAAGTTGAAAAGGATTTTAAACACATCAAAGAGATGGGTGCGAATACTATCCGGAGGTATGATTTCGGTATCTATGACAAAAACATATTGAACATTGCGAATGAATATGGACTTAAGGTGGTATTTGGTTTTTGGTTCGATCCTGAAATTGATTATTATAGAGACACTATTAAAGTGAAAGAATATATTAAGAATGTGGAAGAAAATGTATTAAAATATAAAAATTACCCCTCAGTTATAGCATGGTCATTGGGAAATGAAACATGGGGATTATTGAAACACAACTATTCAAAACCTTATCTTACCAAAGTAAGAGAACAGTATGTGAAAATGATAGAGCTGCTTGCCCAGCGCATACATAAATTAGATCCCAATCATCCTGTATTCAGCTGCATGGAACACGAAGAGTATCAATTGCCGGGTGAACTTGTTGCATTTCACGATGGTGTGCCTTCGGTGGATGTAATTGGCATCAACTCCTATTACAAGGAGCAAATTAGTCAGCTGAATCATATAGTTTACCAGTTCGATTCTCTTCGCCCGTATTTAATTTCTGAGTTCGGACCAAAAGGATATTGGAATTCAAAATATAACAGGATCTTAAATGAATTGATAATAGAAGACAGTGAAAACGAAAAAGCGGAATGGTACAAAAAACAATGGAGTAATTATGTAATTGCTTACAAAGGATTCAATATTGGCGGGTTTGCTTATTGCTGGCATGACCGAATGGAAGGCAGTAGCACTTGGTTTGGATTAACAGACTATAAAGGAAGAGTAAAACCAAGTTATTACGCACTCAAAGAACTCTGGACAAAACAAGAATCAGAATCTCTTCCACAATTTTCTGTACTAGGGCCAGCAATACTATTGCCTGGAAAAGAATATACATTCTCTGCTTCTTCTTCAATTAAAAAAGAAAACCTTAATTACGAATGGCATTTGCACAAAGATGATTATCTCGCACGTATTAAAAATATTGAATATAATAATGTGGATGGCAGTTCAGTAATAGTAACAATACCGGTAAACAAATCCGACTACCGGCTTTATTTATATGTGAGTGATGAATTGGGGAATGTTACAACTGCTTCAATTCCTGTATCAGTAAAATAATTACCTGACATAGAACGGAGCATTCGCAGTGGCCGCATGATTGTGACCATCAAACACACAAACAAATAATCGGTATGCGCCTTCCTTTGCTGGAGCATTGAATGAAAGTTGTTTTCCTTTTCCATCAATGATCAAATCATTAATTGTGCCCGGCTTTGTTTCTGTATCACCGCCTTCTTTTTTTTCTTTACTCTCGTAATAAATTTCCCATTTATATGTGAGCGAATCGTTATCCGGATCTTTTGCATCCGTGTATGCGCTATGGTTTGAACCGGGACTTAAATAAATTCCAAGATGGGTGGGCTTATCATCTATTCCGATTGGCGTTATGATCGGAGCGGTATTGTCCGGATTTTTTCCTGTCCATTCTTTTTGCAGCACATCCAGCACTCCTGTTTCTTCCCCGCTTTCAAGAAATAAACTGAGCAGCGTGTGCGTTCTTGCCTGTTTGTATCCCCAATAAAAAACATATGAACCTATACAACGATCTGTATTGGCAAGAATGAATTTTTCATACCGTTCCGCACACAGCTGCGCTTTTTCTGTGCTGGTTTCTTCAATGAATGTGCCCCACGGAACTGTATCTAATTCCCAATAACCGGAGGCACCCCATTCTCCTATTAAATAAGGTCCTTTCCAACCGGCATTTGTTATCTCGTTTTTAACAGGCGCAATCCATTTAAAAGCATTGATGGATAGCACATCAATATCGGGGCAACGTTTAATAATTTCTTTGATATGATGTGCAGGAACTCCGGCCAACATCGTTGTGGTGGGATGGTTCGGATCTACTTGATGAATAAACTTTGCAATGTCATTTACTGCGTTCCATACATCATAATTTTTAGCAAACTGGTCCAGTTCATTTCCCACGCCCCACATCAGCAAAGCGGGATGATCTTTAAAAGCAAGGATATCTTTTTTTGTTTTTTCAAATTGTTCCTGCACTGCTTTTTTATCATTGTAATTAAATCCACGTCTTTCATGTGCCATATCAAGCCCTAGCGTTACCGTTAAACCAAGTGCTTGGGCTTTGTCTAAATATTCCTTGGCGCCTTCAGCACTCCAAAGTCTCACAGAATTACCTCCGCATTGCTTCAGCCGCTCATAATTAGTGTAACCGCCTGCGCCTTTGATGTAATAAGGCTCACCGTTTCTGTAAAGTTCATAATTGTTTTTTATTTTTTTAATAACCACATACCCGGTAGGGGGTTTTTGTTCCTCTTCTTTCATTTTTAAAAATGCTGAATAGCAAGGAAAGCTGAGAAAGATAAATAGTGAAATATAAATCTTATACATAGTGGTAAAATATTTTTATTGAATTGATCACTTATGGTTCGAGCAATGGATAAATATATTTTGTTCCGGATTTAAAATAATCATTCTTCAAAATATAATCTAAGTAAGCGCCTTGTGCACCCGTGGATGAGCTAATCTTAAAGGATTCTTTTTCATCGAACCATGTCAGGAGTTTTATTTTTGACATATCCGAAGTAAGCGCCATGCTCATCTGCTTAATCCATTCTGCTTTATCCTGAGCGGATTTTGATTCGCTTTCTTTACGTTCTCTCGATGCGGTTTCACAAATAAATAAAGGTTTGCTCGCAAGACGTTGAGTTAAAATAAAATAATTTTCTATGCCTTCTTTTCGGAAGGATCGCCACACAGGCAATCCATTTCCGGCACCATTGTAAATATCCAAACCCACAAAATCAACATACTCATTTCCCGGATAAGCGTCCATTATAAAATTCCATTTCTCCTGGGGGAACGACATGGAGTTTGGACACCAGATGAATTTTACATTTGTTACCTTCTGTGCTTTAAAAATATCATGAATATGTTGGAATGCTTTCACTAAGAGTTTCGGATTTTTATCGTTTTTGACAATGCACCAGGGGTACCAGTCTCCATTGAATTCATGCAGTATCCTTAACAGAACTATTCCGTTTACTTCTTTTATTTGCTTTGCCCAATCTGCAAAAAAAGAATCGAAATGTCCTTCTGTAATACTATATAAGTTGGGTTGCTTTATGCCTGGGTTTGCGCTTACAAAATGGTTTTCCAAAGTAATCATGGGTACATACCCTTCCTGAATCACTTTATTAATTCTTTCCATAGAGGGATAATGTTTTTTGTCGCTGCTTCCTTCAAGAGAAAATGGTTGAAAGAAATGAACAACGCCTAATTTTTTTTCGGAACCGTATTTTAAACCATTCTCAAAACCGGAAGCAATGCCAATGAAATTTCCTGTGTTGCCTTCTTTTGACCAGATACCTAAGTTGCAAAAATCATTCTTAGAGGGCGGAGGAGCATCCCATAATCCTAAACCGGTTGGTAATTTACCTTCTGAAAAACAAATAAAATCAAATGACCAGCTTTGTCCTGTTTTTAAACGCTCACCCCCCATGAAGGTGATGATGATGCTTAATAATTTTCCTTGCTTATAATTAATATTAAATACGCCATCTCCACCTTTATTGGAATCCTTAAATTTATTTAACGGAATGGAAATCAGTTGCCAGGAGTTTTTGCCCGTTATTTTCTGAAGGCACGTCCATGAGTCATCCTGCTCTTTTGTATAAACATTATCTTCATTGTCATCCTCCTGCAATTCTATTGTAATTGTATCGCTGTCATTTGCATTAGGTCCGGCAGTCACATAAAAGTTAAGGTAATCCTTAGCTGCGTCTAGTTCTACATTTACAGTAAGTCCTTTCCCCCAGCCGCCAAAATTCGTTTTACCTTCTTTGTATAGCCGCAGGAATCTTTCTCCTGAATATGCTTTTTGAATTTCGGCTTGGTAGTCAATGTTGGCTTTGATATTCCCGTATGTAAAAACACCGTTTGCCTTCAGGTCAGAAGTTCCATCTGAAAAACCTTCAAAATCTTCTACAACATACTTTAATTGAGCGTTTAAATTTAAGCAGTTGAGTAAAAGGGAAATTACAATTGGTAGACATAACGAATGACTATGAATTTTCGAATTATTATCCAGAAAAAAATAATTATTAAATAGCTGCATCATTTATTATCTGTGAATTCGTAGTGGTTCGCTATCCGTACTTACCATATCCAATTTATTACAAATCTGAAATTGCCATCCAAAAATCCATAATCCGGATAAATGGTTTTATTCCAAGGGAAACGGTTCACAGCCCAATTACCATAGGTTAATGTACATCGGAAAGAACGCCAATCGAAATAACCAAAACCATAGCTGAAATCAGGATCCCAAGGCTGTTGTTTTTTAAAAGCAGGGTCGAAATAATAATAAACCGCTCCTTCAACATAAATATTCCAGAAAAGAGTTATGCGTGTACCTGCGCCAATTGTGGGCTTGCCGGAATCAAATCCCCCATGAATCACTTGATTTTGATCTTTGTATTTTATTGCATACCTAGCAAAATAAGTCAGCTTGATGTTGGTAGTGCTGTCGTGCTTCATTTTTGAAACTACTTTATCAAGATTGTGACTATAAGAAATAAAATAATATCCTTCCATGAATTTTTCCCCCATGTCATTTGCATTATCGGTATATCGGTTATTTAAATAATTTTCATAGCCGTAATTGAACATATTAGGTTTCCAGTTATACCGTCCAAGAGAATACGTATAATTGGAGGTCCACATAGCAGATGCCTTCGGATTAAAGTCTTTATAAAATGTAGTATTGAAACTAAACTGCTCAAAAAAACGAATGCGAGTAAAAAACCCAATCGCGTTTCGAACCTCATTGTGTTTTTTGCCCTCCGCATCTTCAATAACTATTCTGCCCGTATTATAAGAAATGTTGCCACTAATTCTGTTTTTACCCAGTAAAAATTTATTGTAATGAAAAACATCCCGAAAGTCTTTCATATCCTTGAATTTTCTTACACGAGCAAGCCTGTCATAATAAAGTCGTTTAGGTTCTTCGTCAAGTCGAATTTGCCCGATTGCCCTGTCTAATTGAAAGAACATAGCAAAAAGCATAAGCAGAACTAGTTTTAGAACAGAGAAAGGACTTAGCATTTTAATTTTCATTTTATCTACAATGTTTTACGAGGTAATCATAAGCAGGATTACTTCCTTGTTTTACAGCAGCATTCAAATCAGCACAACCACCTTGTTTGTCATTGGTGTAGTATTTAGCTACTCCCCGTTTGAAATAGGCGTCTTCATAATTAGGTTTGAACTCAATGGCTTTTGTATAATCTTCAATCTCTCCTTTAAAGTCTTTCAAGATTCCCTTTGCTAGCCCACGATTGTAATAGGCTATCGAAAAATCATCTTTCAAATGTATCGCCATCGTAAAATCATCAATGGCAGATTTATAGTCTTTCAGGCTAAATTTAACCTGCCCTCTGTTTAAATAAGCCAAGTAATGTCTCGGCTCCTTTTTCAATGCTTGTGTATAATCTTCAAAAGCCCCGCGAAAATTATTTAATCTGAATTTTACATTTCCTCTGCGGTTATAAGTATCCGCATCAGGCTTGATCTGGATTGCTGAAGTAAAATCATCTAATGAGGAAATATATTCATTTTGCTCATAATAAATAATTGCACGATTAAAATAGGCATTGGAGTTTTTATTGTCCAGCTGAATGGCTTGGGTGTAATCCTGAAGGGCTTCCCGGTAATTTCCCATCATGGATCTTACAATACCCCTGCTGTTATAAGAATGAGAGTCTGTGGGTTTTAGAGCAATGGCTTTACTAATATCTGCCAGTTCTCCTTTTAGATCCCCTGTTTTTCCTTTTGCAATACTTCGATTATAATAGGCATCCGCATAATCGGGATTTATCTTAATAGCAGCACTAAAGTCAGCCATGGCAGATTGCAGGTTTTTAAGCAACGCCTGCGCAAGACCCTTGTTAAAATATGCCTCATACGATTCTTCCCAGGTTAAAGGAAATTTTAATGCCTGGTCATAATCTTTCACTGCACCCCGATAATCCAGGAGTTTATTTTTTGCATGAGCCCTGCTTAAAAATGCTAAAGCAAGCGTGGAGTCTAATTGGATAGCTTTTGTGAAATAAAATATCGCGCTGGGATAATCCTTCAAATCATTTTTAACAATTCCAGCAGCGTGGTAAATCCTCGCTGAATCCATTTTGTTTGTTGTATGTTTAGAGGAATCAGGCATCGAAATTTCTTCATCGTTAGGATAACTAACATAAATCATTTTCACACTAGTAGCTGAAGCAGCATTAAACCCCCAACAAAGCAAAGGGAAAATGAAAATGCATATATTTCTTTTATACATATTTATACTTTTTTGTATCAGCCATCATTCGTATAGGAAAATCAGTTCTCAAGATCGATTTTCTCTATTTATAAAATATAAATCCAAGCATCACCAAGAGTGTTGCTATTAAAATAAAATATACTGCTAGTTTTTTTACTCCCCAGCCATCGCTGCTTTTAATTTCATCTTCCAAGATGGTTTCAATTTTTTCAATAATCTGAGTTTCACCACGACCTTGTTTTAATACCACATCATCTGCACCTGCGGCCAAAAATTCGTCCTTCAGATTCTCATCTTCATGGCTGGTCAAGATCACCACGTGGATTTTAGGATTATATTTTTTGATCTCTAGGAGTGTTTCATAACCGTTAATGCCCGGCAATCCATAATCTAAAATTATTATTTGCGGATTTAAATACAAATTTTTAATACCCTCTTCTCCAGATTTAAAACTTACAAATTTGTAGATGCTATTCTTCGATAAGATATAATCCAACATCATCGAGTATATCTCATTATCCTCTACAATAAATATCTGCTTATGTTTACTTGACGACATATTCATTTTTATTTTTTCAATTTCAGGTCAAAGATATTGATGATAATTCCTATTTGCAGCTGCTTTTCGTTCACAGGGTATTTTTGATAGCCGAAGGAGGTAGAATACATGTTTGAAATAAAACAAACTTACAAGCATTTAATCCGTTGGAAAAAGTCTGTTTAAGAAGGAAGAAAAACCTTGATTTTATCTTTGTCAGCTGACTTTCGTTGGAGGGCTTTTCTAGGAGCTGAACTAGGGTGTTCCTTTTCTATGGCAAGCATGTAATTCTTGTTTTCCCAGATCTTGGTATCATGCCAATAAAAAGTATAAACAATTTTTTGATCATGCACCAAATTTTCAGTTGGAAGATCAGCATAATGAATGCCCATTTCCGAATCAAATGTAGAAATATCATGCGTGGTCATCCAGTTGTCTGTAGACCAATGTATGGAGGCGGGTGCAAGGCATTGTATCCGCAGCTTTTTTCCAATGGGAATGTATTTGTATTGATTGTCAAAACCCCAGATAAAAATATTAGATATTATTTTTTTCGTTAAATACCTCTCCTTGGTTTGAGAAGGCATATCAAATATTTTTTTAGACTTTATCGAGTGGCACAATTTAATGTATTCGGCATGTGCCCAAACCAAAGGGCTGGCTCCGCCCGTAGCTTTCCCGGTAAATAATTCCGCTTCAGGTATATCTTCCGAATCCCATATTTGTTCAGGAAACAATCCGGTTTTGTTGGCGCAGTTTTCAAAAACTTTTAATAATTTTTTTGCATACGCATAATTGCCTGCAGCAACTTCATAATGCGCACGTTCTCCGATGAGCAGCGGCCAAGGTCTTCCGATCCCAGTACCATTGAAGGGTCTACCATCGGCATGTTCTCCGTATCCATCCCGATTGTATCTGTACCACACAGGACCTTGCGGAGCATCGTATTTTAATGTAGCATCAATTACTTTGATGGTATTTAATATACGCGGATCGTTTGCAGCGCGCAAGCCGTAACGCACCAATGCTAATGCATCTGGACTCACCATTTCGTTGATCGGACAAACATTTTCACCTTTCGGGCGATTGGAGATCAAAAGCAGATCGGAACCCAGGTCATCGGTCTCAAATTGCTCACTCGAATTGATCCGCACATAATACCCTTCAACACCAACAAAATTGGCAAGATCGGATCCTGTAACATAAGTCCATCTTTCGATACTGGAATTCCATGCATCGGCTGTTTCTCTCAGGTAAACCGCTAGCTGAGGTTCATTATTTAGTGCTGCATAATCCGCAGCTATCAGTAATGCAGAAATTTCCACAGCAACTGTAAACGTAGAATAACCTGCATTTTCCTCCCAACGATCCTGGTTGGAAATGGGTCCATTTGTAACCAAGTAACTTGCTGCTTTTCGGATCATTGGCCAAAAATGTTTCAGATCAGAATTGCTAAGAGTAGTTTCCCGGTTAACAAGGTTTACAAGCATGATCGGAAGCGCGGTTTGATCCATCTGGATCCCATTCCAGTAAGGTGACCCATCCAGCCACATATTCTGGGTCCAATGACCGTCATCTTCCTGAGTCACCATCAAATAGTTCAACACTCTTCTTGCTTCTTCAAATGCGTTAGCGGCAAGTAACCCTCCGGCAGTTTGAACCATATCCCTTGGCCAAACTAAATGGTATCCTCCTAGGTCATCATCTCCCCTGCTATATCCCCAAGGAATAGAAAGACTTGCGATCAGTGCTCCGGGATGGCGCTTTGATTCATGTGTTTTGAGCATGGCCGCGCTGATGCTGAAATATTTTGGTAGAGTAATTTTATTTTTTTTATCTGACACAGATAATTTTCTTTGCCATTCTTCCCATTCGCTGATGAAATTTTTTTTTGCCGATTCAAAGCCTTCTAATATACTAGCTCTTGCACGCTGACCCGCCTCTTCTGGGTTTCTACCAAATCCAAGTGCGGTGATAAAAGTATTGTTGCTCGCTTCCTGCAGATCAAATTCTCCCGTTAATGCAACGTTTCCGTTTTCTGCCCTATCAAATTCCCAGGTCATTTCCTTGTGAAGCATCAGGTCCTGCCATCCATCCGAAGTTCCCACAAAACCAACAGAGGTTTTTCTCCAAGGAACAGAACAAGCCAGCGCCAGAGAAGTATCGCCACGCTGGGCAAACAACATGGGTAAGCCTTTATATTCACCCACCCAGGCTGTATTTTCAGAACCTCGGTTTCCCAAATGCGGTGCCAGCAGCATGAATAATTTAAAATCTTTTCTTTTCTTGTTGGTAGGAAAAAATTGAATACGCTGCAAGAGCGTGTCGCGGAAAGGGTCCGTAATGATTTCCTTTTCGATGCGGTAAAGATTATTTTTACAGGAGTTTGTTATGGTATAGCCAGGAACGCCCTTGGCTATATATTTGATACGATGTGATGTGTGATGTTTTTCTTCCGAAAAAAATTCTTTTCCATCGGTTACGACCATGCTCAGATCTTTGGTACATGCCTGATCTACCTGTGGGTAATATATCTCATTTAAAATGCCGTGACTAATGGAATACCATACCTTGCTCGGTGAATTTAATGAAGTTCCAACTCCGCTCTTTGCGCTTGAAGTCCATGTTGCATCAATACCCGGCCAACCGAAAGCAAAATTTTTCATTAGGGTGTATTATATTTTATTATTATTGTACTGATTAATTTATTCTTAATGGAGTAAACATCCAAATCCAATGTGCAGCAATCAGAATAATAAAATGAATTAGTCATATAATTAATTACTTATTTTCCTTAGCTATAACAGGACCGATAATATCATCAAAATAATATGTATCAGAAGTTGTTGAATTGGGATTAAAGAGTAAAGTAAGCTGGTCAATTTGTGTTGCTGAAGTTTCGCTTCCTTCTGGAATTTGAGAGAACTTAAATTCTAATTCCTCCCAGGCATTGCTCACCGTGGTATATGCCTGATACTGACTATGGGTTCCTGCCGGATATTCATTATTTCGACCTTTGCTGCCTAAAAGAATTTCCACAAGCGTACCTACTGGTGCAGCCGTATAAACTTTCATTTTTATTTTAGGAGGATTTCCGATATAGGTTGCGTATTCATTAACGCCTACTAGCTTTCCGGAAATGCTCATTTTAATATTATCGAATTTTTTTGTACTGTTACGAACATACAATGCGCATTTGGCAGAACTATCAATTTTGTTCGGTGCAGGATTACTCATCAGCGTATCTATCACGCCCGTTCTTGCTCCATAATACAGCGATTTGATTCCTTCAAAACCATCATAGCACTGTGATTGACTGAACAATAAACTAATTTGAAAGAAACAAAGAGATAGTAAAACCACATATTGCTTTGATACATACTTACCCAAAAGGAATTTAAAAATCTTTAATTTCATATTTTTTATTTTTTCAAACAGGTTATTAATAAATACTGATATGTAAATTTAAGGTTAACTGTAATTTGCCTACAACACTATTCGCTAATAAGGAGTTTTAGATAGCCGAAAGAGTAATTCCGGTAGTTCGAATAAACCAGTTGCTTAAACAAGGTTGAGTTTTTTAAGCAATACTTTTTTGAACTGCTCTCCTATTGGAAGAAAATTTTTTCCAACATATGCCGTATTGTCCTCCACGGTATCAATATGGTTTAGGGCAACCAAATATGACCGGTGAAGACGGTAAAACTTACTGGGAGGCAATTTTTCTTCCATGCTCCTCAACGTACAATGTATAGTGTAGCGTTTATCTTTTTCCTCGGTAAAAATATTTACATAATCCCCTTGCGCTTGTATATAAATAATATCAATTAACTGGATCTTTGTAAGAATGGAATTGGAACGAACAAAAATATAATCTTTGTCTTTTTGAGAAGCCTCCACCACCTGATCCTTATTATCAAATAATTCTTTGGCTTTCGAAACGGCCATTGTAAATCGAGGTAGATCCACCGGCTTGATAATATAATCTGCTACATTCAATTCAAAGGCTTCGACAGCATAATCCTTTTTAGATGTGATGAGGATAATGATAGGACGCTTTTCAAGATTTTTTACCAGTTCAATGCCTGACATGCCTGGCATTTCAACGTCAAGGAAAACAAGATCAACATCTTCAGTTAAAAGGTAATTGAAAGCCTCCACCGAGTTGGCGCATTCCTGTTTTAAATGAAGAAAATCTACCTGTTCAATTAATAGCTTAATGGCTGTTCGGGCCATTTTATTGTCGTCAACTAGAATGCAGTTCATTGATTTTATGAAGATTAAATTTTAATGAATGATTTTACAAAGTAAATATGAGAATCTTGTTTCTGTTAGACCTTACATATTTTAAAAAATATGTTACATAATTCCTATTTTAAAAAAGTAGTTAAAATTCATAATAACTATTTCATTATATCAGAATTACGATTTTCCTTTTTTGGTTGTGATAATGAGCAGGACACCTCCAACGAGTAATAGTCCCCCAACCACAGGTGACCATTGAATCGGATGATTCTCTTCCTTATTTATTTTTATTGAACCGAGATCAACCACCTTTTCCGTAGTTACGTAGGTAAAGCCGTTATAGATTATCAGGATTAATCCAATTATAACCAGGATAGTTCCTATTATTTTTGCTCGCATTTTATTAATTATTTACTATGACCAGGTATTTTGAAGCTCTCCAAAATTTTTCTGGATCTGTGATCCTCAGACTGGTGATTAATTCATGACCAGTCGAATCCTTATTAAACACATAGGAATCCGTAGGATGACTTGTGATAATATTTACGTTATTGCTATTGATGGGAATACGGTTTGTCTTTGTATAATCAATACGAATAAATTTATTACTGTCAAAATTCGACATAAGTTTTGAAGTTCTTCCTATACCCAATAAACCACCTTTTTTATCAATGATCTTCACATCTTGTAATTCTTTTGTTTTACCCACTATATAATAAGCAGTATGAAGTGTCGAATTTTTTTGATCTATTGTTTGAATCTGTGCCATGTTTTTCACTAGGAGTGTGTCTACCGCAGTTTGCAATTTCGCAACCGTTATATCAAGCAGCTTGAGTTGATCATTTAAAGAAGCAAGTTCAAGATATTTTTCTGCTAATTGATTCTCTAATGTTTCAGTAGTTTTTTCAAGAAGCGAGTTTTTGGTTGCAGAATTTTTAAGTTTTCTTGTTAAAACCGAGATTGCTTTACTATTTTGTTCCATCTGAGAGTTGATAGCTGCGATCTCAACATTAATGCGTTCTCTTTGCCCTGCAACAAGTTCTCCTTTTGATTTACTGGTATTCAGATAAATTACTTTCTGTTTCTCCGTAACATAGTCCAGCCCTTGTTCTATCTCATTGAAGGAAACAATAAAGTCATTGATGGTTGATTCACGTTCATTGATTACAGTAGTCAATGAATCATTAAGTTGCTGGGCGTGAGAGAGTTCTTCCTGTTTGCAAGAGGTTATTAGGAAAGTAGTAGCAAAAGCTACCGTTATAAGGATGGTTATTTTCATAATTAGGTTATAATTGTTTAAATGAATGTAATTACAAGAATATTATCAGCAATATCAGAATAAGGATAATAGTTCCTACAGATAGATAAATACCCCCGTTTAATACACGGAGTCTGCTGTCTAGCGAACGAACTTCTTTTCGCAACGCTCTCTTCTCTCTTCTGCTCATTGCTGATTTGTCAATGCTATTTATCTCATTCAGTCTAGTGATTAAAGCGTTTGCTTCAGCTTCTGCAGCTGGACCGGTATTTTGTGTTTTCACCGGTTTTGGTCCGGAGTTTGCCTTTGATCCATTTGGAATGATTGTCAGAAAGCATGAAATCATTAACAAGCAATAGATTACTTTTTTCATAATTATTATTTAAATTTTATTATTTAATCATTTTATCTCCCCTAATCACCCGCAGCAAGACCGAAATCAGCGCTACGACCAGCAGAATGTGAATAATACCCCCTGAATGGTATCCTAGGAACCCGATTGCCCATACAATTACCAAAATTATCGCGAATAGATAAAGTAAGTTTCCCATATAAATAGTTTTAGTGTTGTGATAGAATTATTTTTCGTTATTTACTGTCAGATTTTTTAAAGCATGTCCAAGTTCATCCATATCGTGGTTGAATTCGCGCTTGAATGATTCCCATCCGTCTTTGCTGTTATCTTTATATTCGTTTATTCTTTCTTTGAGGTTATCATTGACGGTCTGCAATTCTCCAATCTTTTTTTGATGTTCTTTTTTGATGGCTATATTTTCAGTTTCTGTCCTTTTCTTAAGTTCAGATATGTTCTTTTCATTTTCGGCAATTCGTTGATTGGTTTCATTTCTGAATTGCTCAACAGCAGCAGCATAGTCCAGTTCTTCCTGATGGAGATCTTGGTTAGCTTTAACTACATTCGCTTCTGCCGTCTCTATTTTTTCAGAAGTTGATTTGCAGCTTGTGAAGATGGTTCCTCCCACAAATAGTGTTGAAGCGAAGAAGTAAATTGATTTTTTCATTTTTATTTAGTTTATTGGTTGTTGTTAATTATTGAATGGCAAATGTGATGATTACTACTTCTATACGTATTACATTACCTTATAAATAAATTACATCATTCACACATTTAATAAGTTTATGAAGTATCAACATCGGCACGAAGGGCTATCAGTTAAGACGGATCTTTATATTTCCTCCGCTCTTTTTTATATTGCTTTCTTGGGGCTTCCTCGTCCAATTCATCCATTTTTTGATGCGCATCTATCAGAGATTTCGGGAAGTCGTCTTTGTAATTTATTTTATAGAATGAAAATCCGTTATAAGGAATGTTATTCTCTCCGATGTGCATCTTTACGCGTTTATCTACATCCTTTTCTTTGAAGTAAAAGATAAAAGCTTCTTCTCTTGCTTTGTTTAATTGCGAAAATTTTGAATTAATAACATTTCCCCCAATAAATCTATCGCACTTTGCCTGAATTGTGAACAGCATAGAATCATTTAATACTTTGTCTAAATACAATACAAATGGTGTATTTTTTACAGACATTTTATCTACATCCAGTGAATCATTTTCATTAAATGCAGCCGGGCTCTTATTATTCATAAGAAGGAAATATTTTTTCTTTGCTTCAAAAAATAAAATATGTTCTTTTTCTTTTAGAGCATATTGATTGGGATATACATCTATGCTGGCTTCGGGGTTATCTGCAAGAAAATCAACCATCTTGTTTATGAATTCTTCCTCCTTCTTAGACGGAGAGGCCTCACGCATACCCCAGTTTAATGTTAGAAATTTCTCAATTTCAGTTTCAATGGTTTGTACCTGGAGTCTGTAGGGCGTAGTGGGAGGCTTTATGAAAATATTTTTCAGCACATCTACAATAACATCGTGTAAATGAAATTCCGGGTCTTTTAAGTTGCCCTTGATAGGGATCTCATAATCAATAACATTGCCGCGTTCACGAACGAATGACATAATTAATGGCAGGGGAATCCATTTTGTATCTTTATTTCTTATTCGCTTTGTTGAACGTGGATCAATCAACAACAAATGATTATTGCTTTCAATATTCCCTTTTTTGACATTCCAGCTGCCTTTAAACTCCATGGTTCCCCTGTTCAATGCGAATGAAGTATAAGAAATGATATAAGGATTAAATAAGGTACAAGGTAGTTTGTCCAGGTGATATTGCATTTTAAAATCTGAGCTGTCTTTGGGATTGATGCTGAGATTCACCGATATATTCCCGTAAGGTTTTATTCCAGACCTACATAGTACTGCTATCCGATGTTTAGACTTACTGATAGAATCAGCATGTAATGAAAGAGGATTTAATGCCATCGAAAACCTTTCGCTGATTGAAAAATCATTGAACTGCAGATTAGCATCATAAATTGCTATGCGATTAATCTTATAATCGCTACTGAAAAATTTCTTCACCAATACTTCTACATATTTAGCAATCTCAATAACAAGGTTAAATTTTTCCGAATCCTCATTAGCAGCGGTAATGTTGGCGCCATTTCTTCCAAACATGTTTTGCAGATTATCCAAATGGTCGTATCGTTCATATTTAAAATAAAAGTGTTTTACAGATACAGAATCAAACTGGTATATGTATTTTTGTGGACTCAGTTCTTTTATAGACACTATTAATTTCTCAAGTGAGGTATAATCATCCTGAGAGTTTTTCCCAAAATGGAGATCATTAATTGTCAGGACTCCTTTCGCACTTACATTTTCTTTATCGTTTAGATTTCCTGTTGCTTTAATATCCGCATCCATGTTTGCGGTAAAGCTTCCATACATTGACATGGCTTTGATATACTGTTCTAAAACACTCAAGTCAAATTTATTTGCAACAACAGCCAGGCAATAGTCAAGATTTTTTACATTGATGGTAGAATTGCCTTTAATTTCACCTTTTCCGGGACCAGATAAAAAGGAAAAACTTGCGGAGACAGTATCTACATCCCATCGTATCCCGCTGCTTTCAATATTCACATTCTTGATAAAATAATTTACAGGAATAACCTTTTCCCGATAATGGAATTCACCGTTTTTTATTTTTATATTAAGAATATTAAAACGAAGAGGATCTTTAGTGGAATCAGTTTTTTTCGGAAAAAACTTTTTGATCAGGTCGTCAAAATTAAACACCTTCTTACCTTGAACAATAATTCCTTTGGGTTCTGTCAGAGTCAGTTCACTTATTTCATATGTTTTTGTTAAAAGTTTTAAAAGCGAAATATTGATGCCTAGCTCCTTTGTTGAAAAAAAGATACTATCGCTTTTAAATTCATATAATTTAAATCCACTTAGGTAAATGTAACCTGAAAACAGATTTATATAGGCCCGGTTTACTTCTATTTTCCTCCCTACGTATTTTTCATCGTATTTTTCTATCAAGTATTTTGTGAAGGGAGATATAAATAAAATAGCAGCTGTCACTATAATACATCCCGTGACAGCTGTAATAATTAATGCTTTTTTCAATTTTGAATTCATCAGTAATTTCAGTTATTAACAGGATGTGATTATTTGCAAATAGTTGTAAAGATGGAGAGGCTGGCTTAAAAAAGGATACATAAGCTTTTTATAGTGTTGTATGATTCACACATGTCCGGCATGTGCTTTTTACTGGTAAGGAACCGTTGAGGGTCTTCCGACTTCAAAATCACGAAATCCAAAGTCGGTTGTTTTAACAGGATTAATTTTGAAAATATCATCACCGGTTCCGGGAATGGTTGGATAAAATGCAATGGAGATTTGTATGGAATGGTAAATAAGATATTCGTTGCGGATCAGAAGTCCCACTCCGTATTGAGAATATACAGGGCTGCGGGTAAAGCCCTTCAAATCCGTTCCGAGCATGCCGAAGGAGCTGATGAAATAAGGTCCGAATCTAAATCCAAGCACGTTCCAGGGTGCGTAAGACTGTGTTTGCAAAGTGATGACTATTTTTTGCGATTTTCCCGAAAGGGTTAAACTGTTAAATCCGCGGATACCCAACTCATTATTAATGCTTAAATTCTCATAGGTCAAGCGGTTAAACCCAAATGTACACTGAGGTTTCACAAATTGCCTTATCATCCACTTTCTTACGTTAAATGTGTTCGTGAAATAGTTTGCCGCAAATGTTAAACTTCCTTCTTGTTGGCTCGATCTATGAATGAATGTTCCATACTCGATGTTGGTGCTGAAGTATCCCCAAGGATGGTATTGTCCCCAATACGCTCGTGCTCCCATGTAATATCTTCCTGTATTATTTTTTATTTGATAACCGCTCACAATTGAATACGCTTTGCCAACAGGAACATCTTCTATGTTGCCATATCTGAAAATATACCGGTCCTGATCATACCTGCGTCTTGAAAGGCCGATTGACGCAAAACAGAAAGTCTCGTTGGAATAGATTCGTAAGGAATCGAATTCCGGAAGGGGTTTTTCGAGATAGTGAATATTGAACACGCGTCCCGTAAGAATTAACTGGGTAGTACGTGCATTTTCTGTTAGTCCGCGCTGGATGTGCCAGGCTTTCCCCGTCCAATAATCATGTGTCCTGCTCTTGTAATTCTGATTGAATGGTATCGAATCCAGATCATATAAGATAGATCTATTAAAGTGCTTCTGATAATAAGCGCCTCCTGCCCATTTTGCAAAGGCAGAGTAGAATGGGCGATTGATACTTAAAATTCGGTCGTAATTATTTTTCTCATCAATGTTAAATGAAACCAAGCTACTGATATACATATTGCGGATATTGGAAATAAAATATGTCGCCCGGTAATTTTCTTCTCCCGTGTTGTACTTCTTGCTGTAAACGTTTTGAAATTCATGCCCCAGCCCTAAAAAATTTTTGTCTTTAATATCAACACTTAAACCCAACTTGGATATATCTGTAATAACAATGATACTCCATACATCGTAGACACGGATAAAGATATCTACCGAATCGGAGTTCTTGTCCGTAAGTACCGGACGGAAAATCACCTCATTGATAAAGCGCTGGCTGCGAATCAAACGCTCTGATTCCCGAACGCGCAGCGAATCAAACTGCTCGTTTTTTTTTACTATCAGAAGTTTTTTAATGGTTAAATGCATAGATCTTGCATGCACTGCATTGCCCCCTTTTTCCAGCAGACTGCGAGGAACCCGTGATGTGTCTTTAGAATCATACCCAAAAGGATCATAAGAGGCTATTTCAATATTCCGGATGATTTTTCCTTCAAACCTGCTGTAATATTGTTGGGCTATTATTTTTTTCTTTACTTCAGAAACAAGAGACCCGGATACATTGGGTGGCAAGGTCCTGAACAACTGACCGTAAATAAATTTGTATACCTTATTTTTCTTGGACAGGGACTCAATATTTCTATAGACTCCGGCAGAATCTTTTTTTATTTCACTTTTTTGCTGAGCAGGACAAATAAGGGAAAATGTAAGGCAAAAATAAATAACAGGAGGGTATATTTTTCGCCACATGGATAATGGTCATTTTGAATGCTGAGTCTCCTCATTTGTATTATTTGTTGCTATTTATATCGACAGCTTTTTGCTTTTCATCATCCATTTTTTTTTGGGCTTTTCTTTTTCTTTTTTCGCGTCTTGTTTCTGTATTCTCATTTCCGTTTTTCTCCGCTGCTTTCTTTTCTGCCTCCTGCCTTTCTTTTTTCTTAAAATATCCTTTCAGTAAAAAACTATTTTTAGCTGCATTCATGTTTTCATCCAAACCCTTGCTGCTTTGTTTAAGGTTTACAATGGTTTGTTTGATATTTTCTGCCATTGCCGTATCCTTGATCAACCTTCCAAGTGATCCCTTCCCATTGTTTATTTTAAGTAGTATTTGGGCCATTTGCTCTGTAATAATGGCGGTATTATCTATTGTTATTTTTAATTTTGTTATAATGGCATCTATTTCAATTGGTTCAGTAGACGCAAGCACCTGCCCACTTTTTACAGAAATGGGGCTATTGCCTTGTGTGATTATGAGCAGACGGTCTCCAATAATTCCTTCCGAACCAATTGCAGCCTTGCAATCTGTTTTAATAAATTGCTGAACTTCTTTTTGAACGATGAAACTCACCAAAGCCGTGGAATCATTAATGATTCGTATTTCATCTATGGTTCCAACATTAATTCCCGAAAAACGGACATTATTCCCAACTTGTAGTCCGCTTATATTACGAAAACATGTATTAAGGGTAAAAACCGGGCTAAACAAATTCTTTTGTTTCCCAATGATAAAAACTGCAAGCACAAAAAGAGTTAATCCCCCGACAATAAACATGCCCAATAGTATTTTATATTTAGAAGTAGAAGTATTCATAAGGAAGTATTATTTAAAAAATGATTTAGTGAATGGGTCTGATGAATTTTCAAAATCTTCCAGTTTTCCTTCTTGATATACAAGGCCTTCCTTTAGCAAGAGGAGGCGATTTGCTGTAGTGCGAGCACATTCAATATCATGTGTGATGATAATGGAAGATGTTTTATATTTTTTTTGAATATCGTTGATAAGTAGACTTATTTCATCAGAAGTTACCGGGTCAAGACCCGTGGTAGGCTCATCATATAGCATGATGACAGGATCTACCACAACCGTGCGGGCCAGGCTGATCCGCTTGCGCATGCCGCCTGAAAGCTGTGCGGGCATTTTGTTGATCGCATCCGGCAAACCAACATTTTCCAATACTTCCAGAACTTTTTCGTTAATGGCTTTTTCATCTAATTCTTTTTTGATCCTCCTAAGCGGGAATTCTAAGTTTTGTCTTACGGTCATAGAATCATATAAAGCACCACTCTGAAAAAGAAATCCTATTTTTCTTCTTAATTTTTCCAGCGATTTTCTGTTTAGCTCTTTAACTTTTTCTCCAAGCACGTCAACGCTTCCGCCATCAGGAGTCAGTAAACCAACAATGCATTTTATCAATACTGATTTCCCTGAACCCGACTTACCGAGAACCACCAGATTTTCTTTTGTGAATAGCGAGAAAGAAACGTCTTTCAAAACCTCTTGTCTCCCAAAGTTTTTTTTAAGATGAACTATTTCAATGATAGTCTCAGCTCCCGTAGTTGGTGCTGAAGACATAGCAATCGTTTCCGTTTGAGTATCGTTCATCCTGCAAGCATGTCTGTAATTTGTACTGCAATCATGTCGGCAATTATAACTAGCAGAGACGCCTGTACTACAGCCGAATTTGCTGCGACACCCACGCTTACTGTTCCTTTTCCTGCACTATATCCATTATAACATCCTACCAATCCAATCACTGCGCCAAAAACAAAAGATTTAATTATTGCGGGAAGAAAATCCATGAAATCAACGTGGCTAAAGGCCCTTGAGAAAAATAAAACAAAGGTTATATCTCCTTTCAAGTTGGCGCCTGCCCAACTGCCCAATATTCCGAGTGCATCCGCATATAAGATTAGCAAAGGGATCATCAAAGTGGCAGCTGCTACACGCGTAACGATTAAATACCTGATCGGGTTTGTGGCTGACACTTCCATTGCTTCGATCTGTTCGGTTACTTTCATCGCGCCCAATTCTGCTCCAATCCCTGAGCCGATCTTCCCTGCACAAATGAGCGCTGTGATCATAGGTCCCATTTCTCTAATAATAGAAACCGCTACCATTCCAGGAAGCATCCCTACAGCACCGAATTTTACAAGTACAGGGCGGGCTTGAATTGCAAGTACAAGTCCCATGATTACTCCAGTAACTGAAATAAGCGGCAATGATTTACTTCCGATCTGATGACACTGACGTAGAAACTCTTTGAATTCAAAATCAATTGAAAATGTTTCCTTCATCGTTCGGAAAACAAAGAATGTAGCATCGGCTATTCCCTCGAAAAAACTTCCTCTATCCTCTATTTCTTCAATCGGTTTTTGACTCAACCTCAAAGACTGTTCTTTTGCGATATCTTTTATTTTTTTCATTTAGCCTGAAGGATACTTATTCTTATAAATATTATAATAGAGTCAAATCATTCGTATTGCTCTAAAGCACTACACCCGTGAGTATATTTAACTTACAGATCAAACCTCGGAAGTTCCAGCATGAAAAATAGAATAGCACAGATATAGAATACTAACAATACTAAAAAGCAACTTAATATAGAATGGAGGACTTAAGAGTATCGATAATTTCTCCTAAATTATTTGTGTTTTCTATTTTGTATGATTGTTTTTAAAATTGATTTTATTCATAACGGATTATGACTTTGAAGATTTTCCATCGAAGGAAAACTCATTTGCTCTTTCTTTAATGTTTTTCAACTCCTTTTTAAAATCAGAGAGAAAATCATTCAATTTTTCTGACATCGCATCGGTGAGATCCTCTGTTAGGTCTTTCCCTTTATTCAAAATTTCTCTTCGTGTTCTGCTTCCTTTTTCCGGAGCAAATAAAATTCCTAAAGCTCCGCCTACTGCAGCACCTAACAGCAAGCTGCCGATTAATTTTCCTGAATTGTTTTCCATTTTTTTTTGTTTTATTTGTTTATTACTTAGTTTGTTTAATAATTACAAAGTTGCATGTCTTGCAGCGCTTCGTGTTACATTGCTTCAAAAAAAATTTGCATCATTCACACGTTTATGAAACAGCAGTTGTTACCGCAGCAAACGAGAAAAGAAAAGAAAAGGAAGAATTGGTTTTATACTGTCTGCACACTAACTGATATGCGTGCCCGATGTTAAACGAGTATTTTCGGGCAATTCTTTGTTTGCATATTAATAATAAAAGATTGATTGTATTTACAAACAAAAAATCAGAATTCTGAATTAATTCGTTAAATCAGCGTCATCAGTATTCTGTTTTTATAAATGGCAACTAATATTATTAGTTGGATCCAACATTAGTCTAAGCACTCTCAGCTATTCAAAATAGGCGATTATCGAATTTTGGGTGGCAGGCTATCAAGTCCTGCGTAATCTTGTAAAACAAAAACCAATAAAAACAAATATTATGAAAACAAAAAACATTTTACCAATTACACTTTTATCAGGCGCTATCCTTCTTGGTAGTATTTTAAAAGCTCAATCTAAGGAAACAGCTGATAATATCAAAATTGAAACCCCTGCTAAAACCAAAAGTAGTCCTGATGAAAAAGCCTTCATGGATCGCTATTATGAATTAAAAGGTGCCTATCCTACCACCACCAGTGTTTATGGGAATTATGCCGCATCCAAATACACAAAAGAAAAATTCATGGAACGTTACAATCAGATTAAAGCAGCATATCCCAAACTGATGAATGTTTTTGGAAATTATGCCGGATCTAAGTATGCCCTTGAAGATTTCATTAAAAGATATTATGAGACCAAAGACACTAATCCAGAGCTTGCTCAATATTATGGTGAGTACGCAGCATCTGCAAATACACTGCCGGAATTCATTAAACGTTACAACCAAATAAAAGATTCGGCTGCTGACCTATCAGAAGTTTACGGACAGTATGCTGCATCCGATAATGATTTGCCTACATTTTCTGCACGTTATTATGGAATCAAAGCAAGCAATACAGGCATGAAAAATTGTTACGGAGAATATGCAGGGTCAAATAAAATGCTTTCAAGTAAGTAAATTAACAATATGGATTAAGCCCTCCGATGTTAATCGGAGGGACTTTTTTACCTACATTACGTTGCAGTGGAAATAAAATACAGATTAACATTAATCAATACAATGGCACTCAATTTGACAGAACGAGATACTATGTCGATTGCTTTTATAAGTTCGATAGTATAAATGAATTGGAGTTTTACTAATTAATAGAACAATATTTTAATATCTAAGTCTCATTTACAAATTATATAACAGGAACCAGCTATGCACAATATTCATATTAATCTTTAGAACCAATGTCGCTCAAGCCTAAAACTATTTTTGTAATTGATGATAATGAAATCTTCAGGACAGCGTTGAGCAATCATCTGAGCAGAAATCTACTTTATAAAGTGGAATCTTTTCCCACAGGAGAGGATTGCCTTAAAAATCTGCATCAGCGCCCGGATATTATCATACTTGATTATATCTTAAACACAACGGACCAGGATGCCGGTGACGGGCTTGAAATATTACAGAAAATAAAAAAAATCGATGAAACAATTTGTGTCATCATGCTTTCCTCCCAGAGCCAGTATGGAAAAGCACTTCAAACCATTGTAAAGGGCGCGTTGGAATACGTAATCAAAGATGACGATGCGTTTAATAAAATTGACGAAATTTTAGAGTACCTCTAATAAGGCTAAGCGCGCTTCTATTTTTTTTACGGGTCGCTTTGGCACTATCCATCAATCTTTCAAACCTTTTCCTTTCTGGCAGACCAAAGAATGAAAAACTTCATGTGGCATTTCCTGGCTATTACTTTTCTAAAAAATATATTACTCTATTCTATACTAAGATCATAAAACAGTTCAACGATAAAGTTGATGTAAGCAAAATTCTTGGAATAAATAAAATCCTGACTACAAAAAGATTTTTTTGTATATGTGAGAATCATATAACTTATTTCTAATGCAATATAAACGATCGTATGACAAGTGTCTCATCTTTGTTCCTTAAATAATATAATAAAAAATATTTTATGAAAACAGAAAAAACAATTATCGGCATATGGACTTCATTACTTATAATAGTCATATGCTGTGCTGCCAGTAATTCTTATGCGCAGGCAGACGCGGATACCATGATGAAAAATTGTTGCACAATGCAGAATGGAAAAATGATGTGCATAATTTCGGGGCAATTGTTACCAATGGATAATGACATGATCATGAACAATGGCGCTAAATGCAGCAGGAATGGTCTGTGCATACTAAAGAACGGTGAAACAATACAACTAAAAGAAGGAGAGTGTATGAATATGGATGGAAAATTAGATAAGCTACAAATGATGCATAGAGGCATTCAAGCTGGAACTGAAAATAAAACAACTAGTAGTCAAATGCTTTATACCTGCCAATTACATACAGAAGATAAATATGATTTGCCAGGTAAATGCTCTAAATGCGGAAAAGTGTTGATTGAGAAACCATAAAACTAATATACAACAACTAAAAACTAAAAAGTCAACTAAAATGAAAATATATTTAACAATTCTAGTAGCGCTGGTCATCTGCGCATATGTTTTTCAAAAAAACAGTTACAGTCTGGATGAAAATCATTCACGATTGTCATTCTCTGCAACCCACTTTGGCGTTTCACAGGTAGAAGGAAATTTTAAGGTTTTTGAAGCGACATTAAAATCGGAAAAGGAAGATTTTTCGGATGCCGTTATTGAAATGACAGCAGATATTAATTCCATCAACACGGAAGTAGCCAAAAGGGACAAGGATCTTTTAAGCGCTAATTGGTTTGATACAGAAAAATATCCAAAGCTGATGTTTAAAAGCAAAGTGTTCAAAAAATTAAGCGAGAAAAGCTATAAATTGGAAGGCAATATCACGATGCATGGCGTAACCAAGCCCATCGTGTTTGAAGTTATTTATAATGGGAAATACCTAAACCCTATGTCAAAACAATATGCTGTGGGATTTACTGTTTCGGGAAAATTAAACCGAAAAGATTTTGGAATAGGTACAGAGTTATTTGCAGCAGCAGTCGGCAACGAAATTGAATTGAAATCGAATGTGGAATTTATAATAAATCAACCGGGAATTGTGAAACAATAATCATTAAAAATATAATCAAATGGAAACTGAAAAAGAATTAAATGCTATGATACTGGAGATTACTATGAAAATACAGGACAAGTTTCCAGAATTATCAAAGTACATATGCGAAATGGAGGCTACTATTCCAAATGAGAAATATCCTGGCATAAATATTAAAAACTTAAAAGAGTATTATGAGTCGCTCAACACAATGTTAAGAAAATACATTCTTGAGCATCCTGAAAAAAACCTCCAAACTCACTGACAAGAGGGATCGATATTGATACATATTCTGATGAAAGCCAAACGGATAGTAGTGATCTTTTCAGATATACAATTTATATTTATTACTGGATTTGCCGTTGCTAATCTGTTTTAAATAAAATAGTTAAATCTGTAAAAGATTAAAAGAAACAGTTAAGTAAAAGGAGAACAAAAAATAAAATAGAAGTTCCGTATGCTTATAAAATGAGCGAAAACCGGAAACACACTTTTGTCAGGCAGCATTTTACGGGAGCCAATTCCAGTTTTTAAAAAGATATGAAACTTATAAGATTATTTCATACATGTATAATACTTTAGAAACTGAATGTACCGACCTTTGTTTTTATTAAACATTAAATAAAAACATATTATGCAAAGTTCACAAATTAAAAAACTAAGAGAGCTACTTAAACTTTCTTCCATTTTCATAGCAGATGAAAAAATAAGGAAACGCCTCTCATCCCTTTATGTAAAGGAGTTAAAATATTTCAGGGAGGCGCCTTCAATTTCTTTCAAGGAACAAAAATTTTTTTAACATAGGTTTTATTTTAAGCAAAATCTGGATTTTTTGGTTCCAAAAAAACATTCACCAGAAATCTGACAAAAATAATTGAAATGAATAATTTTGTCAGAGTTAATCCAGACATTCTTCAAAATAATAATGTATTCTAGGCAGGAGCTATCTTCATTATTTACGGGATAAAATTATTTCTATTAAAAACTGCCATTAAGTGGCTAAACAAGGCAGTTGAAGAATCAGAAAATTCTATAATTAAATGAAAAAAACATGTTGCGATTATGTCTTTTATTTTTCAATCTCCATTACCGTAAACCATAATATCAGTGTTTACTGTAAAGGGGATGAGGCATTATTCCTATTGTCAGGAATATCCAAAACAAAAGAGAATAACCTTAAGCACAGATTATTATCCCGCAAAACCTTTTGAAATAGAAACACAACTGAAGAAAATCGAATCCTACATGCAATTTGTATAAATAAAATAAATATGCAGAGGCATGAATCATACAACAAATTTACAGAATAGTCTAATGCTTTTTTGTGTGAACGAATGCATCTTTGCAGTGTAACAATTCAGTTACAAACTAAATTAAAATATTATGACAAATGTAACAACAAAAGAGGCTCCAGCAAAAGGAACCTGGAATGAACAAAAAATCAAACTCAAAGCAAAATTTCCAACCTTAACGGACTCGGATGTGCGTTTTGAAGATGGAATGAAAGAGGAAATGCTTACCAATATCCAATTAAAACTTGGAAAAACCAAAGAAGAACTCGAAAAGATTATTTCTTCTCTTTAATTCTTTAATTTTCTTTCCATAAAAGGTAGCATTGCAGAATGCTTTTATTATTAAGAATTGCTCTTGTTTATATTGACAATTCGAGAAAAGAAAAAAAAACGCCCCACATCGCTGGGACAATTTTTCTATTGACCTTGTCAAACAAAATGTGTGATATATGTAACTCCTTTCTAAAATAATACAACACCAGCTTGTATAAAAGGACGCATCTTACCTCAATTTAGCTTTGACCTGAAAATTCATTTGAAATTATACATTAAATATATGGTAAGTGCCCGTTGTAAAATGACGGTGAAGAAAGAATTAAAAAAACTCGGACTGCATTTTATCTTTGTCGATCTGGGAGAAATAGAAATCATGGAAAATATTTCTGATGAGCAGCGCAGACAGCTAAAAAATGCGTTGATCAGCTTGGGGCTTGAATTGATGGACGACAAGAGAGCTGTATTGGTCGAGAAAATAATCGATGTAATCATTGAAATGGTTCATCATTTAGATGAAAAGGTCAAAATAAAATTTTCAGATTTTTTAAGTGAAAAATTGAATTACGATTATACGTATCTGTCCAATTTATTTTCGGAAGTGAAGGGAATTACCATACAGCAATTCATGATCTTGCACAAAATTGAAAGAGTAAAAGAACTGTTGCTGTATGATGAACTTAACCTCACACAGATCTCTTACAAATTAAATTACAGCAGCGTGTCGCATTTATCCAACCAGTTCAAAAAAGTGACAGGGCTCTCCCCCACTCATTTTCTGCAATTAAAGGACAAAAGACGGACACCGATCGAAGAAATAAGCCTTCAAAACCTGCATGCTCAGAAAGGAGCCTATCAGACCGGATTAGAATTGAATGGCATACAAAACTAAAAAGCAGCATTTAGAAAAGTAAAAAATAACTGATTTACATATCCATTTTATTTAAAAATGAAACCAGTCCAAAACATCGGAAAGAAAAATAAATCTCTACGGGAAAATCCCAAGGCAAAACCCTTTCCAGTGGTAGCTATTGGAGCATCCCTGGGCGGGTTGCGTGCAGTTTCCGCATTATTTAAATTTTTACCACCGGATACGGGCATGGCATTTATTTATGTACAGCACCTGGATCCCAACCATAAGAATAATCTTACTTCCCTCATTTCTCAAGTTACTAAAATGCAAGTGGAGGAAATAGAAGACATGGAAATCATGAAGCCGGATCATGTCTATGTGATTCCGTACAATAAGGGAATTAAAGTGACTAACGGGCATATAAAACTGATCCCCCGTACAAAAGGAGGAGCAGCTATTACCATTGATGTGCTATTCTCTTCGCTCGCTGCCACGCATAAAGCAAATGTTATTGGCATAGTGCTTTCGGGCAATGCCCACGATGGTACGATAGGGCTGAAGTCGATTAAAAAGGCAGGCGGCATCACCTTTGTGCAAGACGGTTCTGCGCAGGCTGGCAGTATGCCCGAATCAGCTATTGCTGCTGGTGTAGCTGATTTTATTTTATCACCTGAAGAAATTGCTTTGGAGATTGAGCGGATAAGCAAAAACGGATCCTTGAACAGCAATGGCAGACAGAAGCGAAAAGAAAATATTGCTGAAGACTCCGACCCGGATCTAAAAAATATTCTGAGGGTGCTTCATAAAGAAAAAAATATTGACTTCAGCCACTACAAAGTTGCTACAATCAAAAGACGAATCAAGCACAGGATGCAGCAATGTAACATAGAAACAACCAAAGCATTTTTAAAGCTACTGACCACAAATAACAATGAAGTAAAACTACTTTGTAAGGATCTGCTGATTAATGTAACTTCTTTTTTTAGGGATGCCGGAACTTTCCGGTATTTAAAAACAACGTTTTTCCCAAAACTGCTGAAAAGCAAAAAAATAGGCGAAACATTAAGAATATGGATACCTGCCTGTTCTACTGGACAGGAAGTATATTCCATTGCCATGCTGCTTGCTGAACTTCAGGATAAGAAAACAAAAAAAATTCCTATTAAAATTTTCGCCACTGACCTTAGTGAAGAAGCGGTGCGTTTTGCCCGTAAAGGAGAATATTCGCAAAGCGAGGTGGAAACTATTTCAAAACAAAATATAAAACGTTATTTCACAAAAACAAATAGCAATTTTATCATTGCAAAGGAGATTCGTGAAATGTGCCTGTTCGCCCCTCAGAATCTTTTAAGCGACCCACCTTTTTTTAACATAGATTTTATCAGCTGCCGCAATATTCTTATTTACTTCGATGTTTCCGCGCAAAAAAAAGCACTAGCAACCATTCATTTTGCTTTGAAAGAGGGAGGATATTTATTACTGGGTAAATCAGAAACTACAGGAACATCTTCTCAGCTTTTTGCTCAATTAAATAATGAATTCAAGGTCTATTCACGGAAAAATCATATTGGATTACGTAAAATCCCTGAGCTGATCCCTCGTTTTCCTGGAACGAGCCACGCAGAAAAAAATGTAAAATATACCCCAAGGAAGGTTGCAGCTATTGATTCCGAAATGCTTGACAGCGCCATTGATTCTGTTCTTTTATCACGCTACATGCCTGCCTGCGCTATCATCAATAAGGATATGAATATCCTTCAGTTCAGGGGTTCAACTTCTACCTTTCTCATGCATCCCTCCGGAGGTAAAGCCAGTCTCAATATTTTAAAAATGATGCGACCTGAATTCGCTTTTGAGCTTCGCGCTGCGATTAGCCAGGCAATTAAAACAAATCAGTCTGTAAATAAGAAAGATATTGAAATAAATATTGACGCTGTACTTCACCGCATGTCTTTGGAGGTGAGCCCTCTTAAAGTTGAATGGAGCGAACCCTTGCTTATGGTTGTTTTTACATTGCATGAATCCCTCGATAAATTTATTTCAACAGGGAAACACGCTGCATCACGTGAAGTAGCTCAGAAAGACAGCAGAATAAAAAAACATGTTGAGGCATTGAAGAATGCTCGTTTGGAAATAGATTCTGTTACTGAGTCCCAGGAAACTGCTTACGAGGAATTACAAGGAGCCAATGAAGAAATTATTTCCGCCAACGAAGAGTTTCAAACCTTGAATGAAGAACTGGAGACATCCAAAGAGGAAATTGAAGCTACCAATGATGAACTTACCTCTGCCAATCACCAACTAAAAATACACAATGAACTTCTTACGGAGTCATACGATCTCTCTGAAGCAATTATTGCTACTCTACATGAGCCCTTGTTAATTTTGAATGCTAATATGAATGTAAAATCTGCCAATGTAGCATTCTACCAACTATTCAATGTTAAAAAAGAAGAAACAGAGGGAAAATCCGTATTTGAACTGGGTGACAAGCAATGGGATAACCCGCAATTACGCATCCTGCTTAAAGATGTTATTTCTAAAAATACCAGCTTCCAGGGTTTCCAAGTCACGCATAGATTCCCGGGCTTAGGTGAAAAAATAATGCTTCTAAATGCGCATCGCATCATTCAAAAAACACAGCGCGAGCAATTAATCCTTATGGTTATTTCGGATATTACAGAGACAAAGGCGCTGACTATTAAATTGCAAAAAAAAGAAAATGAAATGTTCGCAGAGCGATTGGAAGAGGAGCAGAAAGCACTTAAAAAAAGCGAACGCAATGAAATGCGTTATAGCAGTCTGATCCAAAGTTTGCCGGTAGCTATTTATACATGTGACAAAAACGGATACATACAATTATATAATGATTCTGCCATAAAACTGTGGGGCCGTGAACCGATAATCGGTAAGGACCGATGGTGGGGTTCCTGGAAAATTTTTAGCAAAGATAATTCTCCTCTTAACTTAGATAGCTACTTTGTGGAAATGGTTATTAAAAGAAAACGAACTGTAAAATGCGAAGAAATAATAATAGAACGCGAGGATGGAACACGTTTAAACGTACTGCCGCATCCGCAGCCTATTTTTGATGAAAATGGGGTTTTAACAGGCGCAATAAACACTATAATTAATATTACCGACCTGAAAAAAATTGAAAAAGAACTAGTAGAGGCTAAAATATCTGCTGAGTTGGCTGCTGCCGGAGCCGAACAAGACAAAATTGAAGCAGAGACTGCCAGAAATGTAGCAGAAGTTGCCGTGAAAGCGAAGCAACAATTTTTGTCTAATATGAGCCATGAGATCCGCACGCCTATGAACGCGATCATTGGCTTTACCAAAGTGCTCATCAAAACAAATCTCACAGCCAGCCAAAAAGAATATTTAGCAGCTATCAAAATAAGCGGAGATGCATTGATTGTACTCATTAATGACATACTCGACTTAGCAAAAGTAGATGCAGGAAAAATGACTTTTGAGAAGGTGCCCTTCAAAATGGCTATTTCCATATCGGAAATACTCCATGTATTTGAATTAAAAATCCAGGAAAAGAATTTAAAATTGGTAAAAGAATACGACACCAACATCCCGGACGTGCTAGTTGGAGATCCGGTTCGTTTGAACCAGATCATTATAAACTTATTGGGCAATGCCCTAAAATTTACCAGCCAAGGAAAGATTACCGTAAGTGTACGTTTATTGAGAGAAAATGAAAAAAAAGCAACCATTAAATTTTCGGTTGCAGATACCGGGATCGGAATACCAAAAAATAAAATAGAAAATATATTTGAAAACTTTCAACAAGCATCCAACGGAACAACTAGGCTGTATGGCGGAACAGGATTAGGTCTTGCCATTGTTAAGCAATTGGTAGAACCTCAGGGCGGTACGATTACCGTAAAAAGTAAAATCGATGTAGGTTCAACGTTCAGCTTTATATTAAGTTTTCAAAAAACAAAGGATGTAGTTCCTGTGGAAATACCAATTCCGGAATTGGATAAAAAGAAAACAAATATAAAAGTATTGGTAGTCGAAGACATGCCACTCAATCAATTGCTGATGAAAACACTGTTGCACGATTTTGGATTTGAAGAGGAGATAGCTGAAAATGGAAAAATAGCTATAGAAAAAATAAAAAACAAAACGTATGATATAGTTTTGATGGATCTGCAGATGCCCGAAATGAATGGCTTTGAAGCAACGGAATACATTCGCAATACATTGAAATCAGAAATACCCATCATCGCTTTAACAGCAGATGTAACTACCACTGACCTGACTAAATGCAAGGCAATCGGAATGAATGACTACCTCGCAAAGCCTTTAGATGACAAATTGTTGTACAATAAAATATTAAACCTGGTAAAAAAAAATGGGAGCACGGAATATGTTAAAGTTAAAAAATAAAAAGCAGTAGAAAAAAAACATTGATTTGGCATACCTGAAAAAACATACAAAACCGGATCCTGATCTAATGATGAAAATGATTAAAAATACTTCAGTATGAAAAACAAAAAGATAAAACTTTTCCTGGTAGATGACGATTCGCTTTTTTTAAAATCATTACAACTTGAATTTCTCCAGCATCCTGATTTTATTGTTGAAACCTATTCAACGGGCGAGCTATGTGTCAGCTATTTATCTCACAATCCGGATGTGATCGTCTTAGATTATTACCTGAATAGTATTGTTAAAAGTGCAATGAACGGGCTGCAAACATTAGATAAAATAAAAGCGTTCAATCCGGATATTCCGGTGATAATGCTGTCCTCCCAGGATAAAATTGAAGTAGCCATCAACTGCATACACCACCACGCTTTTGATTATGTTGTTAAAAGCGAAACTGCTTTTATGCGATTACAAAAAATTATCACTGCCATTTTTCGTAATAAAAAAATGGAAAAGGAACTAAGTTGGTATATGGAAAGAATGTAATTCCCAAAGGGTCGCTTTCTCCCTAAGAACAAATAAATTCACAAAAAAAAAGTCGCTCCATCTTTGCAACGGGTTTTTTGTTAAAGTCGTCAACAGCATCAATGTGTGAATCATGCAACTTATTATCACAGTTGTACAACAGATGCCACACCAAAAAAACCCATCTTTATTTTATAGCGGAAATTCTCTCACATGATTAATAAAATGTCAAAAACACAATCCACATGTTAATCGATTATTTCATAACAACTAATTCTACTCAAAAACTTATTTTTATTGTAGAAGATAATGAAGTGTATGCAAAGGCATTGCAATCATTTCTTCAAACTACTTTCCCTAATATAAAAGAAATAATAATTTTCAACCTTGGAGAAATGTGCTTACTGGAATTACATCGCAATCCAGGTACTGTTATTATGGATTATTTACTTAACTCCGATTTCGCCTCAGCCTATAACGGGTTCGAAGTAATTAAACGGATAAAGGCCTCTAAGCCTGAGACCAATATCGTTGTGTTAAGTGCTCAGGAAAAGTTGGATTCCCTTGTAGAAATAATTGAGGACTATGATTGTAAGTATGTGCAAAAGGATAAGGATTCATTTCAGAAAGTGGGAAATTTAATAAAAGAATTTTTATCTCAAAAAAGGGTGGCAGTTACTGAGTAACGAATTAATCTAATCCCCGCGGGAGATTAATTTCAAAAAAAATAATTTATATGAAAATAAAAAAACTAATTACAACGATTGCATTATTGATTTGCCAAACGGTTTTGTTTGCACAAAGCAAACCCACACCTGAATTACAACTGAACCCATCTGAAAACTTGACTCAGCAAAATGATTCCATTTATTATACCTGCCCCATGCATCCGGATGTAATCATGTCACATCCGGGAAAATGCCCGCGATGTGGAATGACATTGGAGAAAAGGAGTCGTTCGGCAAACAAAGAAACGAGAAAGGATTCTATTTGCTATACCTGCACCAAGCACCCAGATCTGAGGGGTGAAGGCAAACCCGGAAATTGCTCTAAATGTGGAATGATTCTGGAAAAAAGGCCGCGATAATATCGAGAAAAAATAAATAACAGTTGGCAGAAAAACGAAAAAAAAGGATTCTGAATTATGATAGAAGTAAAAAAAGAAGGAATCATTTTAAAAAAAACAGAACTCAGCTTTGAGAACGATGGCGTATTAAATCCGGCTGTGATTCGTGTGGGCGATCGTGTACATATATTTTACAGAGCGGTGAGTCAAGGAAATTATTCTACAATCGGGCATTGTGAATTGGAAGGCCCCTTGACTATCCTCGAAAGACACAATACGCCTGTACTTTTGCCGGAGCTGGATTTCGAATCGCATGGTGTAGAAGATCCACGCATCGTAAAAATTGACAAAGTATACTACATCACTTATACAGCATTCGATGGGGTAAATGCATTGGGAGCACTGGTCACCTCTACTGATCTAAAAAAATTCGAAAGAAAAGGATTGATTGTACCTCAGGTTACTTTTGATGAATTTAAACTCCTTGCAGAATGTACCGGTGAAGTGAGCAAAAAATATTTTCGCCATGTAAGGCATTTTTCGCCAGATGAAAAAATATTCCTCTGGGATAAAAACGTAATTTTTTTTCCACGAAGGATTAATGGAAAATTATATTTCCTTCACCGCATAAGGCCCGGCATACAAATAGTTTCAGTCAATGAATTAGAGGAACTTACAAAAGAATTCTGGAAAAACTATCTTCTTAACCTGCACAAATCTGTTGTCATGGACCCCATCCATGATGGACATGAAGGAAGCTACATAGGGGGTGGATGTCCGCCTATTGAAACAGAACACGGATGGCTTTTGATCTACCATGGCGTACATGACACAACAGAAGGATATGTTTATTCTGCATGCGCGGCATTGCTCGACCTCGAAGAACCCAGGAAAGAAATAGCGCGGCTACCTTACGCTTTATTTAAGCCTGAATATGAATGGGAATTATACGGTGTGGTAGATAATGTTGTGTTTCCTACAGGCACTGCTTTGTTTGACGACAAATTATATATCTATTATGGGGCAGCAGACAAGCATATTGCCTGCGCTTCGGTGAGTTTATCAGCGCTTATAAAGGAATTACTCCTAAACAAAGTGGGAAATGTTAAATGAAATTGCTTTCAATAATGCGGAAGATGTACTGCGAACATTATATCCAGGCATCCTTTCAAAAAAAGGAATCTCCTCTTCGGTGGTAGCGAATGTACTTCCTGAAATTTTATTTATCACGTCCTTTCCTCCGCGCGAATGCGGCATTGCTACCTACTCTCAGGATCTCATAAAGGCATTAAATAATAAATTTAAGGGCTCATTTAAAATAAACATTTGTCCGCTGGAGTCGGAATATGAAAAACACAATTATGCAGAGGATATAAAATATGTTCTTAATACAGATCATTACGAAGCGTTTATCCAGCTGGCAAAAAACATTAATCAGAATGAGGCTATCCGAATCGTACTGATCCAGCATGAGTTTGGTTTCTTTGCGGGAAATGAGGAAGGATTCAGACAATTTATAGAAGCGCTCACGAAACCAGTCATTATTGTTTTTCATACCGTGTTACCTCACCCTAATTCATCAGTAAAGTACAACGTTCGGCAGTTGGCGGCCAGTGCTGAATCGATTATTGTCATGACCCGTTCTTCCCAGAATATTTTGATCAATGATTACGAAATAAAAAATGAAAAAATTAAAGTGATTCCACATGGAACACACTTGGTGCCACATCCGGATAAGGAAACCTTAAAAAAGAAATATAAACTAGAAGGAAAAAAAGTGCTCTCCACATTTGGATTGTTAAGTTCAGGGAAAAATATTGAAACTACATTAGAAGCGATGCCCGCTATCGTTAGCAGGCATCCAAATGTTTTATTTTTGATCATCGGCAAAACACATCCCTCGGTCGTAAAACAAGAAGGAGAAAAATACAGAAACATACTTGAAGCAAAAGTCGTAAAGTTAAAACTTCAGCGTTATGTACAATTTATTAATCATTTTTTACCACTAGATGATCTCCTTGAGTATTTACAGCTTACCGATATTTATTTATTCACATCCAAGGATCGTAACCAGGCAGTCAGCGGGACTTTTTCTTACGCCATCAGTTGTGGTTGTCCACTTATTTCTACCCCTATTCCGCATGCACGCGAAGTATTACAAAAAAATTCAGGAATTGTAATTGATTTTGAGAATCCAAATCAATTATCCGTAGCAGCTATCAGTTTATTGGATGATGAACAGTTGAGAAAAAATATCAGCTCGAATGGATTGCACCGGATGGCATCAACAGCCTGGGAAAATGCCGCTATTGCACATGCCCTGTTGTTCGAAAAGATAGACAACAAGAAAATTTCATTGCATTATAAAATGCCGGGCATTAACCTGGATCATTTGAAAAAAATGACAACAGATTTTGGGATGATTCAATTTTCGAACATCAATCATCCCGATATTGATTCAGGTTACACCGTGGACGATAACGCACGTGCCATGATTGCTTTTTGCCAGCACTTTGAATTAACATCAGAACCAACAGATATAAAATACATTACTATATACTTGAAGTTTATTAAGTTTTGCTTACAACAGGAGGGTTATTTTCTAAATTATGTGGATGAGCAAAGAGAATTTACCCGACAAAATAATTCGACAAACCTTGCCGATGCAAAAGGCAGAGCTATCTGGGCCTTGGGCTATTTAATTTCTATGGGAGATCTATTACCTGAAAGGTTAGCAGCCGATGCAGAATCGATCATGCAAAATGCAATGACCAATATTGATAAAATTCATTCTACTCGTGCGATGGCATTTATCATTAAAGGGTTGTATTACCGTAATATAAAAAACACCTCCGTTCAAAACACATTACTAATACGCGCACTTGCAAACAGACTGGTTCAAATGTACAAGCACGAAGCAGATGGAGAATGGCTATGGTTTGAAAGTTATCTTACCTATGCGAACAGCCTTATACCCGAAGCAATGTTGTGCGCCTGGCTAGCTACTGGGGATGCGATATACCGGGAAATTGCTAAATCATCTTTTGATTTCCTTTTATCCAAGACCTTCAGTGAAAATAATATTAAGGTAATTGCACATACAAGCTGGTTACATAAAGGAAAAGAGCCGGTTGATACCCCAAAGGGAGGAGAACAACCCATTGATGTAGCCTACACTATTCTTGCATTACAAAAATTCTTTACAGTTTTTAAAGACGAAACATATAAGCATAAGATGAAAATATCTTTTAGTTGGTTTTTAGGAAACAACCGCCTTCGCGAGATCATGTACAATCCCTGTACTGGCGGATGTTATGATGGGCTTGAAGAACATAATGTGAACCTCAATCAGGGAGCTGAGTCAACCGTGAGTTACCTGATGGCCAGAATAACTATGGATCCTCAGTATCGAAAAGGAATCGAATCTCAATTTATCTCTTCGTCTAGTAAATCCCAAAACAAATCCTTTATCCTAAGCGGTCAGGAAATATTGGAATCTGTAGCAAACTATAAGGAATGACATATCGGATAAATTTTGAAAGGCGCCAAGCGCTGATTAAATCATGACGTGCCCCAACAAATTCTATCACCGTTCATCTTATAGCGATATAAATAGAAAAGAATACGCGAATTATGCAATTCTTTTTAAAAATTATGTAACGCATTCTGGAATTAATGAACCCACCTTTGTCATATGATAATATATCTGCTCTTTAAAATTCCCAAGCTATAAAATGAAGGTTCGAAAAAAAAATAAACTACTTAAAAAAATAAATACCGATCGGAAAAAAACCAAAATTGTGCGTGGCGGCACTGCGGTAAATGTCGCTATTATTCAGAGGCGATCGTCCCGATACGCCCGCAGCTTGATAGAAGCTAGTCTGGACCCTCTGGTTACCATAAGCACAGAAGGCAAGATCACCGATATGAATGAGGCAACAGTAAAAATTACCGGAATCGTACGTAAAAAACTTATCGGCACAGACTTTTTAGATTATTTCACCGAACCGAAAAAAGCGCGCGGAGTTTACGAGGAGGTGTTTGCAAAAGGTTCTGTTGCCGATTCTCCGCTAACACTTCGCCACAAGAACGGAAAATTGACTGATGTGTTGTTCAACGGATCAGTATATAAAGACGACAAGGGAAATGTATTGGGAATGGTGATTGTTGCCAGGGACGTAACCGCCCAAAAATTACTTTCTAAATATTCTCTTAGCTTAATCGAAGCCAGCCTTAATTCATTGGTAACCATCAACACCGAAGGTAAGATCACGGATATGAATGAGGCCACTGAAAATATTACGGGCATGACTCGGGAAGAACTTAAAGGCACCTATTTTTTTGATTATTTCACTGAGCCTCAGAAAGCTCGTGAAGTTTACCAGAAAGTGTTTTCAAAAGGCACTCTTACCGATTCTCCGTCAACACTTCGTCACAAGAACGGAAAATTGACCGATGTATTGCTCAACGGATCAGTATATAAAGATGATAGAGGAAATGTAATTGGTGTAGTAATTGTGGCGAGAGATGTTACTGCACAAATATTACTTTCTAAATATTCATTGAGTCTTATCGAAGCAAGCCGCGATCCATTGGTTACGATCAGCCCAGAGGGTAAGATTATAGATTTGAATGAGGCAACAGCAAATATTACAGGTATGACTCGTGAAGAACTTAAAGACACTGACTTCTTCAATTATTTTACCGAACCACAAAAGGCCCGAGAAGTATACCAGAAAGTGTTGGAAAAAGGGTCTGTTGCCGATTCCCCGTTGATTCTTCGTCATAAGAATGGAAAGCTGACCGATGTACTTTTCAACGGATCAGTTTACAAAGATGACAGAGATAATGTGTTAGGAGTGGTGATTGTTGCCAAGGATGTGACCGCTCAAAATTTACTTTCCAAATATGCACTCAGCCTGATTGAGGCAATCCGCGATCCCTTATTTACGATTAGTCCAGAAGGCAAGATCACCGATTTGAATGAAGCAACCGTAAAAATTACTGGAGTACCACGCGAAAAAATGATAGGCACCTATTTTTTTGGGTATTTCACCAATCCCGATAAAGCGCGAAAAGGCTATCAACAGATCTTTTCCAAAGGGTTCATTGTGGATTATCCATTAACCATACGAGACGGCAAGTTTGTAGATGTATTATTCAACGGATCAATCTATAAAGATGATAGAGGAAAAGTGCTGGGCGCTGTGGTAGTGGCAAGAGATATTACTGAGCGAAAAAGATTTGAAAATGAATTGATCGAATCAAAAAGCAATGCGGAACAGTCTACAAAAAGAGCTGAGGACTCCACTAAACTAAAGGAAGTATTTCTCGCCAACATGAGTCATGAGATTCGCACACCCATGAATGCTATCATTGGGTTTTCTGACCTATTATCCAAAAGGAGACTGGGGGAACAGGAAATGGAATATGTAAGAACAATAAATGCGGCAGGAGAAAACCTGTTAACAATTATCAACGACATTCTGGATATATCAAAGATAGAAGCCGGCATGATGACTTTTGAAGAAAATACTTTTAGTATCGAAGAAATTTTCAAACTCCTTAGTGGAATGCTAATGGAAAAAGCAAAAGAAAAAAACCTTGAATTATCATTCTACTGCGATAAAAATGTACCCGGTGTTTTACTTGGAGATCAAACCCGCCTTACTCAGATTCTCCTCAATTTGGCCGGCAACGCAATTAAGTTTACCCGAAAAGGCAAGGTACAGGTGAATGCAAAAATTTGCGAGATGACGGATAATAACACTTCAATGGAATTTTCCGTATACGACACCGGCATAGGCATAACACCTGATAAATTAGATCATATTTTTGAACGATTCCGTCAGGCAGAATCTCATATCACTCGAAAATACGGAGGCACAGGGTTGGGGTTAAGCATAGCAAAACAGTTGGTTGAGCTTCAGGGTGGTACGTTGTCAGTTAAAAGCAAATTCAAAGCTGGATCAACCTTTTCTTTTCGTATCCCATATAAAAAATCAACACAAGCGCGACCCACTCAGGAAGTAATCGAGTATAAATATAACATGAAAGACCTTAGTAAATTAAAAATATTATTGGTGGAAGACAACCAGTTGAATGTAAAACTGATCCTGAATTTATTTTCTGAAAATAATTTGAAACTGGAAGCAGCCGAGAACGGAAATGTATGTCTTGAAAAACTTAGAGGAAATAAATTTGATATCATTTTGATGGACATGGAAATGCCGGTGTTGAATGGATATGAAACGGCAACCATCATTCGCAATGAGTTAAAAAATGATATCCCCATTATTGCGATGACAGCCCATGCCATGGCAGGAGAAAGAGAAAAATGTTTAAGCCTAGGGATGAACGATTATATTTCAAAACCGATAAAAGCAAATCTGCTTTTCGAAAAAATGCATACATTAACTCTTAACCCAATAATACAATAATACAATGATAAAGGATAAAACTAAAAATGAACTTACTCCAAAAAATGGATTGAGAACAAATGTATGTGACCTCAGCTACCTTTCCGAAACAATGGCTGGAAAAAAACATTTAATGAAAGAAATAATGGATGTATTTCTTAAACAAGTTCCCGAAGAACTTGAAAATATAAATGAAGCTATAGCTAAAACAGATTATGAAACTATAAAAAGTTTTTCCCATACCATGAAGTCCTCCGTTTCCATCATGGGCATTTCTGTTCTTGAACCTATTTTGAGGGAGATGGAGGATTTAGGAGCACAGCGTACATCTATTGAAAAAATCCAGAAATTAAATACCAATCTTAACACAATATGCAAGCAAGCTATTGGTGAGATAGAAAAGGAAAAACTTAACTACGTTTAAATAATAATAAAAATAAATTTATGACAAATCTATCACAGATCATTTTTTTGGTAGAAGACAACAACCTCTATGTAAAAGCGCTCGAGAAGTACCTTAAAGAGCACTTGAAATTTAATGCATACTTACATACATTTTCAAATGGCGAAGACTGCCTCAAAAATATGGACATGAATCCAAATATAATTGTTCTGGATTACTTTTTAAACAGCGCCTCTCAGAATGCCATGAATGGCATTGAAGTCCTTAAGAAAATAAAAATCACACATCCGGACACTTCAGTGCTGATGTTATCAAACCAAGATGACCTTAATGTAGCAACGGATACTATGAAATACGGTGCATTTGATTATGTATCAAAAAACGAAAACTCATTTCTGCGAATTCAAAATTCCATTAATAATATTGAAAAAATAATAACGCAATCCATTGAAATAAAAGCCGGCAGACAGGTAAAACTTGTTCTTTCTGTTTGGATCATTTTATTAATTGCATTAATTGTGATTCTGCAGTTATTCTTTCCTGATCTCTTAAAAGTATATAAGAATGCCAGAGGGGGTTATGGCGGCTAAATCTAAATATTAATAATAAAAACAATCAAACATGTTTACAAAAAATTTTAAAAAGGCTCATCTAAGCAAGCAAATTATTTTCATTGTGGAAGATAATGAAGCGTATGGAAAATCATTACGTGCCTTTATACAGGCTCATTTTCCAGAGATAAAAGAAATAAAAAATTTCCGTATCGGGGAAATGTGCCTGATGGAATTACACCGCAACCCGGGCATTGTTATTGTAGATTATTTTCTAAACAGCAAATATGAAGATGCACACAACGGGCTTGAGATAATAGAGCAGATCAAAAACCTGAAACCCAATACTCAAATTATTGTACTCACTTCGCAGGAAAGACCAGGTGTAATCATAGATGCAATCAAAAAATACGATTGCGGATATGTGCAAAAAGACGAAAACGCATTTAAGTACGTTAAAAAATTAATAAAAAACATTTTAACCCGTAAAGATTCTGCTGTACTTCAGCCCTGGGAATAGTATCAATAATTAAACAGAAAAATAGTCGCTTTACTTCTTTGCTTAAATGAACCTACTACAAACTAATCAACTATAAACATTCATATATTCACTATGACACAGCTATCAAATCCCAAAATTATTTTCATAGTTGAAGATAATGCTGCTTACGCCAAATTATTAGAAGAATATTTAAAATTAAAATTTTCTGATGTGATCGAAATTAAAATTTTTCCGATCGGAGAAGCAAGTTTAATGGATATGTATCTAAATCCAACTGTCATTATCATAGATCATTTATTAAACTCTATTCAAAGTGATGCAGCCACCGGACTATCAATAATTAAAAAAATAAAAAGCACAAACCCCGATGCTAATATTATATTGTTGAGCGCTCAAAAAGAATTTGATGTTGTTTCAAAAACACTCACAAAATATGGATGCAAATATGTCAATAAAGATGAACAGGCATTTGGAAAAGTAGAGCAGTTCATTAAGGATGTTTTTCAGCATGAAATAATTTCAGATATAGACCAGAAAAAATAACCAATATTATTACTTGAAATACACCGAACATATTACTAACATGACTTAAAATCATTACTATGAAAAATCAAAACCCGATTAAAATATTTATTGTAGAAGACAACAAAGCTTTTGCGCTGGAGTTGCAAGCTGACTTAGAAACTACTTTTGAGAAGAAGCCCATTCAGGTTCATTCTTTTATAACAGGAGAAACCTGCATGATAAAATTTAAAGAAGTAAAACCCGATGTGGTTATTCTTGATTATCATCTTAACAGTAAGTTCCTGGATGCTGCAGACGGAATTAAGGTCTTAGATTGGATAAAAAAAGAATCTCCGGAAACCAGCGTCCTCATGCTAACCGGTGACGATCGTATTGATATTGCTATAAAATCGTTTAAACACGGGGCATTCGATTATATTGTTAAAACGGAATCAAAATTTAAAAAAATAAATAATTCACTGAACAATCTTTTTAAAATGATGGCCGTAAAGAGTGAGGCAATAATATATAAACGTTTTGTTATAACAATACTTGTGTTTATTGCATTATTTTTTGGAGGGATAATAATCCTCAAGATAATTAATCCTATGGCATTTGGTATAGATTAATCTGACTTTGCCTTATTCTACAAAGGCACTTTATGCTTGGAGCTCCAGGCAAGCCTTCTCACAAGTTTCTTTTATTTTGGAAAATAATTTTTCTATTTGTTGAATATCTGACAGACTGCTGTCAGCTGATTCATTTTTATGCAGGGTCACTCTGTCTGCAGCAATCCGCTCTATTTCGTAGACCTCGTTTTCAATAATCTTATCCAGTCCTACAAACGGGATAGAAGATTGCAGAAAATGCGCACTTTGTTTTATATGCCCAAAATTTCTGTTACGAATCGCCTTCTCAAGCGAATGGATTTCTTTGGGGTTTTCTACAAGAAAGGTATCAGTCATTTCTTTTATAAAGATCATATTTCCCTTTGACAATTCTATTAAGTAATCCAGATTGATTACGTTTTTGATATCATTCTTTATGGGGCTCATGTTTATTCTGTTTTTGGAAATAGTTGAAAAAAGATATCGGGTAATCAGGTTTAATAATTCTGTTTCATTGAGGGGCTTTGCAATATAATCCGTCATGCCAACTTTTAAACATTTTTCTTTTTCACCCGGCATCGCATGAGCGGACATAGCGATGACTGGCATCTCAAGTTTTAGTTTTTTCCGGATATATTCCGTGATTTCATGCCCATTCATTTCAGGCATTTGAATATCCATTAAAATAAGATCATAGGTGTTAAGCCTAAGATTTTCGATCGCGCTTTTCCCATGGATAGAAATGTCATATTTATATCCCCAATCAGTAAGTATAAAACCTACCAGCTTCTGGTTGAGGAGGTTATCCTCTACCACCAGTATCCTGATGTCATTTTCTGACTTCTGAAAAGTATTGTTTGCGCTACTCATTTCATTATTGGAACAGGAATCTGGTTTTTTGTTTGTAATAAAAACTAAGAATCACTTCGTACACAAATATAAATAGATACCGGCAATAAGCTTCGGTTTTGGACTGGCTAAAACACCCTTTTATCGAATATTTGGCTTTGCCGTTTTGAATGGGGGTATCTTTAGCAAAATAGAGATAAATAAAAATAATAAATACCAGAACTACCAACCTATGATGAACATTCTAATTATAGAAGACGATAGAGTTACTCTTAAAACGCTTCAAAACAGCATTGAGAATTTAGGGCATAAAGCAATAATAGCTGAAAATGGCGAACAAGCTATAAAATTTACAGAGAAAGAAGTTTTCGATCTTATTATCAGTGATATTATGATGCCCGGAATTTCTGGATTATCGTTAGTGAATGTTCTCCGCTCAGTAAATCTTTACAAAGCGCCAATCATAATGATGTCGGTACTGCATAATAAACCGTTGCTAGATGCTGCATTCGAAGCAGGTGCAAATGATTTTATAGTTAAACCTTTCAGCATAAAAGAACTTACAGAAAAATTGGAGAAATACGATAAACAGGTATAATAGTGAAAGTCTTATCAACAATTGTATTTGTTTTTTCGGTCAGCACCATTCGCCTATGGGGGCAAGCAGATATGAAAAAAAACGCTGAAGCGGATAATTTATTTTCCAATAATAGTTTTGGCGCAGCTTTACCCATTTATCTTGATTCGCTCACCTACTATCCATCAGACGCGGATTTAAATTATAAAGCAGGAATTTGTTATCTAAATTCCAGGTCGCAAAAAGCAAAGGCTGCCGGGTATCTTACAAAAGCAGTGGGTACTACTTTACCTGCAGTTACAATCAAATACCAAGGCGATGCTTATTTTCTTGATAATAAATTTGATCTAGCAATTACATCATATGAAAAATTTAAAAAAATATTTCTGGCTAATAAGCCGAAGTATCTAGTTGCGCCTAAAGACACCTCTCTCTTGGAGGAGATAAATTGGAAAATTGAAATGTGTAGGATTGGTAAAAGATTAAAGGAGTTAGACACTTCCCGGAATGATCAACCTTCCCGTTACATGGAGTATGTCTCTACTTTATCTGCCGATCAATCCATCATGACATTAACATTTCAAAAACCAGGCGGCATAAAAAATAAATTATCCGCAGGTGAAAAATATTTTGAAGACCTCTATATTCCTGTGAATGCCGATTTCGATCTCACTAAAAGAGTCGTTGATACTACTACCACCATCAATGAAGCCACCGTTGCTACTTCACTAGATGGGCAGATAGTATTGATCTATAGAGATGAGAAAGGAGATGGTAATTTATACGTTAGCCGGTTATCTGAAAATAAATGGACTTCACCTGAAAAATTAAGCAGCCCAGTAAATCTCAAAGGGTGGGAATTCAATGAATATATTTCGGCCGATGGTTATTCCTTATATTTTACAAGCAGCCGGGCAGGAGGGTTTGGGGGAAAGGATATTTACACTTGTACTAAATTACCTAATGGAGAATGGGGAAAAGCAACCAACATGGGCCCTATTATTAATACATCCTTTGATGAAGAGGCGCCTTTTATTTATTCAGACAAACATACTTTATTTTTCAGTTCAAATAAAAACAAGCAAAGCTGCTGCTTTGATGTTTTCAGCAGCACACTCGGAACTGATGGCACATGGTCTGAGCCTAAGAAGGTTGGATACCCGGCAAAAACAAAAATGGATGATATACTTTACGCAACTACAACAACGTATCAGGAATATTCCCCGGCTGCGATCAGAGCAGGAGTATATAATAAAAAGGATCTATACTTCGCAACATTTACAGATCAAAAAAAATTCCCTTTTAGTGTTCTGAAGGGCAAAGTGATTGACATAGATGGAAAGGTACCGAAAAACGTAAAAATAACTGTAACAGATAATGAAACGGGAGAAGTCTCAGGTATTTACAGTTCACATTACAAAACCGGAGATTACATACTACCTCTTCCTCCAGGAAGAAATAATAATATTATATATGAAGCGGATGGCTATCTGTTTCATTCGGAAAATATAGACCTCAATAAAAAGGACAACTATTACGAAACGCATAAAGTAGACCTGATGTCTCCACTTGGCCCAGACTCAAAAATTATTTTAAGCAATGTATTTTTTGATATTGACAGAGCGAGCATCTTGCCTGCCTCTATGGTAGAGTTGAATAAAATCTTTCTTTTGTTATCGAGGTATACAGATATGTCAGTCCAGCTATCCTATTTAATAGATACGAAAGAAAACAAAAGCTTCTTTGCTGTCCTTGCCCGGAAGAGAGCCCAGTCTGTTGTAGATTATCTTATAAATAAAGGTATTAGTAAGGATCGTGTGACAGAAAAAGATTCCGGAAAACAGAAAGAGGTGAAGAACAAATATGATAAAAAAAATACAGAAGAAGATAAAATATCGGGAGAGCGCCTTGAACTTAAAATACTAGGGTATTAAAAATAGCCCAAATGAAAATACTTAAAAAAATAGCAATTGCAATCAACCGGTTTAACAGCTGGTTTGACAAAAACTTTGAGTGGGTTTTTACAAACGGAAGGAAAATTTTAAACAACAAAAAATAATTAATATGACAGAAATAAAATTTGGCACAGATGGGTGGCGTGCAATCATAGCCAAGGATTTTACCGTAGACAATGTGGCACGAGTCGCAGAGGGAACCGCAAAGTGGTTGTTAACTAATTACCCGATCAACCAATCAACCAATCAACCTTCGGTTGTAGTTGGGTATGATACCCGTTTCGGAGGGAAATTGTTTGCTGAAACCGTTGCAAAAATTTTGTGCAATAATTCGATCAAAGTCTTTCTTTCAACAGATTTTGTTTCCACGCCAATGGTTTCGCTCGGAACCGTAAATAAAAAATCCTCCATAGGAATTATCATAACAGCCAGCCACAATCCACCTTCGTATAACGGATTCAAGCTCAAAGGAGGCTATGGCGGACCTATGCTTCCTGAAAAAGTGGAAGAGATAGAAAAATTGATCCCTGAGATTAATTCTATAGATCTTGAAAAATTATCTATTACAGAATTGGTAGGTGAAGGACTGATAGAATATATTGATCTGGAAACCATGTATTGCGATCATGTGAAAGCAAACTTTGATATTGATGCTATACAAAAGTCCGGGTTGCGTTTTACCTATGATGCCATGTACGGTGCGGGTCAAAATGTGATTAAGCGTTTATTTCCTGATGTTACCTTGCTTCATTGCGAGAACAATCCTTCTTTCAATGAGCAGGCACCTGAACCTATTCATAAAAATTTACAGGAGCTTTCAAAATTAATTAAGAAAACAAAAACAATTGATTGCGGATTAGCTACCGATGGAGATGCAGACCGTATAGGATTATATGATAATGAGGGAAATTTTATTGATTCCAATCATATAATTTTACTTCTGATAAAATATTTGTTTGAACAGAAGGGAATGCGCGGTAAAGTAGTGACTGCTTTTTCAGTAAGTCCCAAAATAGAAAAGATGTGCAAACATTTTCGTTTGGAGCAGCAGGTCACCAAAATTGGATTTAAATACATCGCAGCCATCATGATAAAAGAAGATGTACTGCTGGGAGGAGAAGAATCAGGGGGAATTGCCATTAAAGGTCATATTCCTGAACGGGATGGGATCTGGATTGGGCTGACTATTTGGGAATACATGGCTAAATCAGGAAAATCATTACAGGAACTCATTAAGGAAGTGTACGCCATTGTAGGCGCGTTTTCTTTTGAGCGTTCCGACCTGCATTTGAAAGAAGAACTGAAAAATGAAATTGTAAGCAATTGTAAAAAAAATACTTATAAAACCTTTGGGGAATATAAAATACAGCGCACAGAATCTACAGACGGATATAAATATTTTTTTAACGAGAACGAATGGCTGATGATCCGCGCTTCAGGAACGGAGCCTGTGCTTAGGAATTATGCAGAATCAGGTTCGCTCAATGGAGCCTTTTCTATTTTAAAAGCAGCAGAACAAACTTTGCTGCATTCCAATGTGGAACTGGAAGTTATTTGAAATTCTGTTTGACGGGGTCTTGATGGGTTGTCGGGTTGGCAAAACTGACATCGGGAACATGGAAATTCCCCAACCCTCCTTCCATGACCAACGAAATGGTAGACGAGCCTGTTATCAGTTACCTGCTGAGAGTCCCGTCAAACACAATTAATTTATTAGGCTATACCGATGCTAAATGAGATTAAGGAAATCTTTCGATCGGTATATACTGATGACAACTGATCAAAAATCCTTAAAATCGGTTGTCGTCAGTATAAAAGGCAAAAACTCAATGGCTCCAGGAAAAATCTTGCTGATATAGAAACGCAATTTAAAAAACAACTTAGCTCCTCTGATAGCTCATTCAAAAAAATGAATTTTAATTTGGTTGTTTAAAATGCAATTAAGAATTCGGGTTTTGAAACTTGTTTCTAAATTTTAATTGCATTTGCTATTTTTTTTAGTTTGTCCGGAATTTTGTTAAGTGGCAAAACGAAATTAATACAGCCTGCTACCGGAGTGATTCTTTCCCCGGGTATATCAAGATTACTGCCGGTTTTATCACTCCTGAAATCTAATTACTGTTTGGAGCAGCAGTCGATAGGCCTGCTATGTCCTTATTTTTTTTCACAAGTCGAGACATCTTATTTAACAGCTCAATTTCATTAAAGGGTTTTGAACTATAGTCATTCATTCCTGCTTCTTTGCATTTTGCTACAACTTGGTTGTTTACATCAGCAGTTAATGCAATGATAGGAATTAATGATTTTGGCGGTTTCATTTTATTACGGATATATCCGGTCGCTTCATAGCCGTCCATTTCGGGCATCATTAAATCCATTAGAATTATATCGTAATCATTTTTCTCCAGTAATTCAATCACAATTTTTCCATTTTCTGCTACATCCACTTCAAAATCGAAATTATGCATAATCGTTTCTATTAAAAATTGGTTTAACAGCGCATCTTCTGCCAACAATATTTTTAAATGCCCAATTTCACGAAGTTCGCTGGTGCGAAGAAGAACTTTAGTCTCTTGTGAGACTTCAGTAGCAGTGGTTTTTTTTAATGGAAGAATAAAAGAAAAAGTGCTGCCTTTATTCAATTTACTTTTTACAGAAATAGTACCACCCATCAATTTCACTAAACGTTTTACAATGCTTAATCCCAAACCTGTGCCTCCGTATTTTCGTGAAGTATTGTTGTTGGCTTGAAGAAATGGTTCGAAGATGGTCCCTAATTTTTCCGGTGGAATTCCAATACCAGTATCGGAAATACTAAATTCAATACTCGCTGTTTCATCATCTTCTTTTTGTAAAGTAGTATTGATACTTATTTGCCCCCTTTCGGGAGTAAATTTAAATGCATTATTAAGCAGGTTAAGGAATATCTGTTCAATACGGACAGGGTCGCCCAATACTATTTTCGGAATGTTATCATCGTATTTTTTTATAACTCTAAAATGCTTTTCTCCAAACCGTATTTCAAAACTGGTGGTAACTGTATTAACTAATTCGGCTAATTCTAATTCCGTTTCTTCAAAGTGTATTTTGCCAGCATCAATTTTTGATAAATCAAGAATATCATTTATCAATACCAACAAAATGTCTCCGGATGATTTCACTGCCTGCAACTGCTTTCTTTGTGTTTCAGTAATTCCGTTCTTGAGCAGGAGCTTGGTAAAGCCTATTATACTATTCAAAGGTGTACGTATTTCATGACTCATACTTGAAAAAAATTGATCTTTGGCAATTGATAATTCCTCTGACAGTTTTTTCTCTTTTGTGAGCTCCTCCACTTTTTTTTGTTCTGTAATGTCGTGAAGAGTGCCGTACATTTTAATGGTAACACCATCGCCATTTACTATCGCCTGAACTTTTTCATGCACAACGTGTTCTTTCCCTTTTGAATCAATGATGCGATAGCTGATTGAAAACGGTTTTTTATCTTTATATGCAGAATCCGTAATTTTATTTACAAATTCTATGTCATCCGGATGTGTATATTTTACCGCACTGCCGGCTATTGGAATAAATTGTTGTGCAGATAACCCGTATATTCTGAAGAGCTCATCTGACCAGGAAATTCTATTGGCGGGTATATCCCACTCCCAACTACCCATGTGAGCGATTTTTTGTGCTTCCTCAAATTGCTGTTGATTTCTTAACAGACTCTTTGAATTTTCTTTCAATATATTCGAGGCTTCAGTAAGTTCCTCGTTCGTGATTTTTAATAGCTGATTTTTTTCTCTTAATTCTTTTTCTTCTGCTTTGTGTTTTGTTAAATCGGCCTCAATAGATTCTTCAGCTTGTTTGAGTTTGTCAACGAGCTTTTTATTCTCCAGTTCCAACCTAGAAATTTTTTGTTCGAGTTTATCATCAAGTAGCTTCATGGTGTTTAAATTATTTCTTCTTTAATATCAAGTCCTTTTAAAACGCTGCCAATCTTTTTAGCTTATCCGGAATTTTGTTGGGCGGTAAAACAAAATCAACACAGCCTGCTGCCTGAGCGCTGAGCGGCATGAAACTAATTTCGGCAGACTTGTCCTGAGTAAAGGTTTTCCCTCCGTTGGCCTTGATATGCTTGCAGCCCTCAGTGCCATCGTGATCATATCCGGAAAGAATAATGCCGATAGCACGCGCACCCATTTCATTTGCCAATGAAATAAAAAATAAATCTATTTGTTTGTTTCTGCCCGATCGAGGTGAGATTACTTTGAACTGATAATTTTCCATAGTAAGATCCGAGTCCGGAGGAATTACGTAAACATGATTCGCAAGTATCGGCATTTCCTCAGAAGCAACGGTTACCGACATTTTTGTGTGCCTCTGCAGTATTTTAGCTAAGTGACTATGAGCGGTGGGGCTCATGTGAGAAATAATAACAAAAGCCATACCTAAATCAGGCGGCATTGCCTTCAGCAAATCTTTATATGCGTTAAGCGCTCCGGCTGAGCCACCAACACCTACAATGAATAGTGGCTGAATTATTTTCATTGATTGATTGATTGATTGATTGATTGATTTGAATTTAATTCTTTTTTTCATTCTAATCAACATTTTTCTCAGCATTTTTTTTCTTTTTGGTGCTTAATTTAGCTTTACTATCAGTTGGCATCAAAATAATTCCATCATCACTCAAATTAAATGTGTGCACATCGCCATCATGGTTGGTGCCACGAGACTTAACAATGAAAACTTCACGGGTACGTTTTTTTCCTTCCTTATCTTCTTCCATCCGTACAATAATCCAGGTATCAATCAACGATGAAACACCGATTTCTCCACTTGGGTTACTTTGAAACTTTCCGGAAACAAGACTTGTAAAAAAGGTAGTGATGCCCCTGGATTTAAAGAGATCAATCATACGGGTAATCATAGATGAAACCTCACGCTCCTCACCTTCTCCCACAAGACTTGAAATAGGATCTATGACCACAGATTTTGGTTTGAAACTTTCAATGAGCTTATAAATATTCAATAAATGCAGCTCTAAACCA